>CAMXAU010000029.1 GCA_947179325.1 uncultured Bacteroidales bacterium | reverse complement strand
ACTACTACTCAATCATCAACACCGCAAAGAGGCATGCACTTGCGGAGGGCGAGGCCGCAGGCATCAGGATCGGACGTGAAGAAGGACGCAAAGAGGGAATCGAAATCGGAAGAACCGAAGGGCTTGAGAAAGGACGCACCATGGGCGCATCTCAAGCAAAGCTGGAGATAGCCAGGGCATTGAAGGCCAGAGGCATGTCTAAAAATGAAATTGCGGAAATTACGGGGATTTCTATTGATGACACCCCTTAAAAACAATGTTCCCCCTACTTTTTCATTAGTAGGGGGAACAAGTTAATAGGCAGAGGATAAGCTCACAACGCAAATCCAGCAAAGGTACGGGAAACGACTCTATCTTTCTGCACGCATAGGATTATTCAGAAAATCCCCATAGGCAAGACGTATTCCTTCCTCCAATTCAGTCTTGTAAGTCCAGCCTAAAGATGTGGCTTTCGACACATCAAGCAGTTTCCGTGGAGTGCCATTTGGGCGCGACACGTCCCAGCGGATTTCTCCAGTGTAGCCGACCACCTTCGCGACTAATCCCGTCAATTCCTTTATTGTCAACTCCTTACCGGTTCCGGCATTCACAGTCTCGCTGCCAGAGTAGTTGTTCATCAGGAACACACAGAGGTTGGCGAGGTCATCCACATAGAGAAATTCTCTCAAAGGGCTACCATCTCCCCAGCAGGTAACGAATGGCAGGTTTTGTTCCTTCGCCTCATGGAAACGGCGGATGAGAGCAGGAAGCACATGTGAATGCTCAGGATGGTAATTATCATTCGGACCGTATAGATTGGTAGGCATGACACTGATATAATCCGTGCCGTATTGTCGATTCAGAAACTCACAGTATTTGAGTCCGGAAATCTTCGCCAAAGCATACGCTTCATTGGTCTTTTCCAGCTCCGATGTCAGCAGGCAACTTTCCTTCATAGGCTGCGGAGCCATGCGCGGATAGATACACGACGAACCCAGAAATTCCAGTTTCTTGCAACCGTTTTTCCATGCGGAATGGATGACGTTCATCTCCAGCATCATATTGTCGTACATAAAATCTGCGAGAGCTGTAGAGTTTGCTATAATACCTCCGACTTTAGCCGCTGCCAGGAAGACGTATTCTGGTTTTTCTTCAGCAAAAAAATTATTGACTGCCTCCTGATTAATCAAATCAAGTTCCTGATGTGTACGGGTGATAATGTTATTGTATCCCTGAAGCTGCAATTCACGGACAATGGCAGAGCCGACCATTCCGCGATGGCCGGCCACGTATATCTTGGAATCTTTCTTCATCATTTTACAATTCCTTTCTCCAGATATTCTGCGAGGTTCATCTTGACGTTCTCTCCAGCACGTTCAACAGCTACCTTAGCCATATCTGCATCGACCATGAGGTTTACAAGCTGCTCAAATGATGTCTTTTGGGACGGGTCCCAACCGAGCTTCTGCTTAGCTTTGGCCGGATCCCCCCAGAGGTTGACAACATCAGTCGGACGATAAAAATCTGGAGAAACCTCTATAACAACTTTACCTGTGGCCTTGTCTATTCCTTTCTCGTTCTCACCTTCACCGACAAAATCAAGTTCGATTCCTGCTCTACGGAAAGCGTAGAGACAAAACTCGCGCACCGAGTGCTGTTCACCTGTAGCAATCACAAAATCTTCAGGCTTCGGCTGCTGAAGAATCAGCCACATACATTCAACATAATCTTTGGCATAGCCCCAGTCACGTAGCGATGAGAGGTTGCCAAGATATAGCTTTTCCTGCTTCCCTTGCGCTATACGGGCTGCAGCAAGGGTTATCTTGCGCGTCACGAAAGTTTCACCGCGACGTTCTGATTCATGATTGAAGAGGATACCGGAACAGGCAAACATATTGTATGCCTCGCGATATTCCTTGACAATCCAGAAACCGTACAATTTTGCAACGGCATATGGACTATATGGATGAAATGGCGTATTTTCGTTTTGAGGAACTTCTTCAACTTTGCCATAAAGTTCTGAGGTTGACGCCTGATAAAAGCGGCAGGTTTCAGCGAGTCCACACTGACGGATACCTTCAAGAATACGAAGCACGCCAGTTGCATCAACATCTGCCGTAAATTCCGGTGAATCAAAACTAACCTGCACATGACTCTGTGCGGCAAGGTTATAGACTTCATCCGGTTTTACTTTGTTAAGCACCTGAATGATTGACATAGAGTCTCCGAGATCTGCGTAGTGCAGATGAAAATTCGGATGCCCCTCAAGGTGAGCAATACGCTCACGGAAATCCACTGACGAACGGCGTATTGTACCATGCACGTCATAGCCCTTTTCGAGCAAGAGTTCAGCCAGGAACGATCCATCCTGACCTGTAATACCTGTGATTAATGCGGTTTTCATATTATTTATAATAATGGTTTTATACTGATCTTTTAAAATCCACGATAATATTTAAAGATTAATATTTTTACTTTAATCATCATTTAATAGTAGCACAAACTATTTAACTAACAACAGCTTGACATCAATAGAAAAATCAGATCAATTATATTTGAATCCTTGGAAAGATTCTTCTCAAAGAATCATAGAAGTACCAAAATATCCAATATGACCACGCTATTGTAGTTAATCAAATATAAATTCAGTGTTCGTCCAACTTTGGTCCATATATCCAAGGAAAAGTTTTTGAAAGCATCAATTCACCTAATTTAAGTGGGTAGCGCATTATGTCGAAAAAATATCCATAAAGCACCCCGTTTTTCCGATAAGCCCTGTAGTGATCCATAATAATATTCTTATGGCTCAAAATGCCATTTGTCGAGGCACCGCCTTGTCTCATTGTCACAAAGTCCATCGGTATGTAGCAAGTACGGATATTGTTGAGGTATATAAGCCTCAGCATATTCTCAAAATCAGCAGCGATTTTAAATGAAATGTCAAATGTGCCATATTTTTCATAACACTCACGCCGACAGTAAAATGACGGATGCGCCAGCTGATAACCGAACACCATCATCCAGCTTTGAAAAAAACGGGACGAATAATACCGTACACACTTGGTCAGTTCATCCGGCACTACAAAATGGATGTCCCCATAAACGGCATCTATGTCATTCCTGCCAAACTCATCTGCTATTGTTAATAGTACATTTGAATTGGAATAGAAATCATCGGAATTCAAGATTCCAACAATGTCTCCTGTGCACATTATTAATCCCTTGTTCATTGCATCATATATGCCTTTGTCCTTTTCACTGACTATTTTTAATCTACCGTTATATTTTTTCTCATATTCCCGGCATATGGCGATTGTATTGTCAGATGACTTTCCGTCAACTATAATATGCTCAAAATCAGGATAGGTTTGGGACAGGACACTTTCCAATGTATCACGAATCGTTTCCCCACTGTTATAAGTAGCGGTGATGATAGATATTTTCATTTTGAGGGGGGGAGTTTTGTTACTATTCTGGATAAAAGTCCATGAACTTCAGCGACAGTCCACAGACTTGACTAATACATATGCGGCCTCAACTTAATGGCAATTGCCGTCACAAAGATATTCCGTAGTGTTCTTGAATATGTTTACGTATTCTTTCTCTGTCACTGCCACATGATTTCTTGATTTCAAAAATTTTTGCGTCAACAAGTGTGCGATACCACCAGCCTTGAATAAAAGTAAAAATAAATCCTTCCTTGCCGTCTCTCCATGCACCTTTCAAGAAATAACGATAAAGAAAATAAGCAAACGATCTCCAGAACAGAGGTTGTTGAGCATATTTATGTTTCTTTAAGCGTTTGGCGTGAGCCTGCCGGGATATCTCTTTCTCCATATCAGTAGCGGCTGCTCCAGTTATCCCGTATTCAATATCAAGTAAATCAGCGGCCTCTCTTACGGCATAATTCACATGCTTGTGGCAGAACCATGACAAGTCGTTGAGGTTATGGTCGCAAAAATCATTGTCGAATTCAATACTTTCGCCCTCTGACAACTGTATATGCTCGTCCATCAATCTTTGTTCGCACATACCTTTCCCATTTCTGAAGAATCTTAGAAGTTTGACAGGGTAAATACCGCCCTTCATCCATTTTCCCATAAAGATATGACGACGTTTTATAACAACGCCAGAGACAGAGTCCGGCAGGCCGGGAAGTTTCACTTTCATTTCCTCGACAAGTTCCGGTAGAAGATACTCGTCCGCATCAAGTCTCAGTATCCATTCGGTTGTTATGTCAGCATTAGCAAGTCCCCAGTTCAACTGCTTTGCATAATTATTCTCCCATTTGTTTTGAAGAATATGTACGTTAGGGTACTCTCCTGCAATCTCAAGAGTCCGGTCAGTCGAAAATGAGTCGATAATGAATATATCCTTCGCTATGTGTGCAACATTATCTAGACAACGGCGGATATGTATCTCTTCGTTGTAAGTGAGGATTATGACTGATAAGTTAAGTTTCATTTATTATTCGTTTCTTGATTAATTTGGCTGGATTACCACCGACGACAGTCCATGGCTCCACTGACTTGAATACTGCTGACCTTGCCCCAACTACGGCACCTTGCCCCACAGTTACACCCATGCCGATAAATGCGTCTGCGGCAATCCATGAAAATGATTCAATACTAATGGGAGCGGTAATTAGGGGATTATTTGAATTCGTGATGTCATGCGAGGCTGTACATAGGTAAGCACCTTGTGAGATACATACTTTCGTTTTAAGAACAACCCTATCAACACTGTATATTTTTGCGTTAGGGCCAATGCTGACATAATCTTCCAATTCTATATTCCAAGGAGCCCAAAATGACGCGGAAGATCTAATTTTACAATGTTTTCCAATAGAAGCGCCAAAACATCTAAGAATAAAAACTCGCCAGGTCCAAAACAAAGGGTTCGGTGTAAATCTAAAGAAAAGAATATACGCAAAATTCCAAAGGACTCTGAGGAATTTATTTTTTAATCCTAAGTGATTTTTATAAGGTTTTACTTCCATTTAGTTTCCATTTTATGAATTGTACTATATCACGCAGATTAGTTATAATGAAGCGAGGTATATACTCTCTTGCAAATGCTACTATTTTTGCCTTTCCTCTTACTCTTAAATATTTTTTTCGTAAAGCTTCAAAGTCCATCGATTCCATATCCAGATAGAAAGTTTCGCGTTCAATTGGTCGAGGGGAAGGCTCAATCATTGGGATGTTGTGGCTAAGAGCTTCGTCATAATATCCCTTTCTATATTCAAGAAAAGGCTTGGCCGACTCAAACAATAGCTCTCCTTTTGCATTGTTTATCATAACCAAAGAAATGCCATCCTTTATTTCCTTGATCTTATCGAATCTATATGTCATACCAATACCCCAAAAATCGGCAATCGTAATATCTCCCCTTCTAGGCATTCCAATTTCAGGGCAGTTATAGCACGACTCTCTTAACGAGAAGTTGCGGTTAAAACCAAAGAAATAGGCATCATACTTACCTTTCATGATTTCATGATTATTAACAACTCTCAGAGCATCATACCATCCACTTTTTTTACTTCGAAAATTGAAGGAAGTAACCTTTATCCCTTTTGATTTCTCAATCCATTTAAGATATTTTTGGAAAAGTAGCGGGGATGGCGTGCCGTGACATATGAAGTCACAACAATACAAGTTTACATACTCTCTCTTTAGAAATTTCTTTATTCCGGCGTTTTGACATGGAGTTCCAACGAACAGCACTCGTTTTCCCTTGTTCAGATATGAGCGAATTGACTTATAGATTTCGCCCATTGAGCTTTGCACATACTTTGATCCCCTTAAAGAATCCAAATCTTCAAAAGAGAAACACGCCTTGTGAGCTACCTGCATCTGATTATTATATGAAGCGCCCACAACAATTCCATCTTCTTCAAGTATTGCAGATGCCAAAGCCGAAAATGCACCGCCGGATGAACTCTGACTTCTTATCTGGGAATCCTTGTTCCAACATGCAAAAACTTCCGGATTGCTTTTGTTTCCTGATAAGTCAATCGGAATAATAACAGGACATGTCTTTTCGCATGCAAGACACTTGATGCACGTTTCAACATTTATGTTTGGGTATAAAAAGCCATCCTTACCGGAAACCATTGATAAAGATCCATTGGGGCAGATATTAGCACAAGCCCCACATCCAGTACATGACCTCGTTTCAGCTAAAAGGGGGGATCTTTTATCTTCCATTGATTGAGTTAATTAAGAAGTTTATAGATTTTTTTCGCTCTATATCCAGTATATTATTCGCAGATGTATAATCAATGTCAAATGATGTATTTCCGGGAAATTCGCTCCCTTCAATCAAACATCTATCCATTAAACCGAGAAGATTCAACAAACTTTGCTGTCTAGAATTGTTTTGCTTATGAATTGGGAGTACTGTGTAGAAAGGTTTATTAAAATTTACAGAAAATGCAGTTCCATGAAATGAGTTCGTTACCACGAATGACGCCTTGCTAAACAGATAGAGAAACTCCGAAGGTCCAGCATCAAGAACATTGATTACTGAATCATCATCTTTTATATTTGCAGAATCCTGACATATTCTCACAATTTTTAGATTCTTGCAGTTCGCGATATGTTGTGATAACATCATTATATAAGGACACGGAATCAGTTCATACACCAATAAAAAATTGTCCGCAACACTATGTATTTCATTGCTGACTTCCAGCCATTCCTCCTTTGTTAAAAGGAAAGTCGGATCGAGAACCCAAGTGGCAGTCTTTCCACTAATTGACTTTACAATATCTACAGCGCTATTCTCCCTAACTCCAATGGCGGCATATTTTGAAAGGTATGATCGGTATAATCGGACGCAATCATTCGGAATGTCTGAAACACCGAAACTTGCAGCGTAAGAAATTCTCAATTTACCTTCAGGGGCAAAGTCAAGAAAATATGGTGCAACTGTCGAATAAATCCCGGGATTCCAAACCTGATCACTACCTGTCAGAAACACATCATAATCGAAAGTGGAATTATAAAGTTCATCAACTGTCCTATAGGTTTTTGAGATAGAGCTGTGCAACTTATGGAACTCATCAAACCTAAGAAGCCTTTTTTTTATAGTTGCCTTATTCCTTAGATTTCTAACCTTAACTAATATCGGGTACAGAAACTCTGACACCCTTTTTTTAAAACTATATCTAAACAAGGGCTTTGACAAAACTGTCTTTTTATGTTTTGGATTTTTATAAAACAGATAATCAATTATTTCTGCATTATATCCCAATTTATTTAGAAACGCTTGTGTCGCATATGCCTGAAGCTCAGCACCATAATTATTAACCTTTAAAATTGTTATTATGCCTATTTTCATAGAACTACTGTTTGTTAAAATCTTTCACATACAAAATCCGGTTTTACATTCTCTCCGAGAATCCAACGATAAAGTTCATGCATCTGAGAGGCAACCTTTTCTCCTATGAAATTTTTAATAATATATTCCCGTCCTCTCTTGCCCGCTTCGAGATATTCCAGCCATGGCATTGAGTAAATTTCATCTATCACTTTAGATATGGATTCTGGTGAATTATCGCGCCACCATCCGCAGCGCTCAGTATTAAGAACCTCCCAGGGAGTACCAATTGAGGCCATAACAGGTGTCCCGACAATTAATGCTTCCGGAATAATCATACCGAAGTTCTCCATGTCACTCGGGACGAACAACGCATCGGCCATGGAAAGTTGATTATATTTGTCAAAGCCATTAAGAAAGCCTAAGAATTCTACACGATTAGCGATACCAAGCCTTTCGGCCTCCGATTGAAGGAAATACTCATAGGAGGACTCCCCTTTACCGATGACCAAAACCCTGATGTCTTTATTCGCAGCAAGTGCTGCTCCATGCAGCAGGTTCTCAACACCCTTTCTCGGATGAAGCCTGCCAAGGAAGGCAATACATCGGGAAGGTGATAGGGTTTTGAGCCGGGCGGAAAAGATCTCTTCAGTGAAAACGGGTACGGCTACCGGGTTTCCGATAACTGCAATCGGCCCCTTATATCCGAGGAGACGCATATTTTCCATCTCTTTTTCGCAGGTAACATGAATACAGGCAGCATTCATAATATCACGGTCAAACCACAGTTTTCGCATTGGCCATTTTTTCCATGAGCTACGGGCCAATGTCTCTGGATATAGCATTCCATGAGGAGTAATAATGTAAGGCTTACCTTTCATCCGAGCTACCGCACACGTCGAGTGGTTGATGTGCATCCACATTCCATTAGTGTGATATATGTCGTAGTCGCTCTTTACAAGAAATCTATACATATTTTTTGACAACGAAAGAGGAGTGCGATAATCGTTAGGTACGGCCTTTATCCATCCTTCACCTGTGCCCATTAGACTATCATCTGGGCTTGTCACATCCGGGGTAAGCAAATCGACATGTGGCTCTGGACTGATGCAATGCATTTCCGACAGTAAATCATAAGTACAGGTAGAGGTTCCTCCGCACCTTGCGCTGAAGCCTCCGATAGTCTGTAGAACTTTCATAAATGTCAATTATCTTCCGCCTGCAAGTATGACATATACTTGAGGCATAAATTTCTTCAAAAGTTTGGCTACAATGATGGCGGTAATAATCATCAATATCGGGTTAATGTAATAGAAGAGTCTAATTATCAACTGATTAGTATCACAAATAGCTAAAGCTAATTTATTGAATATATTAAGCACCGGTTCATGGAAACAATAAATGAAAAAGCTGCACCCGCAGATATACTTCCACATAACTAGGTCAATAGTGCCGCCACTGTTGTTGAAGCGGCCTAAGCCGGGAATCAAATCAAGCACGACATAGACAAATACAAAGAGAATATTCCAGAGAATATATGGCAGAAGAAGCGACTTGATTCTCTTCTGAGATTTTTTACCGCTGAATTCGAATCTGTGACATTTCGAGCAAAAAGAGAACAGTCAGTTTGTCGCTGAGATACCCAGATAAAATCATGACAAAAGGTCTAAATATGCTCTGACTTGATTAGATTCTCTTTGCTCCCAGTCAATTTTTTCAACGTTGCATGCGTATAGATGATATTCTGACTCCATTTGGTCAATGCATCTTTGCAAATCCTCGCAATCATTATTTTTAAAGATTAAACCGGTGTTTAAATCCTTGACCATGTCTTCACCACTTCCCACGCGGTCGCTGACGATAACAGGTAAGCCCCAATATAACGCTTCCTCTACCACAAGTCCCCAAGTTTCAGAATAAGATGGAAGAATGAAAACATCATGGTTCTGATAAATCTCACCTAACTTCGAATTGTCTATAAAGCCTGTGAAGGAAATGTTATCTTTGGCTTTGTTTTTAAGCTCTTCTTCAAGCACGCCTGTACCTACGATGGTCAAAGGCTTTCCATTTTTATTGAAAACGTCAATGAGCAGTGACACATTCTTGACTTCTACCAGCCTTCCCACAAAAATGTACCGTAACGGATAATGGGATTTCTTAGCAACCCGTGGCTGTTTGTCAAAAATGCCTACGCTACCTGTCAAAAATCGTTTCCCATTGAAACCAATTGCCTGAAAAAGTTGGTCATGTGGTCGTCCAGATGGCAATACGGCACTCATACGATTAATTATCGCCTTTTTGAAAATCCCAGAAAAACCGCCAAAAGAAACATCTATAATTGATGACTCGCAGACCATAGCGTTTTTTCTTTTTGGAGATATAAATGCCATGAGATTATACTCCAGAGCAATCCACCCCGCATAAATCAATTTCTTATAATGAACACTTGACAGTAACCTCACTAAATTGGCGAATGTCTTAACCTTGTTCCTTGCATTTGAGTCTCCTGTATTGATAAACTTATAATCGAACAGCCACGTGTCATTGCTGTCCAATGATGTGTTCACAGCTTCAGACCCATATCCGTAGAGCACTAACAGCAAATTCTTGCCTTCACTGCAAATTTTCTGGCAAAGATTTAATTTATAGAATGATGGTGTGTTTGTTAGATAGACAAAATCGTAAGACTTACAAGCTTTTATCATTTTAATAATGCTTTATATAGATCAGTTTTATATGATAGCATACTTTCATCATGAACGTCATTGAAGTTCATCTTGTCATATTTGCTCAAGTCATAATGGCCTGCTCTATCTCCTAAACCACGGGATGTTTTTATTATATAATCCTCTCTGCTTTTGCAGTAATAGTGATTAAGCCTGAGATTCTTAAAAGTGAGGTCTCTGCAAAACCAACCCTTTGATCGCTTGGTTCCGGTGGAGTCCATTGAAATTGCTCCCAAAAGATACTGTGGGTAATGTGGAGAAATATAGTCTTTTACCATTCTTGGATTACACACAGTTTTTACCATGTGATTCATTGGATTAGTTTCGTCCGCACGATTGATATAATTCTCAGTAATCAACCCTTTGGGGCGTGTATCATGGCCGGAATTCCCATAAAGACACCAGTTAAGGGCTATTCCGACGGCATTGCTTTTCTTTGAAAGAATCTTATTTATACATTCACCAATATTGGAATATGGTATTTCCGGCATTATATATTCATCTAAATCAATAAATGCCATATATCTGCAATCGTTCCGATGTCTCCGTATTGCATCATTATATGCATCCAATTGTTTGCCAATTCCGGGCATATAAGTATATTCTACAAAACCTTCTTCAATATAAGGTTTAATAATTTCTTCTGTATTGTCCGAACTCTCATTATCATAGAAATAAATTTTTGAGATTCCTACCATACGATGAAATTCCAACCATTCCCTGAGGTATAATCCCTCGTTCTTAGCGATCGCAACGATTACAACCTCATGATTAAAGTTGATAAGACGTTCTCTTTTCAAGATTTTAGCTACCCTTGCTTTTCCAATTGAATTATGATAAAAGGTTCTAATCAACCAGTTGACAATTATGTAAGGTAATGTCAAAATAAGAATTGGTTTTGAAAACTTGCGATAGTTCCGTCTGAGTTTTAGTATGTAGGCATTGTTTAATAAAAAAACATCAAGCCATGCTTCAAAACAACAAACATGCAAAAGTTTTCTTAATTTATCAAGCGATACTTCAATCATAGACAGGGGATTATATTTCTTTATTAATAACGTGCTTAAAAGATTCTCGTTCAATATTTCCAATTTCATAAGCCCAACGTCTGGCGTTGAACATTTGATCAGTCAACATTGCTTGGTTTGCATACTCAAGTAATGCATTTTTAGGCATATTCACAACATTCACCAAATCATGCTCAAGGTTGGATGCATCGATTTTAAGATACTTAATGGGATTTAATTGTGTGTAATCAATTGTACTGATGATTATCCTATTGTGCAGCAGTCCTTCAATAATTTTTGAGGGAAAGTTACACTGATTTTCTGGCATTCGAGGATCACGAGTGCTTAGAAGAAACGATGAACGGTGCAAAACATTCAGGAATTCATCGTAAGGGCATTTGCCATGGCATTTGATATTAGAGTGCTTCTCCGCATAATCAACCGCCATCTTCGGAGCAATCCCGGTTATATTAAGTATCCAATCAGGATGAGAGGCAAATATCGGCAACAATCTGCTTAACAGTGAAATCTTGTCGCTCAATTGTCCTGATAGAATAAATTCCTTTGTTGGATTGATTATCGTAGGCCAATTCGACCTTTCCAAAGGCGTCACACCCGGAAGGCAGATGGTATTGGTCATCTCAAATTTATCAGAAGTGGAGAGTATAATTCTTCCGTCACATGAGTTTATGGTTGGCAACCAACGTTCTGCTCGTTTATCTCCGGGAGTGAAATCCAGCACGATAACAAATATTTTAACCGATGGCTTGAACCATCTGAGCAGTTTGACCAATACGGCATTTAGTGGTGTCAGATTATAGAGCCATACATTAGATTCTTTGTGTATTTTACTTAGTAAAGTAACTTGTTCTATAATGGCAGCAAGTTTGCCAACTATAGGTAGCAACCGGAGTCTACGACTATAAACCACCTCGATTCCATCTCGAACTTTCTCTATGTCTCTATTGACAAATGGGGGCAAAATGGAGAAAACCTTGTCAAACATTCCTCCACTCACAAGGTTCATAGAGAAATTTTTTGATGCTAGTGAAATGCCGCTATTACGATTCTCGACTCCCGGCAATATGTGGGTTACAAATATTCGCATGACTATATAAAAAGCTAATCTTGTGGGCTTATCATCTTATGTATTTCGGGTCATTCCACCATTGAGACTTTAACATGTCAAGAATCTCCGGTTCCGCAAATCTAAATTTTATAATTTTCGCAGGAACTCCGCCGACAATAGCGTATGGAGGCACATCCTTAGTAACTACCGCCCCAGCACCTATAACCGCTCCATCTCCAACGCAGACACCATCCAAAATCATAGCCCGTGCTCCAATCCAAACATCGTTGCCTATTGTTACCTGTTTAAATTCAGGCTCATTATATTCATATTCCGGTTCTACACCATAAAACGATGAATCCTTTTGATAAAAACCAGGGAATGTCGATTTCAAATTTAATGGATGAGAAGGCAGTCCCCCAATCAATACTTCAGGACCGATGCTGCAAAATTTCCCAATCACCGCATTCATAACTTTACATTCACCGCCAACATAGGTATAATCTTCTAAACGGACATTATAAAGTAAGCTCTTACCATATATTAAATTATGATAACCGAAAGAACAATTCCTCGCTATGGTTGTATACGGCAATTTTAGTCCCTTGTTGTTTAACCGGTATATATAATTAACAACTATATTTTTAAATATTCTTAGCATAAATCCTTCGTAACAGGTGTATTATGATTATTATCAAAATTGGTAAGCCCTTTATTGAATATCCATCTTTTTAATAATATAATTATGATGAGCCATTCAAAAGTTGGTGTATATAAAGAGAATACATTACCTACTGGAGATTGTACAAGAAAACCTGCTATTGTCCCATAACAAATTAAGCTAAGTACTGAATTAGAATATCGAAGATACAGACAAACTATCTCGAGAATGATACAAATAAATCCCATAAAGATTGGTCCCCCATATAAACCGAAATCATAATATAAGTTTGGCATTATTGACTTGACTGTAACACTCAATCCTATATCAAATGATATTCGGCCTGCAAACATATTAACCATAGGTGAATCTAAGATTCCACCCAATATTGTACTTTTTCCATTCTCAAGCTGATATGTGCCTGGAGGAAAAAAATTGAGCATTATATTTGTCATTCTACTGCCATCTGTAAGATATAAAAATTTGTCGATAAATTTATCACCGTCACCGTTCCCTCTGACAAGTCCAATCAAAGCAAATAAGGAGATGAATATTAATAATATATAAATTAGTTTCTTTGTATTAAGGCGTTGATCAAAGTCAGAGTTGACATATTTTATACTTAATATGTAAGTTGTAAAAAATGGGAGTAAGGAAGTTAATATCCAGACTCGTCCACCAATTGAGATATTAATCATTGAACATAGAAATACCACCCAAAGAAAATTCCCAATTCTAATTCCCTTCTGACCACAGACATACCCATATAACATAAGATAAAATCCGCCTAGGATATTAATATGCCCAGAAATTCTCTGTGCAACTTCTGCATAACCTACGCGCTTTGTAACCAAGGCCATCTGCCGATATTCATTAAAATTCTCAACATTTCCAATTGTCGAGACCAAGAATGCAAATAGTACCGTTCCAACAGCACCACATACATAGGGAATCCACTTAAATCGTTTAAGATAATAATCCAGAAGTTCTACATCCACATAACCATAATTATACTTAAAATTTGCGTTAGTGGTAAGTATATGTGCTACAATAAAACCAATTGTACAAGCAATACATAAATAAAATATAAAAGGGGCTACTAATGATACGGAAGATTCAGGTAATTTATATGTCACCCAGAATCCTTTGACTTGGAATATTAGTAGGAGAACCGTGACAGTCCACATTAAACAGAATGATGTGGAAGGAAGGACAATCTTATATTTTCTTCTCGATAACAGTAGAATCAAATAAGAAAATAAGATAATAATTGAACAGAATAAGTAGTCTAACGTTAACATTATATATAATGATTACCAATAACAGGCTCCTTCAACTTGGCTTGCTGATTTTGGAGTTTCAGACTCGTTGGGGCGAGTCCAGAAATCATTGTATAAGCTACTGTAGTTTGTATTGAGGTGTGGTAAATCAGGCCAATGATAAGAGTCATCGTCCCAACGTTTTCCTTTTATGCCAAAAAGGAGCTGCGAGCCTCCGCCAAGATGAATTGCTTTTTTCCCCAGGCGCTTAACGTGTGCGGCAATCGGCAGACCGTATGCCCCGCAACCGATTATTGCGAAATCAAAATCAAGCCTTGATATTTGGTCTTCCATATATTTAAGTGCCTCAAACCAATCAGCAAAAGGCACCTCTGCTCCAGCATTTGATTGCACAGCCTTTACAGTCAAAAGTTCATAATCGGGATAGATCAATGGATGCTCGAATAGCTTTTCATGTATCTGATGCTGATGACGGATTGTCTCGATAAATGGATGAACCACCAACACTTTACTCCCTTTTAAGATCCTCGTCCAAGGAGATTCCACAAAGAAAGGGTAAAGGCACTCGAGATGCACGTTTATCACATCTGGGTGAAGAGGCATAAAGCGCTCGGTATAGTTGAATGATCCCAAAAGGTCGATTTCTGGTATATCTTGCAAGTAGCGTTCGGAGAAGCGATTAAGAGTATCGATGTTCTCGGGGAATATACCTGCATTTAGTCGCATAGACTGATATACGAGTTTGTCCCACCATGGAAGTCCTGTGTTATCAGTAATATAGCTGAAGCAACGCTTGATGATAGAATCATTGCTGTGTGATGTCAGATAATTATTGACAATGCCGATTTCCCCGGTGCCGAAGCGAGAGATCATACATGGGTTGTCGGAAGACAGAAGTTCATAGATTAAATCGTTTGCCCGTTGCCGGTCAAGCTCACATGAAGGATTATCGAACTTTGGGTTCGCTACAATTCGAAATGTTTTCTTTAGTCCCTTCAGAATGTAGTCTCTTGGTGTCATAATGAAGTGTTATTATAATTCAATTGCAATTTCATCCAGGTTATCGACAAATTCTTCTGAAGGAACAAATTCGGTATATTGCCTTTTTTGGAACAATGACCGTACCTTTATTTCTGTCTTGGGTGAAAATACACGTTTTATACCATATGTTTTTATCTGTGCTGGTCTGCCCGCAATCATGGGATAGCTTTGGGTTGCATAATTGATCATGTCTTTATTTACAAAGCTTCCTGAGCCTACGATGGAGTAATCTGGCAATTTCGCGCTTCCAAGTATTGTTGTCTGATTCCCGATCCAGCAACTATTTCCAATAAAAATATTAGATGACATATTCCGATAACCTTTTCTATTCACATCATAAGTATAATGGAAATTGCTGTTCATTACGACACAGCTAAAGGTTATTCCTGTGTTTTCTCCAATAAAAATGTCACCTCCGTTACATATTATTCTGACATCCGACCCAATTCTACTGTTATTCCCGAAAGTCAAAACACCTTGGACTACTCTGATTTTTGTATTTAACGCGATTCTACATCTACCCTTAAAAACTATTCTTGAATTTGTATCAGCTAATTGTAGATATCCAGAGTGGTCGAAAAGAGAAAACGAATCACCATTAATTCCTATTTTTATCATACCGGAGGATATTCTCGTGGAATCTATGATTATAGACCCATTTAGCATGAAAAATCGGACTTTGCCATAAATGTATATAGGCAATTTTAATGCCTGCTTGAACGGTAAAGTGCGAAAATTGAAATAGATTGTTCGCCATATACTGAGCCGCGGCTGGCTGAGTCTCGCCTCCAGGCTCCCCAAAATTCTTGACATTAGTGACATAATCTAAATCTAATATGTATAATTGAGAGAAACTGTTTTCTTTCACTGTTATCCAGTGCAATTAGCCAATATATTGGGAGAGAGGCGATAAAACTCGCAATGAAAGCCAATAGCCAGTTCAGATTGATTAAACATATAGCCATACACACAATCGCAATTGCCAATGAGCTGAGAATTGACGGAGAGAAAACACCTTTAATAAAATAATGCAAATTCAAATGCAATTTTTTATTTGAGAAGTAGAGATTTACCGCCCCTCCTATTAAGCATTTATAGATACCCCAGTTTATTAATGCCCAATAGGGAGGGAAATTGCCATATTGAAACATCAATACACTAACCACCAATGGTAATATATTCGTGACAGAGCGGAAAATATTATAAAACTTGATATCTCCTCCAGCCATTATGCTCTGATACAGCACAACGGTCATCTGATCTATAAGGGTAGCTATAATTAGTACAATACAGAAAATATCAGTCCACTGTGGCACTTCGGTAAGCCATAACTTTAATATTGGATGAATGAAGAAGAGTACGGGAATGCAACAAACAGAGAATATGAGATATGAAAACTTGCAACTTGTATATGTATATTGTAACATTTTATCATGTCGGTTACCGCCCTCAGATTTCATAATAACTGGAGTAACGGCCTTTATCATATTGGCCGACAGTCCCATCATCACTCCCGAGAGTTGAGTGGCAATACCCATCGCTGCATTCACGTTTGTGCCGAAGTAGTGATTGACCACAATGTTCATACCGAAGAGAGAAATCATACCGGTAGCTATATTGACCATGTTCCATCCGGCAAATGATGTCATCTGGCGTATTGTGGTCCGGTCAAATGATTCTCGCGTGCTTAAACTGCGACATTCCTCATATTTACGTTGGCAATAAATCTGGTGTAAATAACGAATCAAAAAACTTTCTGCCGCCATTAATACTGCATAGAAAATCAGTTTGTCGGTGTTAAAATAAAGTACAGCTAAAGCTATCGAAAATTTAAGGATAACATCTATAATACCAACAATCAAGAAAAACAACATATTCTCGTGGGCATTGATCTCCGCTTCATATGGTACAACCGTAATCGAAAAGACTGTGCTTACAAGCAAACATCCATAAACAACTATGGCATCCACATATTTTCCATCTGGGATATTCAGTATGCCATTGAAAAAAAAGAAGCCAGCAATAATGAATATTGCAACCATTATCCCGGCAAGTGCCCAATGAATTATGATCGAATTGTTGAAATAGAGCCGAACCTTATTAAAATCCCCTTCTCCTTCGGCTACATTTAAAAAACGTTGTGTGGCACTGCTCAGAGATGCGCTAAGAAAACCAAGCATTGCAATCGATCCACCGACAACATTATACAACCCGAAATCAGACTCTCCAAGCCCCTGTAAAAGTATACGAGTGGTGAATACGCCTAAAAGCAATGACGCTATTGTGCGCATATACAAATATGCTGTGTTCTTTATAACTCTTTTCGATGTTGACATGATATTATTTATCTGCTAATTGATACATCTTAAGCTTTCAAAGAGGCTAATCTGTCAAAAAAACATACTATACAGATGTCTGTCAGCCATTGGGGTAATTTCAAAATGCCATAGAGTTCTTTCCTGTCCATGATAGGAGGTTGCCATAAAATGTCCAATTAAGTGCAAATATTGGCATGTACAAGCTCATTGCTATAAAATCAACAAGCAGTGGAATCGTGTTAATTCGCCCTTCGTTAATCCCGTATATTGCAAAGGATACTATTGTAAATAACGGCATTAATATTTTTAAGAATACGAATAATCTTATGCCAGTATAGGCCTAGTATGAAAGAAAGGTATGATAAGGCATGAATTCTTCCCGTGCGAGCGACATAAACGCCCCATTAATATACTGGTAATAAGAATTTTGTAATGCTTATAAAATATAAAACGGCATAGAATTATGGTTATTAAAAGTTCATCCTATAATTTACTGTAACTATTGATTAAAAGACACTTAATATATTTTCCCAATAAAATCCACAACCTATTTATAGCGTTTGTAATTTCTTATTTATATACAACTTTAAATAAATTATGAGTTTATCTACTTTGGCAATCTCCACTTTACACCCCCTCCGGCACATAAGACGGCCCGCCATGGTTCTTGCGGATGTAGTGGTTGATTATGAACTGGATCGAAGTCCAGAGAATTACATCTATGAGGATTATGAATGTTACATTTATCCTGGTGGCGAGGAGGGTGTTCAGGACTATCAGGAGCACGTCTATGAAGATGATGGTCAGCATGACATAGCGTGTTTTACGCATTCCGGCACGGAGTAGCTTGTGGTGGATATGGTTGCGGTCCGGGAGGAATGGGTTGCGGCCTTTGCGGATACGGTGGAAGGCGACACGGATGACATCAAGCATCGGGACAAGGAGCGAGGAGAAGGCTATTATCATCGGACGGGACTCAAGCTGGGTATCTACGTCCTGGCCAAGGTATATCACCAGAAAGCTCAGGATGTAGCCCAAGGTAAGGCTTCCAGTATCGCCCATGAACAGTTTGTGGCCACGGTGGGAGTTGCCGAACACATTGTAGAACCAGAACGGGACTACCACACCTGCGGTCACGATACCAAGCAGGACGTGCACGAAGGATGAGCCGGCAATCAGCAGGACGCATATTGCCACCAATGAGATTATGCTTAGTCCCGAAGCGAGGCCGTCAATGCCGTCTATCAGGTTTATCGAGTTGGTCAGGAATATTATTACGAAGATTGTGGCAAGGATGCCGAGCCAGGCCGGTACCTCCCATATTCCGAACAGACCGGCAAATGAATGTATCCAGTTTCCGGACATTACAACAAGGATCGCCGCGAGAATCTGCACCATGAACTTGTATCTGTATCCAACTCCGACAAGGTCGTCAGTCTCACCTGTCAGATAAAGTATTGTAAGTCCGGCAAACAGGAAAAGGAATTCGCAGAGTACATGGTAGTCCAGCTGGAAAGCTGTTTCCAGACAAAGCATCACACCCATCACGCTGAACATCGTGAATATGATTACCGGAAAAAAGGAGAGCCCTCCGAGACGTGGCACGGGAGACTTATGTACCTTGCGCGCATCCGGCATATCATACAACTGTTTCTTATGGGAGACAAAAAGGATATTAGGCAACACAATCATGCCAAGTACACAGGCCAGCAGAAAACCGGCAGCATAATACAGTTCCATTGTCAATCGGGGATTAGTAATATTATTAAGAACAGTAGTTAAATCATGCGACAGACTCTGTCACGATGCAGTCCTGGCTGCCTTGCTGCACGGCAAGGCGTGAGGCAGCCATAAGCCAGGCTCCAGAATATTTCACGCCCTTTTCCATGGTAGCCTCCAGGGCGGCTGCAACTGATAACTGCATATCCCTATGTACGGGATATATTACGGATTCACCAAGAAGACGATGCCATTCGGCAAGAACGGGAACATCTGCCGGTGAAATGCATTCCCGGTATGTGAGCATCTGCTCCAGATCACCGATATAATATCCATATGCCTTGACAGCCATTGGATTGAATGCTTCATCAAAGAAAATACAATAATAATCCTGGATCAGCCCGAGCATCTCAACTGCAGATTCGACCGCCACATTGCTCCATCCGCATCCATTCGCGAGTGCCTTTTCCCACAGGCTGAATACCTTACGACAGAAATCCATATACAAGACACAGGAATCGTCTTCCCCAGCCTTGTCTCCAAATTCATATATGATGCAATGGATAATGTCCATATCTTCCCTGAGATATCCGTCAACATACGCATCCCAGCCAATGCCGTCCATATCACGCGAAATAACACGTCCGTCTATTATCCGGCTGAACAGGCTGCTGCATTCTTCGTCCAGACAGCCATATACAGCACCAGCTCTATCTTTTACCAACCTATATCTCCTGAAAAGACTTCTGGAGTCCAATGTCCCGGAAGCGGTATAGAGACATCCAAGTGATTCCGCAAGACGCCTGCAACGACTTTTATCCATGCAAGGCATTATGCGGAACACATCATCTATGGAAATGCAGGCATCTGCGAGCACATCCATGTCTGAATCACTCTGCACTGTCTTTGCTGCACGGGAAATATAATCCACAATGGACCCGATCTCGGCCTCTGTCATCTTCTTTTCAGGTAATTATTATGCAAGTATCTGGACAAGGTCCGGCTCTACCTCTACAGCCACGGCAATCATGCCGGGAATCTCCACGACAAGCCTGCGCGAACGTGCTCCCTTGACTTTCAGGAAAATTCCTTCCATTCCGTCCAGCAGACCACCGATTATACGTATCCGCGTTCCCTTGGACATATTAAGTTCTCCAGGAGGAAAATATAGTGGTTTTGAAGAATTCTCCACCGCCTTTATAAAATCTTCCATTTCTCTGTCCGGCACAACTATAGATTCATTCTCCCTTCCGCCTCGCTTGTATATGAACTGGAATCTGCTGTTTTCAGACATTATAGGTGCAAGTTCTGCCGGATTTGAATATACAAAGATAAGATTTGAAATCACTGGTACCTTGACACACACCTTCCTGCCATAGGACTCAGATACAGAATCTTTTGTAGGCAGAAAATTCCTTATGCCGGCAGCATCCAGGCAAGATTTGATTTTCAACTCCGTGCGGAACAAAGAGCGCATTGCATACCAGACATTATTATCGGAATTTCCAGACATGTTTTTTCGGACAGATACGTCCCCAACTCCCGAAATCTTCTATATACTATTAGATTTCAGTAACTTACAACGTATTTCAAAATAATACCGTCTCACGTTTTTCATTATATTCTGCAGGTTTCTTAACAAGAACTCGTCAAGCGTCAGAATACTATTGACCGTCAATACTTTTCATGGAATAAAAATGATTTTGGATATTCAGATTCAAGAAAAGGCCAATCGTAATTCAAATGCCTGAATATGAGTTTAAAAGACCGCATCAAGTATACATCAGAATTTTTTCTTGCGCAAAATTATTGATTCATAGCGCATTGCGAAGAACCGGGGGGGTAATTGCCTATAAATTATTTGGTTATAAATGTTATTATTTATATTTTTGCACGGTTTTGTAGAGTTCTTGTTAAGAAACCATCAACAATCGGTTGATTCATTTAATAGTCCAAAGCACAATCTCTTGAACAACGGCCTGCAGACATTTCGCCAGTTAATGGCTAAAGCTGTGTCTAAGCGCATCATGCTTGGTCTTATCATCGGATCAACTGCAAAAGCATATGTCTATGCATGGATTTTTGTAATTCCGCCCCAGAGCAGCACTGGCATGCTGTTACAATATACTTTTCCCAATGGCCAGGGACAGTGTTCTGCGTATGAATGCCATTTGCCCTGGATTGCAGAGTGTTCCGGGCCCGGTCCCGCCAGCAAAATTTCACAGCCGGATTCAGCAGCCCCGATTCCGGCGGAATCATCCCACTCTCTTTTATTCTCAATCTCTCTCACCCTCACTTTCTCTCTCCGGGCCTTGACTTCTTTGACAGGGCATCCTCTGCCACGAGATAGCGATGTCCTCCGACTCCGGTATGATGATGGGGAAGCTGAAGGCCGGCTTCAAGGCGGCCGGAAGGTGACTGAAAGGCGCTGCGCCTCTTGAGCTATGGAGCGCTTCTCCACCTGCTGACTATGGCACGCTACTTAACCTGCGGACCATACCACGCTGTACAATGCCAGGGCCGTGGTAACACTTATTGACCCAGTGATATCTCGTTCACCAGCAGCAGGATTGGACATGGCATGTCAAACCAAGAGAATTCTGGCCATAAATACCGGCTGTGTTCGTGGACGAGGGACGTAATTCGAGTGTTTCGGCCACGGAAAGGGCTCTATTTCGTGGACGAGGGACGTGATCTGAGTGTTTCGGCCACGGAAAAGGCCTCATTGCGTGGACATGTGACGTAATTCAAGTGTTTCGGCCACGGGAAGGGCCTCATTGCGTGGACACGTGAGGTAATTCAAGTGTTTCAGCCACGGAAAAGGCTTCATTTCGTGGACAGGAAACTGCTATGACAGCAGCATCACCGAGTGCTTCTTAGTCAACCTGAAGACAGAGACAGGCGACCTTGGTCAGTTCTGGACCGTGCTGGAGCTTGCAGACAGGACCGTACTGGCATTCATGGAGAAGGCCGGCAGCATATAACGTACTGCAACGAGAATCGGATACAGCTGAGCCTTGGCGGCAGGAGCACGGGAGAGTACAGTTAATACATGATGCACCACGGAGTTGTATGACGGCAGTTGGCTGACTACGCCTCCACAGCTGATCAGGAGGACCGGAAAGACGGAATTGAGAAGATGAGAATGAGGTATTGTTAAACCAGTCCAAGAAAAACAGGGCAGTTCTGATAATGGTGTGCCGGTTTTACTGTCAACAGAACGCAAGATTTTCACATCCGCCACTCACCTCACCGTTACAAATTAAACACAAATCAATTTAACAAAAAAGTTTTCATGTATAACAAAAATGTTAGCACATAAAAACTCCGTAAAAAATGATTAAGGCAACCGGATTAAAGCCACAAAACAGCTCCACAGGCGCAATCATCCCCGGGCACTCAGAAAGGAAATCAATACTGCCGTTCACCGAAAATCATCGTGCCGATACGCACCATTGTACTGCCATATTCAATGGCAATCCGGTAATCTCCTGTCATACCTATCGAGAGCTGGTCAAATGCACTTAGCCGGCCTTCTGCCATCCATTCTGTCATCTCTTTGACAATCCTTTCGACCATACCATCAACCTTACCGTCTGCCATCCACCCGGCCTGCACTTCTGCTGGCATCCCATCGGCAGCTATGTCTGAAATATCGGCGTTCTTAGAGATGTCCCAAGAAGATGCATCTCCATTATGCCCGGCAAAGGCAGAAATCTCATCGAAGAGTTCCTTGATTTTCCTGAAATCATCACGTACGGCAGCCTCATCATCTGTAAATGTTGCCATGCCCATCAGCCCACGGAAACGCACACCATTATAAGTGCTATGGCCAAAGAGGACGGAAAGGATCTCCTCCCTGGTGAAACCCTGCTTTGCCTCCTCCTGTGCAATATGATATTCAAGCAGGACATCTATGACTCGTCCGTTCTGGACTCCCCAGGCATCTATCGCCTCAAGAAGACGGATGGAATCAACAGACTGCACCATTGTGACATACGGAAGGACCATCTTCAGTTTGTTGGTCTGGAGATGCCCGATGAAATGCCACTCTATATCCCCGTACTTCTGTCCATCAAGTTCTTTGACCTTGGCGGCAAGTTCCTGCGGCCTGCTCTCTGCAAACACCCTCTGCCCTGCCGAATAGGCCTCTATGATTGATTCAAGAGGGTGAAATTTAGAAACTGCCACCAGTCTTGTATCCGGTGGCAGTTCCCTATTCAGTTTTTCTATTGTTTCTGAAATATGTGACATATGTCAACTTGAATTTTCGTCATTTAGCGGCGTTTCTTCTGTTCCCTCGCAGCCTGCTGCTGCATCTTCTGGGCCTGCTCCAGCCTCTGCTGCCATTTGCTCTTCGGAAGAGGTTTTCCTGCTGAGGCGGCAAGTTGCGCATGTATCTTCTTCTCATCTACAATGAATCTCCTGATCACCCATGTCTGCAGCATGGTTATGAGATTTGAAAGAAGATAATAGTAGCTCAATCCGCTGGAAAGGTTGTTACAGATGAAAAGCATCATTATTGGCATCATCCATAGACTCATGAACTTCATTCCCGCCATGTTAGGGTCGTTTGACATCTGGCTGGAGGTCATCCTTGAATAGACAAACATCGAGATGGCCATCAGAAGGGCAAACAATGACACATGGTCTCCATAGAGAGGGATATTGAAAGGAAGGTCAATGATGGAGTCGTATGCACTCAGGTCCTCAGCCCACAGGAATTTCTGCTGGCGAAGCTCTATTGATGCAGGGAAGAACCTGAACATCGCAAAGAGAATCGGGAACTGGAGAAGCATCGGCAGACATCCTCCCATAGGGCTGATTCCGGCCCGTTTATAGAGTTCCATTACAGCCTGCTGCTTTTTCATCGCATCCTCCTGCTTAGGATACTTCTCGTTCAACTTGTCAACCTCCGGCTTGATGACATTCATCTTTGCAGATGACATGTATGACTTTATGGTTAGAGGTGATATGACGAGCTTTATGAGAAGGGTCATCAGCAGAATGACAATTCCGTAGTTGCTTATAAAGCGTCCAATCAGGTCGAAGCAAGGGATGATGACAATACGGCTGATCCAGCCCACAAGCCATCCTCCGAGAGGGATTATCTTCTCGTACTTCTGTCCAAAGCTCTTGAGGGTCCTGAAGCTGTTGGGACCGAAATAGAATTCAAACGGTATTGTAACCCTGTCCGAATTTACATTCAGGTCAGAACGCATGCTTGCCGAGCAGGCCATAAGGTTATGATGGACATTGGATTCATCATAGAACCTGACCTGGAGTTCACCTGAAGCGAAATCATCCTTGGCACGCATGATTGCAGAAAAGAACTGCTGCTGGAATGCAAACCAGCTTATGCGTGAATCCAGTCTCTTTGCTGCATCCTTTCCGAGGCCGATTTACTCTGGCTTCTTGTCGCCAGGGCAACAGTAGTCGAGCTTTGAATATTGCTTTTCATTCTTGTATCCCTTCTCAAGACGCGGCACAACAAGGCTCCAGTCAATATCAAGCGATGATGTCTTGCGTGGAATGGCATTCTGCATATCCACGAATGAAAGCTCATTCTGGACCATATAGCTGTCTGCCTCCAGGATATACTTCTGCTCTATATATCCTCCAGAGGCAAAAGGAAGCCTCATGACGATTGTTGAGTCCGTATATTCCGCGAGGTCAAATGTAAAGTCCTTTGTATTGATATTCTCGCCTGTATATACGGAAATTCCGAATTCACTTGCACCTGGCTTCACCAGATAAAGGTCAGTGCTGTCATAGCACCTGTAGTCCTTAAGCCTGACAGAATAAGGCTGTGCACCTTTTGTAGTGAATGCAATCTGCACCTTTTCGTTGGAGAGCATATAATACTCCGCCTCGCGTGAAGCGGAGAGATTCAGAAGCGAATCCTTGTATATTGTGGTCCTGTATGCTCCATGGCTCCCGGACTCACCGGCAGCTGTCCCCTCGACCACATACAGTTCAGGATGCTCCGCCCTGCGTATTGAGTCCTCTGCAATCTGCGCAAGCATTTCAATCCTGGCGATGGAGTCAAGCTGCGCCCTGTATTCCGCCTGTTTTTTGTATTCCCTTGACTGATACCACGAAAATCCGAAAAGGATTACTCCTATCAGTACAAAACCTATAATTGTATTCTTGTTCATGTCTTACCCGGCTTATTCCTCCTGTGCCTTCTCTGCCTCACGGATCTGTCCCTCCAGCGCCTTGAGTTCCTCCTTGGCCTGTGCTATACGCTCTTCCATCTGCCTTATAAGCGGCTCTGAATTCTTGGACATTGCAAAGAAGCCTATATTGTTCTCGTAAGTTACGATATCCTGCTCCAGCTGGTTATATTTCTGCACAAGACGTTCCTTCTCGCTCTTCGGAGCCTTGGCATAGCGAGATTTCCTCGCCCTTGCGCCATCAGGGAATGTCTTGTCCATGGCAGCCTTGTATGCCTTTGAGACATTGTCCTTTTCCTTGAACGGAACAAAGCCTATGGCCTGCCATCTCTGCACGAAATCCTCCATGGCAGCACTGTCCTTGTCCTGGTCACCGGTAAGCACATATGCCTCGATCTCTGCGATCAGGCGCTGCTTTGCCTTAAGGTTTCCATAGAAGTCATTCTCCGGCTTTGCATTCTTGTCCCTCTCGCTGAAGAACTCATCACATGCAGCACGGAACCTCTTCCACAGCTGGTCTGACTTCTTGCGCGGAACTGCACCTATCTCCTTCCACTGCTTCTGGAGATTGATGAACTGGTCGGTAGCCTTCTTCCACTCTGTGCTTGACTTGAGCTGTTCGGCAGCCTCGCAAAGTGCAATCTTCTTCTCAAGGTTGGCATTCATGCTGTCCTTGTATTCATTGTAGAATTCACGCTTGCTGCTGTAGAACTTGTCACATGCAGCACGGAACCTGTCATAGATCTTCTGGTTCTCCTTCTTTGAGGCAAACCCTATTGTCCTCCACTCCTTCTGGATCTCCTCAATCTCCTTTGAGCAGGCGTTCCAGTCGCTGGAGTCCTTCATCTCCTTCTGCGCAATGGCCTCCACCTTCTCGCAGAGGACTGTCTTGGCAGCCAGGTTCGCCGCCTGCTGCTCCTTAATGCCTTCAAAGAAAGTCTGGTACTTCTTGTTTATCACAGATGTGGCCGCCTTGAAGCGTCCCCAGATCTCCTCACGGTACTGCTTTGCAACCGGGCCGAACTCCTTCCACTGGTCATGCAGCTTCTGGAGTTCATTGAATGCCTCCACGATATTGTCGTTCTCGGCAAGCTTCTCGGCAATTTCACAGAATTTCTCCTTTGCCTCCAGATTCTTACGGAAATCAAGGTCGCGCAGCTCCCTGTTGATCTTGACCATGTCATAGAACTGCTCGACATAGAGCTGATATGTGTCATTGACATCCTTGTATCTCTGCACCGGAACCGGGCCTGTCGCCCTCCATCTGTCCTGTATATCACGGAATGCAGGGAAAGTCGCGTTCACATCCTCCTGCTTCTCCACAAGATTCTTCAGGTCCGCGATGATTGCCTCTTTCTTCGCGAGATTCTCCTCCCTCTCCTTCTCGAGCTTTGCATTGTATTCTGCACGCTCTTTTCTATATGCGTCATAGTAGGTCTTGAAGCCATTCTCCAGATCATTCAGTGCCTCCTGCGCAGCTTCCTCCAGCTCAGTCTTCTCTTTCTGCAGTTTCTTGTAGAAAGCGGACTTTATGGCTTCCGCCTCCTTCGGGAACTTGAGTCTGTCCACATTCCTGGCAAAATCCTCGAATATGGAGACAAGTTCCGCCAAAGTCTTCTCTGCATAGTTCACTTTTGGCTCTTCAGCATTCTCTACATCAGAAATCACAACCTGATTTTCTGCATTTTCTTCTACATCTGATACCACTGGTGCATCAGGGATAATTTCTTCACTCATAATAAAGGAGTTATAGTTATGTTATTTTTTACAGACTGCAAAGATATTATTTTTTCGTGAAAACTATCAGAAAATACTAATTTTGCAACTTCAAAATAACGTACAGAGATGAGAATTGATATAATAACCGTGCTGCCGGAGCTGCTGGAAAGCCCATTGAGCCATTCAATAGTTGACAGGGCGGTAAAGAAAGGGCTTGTTGAGATACATGTGCACAATCTGAGGAAATATGGCAAAGGTCCGCGCCAGCAGGTCGATGACTACAGCTATGGCGGAGATGCCGGCATGGTGCTGATGATAGAACCTGTGTACCAGATGATTGAGGAGCTGAGGGCAGAGAGGGAGTATGACGAGATAATCTACATGTCCCCGGACGGTGAGATTTTTGACCAGGGAATTGCAAACGAGCTGTCACTTAAGGAAAACATAATATTGCTCTGCGGACATTACAAGGGCATCGACCACAGGATAAGGGAGCACCTCATAACAAGGGAGATCTCCGTAGGCGACTACGTCCTGAGCGGCGGTGAGATACCGGCGGCACTCGTTACTGACGCAATAGTCCGGCTGATTCCGGGTGCGATAACAGACGAGACCTCTGCGCTGAGCGACTGTTTCCAGGACGGGCTGCTTTCCGCACCAATATATACGAGGCCGGCTGACTTCAACGGATGGAAAGTACCTGAAGTTCTGCTGAGCGGCAATCCAAAGCTGATAAGGACATGGCAGGATGAGCAGGCAATAGAAAGGACAAAGGCATTGAGACCTAAGCTTCTTGAAGAATAATCAAGGTTTTGTATCAAAAAGTCATGTCCGGCTCTTGCTTTTGGGAAAAAGATGTCTATATTTGCAAAACGTAACACTTACAAAGTGTTTCAGTTATATACTTTATAGGCGTTACGTGATTTTCTATAAATGGAATTTAGATGTTTTTCTAACCACTACTAATTAATTATCCGATTGGGATACACACTACTAACTAACCGAAAACGGTTCGCAGAGATGCGGACCGTTTTTCTGATGGCGCGAAAGATTTAACCGGGCAATAAATAAGACAGCCCCGCTTACACGGGGCTGAATAATGTCACTTCTGAAGATCACTGTCTGCCGGCTCTTGCCTTTTCGGCTCCGAACCTTACCGGGTCGTCATATTTTTCCTGGAGCATTGCGAGTTCCGCCTTAAGCGAATCTGTTATACCGCCATATCCTTCAAGACCATACAGGTTATGCATCTCGCATGGGTCCTCCTGAAGGTCATACAGCTCGAAAAAGTCCTGGTCATTATAGAAATGGATGAGCTTGTACCTTTCTGTACGCACCCCGAAATGACGCTTCACCATGTGCTCGGCAGGATATTCATAATAATGGTAATACAGGGAAGTCCTCCAGTCGTCAGGGTGCATCCCCTGCAGAAGAGGCACAAGCGAGACGCCATGCATATCCTCAGGGACCTCAGCCCCCGCCAGTTCAAGGAAAGTAGGCGCAAGGTCTATGTTCTGCACCATTTCCGTAATGTCCCCTTTCCTGCTGAATCCTTCCGGCAGCCTCATTACAAGAGGGGTACGCATCGACTCCTCATACATGAACCTCTTGTCGAACCATCCATGCTCGCCCATATAGAACCCCTGGTCAGACGTGTAGACAACCAGTGTGTTTTCAAGCAGGCCGTTTTCTTCCAGGTAGTCCAGCACCCGTCCGACATTGTCATCAAGGCTCTTGACAACCTTTGCATAGTCACGCATATAACGCTGGAACTTGAACTCCGCCAATTCCTCCCCTTTCAGGTCCCTTGACACGAAATCAGCGATAAGAGGAGCATAGAAGGCATCATATACTTCCCTCTCCTCCGGGTCAAGACGCCCGATAAATGATTTGTAAAGTCCTGTCAGGCGGGTATCGGCTCCTTCATAGAACATTTTTGTGTCATACACGATGTCCATGTCCTCTGCAATGCTCATCTCCTGCGAAGCGGCTGCAATCCTTCCTGCATAGTCATCATGGAAGTTCTCCGGCAGTTCAAACGTCCTGTCCTCATACTCATTGAGATATTTAAGTTCAGGAAGCCAGTCCCTGTGTATGGCCTTATGATGAATCATAATGCAGAACGGCATGGACTTGTCACGCCCGTTTTCAAGCCATTCGAGGCTCTTGTCTGTAATGATATTGGTGATATAGCCTTTCTCATTATGAGTACTTCCGTCCATCGTGATAAAGTCCGGGTTGTAGTAGTCCCCCTGCCCCGGAACAATCTCCCAATAGTCAAAACCTGTCGGCAAGGCCTCAAGATGAAGCTTTCCCACCATTGCAGTCTGGTATCCGGCTTCCTGCAGAAGAGCAGGGAATGTCTGCTGGCTGAAGTCAAATACACATGATGAATTGTCATAGAAACGGTTAGCGCAGCTGTGCTTTCCTGTCAGCAGGCAGGCACGGGACGGGCCGCTCAGCGAATTTGCGACAAATGCCTCTGTGAAACGGACACCGTCCGCTGCGATACGGTCGAGGTTAGGGGTCTCCATATTGCGCCTGTCATAGCAGCTCATCATCTGGGCTGTATGGTCATCTGTCATGATGAATACGATATTAGGCTGCTTGCGTCCCTGCTCCTTTCCGCAAGAAGAGATGCTTCCGACCGCAGAGATTGCGGCCAGTGTGTATAAGATTCCTGGATATTGTTTCATTATGTCCAATAGATTACAGTTTTGCGCAAATTTAAGAGTTTTTTCGACAGCACCTATGCCGCTCCTTAGAATCTGTAGCTGATCTTTAGCATGAAGTTCACAGGCGCCTGCGGGAATATGCCGATTCCGTCATAAAGCTCCCCATCTGAATCCAGTATATTTTTCCAGCACCATCCGTCAGCATAGTACATGTTGTTGAAGAGGTTGTTGACATACCCGCCAAGCCCGAGCCTGCCGTGTCTGAGCGTGAACTCATGCGTCAGCGAGAGATTCGAGACAAAATACCCAGGTATGGACCTGCTGTCCGCGGAAGTATTGTCAAGATATTGCTTCCCGACATATTTCCCGTTGATTGCAAGTGTCGTGGTTTTCAATGAATTGCGGGCAATATTCCTGAAAGGCGTAAAGCTGAGCTGAAGCATCCCGACGACAGATGGCGACATCAGCATATCTGTTTTGCCATAGGTATATCCGGTTATCTCTCCTGTAGGACTCCAGCTGTCATCAACATGGGAGACATACTCCACATAGTCCTTTATCTTGTTCATGCTCAAAGTGGCATTTGCATCCACAGTCATCCATGGGAATGCCTGCCATGCCACAGCCGCCTCCAGTCCTCTCCTGTATCCTCTGCCGACATTCTCCTTTATCGCATACCCGACATCATTAAGGCGGCCGGTCTCAAGTAGCATATCGAAATATTCCATGAAATAGAGATTCGCTGAAGCCGTTATCTTCCTGGATGCATACTCATATCCTATTTCCACATCCACCATCTTTTCGGGCTTCAGCTCCGGTAGGTCGCCTCCAAGATTATTGCCGCTAATGACTTCCTTGATGTCACTACGTCCCGGCTCACGGTTTCCCATGGCCGCCGACACATATGCCTTGCTTCCTGCATTCCAATGGAAGGTAAGACCTGCACGCGGATTGACAAAATTCCAGTTCCTGCCATAGCCGAGCGGCATCTTGTCTTCATCATCCACACCTGACATCCTTAGCGACACTCCCCTGTACTGCACATCCGCATATGCCGTAAGCCATTCCAAAGGTGAATATTCTGCCCGTGCAAAAACATTGACCTCCTGTTTCAGGCCATTGTTGAAATACCAGGCGTTCGTCTCATCGTCATTGTTGCGGGAAGCATAGTCATATCCGTCACCAAGAATCTGGTTCCAGAGAATTTCACCAAAATGGTCTCCACTATAGCGAGAGAGGTTGATACCTCCTGTAAAATTGACCTTCTCCCCAGCATATTTCACATCTGAATTAAGGACAAGATAATAATTGTCCATGGATTTGCGGATTATGAAGTCGCTCTTGTCGGATGCGGCATATGTCGTTCCGTTGCTCTCATAGGTAAAGTCAACCGGAAAGCCATATTTAGTGAATTTCTTTTCCGCCTTGTAGTTTTCGTAGTATCCGTCACCCTTTGTCAGGTGTGCTGTCGTGCTCCATACTACATTGCGCTGGAACTGATGGGTATAGTTCAGCTGCACATGATGCTGGGTGTAATTGTCAGTATCATTGTCATAATAACGCACCGAAGACACCACCTTATTACCCTTTGCATCAAGTACATAGCTCCCGTCCTGGTTGCGCTGGTACTCATACCATTCCCCTGCGCTGTTATACCTCCGGTCGGTATTGTAGGTATCAAGGTCTATTCCGTTCCATGTGATTCCGGTGTGCTGGTCCCCCATGAAATATGTCAGTTTCAATGAATTGCTTCCTTTCATCCACCCTAAGGCAGCATATGCGGACTGCACCTTTGCCTTTGCGTTCCTGATGTAGCCATCCGTATAATTGCGCGTATATGCCGCATCGAAATAGATTCCCGACCTTGTCAGCCCCGTACCTGCCGCGACTGTGGCCATGAATGTATTATAGGAACCGGCAGACAGGTCGAATGAGGCATATGGGTCCGCACCGACGGATGCAGTGCTCATGTTGACGCTGGCACCAAAGGCTCCAGGGCCGTTTGCGGATGTCCCAAGACCTCTCTGGAGCTGTACTGAGCTGAGGACATTTGAGATTGAAGGCATGTTGACCCAGAACACCTCCTGCGACTCGGCATCATTCAGGGTAACACCATTCAATGTGACATTCACCTGTGACCCTTTGCTGCCCCTTATTGTCATCTTGGAGTATCCTATACCTGTACCGCCTTCATTGACAGCGACAACAGATGGCTGCAGGTTAAGTGTCATTGGAAGAGAGTTCAAAGGGCTGCCGCTCCTAAGCTGCTCCTTGCTGACCATGGTATAGGTCACGGGTGTAGATTTTCCGGCACGCGAGGCGACCACGACTGTGCTGTCGAGCCGTTCCCGGCGTCCTTCCGGACCGTCCTGGCCATCATCACGGACTGTCCTGTAGAGTGTTTCTGAAGTGTTTGACTTCACTGATCTTTCAGCCTTTCCGGCTGCTTCGCTCCCCACAGCTGCTGCGGAGAACGGAATGAGCGCACTTAGCGCTGCTGCAAATAAAAAACCTCGCATAATTGTTTTATCATTATGCAAGGGGCGGTACGGATGTACCAACGAGATTCTGCAATTCCCTACGGCCGGATTAACGGTGTCAGGTTCAATGGGACTCTCTCAACTTCGTGGCCACAATTACATGTAACACAACAAAGTACCCCTGCAAGTTAATAAATATGTTCTTATAATAGGAGTATGGCATGGTCCAGCTGTTGCCGGACCAGCCATATCTATTTCTCCTTTAGCCTTACCTCATAGAGCCTGGGCCAGTTCTTCCCTGTAAGGTAAATCCTGCCGTCGGCCTTGTTATAGGCAATTCCGTTCAGCACATCAGTCTGTGCTGTCCTCAGTTTATCAGGCAATAGCCCTGAAGCATCTACAGTAGCCTCCACATTGCCTGTTTCCGGGTCAATTATCACAATAAGGTCTGTCGTATAGACGTTGGCCCAGATTTTACCGTCAATATATTCCAGTTCATTAAGGTATCTGACAGGCCTGCCATCCATCCTCACGGTCAGTCTCTTCTTGACTGCAAAGTCTCCAGACATGAAATACAGCGTTGCAGAGCCGTCGCTGGCAATAAGGCCCCTGCCGTCAGTCGTCAGTCCCCATCCCTCACGCGGATATGAATACGTCGACTGATACTCCAGCGTTTCGGCATCATACACAAAAGCCACCTTGTTCATCCATGTAAGCACATAGAGCTTGCCGTCAAGCATCACAGAGCCTTCTGCGAAATATTTCCTTGAAAAGTCAATCCTGGCAAGCGGGCGTCCTGTGGACAGCTCGACCTTGCGGAAAGTCGACAGGCCGTACTGCCCTGTGCTCTCGTACATCTGCCCGCCATCGAAAAACAGTCCCTGGGTATACGAAGTCACATCATGGGGATATTCCTTCACGACCTCAAGCCTGTAGTGCCTCACCTTGGCGGCACAGCTGCAGCACATCAATGCAGACAGCACGAACAAAATTATATATCTGCGGAAAGCCATACCTTTTGATTACAGACCTCTCTACCTATTTCTTGGCGTTATATTCCATCGCCGCCTTTACAAATGCGACAAATATCGGCTGAGGACGTTCCGGTGTACTTTTCAGTTCCGGATGGAACTGGGCACCGATAAAGAACGGATGTCCAGGAATCTCCACAATCTCCACGAGTCCCGTATCCGGATTCTTTCCGGAGGCTTTCATTCCTGCTTCCTCTATCATCTGGAGATAGTCGTTATTGAACTCATACCTGTGGCGATGCCTTTCGGAAATAAGCTCGCTGCCATATATCCTGTATGCGAGCGAATCCTTTTCGAGACGGCACTTGTATGCACCGAGCCTCATCGTCCCTCCCTTTATCGTTGTAGATTTCTGGTCCTCCATCAGGTCGATCACCGGATTGGCCGTAGACGGATTCACCTCTGTGGAGATAGCATCCTTCAGACCAAGGACATTGCGTGCAAACTCCACTACGCACATCTGCATTCCGAGGCAGATACCGAAGAAAGGCACATTGTGCTCACGGGCGTACCTGATTGCCACAACCTTGCCCTCCAGGCCACGCTCACCGAACCCAGGCGCAACAAGGATTGCATCCATATCCCCGAGCTTCTCCCCGACATTTGCCTGGTCAAGGAACTCGCTGTGTATGCTATGCACATTGACTTTGCATTCGTTCGCCGCGCCGGCGTGCACAAATGACTCAAGAATTGACTTGTACGCATCCTGCAGCTCGACATATTTGCCGACAAGGGCTATATCCACTGTACGCTTAGGGTTGAAAAGCTTGTCAAGGAACATGTTCCATTCCCTGAGGTCCGGCTCAGGCAGGCCCTTTAGACCGAAATGGTCAAGAACAAGCTGGTCGAGTTTCTCCTCCTTCATTGTAAGCGGAACCGAATAGATGGAAGGGGCGTCGATCGACTGTATCACATGTCCTGGCTTCACATTGCAGAAAAGGGCGACTTTCCTGCGAAGCTCCGGAGTAAGCGGGTGCTCTGTACGGCAGACGATGATGTCCGGCTGCACCCCGGAGCTCTGGAGCATCTGCACAGAATGCTGTGTAGGCTTGGTCTTCAGTTCCTTTGCTGCGCTGAGATAAGGGACAAGGGTCAGATGTATCGTCACACAGTCTTCTTCCGGAAGTTCCCACTGAAGCTGCCTCACAGCCTCCACGAAAGGCTGAGACTCCATGTCGCCGACTGTTCCTCCGATTTCTGTTATAACCACATCATAGTCACCGCTTTTTCCGAGGAGCATCATCCTGCGCTTGATCTCGTCAGTGATATGGGGGACAATCTGGACAGTCTTTCCGAGATATGCTCCTTCACGCTCCTTGCTGATGACAGTATTGTATATCTTTCCAGTGGTTACATTGTTGGCCTTTGAGGTATGGACACCGAGAAACCTCTCATAATGCCCGAGGTCCAGGTCTGTCTCTGCCCCGTCCTCCGTGACATAGCACTCTCCGTGCTCATACGGGTTCAGTGTGCCCGGATCGACATTTATATATGGGTCAAATTTCTGGATTGTCACCCTTAAACCGCGCGCCTGAAGCAATTTGGCAAGTGAAGCAGAAATGATTCCTTTTCCTAAAGACGATGCTACACCACCTGAAACGAATACATATTTCGAATTCATAAATATAAATTTTACGTTATCAGGGGCACAAAAGTAGTCAAAAAAACTGATTTGAAAAAATCTTTATTACCTTTGCAGACCATTTGTGTATTGGGCCGGAATCACGCCTGTAGCATCCAGGCATGGGGATGGCACTGTGAACTAAACCTTAAACAACTTATATGCAGACATATTATATATCCATGGCGGCCATGTTCGTGATAGCGGTCGTTGTCTATATGGCACTTTTCTTCCTCAAGGCCGGATACGGCTACCTTTCTACATCAAACTGGGGTCCGAAGATAAGCAACAAGGCGGCATGGGTAATAATGGAGGCACCGTCTTTCCTTTTCATGCTCTACTATACCTGCCGCTTCGCAGCTCTCGACATTGACACGGGCGATGACAGGACTGTACTATATGTCATGGCGGGCTTCTTTCTTCTGCACTATTTCCAGAGGTCATTCATATTCCCGTTCCTCATGAGGGGCAAGAGCAAGATGCCTATATCCATAATGGCAATGGGAATGGTCTTCAATACATTGAATTCATATTTCATCGCCGGATGGCTTTTCGGCAGCGTAGTTCCGTTCGGACCGGAAAGCAGGCTCCCATACAATGTTGTCTACACAGGGGCATGGTTCTACTCCCCCCAGTTCATAATCGGCACGCTGGTCTTCCTTGCTGGAATGCTTATAAACCTTGATTCGGACCATGTCATCAGGCATCTGCGCAAGCCGGGCGACACAAGGCACTATATCCCGAAAAAGCATCTGTACAAATATGTAACATCTGCGAACTATTTCGGTGAGTTCACAGAATGGGTGGGATATGCCATCCTGACCTGGTCACCTGCCGGACTGCTGTTTGCAGTATGGACCTTCGCGAACCTTGCGCCAAGGGCAAAGTCGCTTACAGCGAAATATGAAGAGGAGTTCGGAGACGAATACAGGGAAATGAAAAAGAAGCACCTGATACCTTTCATCTGGTAGGACCGGACCAGAATATAGACAAGATTCCTGACCGCACATTGGATATTTAACAAGGATATTTAGATAAATTTATATGAGTAATCTGTTTACACCGTACAAAATCGGCCCTTTGGAACTGAGGAACAGGACAATACGTTCTGCCGCATTTGAAGGGATGTGCGAGCACAACTCTCCATCTCAGGAGCTGTTCGACTACCATACAGCAGTGGCACGTGGCGGAATAGGAATGACAACCGTAGCATATGCAGCGGTATGCCAGAGCGGCCTTTCATTCGAGAGACAGCTCTGGATGCGCGAGGAGATTGTACCGGAACTTAAGAAGCTCACAGATGCAATACATGCAGAGGGCGCAAAGGCGTCAATCCAGCTTGGGCACTGCGGGAACATGTCACATAAAAGGATCTGTGGATGCACTCCATTCGGTGCGAGCCGCGGATTCAACCTATACTCACCGACTTTTGTCCACAAGATGAACCTGAAGGAAATCGATGAGGTTGTGGCAGCATATGGCCATGCTGTCGAGCTGGCCATCCAGTCCGGGTTTGACGCTGTAGAGATTCACGCAGGGCATGGATATCTGATTTCGCAGTTCCTTTCCCCGTACACCAATCATCGCCGGGATGAATATGGCGGATCGCTTGACAACAGGATGCGTTTCATGCGCAGATGCATGAAGTCTGTCGTGGATGCAGCAAAAGGCCGCGTAGCGATCTTTGTCAAGATGAACACAAGGGACGGTTTCCGCGGAGGAATGGAGATTGACGACTGCATAACCGTAGCAAAGGAGCTTCAAAAATGCGGAGCTGATGCATTGGTGCTCTCAGGAGGCTTTGTGAGCCGTGCACCGATGTATGTCATGCGCGGACAGTTTCCGAAAAAGGCCATTGCGCACTATATGCCGATGAAGACACAATGGTGGCTCAAGGCAGGCGTTCTGATCGGCGGCAAGATAGTGTCCCCTACTGTTCCTTTCAAGAGGCTGTTCTTCCTTGAAGATTCACTGAAATTCAGGAAAGCATTGCCGGACATGCCGCTGGTATATGTAGGAGGCGTCACTTCACGAGAGGATGCAGACAAGGTGATGGATTGCGGATTCCAGATGCTCCAGATGGGCCGTGCAGTGCTTGAAGACACTGATTTTGTAAACAAGATGATGGCAGACGAGCACCATTGCAGCGAGTGCACACACAGCAATTTCTGTGTCGGGCGCATGTACACCCTGTCAATGGCCTGCCACAAGACATGTACAGACATAACCCCTTCCCTGCGCAGGGAAGTTGCAAAAGTCGAGCGGCAGAATGACCGCAAGGAACGCAAACTCGGATACAAATAGGGCTTTTGCATGAAGATGACAGGTCCACGGCATTGGCCTGAGGGAGAATGCAGAGACAGGGCTGACTAAAAGTACTAGTCAAGCCCTGTCTCTCGTTTTTCAGCATGGTGTCAATCTCTACCTTGCCACCGGATTTTTCAATTCCCGGAGTGCATCACATTACGGATTTGCAGACATTGGCGGTTAATCAGAACTGCAATCTGCTCCGTCCGCATCACTCGGTTTTGAGTTGCATGGTAATCTCGCGTCTATCATTTCTTTTGGGACACCGCAATTCATTGCTATCTCTGGCCATCCAGATGCGGTTTCACAAACTTTGTCGATAATTTCTGCCGCATTCTTAATATTATTTGACGCGGCACAAACCAGCAAGTCTTTTCGTGTGATTTCATCAAACTTTCCATTTATAGACATTTGGTGAGTATCAGTCCACGAGCCTTCAGGATTGTATGCAAAGCCAATATCATATGCTGGAGACAATCTCCATTTGCCGTTTTTATCCATTAAGAATGAAATGTTCTTCGTGTGATCATCTTGATTTCGTATTACTACATTGAACACCATTCGAAGAAACATCTCTTCGGCTTGAGAGTATGGTAATCGAAGGCGTCTCATGACATTAAAAGCCTGTTCATATGAATATGCTCTACGGAGATGAAAATCATAATGAGCTATTCCGCACAATGTTTGCATGTGAATTTTCTCGCCGCCAACTCTATCGAATCGTTTTGTCAAGAAATGTGCTCAGCCATATTATCCCATCTGAATGTGCCGACATTCTCGCCAGACATCGTAACTTTTGCTACATCTACCATTCTGATTCCTCCTTATTTGCATAAAGACTGCCAACGGCACGTTTTCTTTTGCTTTTCTTGGCAGAGTTTACCATATCATAATATTCGCCAGGAGTTAATTGCTCTTCTTCGCATAGATGACTAATCTCATCCAGCATTCCGAGCATTCTTAAGATACGAAGAAATGTATCAAAGGATTTTATTTCCCCGGACTCTGCTTTCTGGACAGATGAACGTGATATTGACGCAGCCTCAGCCAAACTATCTTGTGTTATATTTTGCTTTAGTCTTGTAGCCTTAATCTTGTCTCCAATCTTCTTTTGAATCTGAACATCCGAGAGGGCATATATATCTTCCATAACGATTGCATTTAAAAGCATTATGACGCAAATACACGAATAATGATTTAAAATAAAAGCCTTGTAGGTGTTTTTCAAAAACAATCAATAGAGCTTATCAACGGAAGCACCTCGTCAATGAGAAAGCATAGGCTGAAGACGCGAAAGACAAGTCGAAAACTCTGCTTGTCGACAAACCTGAAATGACAATAAAGCTGGCCATATTGCTGCGGGCGGGACTGAGACATTACACCCCCTCTAAAAAAGAAGGGATATGGGATGCCAAAGTCTCAATAGGTATAGGGGCGGTTGATTTTATTTCGAATGAAATAATTACATCAGACGGTGAAGCTTTTCTGTATTCCGGGCGCAAGTTTGACAAAATGGGCAGCCCCAAAAAACAACTTGAAGAACTTATGGCAAAAGTTGGGAAATAAAACGGAGGGGCTGAATAAGAAGTGAACTGCACCCCAAAAGTTAGACAAAAAACTTTTGGAGTGCAGTTTCCTTA
>CAMXAU010000028.1 GCA_947179325.1 uncultured Bacteroidales bacterium | reverse complement strand
TCATAAGGAAACTGCACTCCAAAAGTTTTTTGTCTAACTTTTGGGGTGCAGTTCATACTTTAGTCAGCCCCCTTTTCTTGTTTTTCAGTGTGGTTAACATTGACCTTGTCACCAAGATTTTCAATTCTAAGAGAGTTGTTCTGACTTTTAAGCCGGCCTTCTTTTTATTTCAGTGATGTCTAAATTCCATTAGGGTATTTTCATTTTCGTCAGTCTTATTGGTACCATGTTATTAAATAGCACTTTTGATTTTATGAAAAAAATCCCTTTCTCTTTTGGAAAGACGCTTGCGGCTTTTTCCATTCCGTTTCTCCTGTGTTGCTTTGCGGCCGGGTGTGATGATGTCCTGGTTCCTGATGAACCTGCTGAGGAGGACCTTCCGCAGATTATTCCACTTCCTCAGCCTGAGATTCCGGATGACCCTGTAGACGACTATGATGAGCTGGAGATCCTGAATCATGTCAAGTCTGATTTCATGTGGTGGGATGGGGTGAGGCCACGCAAACGCCAGGAACTCAGTTTTGAGCGTGGGACAAGGTGTGTCAAGCTGTGTTCTGATGCAAGGTATATCTATGGCTATGTGGAGGTGGATACGGACCGGATTCTCTCCAGGACTGGTGTCCTTTCGCCTGAATATCTCAATAATCTCGGCGTGTGGCTTGATACTGACGGCCAGCCTTCCGGGCAGGGTGGCGGATGGTTCATGAGTGCATCTCCAAAGGGTTATGACAGGCTTTTGCGTGGCAGGTGTTCGGAAAGTGCTGACCCTCAGGACTGGAAGCCGTCTGTCTATGATGTCAGCATGGGCGGGGATTCTTTCGGGCAGACAGACCCTGTCGCTGGTGGCTGGATAAATACCGGTACGGGGACAGGATTGCTGGAGGGCAATGTTTTCCGCTATACATTTACAATAGACCGCGTCAGGCTCGGTATTGATAATCTGGAGGCGGTGAGTATCGGAATCTCATTTGATTCCGGAGGATATACAGACTATGTGGTGATTCCGGACAGGGCTGGCTATATGCTGAAGCTGGGCAGTTCTGATGAGATTGAATATGACCTGGAGAACACCGTGGAGCCGGAACCGGAGACTATTGACGGATATCTCAAGACTGACTGGGCCTCCTGGACAGGTGTTGCAGAATCAGACAGAGGGACTGATACACAGTTCGAACGCGGTACAAGGTGTGTGAAATTCAGTTCTGATTCGGACCGCTTATACGGCTATGTGGAGGTGGACCTGACAAAGGTCTATGAAAGGAATACCACTGTCTCGCGTCCTGAATATCTGAACTGTCTCGGTGTGTGGCTTGACACGGATGGCATCCATGCAGAGCAGGGTGGCGGATGGGCCCTTTCCGCATCGCCTAAATGCTACGATGTCCTGCTCTATGGGAATTGTTCAGATAAGGGGGAGCCGCGAGAATGGACTCCTGAGGTGCGTGATGTGTCAAGGATGGCGGACAATTTTGGAAGTGCGTACAGCGAGGCTGCCGGATGGGAAGATTTTGCGGCCGGTGCGGGAGAGGTTATCGGTGATGTCTTCTTCTATACATTCGTGATTGACAGGAGGTGTCTTGGAATAGGTGATGTTGATGAAGTCAATATCGCAATTACTTTCAACCAGACTAAGGATGCCTATAATGACTGGATGGTTGTCCCTGCAAGATGCGGATTTACAATAGCTCTCGCCAGATAGCAGGATGAAGAAGATTTGTGCATTTATCCTGGCCGCCTTTGCCGTCTGCGGCTGCAGCAATGATGATGTACCCGATCTTGTGTTCCGCAGGAGAGGCAGATGCTGGCAGCTGTCGGAAAGGCAGATGGACAGATATGCCGGGATGATTCTGCAGGCATCTCCTGAGGATGCCAGGAGGCTGCTAGACAAAGGATATTCCATAGCAGACAGCATTGCCCTTAAGGAGGAGGACGGGACTCTGCTTGTTTTCGCTGATGATATCCAGAAACGTTTCTTTGACCCTAATTCGTCTCTCAGGGATGACCGGATCTATGCCATGGCCCTGGAGAGGGAAAAGGAATGCGCGGCATGGACGTCTTTTGACCAGAAACGCATAGCCTGGGCAGAGCGGATGCTTGAGTGCAATGCTGTTGGAGCGGAGGTCAGGGACATTGCTCTTGGCGGGCATGGAGAGACTACCTTGCACAGTCTCATAGACCGTCCTGTAGTGCTCTTGCTGTACGGGGAAGAATGTGCGGCATGTTCTGCTCTTATTGATGCAGCAGGACATTCCGGTGTGCTCCGCGAAAAATCACGGTCCGGGGATATAAGGCTCGTGTCTATGTATATCGGGGAAGACCCAGTGGAGTTTATGGGGCGTTCGCAGCGTCTTGATGGATGGGAGAACTATTTTGACCTTCTCTCCACGATGTCCTCGGCTGTCGTGTTTGACATGAGGCTGATTCCCTCTCTGTATCTTATCGGCGCAGACAAGACAGTGCTTGTCAGGGGCACCCTTGACCTTAAAGAAATAGAAAGTAGAATATAATAATCTGTAATAGCATGAAAAGAATATATGTGTTGCTTGCAGCAGCGATGGTGTGCTGCCTTGCATGTAAGAAGGATGTGGTCGTACCTGTCCCGGAAGATCCACAGGACCCGGAGCAGCCGAAGGACCTGTATGGATGGCCGGTTGAGGACCTCGATGCCGATGTCCAGCATTTTGTGGCTCCGGAGCCTCCGTTTGAATATGCGGTGGAATATAAATATGATCCTGCGGATTTCTGTAATCCGGAGAGAGGCTCATATGACTTCTGGGAATATCATTTCAAGGACGGCGCTATACCGGCACCGCGTACTGTGGAGGCATTGTCTGCAGCAAGAAAGTCCAATATCACCCTTCACTATGTCGGCGTATACCTTTGCGATTTTCTTGAAAGTGACATCTCAGGTGCTGCGCTGGATGTGCTGCGGCAGCATTTTGAGAATGAACGCAAGGCAGGGACAAAGGTCGTCCTGCGCCATGCATATTCCTGGAGCGACAAGTGGGAGGTGCAGGACCCTGAACTTAAATGGGTCCTCCGTCACATTGAACAGCTTGCGCCGGTATGGGAGGAGTACAAGGATGTCATCTATGTTGTCCAGGCGGGGCTTGTCGGCATTTATGGAGAGTGGCATACATCGACCAACCTGAATGACAATGCGGACAGGGCAGCAGTTGTCAAGGCTCTTCTTGACAATGTCCCTTCATGCCGCCAGGTGGCTCTCCGTACTCCGGGCCAAAAAATGATGGTCCTTGGAAAGATTAACGGGGCTGACTATCAATGGGGAGATTCACTTTCAGTCAGCACGGCATTCGACGGATCTTATCTTTCCAGGATGGCAGGGCATGATGACTGTGTGCTTGCCAGCGGATCCGATGGCGGAACGTTCAGCAGTGCAAAGGACGAGAGGCTATGGGAGCGTGAAGGGAACTATGTCTCAATCGGAGGGGAGACCTGTCCTATGGACGGGGTCTACAATTATTGCGGATGCAGGAATTCCAACAGGCATCTCCGCAGATACCATTTCTCTTATCTGAGGAATTACGCATGGCAGGTGCCTGAGGTCTGGAGAAATGAGGGGTGCCATGATGACATGGTCTCCCGTATCGGATATCGCCTGGTGTTCAACGGGGCTTCTTTCTTCGGCAGATTTGCTGCGGGGGAGAAGATGCTGATGAAGATGTGCCTTTCAAACTATGGCTTTGCATCACTCATAAACGAGCGCAAGATTGAGCTTGTCCTCCAGAACGATAATGACCTTTCAGAGGAATATGTATTTGTCTCGGGGCAGGACCCGCGCGACTGGAAAGGATGCCACCATTATGAATATGATGAGCAGATAATTCTTCCGGAGTCCCTCAGGTCCGGGGAACAGTACACCCTGTACATGAATTTGCCTGACATCTCCCCGAATCTCCATGACAACCCGGCATACAGTGTAAGGGTTGCCAGCAAGGGAGTCTGGGACGAGTCCACGGGATATAACCGTATCGCCAGCTTTATTGCGGAGTAGGTAAATCTATATTTTTCTTGACGGCAGGCGTATTGGAAAGCATATATGTGCCTTTCAGTACGCCTGTCTTGCTGTCCTGTTGTGTCCCGGTCCTGGTAATGTACCTATATTTTCAAGGGCTGCCCTTTATATATGTCCTTTAAAGATATATCTTTGGAAAAAGAAAAACCTGATGCAGATGAAAAAGCGCGTCCTTTTTACTAAAGCCGTATTTGCCGCTGTTGCAGCATGTCTCCCTTTCACGGGAGCTGCCGTCTCTTTTGGATACAGAGAGCTGAAGGCAGATGATAATATATACCGCCGTACAGATGTGCCCGTTGAAATGCGTGTTGAGAATCTGCTCAGGCAGATGACCCTGGAGGAGAAGGTCGGCCAAATGAACCAGTTTGTCGGGCTTGAAATGATGGAGCAGACAAAGGCTAAGAGACTTTCACAGCATCAGATGATGCAAGGGGATGAATTCGCATATTATCCTGGCTGTTCCATGGATTCAATAAAGGCAATGGTGCGTTCTGGGGCCGTGGGATCGTTTCTCCATGTCCAGACACTTGACGAGGCAAACATGCTCCAGAGCATGGCAATGGAAAGCCGTCTCGGGATCCCTCTGCTGTTCGGGATTGACGCTATTCATGGAAATGCCTATTGTCCGGGGAATACAGTATACCCGTCCAATATAGGTGTTGCTTCATCGTTTGATCCGGGACTGGCGTGCCGGATTGCACGTCAGACCGCGGCTGAGATGCGTGCAATGAATATGCACTGGACATTCAATCCGAATATTGAGATTGCACGTGATGCGCGTTGGGGACGCTGCGGAGAGACTTTTGGAGAGGACCCGTATCTTGTAGCAAGGATGGGGGCGGAAACAGTGCGCGGCTATCAGGGTAATCTTGATTCTGATGAGGATGTCCTTGCCTGCATAAAGCATTTTACAGGAGGCAGTGAGCCGGTTAACGGAACCAATAGTGCGCCGGCGGAAATAAGTGAACGTACATTAAGGGATATATTCTTTCCCCCGTATATTGAATGCATAAGTGCAGGGGCGATGTCCCTTATGCCGTCACATAATGACCTTGGAGGGGTGCCGTGCCATAGCAACAGCTGGCTTCTGACGGATATATTGCGTGGAGAATGGGGATTCAGGGGATTTGTCGTAAGTGACTGGAATGATCTTGAAAAACTTGCAAAGGTGCATTTTACTGCCATTGACAACAAGGATGCTTTCCGCCAGGGTATAGAGGCAGGTATAGATATGCACATGCATGGACCGGAATGGAATCGCCTCGTATGCGAGCTTGTACGGGATGGTGTCATCCAGGAGTCAAGGATAGATGAATCTGTAAGGCGTATATTGTCTGTGAAGTTCCGTCTCGGGCTTTTTGAGAACCCTTATGCAGAGCCGGAGTCAGCGGCTCAGGTACAGCTTTGCCGGGAACACCGGGAGACAGCCCTGGAAGCAGCCAGGAAGTCGATTGTGCTTTTGAAAAATAAGGATGCGCTTCTTCCGCTTGACAAGAAGTCCCGCAAAAGGATTCTTGTGACAGGAATCAATTCAGATGATATCAACATGATGGGGGACTGGGTCTCATGGCAGCATCCAGACAATTATGTTACAATCCGTGAGGGACTGGAGATGATTGCTCCGGACAATGACTATGTGTTTGTGGATCAAGGACGTTTCCCGACCGAAATGACAGAAGGGAATATCGTAAAGGCAGAGAATGAGGCGGTATTGTGCGATTTGTGCGTGATTGTTGCCGGTGACTATATGTTCAGGGGGATGGACAGTAACATGAAGACATCCGGGGAGAATGCAGACCGGTCAGACATATACCTTCCGGGAAGACAGGGTGAACTTATACGCAGGATTGCCGCTTCTGGGAAGCCGATAGTCCTTGTGCTCGTTTCCGGACGTCCTCTGGGAATAGAATGGGAGTCTGAGAATATCCCTGCCATAATCGAGTCGTGGGAGCCGGGAATGTATGGCGGGCAGGCTGTCGCGGAAATCCTTTTCGGGGATGTCAACCCTTCTGCAAAGATTCCCATGACTTTCCCGCGCAGCGTCGGCCAGATCCATTCATATTATAACCACAAGCCTACGCATTATTACCATCCATATAGGGTTTCCTCATCTGAGCCTCTTTGGCATTTCGGCTATGGGCTGTCCTATACGGAATTTGAATACTCTGGGCTTTCACTCAGCTCAGATACACTTGGGCCTGGCGGGGAGATCACAGTGTCTGTCACGGTTTCAAACAAGGGGGACATTGCCGGGGAGGAGATAGTACAGATGTATATCCGCGACAAGGTCTCGAGTGTTGAGAGGCCAGTCAAGGAGCTTAAGGACTTTGCCCGTATTAACCTTGAACCAGGTGAAAGCCAATGTGTGGAAATGAAGATAACACCAGAGAAACTTGCATTCTGCGGCATTGACATGAAGCATGTTGTCGAGCCGGGTGAATTCTGCGTCATGGTCGGGCCGTCATCACGTGATGGGGACCTTGTTTGTTCTGCATTCTGGTTTGCAGAGTAATCCATGCAGGTCCGGATTCTATATAAAGAGCAATATAATTGGAGTCATATAAAATATGAAAAATGCCTTTCAGTATGTCTGGAAGGCATTTTTGTGTGTTTTTTAACCTTAGTGCGCATCTATATTATAGAAGTGTGGTATTGGCCGGAAAAAACCAGAGTCCTAATTTTGTCTCAGCTGATTTTCAGCCGGTGCCTTTGCCGGAAATTAACCACATGATTCTATGAAAAGTTTTTTGATTTTCCCGTTGATAAGCCTGATGTTTTCCTTTGCCGTTGATCTCATGATGGAAGAGGAAGCGGACAGGATTATCATTAAGGTAGGTTCATACAATATATGCACACCATCTTCAAGGGCAAAGCAGATAAAGTCCGGGACAATAGCATCTGACAGATATTGGAGCAATTGCGCCGGATCCGTGGCTGCTATGGTAAATTCTATAGATTGCGACATCATCGCTTTCCAGGAAGTTGGGGATTCGACATGGGGTGTGAAGGGCAAATGCGACATACGGAGCCTGGTTGCGGACGGGCGCAGCAAGGATGACAGATATGTCTGGGTCCTGTATCCGAATACTGCAAAGGGCACCATCGCATATGATAATGCCATAGGTTTCAAGAAGAACCGTTTCTCGCTTGTTGATGACGGCATATTCTGGCTTGGTGGTGTCTTTGATGCTCCAAAATACGCAGAAGATGCCCCTAAAGAGACTGCCAGACCGGTTGTATGGGTGAAATTAAAGGACAAGAGGACAAAAAAGGTATTCTGGTTCTTCAATGCGCATCTTACACTCCAGGGGAAAGGTATAACTGACGGGCGTAACCTGTATACAGCAAAGAGACTTATGGAATATGTCACAGAGCTTGTCCCGGAGGGAATGCCATCGGTAATAGCCGGTGATTTCAATGCAGGATATGACACGGAATCAATAGGGGAAATCATTTCTGCCGGATATGAAGATGCATATCTTGCACTTAAAGGACTGTCAATGCTGACGGAAAATGTTCTTTCCGGAGGTACGCAGCCGAAAAAGGATGAAACAGGCAGCGGCTCCTGGATTCCGGACCATATCTTTTATAGAAATGGCTTTGTTCCGCTGTCCTTTGATATTGACAGGCGGAAGTTTCCTGCCCTTAACGGGGTGATGCATGATCCTTCTGACCATTTCCCGATTGTTGCAGAGCTTATGCTGGAATAGGATGTATAGGGAATTGCTCATATCTGTTGCCTGCCTTTGCGCCTTCTTTACAGGGTGCCGGCATGATATAACTACCGGTAATGCAGTAAGGGAGGATGGCATCGTGGTCTCTCCGGGTACCACCATATATGGAAAGGTCCTTTGTGGAGACACTCCTGTAGAGGGCGTGGTTGTTTCCGATGGCGTGGATGTAACAGCAACCGATTCGCGTGGAGTATATATGCTCGCCTCTGCAAAGAAGAATGGATTGGTATTCATCTCGATTCCGGGAGGTTACAGGATGCCGAAGACGCTCAGTCCGGTCCCGTCTTTCTGGAAACGTCTGGCTAAAGGCGCATCGGAAGCGGAACGGGTGGATTTCTCATTGGTACGTGAAGAGCAGCAAAGACATACGATGATGGCGCTTGGAGACATCCATCTCTACAGCAGCCCTGCGTCATCCCAGTTTGTGTCCCTGCTTGTCACTGAATTGAACTGTATTTCTCCGGATGCCGTTACAGGGCCTGTGTACGGCATAACAATGGGAGACATGACGTGGGACATGTACTGGTACCGGAATAACTTCGGGATTGTCCGGTATCTGGCTGATCTCAGCAGGATTACAGGGATTACTGTCTTCAGCACGGTCGGAAACCATGACAACGATATGCAGTATGACTCAAAGACGGAATTCCTTTCTACAGGAGAGGACTGGAAATGCATGTCGGAGTATAGAAGATATCTTGGCCCTACATGCTGGTCCTGCAACATCGGTGATATCCATTATGTGTCTCTTGATGACGTGATTACTGTCAATACAGGAGGGATTTCGGATGTGGATAGCAGAGGATGCTGGCGTGGAGTCTCCGAGGTTGACATGGAGTGGCTGCGTAAAGACCTTTCCTACGTAGACAGTTCAACACCTGTTATTGTGTCGATACATATTCCGCTCTATAACGCTTCCGGAACAAGCTACACGTCATCATCCAGTTCGGTCAACAGTACAGTAAGCGAAATCGTCGCCCCGTTTGCCAGGTTTGACAAGGTGCTGTTTCTGAGTGCACATACGCATACTTTATATTCCAATGTCAAGAAACTGGGTGACATGACTGTGACGGAGTGGAATACAGGTGCGGTGTGCGGCAATTTCTGGACCTGTGCGGTGCGTGGGCTGGACTTGTGCGTCGACGGGACACCTGGAGGATACCGTGTAGTGAGAGTTGACGGGAAGGAGATAAGTTCTGTCTATAAGGCCATCGGCAAAAGTGAAGACTACTTTTTCAGGGCATATGACAGGAATGAGATGAACCTTCCATATGACGCTGCCTATACAAAGGATTACTATGGCGTGAATACGGACAACTGGATATATCTGAATGTATGGGACTATAAAGAGGGCTGGACTGTATCGGTTACGGAGAATGGCGTTCCGCTGGAAGTGACGCAGTTCTCTTCGTATGACCCGCTATATATGCTTATGTATTGTGACGGTCTGTCAACGACAAGGCCCGCTCCATGCCTTACCCTTTTCAAGGCAAAGGCGACATCGCGGAATTCATCGGTTATAATCACAGTGACGGATGAGTACGGGAATGTCAGCAGGCGTACAATGGCAAGGCCAAAGACATTCTCACTCCAGACTTATATTTTAGAACAATAATTTATGGAATCGAACAAGAAAAACTTCGATAGCATGAAAAGGCTATTGCGGATAAAGATTTGCCTGATGGCTTTGCTGGCAGTCTGTGGCGCATTTGCCTATGGCCAGGAAGCGCCAAGACGGATAACTGGAAAGGTAACCGGAATTGGCGGAGAGCCTCTTGTCGGGGCAGGGGTTGTCTCTGTGGACGGCAAGAGGGGCACTGTGACTGATATTGATGGAAATTACATTGTGGAAATCTCGGCATCGGACAAGGTTCTTGTCTTTTCAAGTGTTTCATATGTTACGCAGAATGTCAGCATAGACGGGAGAAGTGAGATCAATGTAATTCTGCTTGCCGATGACAATCTTCTTGAGGAAGTCGTTGTAATCGGATACGGAACTGCCCGGAAAGAGGATCTGACAGGTTCTGTGGCTACGGTCAAGATGGCAGATGTGGTGGATTCGCCTGTGCTTTCTGTCGACCAGGCGATGCAGGGCAGGATTGCCGGAGTGGATATCATGAACACGACAGGCGAGCCGGGGGCGGCAACATCCATCCGTATCAGGGGAGCCCGTTCCATAACAGCTTCAAATGAACCGCTCATTGTGGTTGACGGAGTCATGGATGCCGTCGATGACCTTGCGGACATTAATTCATCGGATATAGAGAGCATATCTGTCCTTAAGGATGCATCCTCAACTGCAATATATGGTTCACGCGGTGCCAACGGGGTGATAATTGTAACGACAAAAAAGGGTACATCAGGCAATGTGAATATAACAGCCAAGGCCGAGGCCGGTGTCTCATGGATATCGAAGAAACTTGACATTATGAATGCCGAGGAGTTCATTGCATACAGGAACAACTATAAAAGAGGCTATGCCCCGGCTGGCTCATACATACCTAAATATGATCCGGCGGACTATCCGGATGACACAGACTGGATTGATGAGATTACCAGGATCGCCCCATACTGGAACTATTATGTCAGCGCAGGCAGCAGAACCAGGAACCAGAACTGGTACGCCTCCCTGTCATACACGGACATGGATGGCATTGTGCAGGATACAGGGTCGCAGAGGGTGACAGGACGCCTTAATTTCTCAAGGGATTTCAGCAGCTGGCTATCAGTGGCATTAAAGACATCCACAGGCTATCGCAAGACAGACTTGAGCAAGGCCGTCTTCAGCGGAAGCGGCTATTCAAACGGGGCAATATACCTGGCCCCTATCATAGGTCCTATGGATACATCGAACCCTCTTGTTGACAATGGGGCACTGATCAATACCCCGGTGGCTTCAATAGCGTATGAGGAGTATTACAAGACATCATATTCAAATACAAACCAGATTGAATTGACAGTTAAGCCTGTGAAAGGGCTGACATTGAAGAGCCAGAACACTGCACGCTTTACACAGGGGCATACATATCATGTCTGGCCGAACGCTCTTCCTAAACGCCGTGATGAAGAAGGTACAGAAGCATATAAATATGAGTCGGAAAGCTATCTGCTTTCATCGGAAAACACAGTGACGTACAAGACAAATGTGAACAGACGCCATAATATAGAGGTGATGGCCGGTTTCTCTGCATCCCGGACAAAAAGCATGAATACCTCAGTCAGGGCAGACGGGCTGATCATGGATGAACTGAAGTGGAATAACCTCAACGGAGTGTCGAGCAAGGAGAATTATACTGTAGGCTCCGGGCTTACGATGATAACCAGGGAGTCGTTTTTCGGCAGGTTCAACTACAATTACCGTAACCGCTATTACCTGACGGCGACAGTACGTGCCGATGGCTCTTCAAACTTTGCTGAGAATAATAAATGGGGCTTCTTCCCTTCTGCCGCCTTCAAGTGGAACATAGGGAATGAACCTTTCATGAGATCGGTAGACTGGATCGGTGATCTTGCCTTCAGGCTTAGTGCCGGCCAGACAGGGAACGATGCCATTGCGTCATACCGTTCGCTCCAGGCATATTCCTCAACTACTGATTCGTATATATTTGACAATGCCGTCGGTGTCGTCTATTATCCGTCGCGGCTTGCGAACCCTGGACTTACATGGGAGAAGACAACAAGCTATAATGCTGCACTTGAGGCTTCTTTTCTCAAGGGAAGGATAAATGTCGAGCTTGAAGCCTATATGTCATCCACAAGGGACCTTCTCCTGTCTGTCTCTACTGTCCAGTCAACAGGATATTCAAGTGTATTCAAGAATCTTGGCAGGACATCTAACAGGGGGATTGAGCTTTCCATCGAGACGCGCAATGTTGAGACGCGCAGGTTTGGATGGACGACAGCGCTTACAGTCTCGCATAACAGGCAGATGGTAGATGATATCGGTCACGAGTCTTATGTGTCGTCTGTCACTTCTCCTGGTGCTCTCGGGTTCATGATGTATGGCTACAGGTCCGGCTATCCTCTTAACTCGCTATGGGGATTCGTGTACGGAGGAACTGTCCATAATGTCGATGAATTCCTTGAGAACCAGTCATCTATGCAATATGTTTACAGGCAGACCTATTCTGCCTCCAACTGTCTAGGAGTGCCACGCTATGTGGACCAGGACCATGATGGGGCCCTTACTGTCAACGACCTGGTGTATCTCGGCAATGCGGATCCTGTGGTCTACGGAGGTTTCCAGAATAATTTCACCATAGGTGATTTCAGGCTTTCCGTATATTTGGCATATTCTGTCGGGGGAGCTATCTACAATTATTCCGAACTTTATATGGGAGGAGGACAATATACGAACCAGTACAGATATATGCTGGACTGCTGGACACCGGAGAATTGCTGGTCCGACATCCCGAGGGCAGGAACAATGGACATAATGCTTCCTGCATCGAACTTTGTGTATGATGCTTCATATGTGCGTCTGAAAGACATTACCCTCCAGTATACTTTCCGCATGAAGAAGTTCTGCCGGAGCATTACACTCGGGATTACAGGAAACAATCTCTGGCTATGGTCAAGATATCCTGGGTTTGACCCTGACGTGTCAACAGAAAGCGGTGACTCTACTCTAAGGCGTGTGGACAAGAATTCCTATCCGACGTCACGGAAAGTAGTCCTGAGTGCCCAGATTAAATTCTAAATGATTATGTATATGAAAAAGATATTGCTGCTGGCAGCCGTGCTTCTTGCCGGATGTTCCATAAAGGAGGACCGCAACTCATTCGCGAACCGTGAAAGCTCCTATCAGAATGTATTCCAGGCGGAGTCTGTCGTGAAGTCATGCTACTATGATGCCCGGGTGATCTTCAACAGCTCGTCAGCCATGATGATGGAGATTGCGTCCGACCTGTGGCTTCAGTCCACATCGGTAGTTGATGCAATCAGCTCTATTTCCCCAGCCCGTCCGGGGCAGGGCACGACAATCTGGAAAAGATGCTATAATGGTGTAATGAGATGCAATGAGTGTATAGAATGCATTCTTGCATCCGAAATCGATGAGGGCAATAAGATGGCGCTCCAGGCAGAGGCCAGGGTGCTGAGGGCATTCTTCTATTATTATTTGACCAACACGTTCAATGGTGTCCCGTATTATACATGCATGGTCAAGGATATGGCTACATTGGAGATGATACGCCAGTTACCACGTACTGATGCCGACATCATAAGGCATAGCCTCTATGAAGACCTTAAAGAGAATGCAATACCATATTTCACGGAAGAAAACGGTCTGAAGGCGCGAACAAGTGAGGTGAAGGGAAATAGGGCCGGATATGCTCTCGGGCTGATGCTGATGGCAAAATTTGCAATGTGGAACAAGGAATGGACCTTGGCGATAGAGCCGCTCCTGCTGCTTGAAGAACTGTATGGCCCGTTGACAGAGGAACGATATCCCCTGGATGATACGGTCTGGTGGAAAAAGAATACTGACGAGAGCATATTCGAGATACAGCATGAATGGCTCTCGGACGGGATACAGATGGCTGGGACAGGGTGTACTAACATGTATCCGGCAATATCGTCTGACGGAAGTCTTGACGGGGTGTCTATGCCGCAGTGGGGGACAGAGCTTTCTTCACATTCCTGCGCCCATACCACATATCATTTTGCAGCATTCCGCCCTAAGACAGGGACCAGCATGGAAGAAAGCACAAGCGCATCATATACGACTTCGATTTTCCGTCCAGTCCCATTGACATACGGAACTTATGACGCCTCTCTTGGACGCTATTCAGTCAAGATAGACACAGAGGCTCTCAGGACGGGGATGGTGCGTGGAGAGAAATTCGACAGACGCTGCCTCTATGTTCTTGGTTTTGGCAATCTTGATAATGGCGAGACGTTCAATAGTGTAGCTAAATACGGATATGCCTATGGCGGACCTAAATTCTGGATACCGGGCAGAACGGCAAACTATGATTCAAACAACTATAAGATATTTCGCTATGCAGATGCAGTGCAGATGCTGGCGGAGTGCTATTGCATGAGGGGCGAATATGCAAAGGCCCTGGAGTATCTGAACTATCCGCGGAGGCGTGCCGGGGTTGACACGTACAGTACCTCTATGTATGCAGATGAAGCATCTATCATGCAGCTTGTCCGTGACGAGAGGGCACGTGAACTTGGAGGGGAATACCATAGGAGATATGACCTTGTGAGATGGGGGATATGGTATGAGGAAGTCATGGCCCATCAGCCGTCCGGCTCTACGATCAAGAACTATATACAGCCGTTCCATCAGTACTACCCTATCCCGGACACTGAATGTGCACTTACTGGATATATCCTTGACAATCCAGAATACAAGAACCCTGCGGAATAGCAATGACAGACAAAATCATGAAACAGAATATGAAAATCTTTGATTACATGAGGAAGGCAGTGCTTGTGCCATTTTCCGTCCTTCTGCTGGCGGCGGGATGCACAAAGACATATGACTATCATTATGACAGCCTTTACTACATTGGTCCTGACGGCAATACTTACTGCCATATGCCGCTCGTCTATAATATCGGGAACGAGGCTGGCAGGCTTCTGATCCCGGTCTGCTACTCTGGGGAATGGACCGTCTCCATCCTGGAGGATGTAAACTGGGCATTCATTGACCTTGTTTCCGGTAGCGGGATAAAGAATATCCGTTTCTGGTATACTGGAAACATGGATGGGGAAGAGCGTTCGGCAACGCTGAAGGTCTCATGTGACAATGGGGATGAAGCAGAGATAGTGATAAATCAGAAATAACATAATAGAATGAAAAAGACAATAAAACCATTGATTCCGGTGACTGCGGCTTTTCTGGCCGGGATTATCCTTTCTTGTACAGGGGAGGACTTGCCGGTTGAGATTCAGCTCAACATTACAGAGGTTACACTGGCCCAGGGCCAGACTGTATCCCTGGTAGCCGGTGGACTTTCAGACGCTGATGCGCAGGATATCTCCTGGAGTTCCCTTGACCCGTCTGTGGCATCTGTCGAAAATGGTGTGGTTACGGCTGTTTCTGCAGGCGAGACGTACATCCTTGCTTCTTTCAATGCACTCAGCAGGGGATGTCATGTGACTGTATTCTCCGCAGTGGACGGCGTGTCTATTGACAAGGATGTCCTGTATTTATCCCCAGGGGAATCAGGAGTCCTGGTGGCTTCTGTCTCTCCAGGTGATGCAAGGAACCAGGGGCTGCTATGGGCGTCTTCTGACGAGTCTGTTGCCGTCGTCAGTGAAGACGGTGTCGTGACGGCCCTTGTGACCGGCTCATCAATAATATCTGTGACAACAGAAGACGGGGGCTATACGGCGGAATGCGAGGTGAAGGTAATGACTTTGCCTGTAAATCTTGTTCTCAGTCCTGTGGAGATGACGATTGATGCCGGTGAGACAATGGCAGTCATAGCTACAGTCTATCCAGTAGGTGAGTTCACGCGTTCAGATCTCATATGGACATCTACAGACCCGAGAATCGCTTCTGTTGACGGAGACGGAAATGTCAAAGGTGTCTCAAGGGGCACATGTACAGTCCTCGCGACGACTGTTGCAAACGGCATTACGGCTTCATGTGATGTAACCGTCATCTCGCGTGTCAAGGGAATCTCGTTTGACATGACGTCTGCTGAGATGTATGTCGGGGATTTTCTTCAGATTCCTGTCGTCTTCAGTCCTGCGGATGCGGATAACCAGAACTTGTCATGGAGGTCTTCCGACACAGATATTATCCAGGTTTCCGACAGAGGCATCGTGTCTGCAGTCGCTGTAGGCTCAGCTGTAATTACTGCTGTCTCAGAGGATGGAGGATATACAGCAGAGTGCCGTGTTACAGTCAAGAAAGGGGATTTGCCTGTGACAGGAGTCTCGCTTAGTACATCTTCGGTGAGGATTGTGACGGGGCGCTGGTATGACCTGATACCGACAGTCACTCCGAATGCAGCAGGGAATAAGAAAGTCATTTGGAGTACAGCAAATCCGGAGATTGCATCCGTTGACAGCTACGGGCGTGTGACTGCCGGCCTGAAAGCCGGGGTTACATTCATTACAGTGACAACAGAGGAGGGAGGCTTCACCGCTTCATGCCGTGTGACTGTTGTTAATTATGATTCCGGTCTTCCGGGCTATGATGATTCTGATTACGAATGGAAATAAAGATTATTATGAACAGATTTTACTATATCGCACTTGCTGCTGTGCTGATGGCAGGATGTGCAAAGGAGGCTTCAGACAACGTGACTGCTGGCCAGGGAGAAGAGACATTGGTCAGCTTGTGCTTTAAGGCGAATCTTCCCGTGGCGGAGACGAAGACTGTCATCTCGCAGGAGGATGGATACCGGATGGTGTCATGGGGAGAGGGTGATTCCGTGATGATCCTGTGGGACGGTGGCTCTGTGGAGGCGGATGTTGATTCAGAGGGAGGAATAAGTGCAGAGGTTGGTGAATCCGATACATATATTGCAGTATATCCTCTGCTGGATGCGTCTTCGGATGGCAGCAGGGTTACAGTCGACATCCCTGCGGAGCAGGATGGCTCATTTGCATCTGCTAATGTCATGGCGGCCATCACTTCAGTACAGGAGCGCGAGTTCAATTTCTGCAATGCCTCTGGAATATTCAGCTTTGATGTGCTTCGTGATGACATTACTATGGTCATTCTTCGCAGCAATGACGGGGCACCTGTAGCAGGAAAGGAGACTCTGGTGTTCGATGAGTCCGGTAAAATATCGGATGTCGAGTATTCAGGAGAGATGTCCACGGAGATTTCTGTGCAGGTCTCCGGCAAGGGCACATATTATGTTTCGGTGCTCAAGGATGCCGTGCTTGCGGCTGGAATTGGGATGAGGTATCTTGTTGGCGACGACCCGCTTCCTGGGGTCCTGTCTACAACTCCTCTTGTCGCTGATGATTCAAGTCTGTATCGTCTTGGCTGTCCTGAGACATATATCAATATGGGGGATTATTTTATAAAGGCAGGAGGCGCAGGTGACGGGTCTTGCTGGGACAATGCCGGTGGAGAGGAACTTCTCAGGTCTCTTCTGAATGCAAATGTTGCGGAGAACGTAATGATGGATGGAGTAACTCTCGGATGGCGCAATGCAGGAAAGACAATACATGTGGCAGCCGGTGTGTACAACCTCAACAGGGAAGGTCTTCCTGTTGTCATACGCTCTACTGCGGCTGAAGGGATTGTCATCATGGCTGGATATCCTGGGGATTCTGCCGGGACAGAGCCTGGAGAACGAGACCCGTCAGCGAACGAGACCCGCTTTACTGTGACGTCAGGAGCTATATGCCAGATTGATTCCACTGCATGTGACCTTACATTTGATGGCGTCTTTTTCTATGCAGGAACTTCTGCCGGGACAGGCGGCGCCGTGTCGTGCAATACCGGATCGTCAGTCACATTTAATGGATGTACATTCAAGGATTGTTCAGCTGCATATGGAGGCGGTGCCGTCTATATAGCAAGTGGAGATGTGCACTTCAACGGATGCCTTTTTGACGGCAATGAGGCGGGGAAAGGGACAGACGTATGGAATTATAGCTATTCAGGAGGAGGCCTGATGATGGCCGGGGAAACCTCAAGGGCATATCTGGACAGATGCATATTTAAGGGAAACAAGGCGCATAGTTCCGGAGACCTTCAGATCAATACAGGTGCCTCGTGCTTTGTCAACAGATGTTCTTTTCATGAAGCCCACTCAATACAGTCAAAGAGTGAATCCCAGTGGTATGGGCGCTCCATGACCCTTGATGATCTGGCGACGGGAAAATTCCCGACGCTGCGCATGCACAATTCAACAGTAACCAAGTCGTCATCCGTATATGCCAGCTATGCCGGTCTTCCTGTCATAACGCCATTGTCCGCGAATGTGCTTGTAAGCAGCACATCTGTCTGTGATTCTGCTGTTGGGCTTATAAAGTACAACAAGAACAGTGCATCTTCATACTCAAAGGATTTCCATGTGTACAATAACCTGTTTGTGAACAGCGGCAATACATTTGCCGCCATAAATCTTCATTATTCTGGCGGAAGAGATGGATATTGCAATATCATGGAGGCGGGAAACACCTATTGGTCCCCTCTTGACGGGAATGATATCAGAGTGGGGCATGAAGATATCAATCTGGAATGGAATGCAGTGGAAGGATATTACACATGGACCCTGAATGTAGATGCCTCTCTGGTGGCACCACTTGCGGAACAGGCTGTCCTTGAACAGAAAGTGGCAGCGGCAGCACCTGATTTTGATGAATGGCTCAGAAGTATAGAAAGCAATCCATATGGTATCGACCAGGCTGGAAATCTGAGGAATGGGCAGAGGATGACCCCAGGGAGCTGGGAATCTTCACTTTTCTGATTTTGGCAATGCATAGTAAATTTATCCATCTTGTTATAATCATGCTGCTGGCCTTGTCATGCAGTAAGGATGAAATAGGCAAAACCTTGTCTGGCCTTGACAGGGTGATCCAGAATACCGATAAATATCATCTGGAGTATGAAAATGAGCTGAAGATGTTGCGTTCCGGGTTCGATGAGGCAGAAACAGATTCCCTGAAATGGAACTCTGCATACGGGATGTATAATAAATGCTATCATAATAGCCTGGACTCTACATATATATGGCTCGGGCAGATGGAGCGTTTCGCTTCTACAGACAGGCAGCGTTTCCGGACCAGCCTGTGCAATATGCTTTTGCAGGTAGTCCGCCTCAATGACCGTACCGGACTTGACAGATGGGCGTCTATAGAAAGGGACAGCATACCCGATAATGATATGTATACAGCATATCTCTCTGCTGGCATTTCAATGTATTACCAGCTTTACAAGGATGACGCCTCTCCTGGTGTCAGGGATTCCCTTCAGGCTCTCCGGAAAGAGTATCTTTCTGTCAAACGTGATGATTCTCCATTCTATAACATGAAGATAGAGGCTCAGTATTGCAGGGAGAACGGTGAAATAGACAAGGCGCTTGCTATGTTTCTTGCAATATTTCCTGAGGAGGGCAAGGCGAACGACAGGGCGTCAACAGCTTATAATATTGCCGTCCTGTATGGCATGAAGAACATGGATGCGGAACGTATTGAGTGGCTCGTAAAGTCTGCAGAGAATGACATAATGTCTTCAAGCAGGGACTATCTGTCCCTGTATGAGCTTGCATTGATCTTATACGACCGGAAAATGTACGCGCTTGCCAACCGCTATATAGAACGCAATCTGGCCGATGCCTTTGACGGTAAATTCTCCTCACGCTATTTCAATTCAGGAAAGGCTTACCTTGTCATAACAAAGGCAGAGCAGGAGAAGACCCGTGTCATGACGCTTTATCTCACGGTAATGGTGGTGTGCCTGTCTGTCTTTTCCGTTGTCATTTTCGGGCTTCTGTTATATGTGCTGAGGCAGAGGTCGCGTCTGCGTGAAGCACATGAAAAGGTCAGCCGTATCAATGCGGAACTTAAAGATGCCAACATGAGGCTTGCAGATGCCAATAAGATAAAGGACAGTTATGTCATACGCTATATGGAACTCTCTCTGAAGTATCTTGAACGCCTGGATGAATTCCGGCATGAAATGCGTTCCGTGGCACGTGCAAATGGAAGCGAGGAAGCCATGAAGATGCTTCGCTCTCCTGTGCCGATGTATAAGGAGTATGATAATTACTACAAGATTTTCGATGAGACTTTCCTGGGGATATTCCCTGATTTTGTGGAGAAGATAAATGCCCTGCTGAAAGACGAGGCCCGTTTCCCGCATCCGAAAGGGAATGTGCTTCCGACTGAACTGAGGATTCTTGCAGCAATACGCATAGGCATAACGGAGAGCGGAAAGATAGCCTCTTTCCTTAAGTGCGCCCCTCCTACCGTGTACACTTATCGTACTAAGATGCGCAACTCTGCTGTCTGTCCAAAGGATGAATTTGAAATGCTGATCAGGAAGATATAGCCTGTGGATAAATTGAATACTGATATGATAAAGAGATTTTGCAAGGGCCTAGCAGTGGCTTCGTGCATTTGCCTTGGCATCTCTGTGGCCTCTGCGGAGGAAGTGAAGGTGCTATCGTTCAATATCCGTTTCATCACCCCGAAGGATGAGGGTGAGCGGTCATGGCAGGTGCGTAGGGATGCTGTTGTCTCTATGGTGAGGGATGTAATGCCGGATGTCATCGGGATACAGGAGCAGCGTGAGGAATCTGTGCGCTGGCTGAGGCATTCGTTGCCGGAATATGAATTCTATGTGCCGGACGAGGAGGAAAATATATCAGAAACCGGCAATGACTATTCTATGGTCATCATGTGGCGCAGTTCCGGATATAGGCTCATTGACAAGGGGCGCTTTTTCCTCAGTGAAACCCCGTCAGTGCCTTCTAAGGGCTGGAATTCAAACCATTACCGGAGCACGAGCTGGGTTCTGTTGTGCGACAGGGTGACAGGAAAGAGATTCTACCTGTTTGATACTCATCTGGACCATAAGGACACGGAAGCAAAGCAGAATGGTGCCGCCCTCAATGTGGAGATGATAAAGAGCATATGCCGCGAGGGGGTCCCTGTCTTTCTTGTGGGGGACATGAACGTCCAGAGGAATGGCGATGACGGCCATTTGATTGACCCTTGTTTCGAGTGGATGAAATCCGCAGCAGAGACAGCTCTTGTTACTGACCGCGGATTCACATTCAACGGATATGGAGATGTTCCGGGCAGATGGCTTGACTATATATTCCATCGCAATGCCTCCCCGGTCAGATATGAGGTGGTCCGGGCTGAGTATAATGGAGTCAAATATATTTCAGACCATTATCCAATAGCCTGCACGTTCAGGCTTGACGATAGCGTGGCTTCTGTGGATTTTCCATCTCAGACATATCCTGGCTGGCTTGATACAGCTTCCATATATCACATCTATCCGTCATCATTTATGGACAGCAATGGGGACGGATATGGTGACCTTGAAGGGATACGTTCACGCCTGGACTATGTGAAGTGGCTTGGATTCAACACAATATGGATTTCTCCTGTGTTCTGCAGCGAATTTGAAGACGGTGGATATGACATTACGGACTTCTATCGTATAGACCCCCGTTTTGGAACAAACTCCGACCTTGTGAGGCTTGTCGATGATGCACATTCCAAAGGAATGAAAGTGTGCCTGGATCTTGTCGCAGGACATACATCGGATAAGCATCCGTGGTTCAGGGAGTCAGCGGAAGGAGACAGGAACGGCCATTACTCTGACTATTATATCTGGACGGATGGCAAGGGGATTGTCCCGCCTGAGCCAGACAGGGGAGGATGGGTTGACAACAGCTATTCACGTGACGGATTTTATCTGATGAATTATTATGATATACAGCCGGCCCTCAACTATGGATATTACAGTCCTGACCCTTCCCGCAGCTGGGAGCATTCCTATGATGCTCCTGGCCCTAGAGCAGTGCGCCAGGAGATAAAGAACATAATTTCATTCTGGTTTGATAAAGGTGTTGACGGATTCCGGTGTGACCTTGCATGGTCCCTGGTGAAAGGAGACGACAGCGAGTTCCATGGTGTACGGAAACTGTGGAGTGAAATTTTTCAATGGCAGCAGGAGAATTATCCCGAGACAATATTCTTGTCGGAATGGTCAAGCCCGATAGAGTCGATATCATGCGGATTCGATATTGACATAATACGTCATAACGGAATGGGAAAGACAATGTATCGCGACTTGATGCACAATACATTGCGTGACCCGGACCCGGAAACTGGGGAATATCCTCCAAAGGACTGCTGGTTTGACAAGGCGGGAAAAGGGGATTTCAGCTCTTTTTCTATCCCGTTTGAAAAGATATACGAGGCTACAAGGGGACAAGGATTCCCGTGTATGCCGACATCAAGCCATGATACATGGCGAATGAACAGGAATCAGCGGTCCGGTACAGATGAACTTAAAACATCCATGGCTTTCTTCCTGACAATGCCTTGGGTGCCGATTCTTTATTATGGTGAGGAGATCGGGATGCGTTCAATGGATGGAGTGAAGATGATTGAGGGAAGCCGTGACCGTTCAGCCCAGAGGACACCGATGCAGTGGAGTCCGGAAGCCAATGCCGGCTTTTCCTCATGCTCTCCAGACGGCCTGTATCTGCCGGTAGACCCGTCGCCGGATCGCCCGAATGTTGAGGCTCAGAAAAATGACCCGGAATCTCTTCTCAACTGGACGAGGGGGCTTCTAGCATTGCGCAGAAATATTCCTGCCCTTGGTAATTCCGCTGGATGGAAGATGGTCACCCCGCATGGCCAGTCATATCCTGTGGTGTATGACCGCTTTGACGGTGATGAGCATTATCTTGTGATAATAAATCCACGTTCAGAGACGGCTGAGGCTATTGTTGAGGGATATGCAGGATTTAATGTAATCTATGGAAATCCAAAGGCTTTTTCTGTAAGTTTCCGCAGGGGAAGTACCATACTGAAAGTCAAGGGAGTAAATGCTATAGTCTGTAGGTGTGAGAAAATAGTCAGAAAATAGTTTCATGCAGGCAAGGGTTAATGTGGATGGCTTGAGTCATATATAATATTTATCTTTGCAGTGTGAAACCGGACATCAGAATTCGTCTTTGTGTCATAGGCTTTGGCAACAGGACAAGAAAATATCTCAAATATGTCGAATCTCATCCTGACGAGGTCGAGCTTTGCGCCGTTGTGGACACAGATCCGTTAAGGCTGGCAGAGGCCATGTCAATGTATGGAATGGATCATAGCCGCTACTTTGTGTCTGTAGATGATTTCCTTGCTTCTGATGTCCCTGCTGATGCAGTCCTTGTCGCGACCTCTGACAAGTCTCATTACAGTATTGCTCTCAAGGTGCTGGAGAAGGGAATGCATCTTCTTCTGGAGAAGCCGATGGCCAGGACGTCATCACAGTGCATTGAACTTGTCTCGAAGGCAGAGCAGGCCGGTGTCGTTGCGGGCCTGTGCTATATCATGAGATACCATCCATATTACAGGAGGATAAAGGAGATTGCAGCCAGCGGAGAGCTGGGGCGTATCGTCTCGATAAGCCATAGGGAGGTCGTCGGGATAGACCGGATGACACATACCTTTGTTCGTGGAAACTGGTCAAGGGAAGAGGAATCCTCGCCTGTTTTCATATCGAAATGCTGCCACGATGTGGATTTCCTTTTGTGGCTGACCGGAGATGCCCGCAATATTGGCGGGGCAGACATTTCCGCCATGCCCGGGACACCTGCGCCCGAGGTTCCCCATGCCGGTGGTTCCACTTCAGGAGCCGCATCCGGCGTATATGGATATGAAGTCCTGTCGTCAGGAAGCCTGTCACGCTATTGTCCGTCTTCTGCACCGTCAGAGGCTGCTGCAAGATGTATTGACTGCCCTATAGAACGCCATTGCAGATATTCCGCAGTGGACCTGTACCTGCGCAGAAGGGAATGGATAGGGAATTTCCCCATATCCGGAGCTGCTGATGAAGAGGAGGTGATTGCCCGTGAATTGAGGGATGGCCGCTACGGAAGATGTGTATACCATTGTGACAATGATGTCATGGATTATCAGGAGGCGTCCTTTACTCTGCCTGATGGAGTAAGGATAGACATGGTGCTTGACGGTATTTCCGATTCTGACGGCCGTGAAACTCACATCAGGTTTGAAAAGGGATACCTGACAGCAATGAATGGACGTATCATTGTGCATTCTGACAGCCCGGTTCCTGACTCTTCGGCAGCCTGCGGATCACCTTCTATGGCTCAAGGCTCAACGGTCTCCGGTGCTCCTTATTTTACAGAAGCTTCTCTCCCGGGAGGCTGCTCCATTGATGCCAATCTGCCATTACCTTGCAGGGAGGAGGACTATCGTGAAGTCTGTTCCCGTCCGCTTCATGCCGGGGCAGATATAGCAATCATGGAAGATTTCTGCCATGCGATACGTACCGGTTCCAGAATGCAGTGCACCCTGCAGGATGCGTTGCCCGGCAGTCTCGCCGCCCTTGCTGTAGAGGAGAGCCGTATCAAAGGCGGCTCTGGCAGATAGCTTTTGAGGCATAGCTTGCTCTTCCTGTGCTTATTCTGATGTATGTTCTTCTTGTTATCCCTGTTGCCAATGTGTCTTTCGTGATATGGCCTTTCTTCCCTTGCGTCATGCCACTTTCCTTATTTTGGGGCAGACTGTTATGTCTTGCTGCTAACCCTCCCACGTGCAAAAAAGTAAAAAACACTTAGGGGTAAAGCCTGCCTGGAACGTCTTATAATAAAAAGAAGCTATATTTGACGATAACCAGATTATGGAACTGAACATGAAAAAGACATTGATTGCCGTGGCATTTGCAGTATTTGCATTTTCCGGTTGCTGCCAGAACGGATGCCAGGACGGAAGCAAAAGCGGATGCCATAATGGAAGACAGTATGCCAGCAGGGCAGAAAAGATTGTGGCGGAGATTCACGACCCGCACTCAAAGAATGTTGTTGTGGTTGTGCACCGCGGGGATTGGCGCAATTATCCGGAGAATACTGTACCGGCAATCGAGTCCATCATAAGGATGGGGGCGGATGTGATGGAGCTTGACCTGAAGCTCACAAAAGACAGCGTGCTGGTCCTCAGCCATGATGCAACCATTGACCGTTGTACAAACGGGAAAGGCCGTGTAAGTGACTATACCTATGGAGAGCTTCTCGGATTCCGCCTGAGGCGGGCACATGGGGTCGTGACAGATTCAATGCGTATATGCACATTGCGTGAGGCACTTGAATGCTGCAAAGACAGGATCGTCGTGAATGTTGACCAGGGATATGAATTCTATGATATGGTGCTTGACATCACGGAGGAGCTTGGCGTTACGGACCAGATTCTCATAAAGGGAAAGAGGCCGCTCCGTGAGGTTGAGTCCAAGATGGCTGCCCATCCACGCAACATGATGTATATGCCTATCATAGATATACAGAAAGAGCAGGGAAGGAATCTTTTCAATGAGTACATGGAGACAGGGACCGTGCCGCTTGCATACGAGGTGTGCTGGAAAAAGATGACACCGGAGGTAAAAGATGCCATGGACAGGATTGTCCGCAGCGGTTCGAAACTGTGGGTAAACACAATCTGGGGCTCGCTGTGCGGATATCTTGACGATGATGCAGCCCTTGACTGCGGAGACCCGGCCATGATATATGACCAGGTGATCGCCACCGGGGCCACAATGATCCAGACAGACCGTCCGGAGCAGCTCCTGGAATATCTCCGTTCAAAAGGTCTGCATGACTGACAGCGGCTGCCATGGGGAAATTTCTTGATTTCTACAGGATCAGTGCTCCGTCTGTCAAAAAAGTGGATCCGGAAAAGGTAAATCTACGTTACCGGAGCCTGAGGATGCAGGCGTTCATTGCTGCTACTTTCGGCTATGCGCTCTATTACGTCTGCCGTACATCGCTCAATGTGATGAAGCAGCCTATCATTGATTCCGGTTTCCTGACGGCAGGACAGCTTGGGCTTATCGGGGCATGCCTATACTGGACATATGCTGTCGGCAAATTCGTCAACGGCTTCATTGCCGACCATTGCAATATCAAGAAATTCATGGCTACGGGCCTTGTCGTGTCCGCCGCCGCGAATTTCGTCATGGGGGTTCTTGGTGCCGCAGGAAGCTCTGCCGGGATAAGCGGCATGGTGATGCTTGTGTGCTTTGCTGTCATGTGGGGCCTTAATGGATGGAGCCAGTCAATGGGGGCGCCTCCTGCAATCATCTCGCTGTCGCGCTGGTTTCCTCTTGATATCCGCGGGACATGGTATGGCTTCTTCAGTGCCAGCCATAATTTCGGGGAAGGGCTGTCCTTCATCTTTGTCAGCCTTGTCGTCTCATATGCCGGGTGGCAGTGGGGCTTCTTCAGTGCGGCTCTCGCAGGTCTGATTGGCGTGATATTGATTGTGCTTTGCCTTCACGACACTCCTGAAAGCAAGGGGCTTCCTCCAATCGAGGTCCTTGCCGGGGAAGCGGGAGCAGAGGGCATGCCTTGTCAGGGAGAGTCTCAGGAGCATAAGATGTCAGGAAATGGAAAGGCGAGGATTGCAGTGCATGGGAACAGGAATCCAGGGAAGAATGAAGCCGGCAGGATACAGAGGGCAGTGCTCCGTAATCCTGGAGTATGGATCCTTGCCATGTCAAGTGCATTCATGTATATGAGCCGATATGCCATAAACGAATGGGGGATGTTCTTCCTCCAGAAAGTGAAGGGTTTTGAACTGAAAGAGGCTGCATTCATCATTGCTGTCAATACTGTCATGGGGATAATCGGGACGGTCGTTTCCGGCTATGTCTCCGACAAAGTGTTCCGTGGGGACAGGAAACTGCCAGCTCTTGCAGCCGGAATCCTGGAGGCAATCGCTCTTCTGCTCTTTCTCTATGGCGGAGACGGATGGCTTGTGAATGTCCTGGCCATGACACTGTTCGGCATTGCCATAGGTGTCCTGATCGCATTTGTCGGAGGCCTGATGGCGGTTGACCTTGTACCTCGTGAGGCGACAGGTGCCGCAATCGGTATTGTCGGCCTGGCTTCATATGTTGCAGCTGGCCTTATGAACGTTGTCAGCGGCTGGCTGATAGACGGACAGGCAATCAAGGATTCCGTGACCGGGGAGATACTTGAATATGATTTCACATATGTATCGGTCTTCTGGGTCGCTGCCGCAGTGGTCTCCTTCCTGCTCCCGATTCTCAACTGGAGACGCAAGAAGGCTGAAATCTGACATATACCGGCAATGGTTCCGTGACAGCCTGGCCAGATGTCTCAGCTCACGCGTCTGGCCAGGTCTTTTCATGTATTCCGGCCGTGAGGAATTCTATAGTGAGAAATTCCTGCCATGTATCTTGCAGATTAGGTGAAAAATCCTAACTTTGCGTCTGTTTATGAAAAAATCATCTTTCATATCTGTCATGTCCAAGCGAATGCATCGCTAAGATGCATCCGTAATCCCTGCCTTGTGAGTGCCAAGGGCGTTTAGAGGCGTTTATCCCAAGAATTCATACAATCCAGTCCTTGCCATTGGCGGGAGAAACCGTGCGGGCTCAATTCAGCTGATTGCCGTAGTGCATCTGCGCGCCACATGATAACGGACTTACTGGACAGGACATTATAAAACATCAGCAGATATGATAAGACATGAACATATAGCAGACAGGCCTTTTATCTTTGAATCAGGTGCACAGATAGAGCATCTGAAGATAGTCTACCACACTTCGTGGAATCCCGCCATCCAGGCTGCCGGCCCCGGAGCACCTGATGATACCGTACATGCATCCGGACGCTCGTCCATACAATCAGATGGGCAAGCGGCAGGGCAGGCTGACGGCCATGCTGAAGGAAAGCCAGGCCGCAGGAAAGTGATATGGATATGCCATGCGCTGACCGCAAACTCAGATCCCTCGGAATGGTGGCCGGAACTTGTCGGCCCTGGAAAACTTCTTGATACGGAAAAATATCATGTCGTATGTGTAAATATGCTGGGATCTGCATATGGCTCTTCCGGACCCTCATCAGCTGATCCTGCGACTGGCCGGCCATATTATTTTGATTTTCCGGAGACCACAGTCCGTGATATCGTGAATGCAAACATCGCAGTGCGCAAGCATCTCGGAATCGGTGAGATCGATTTCCTCATAGGAAGCTCCATCGGAGGATTCCAGGCCCTGGAATGGGCTATCATGGAGCCGGAAACTATCCGCAAGGCCATTTTCATCGCCTGTGGACCATATGCGACCCCATGGGTAAATGCAGTCAACGAGTCGATGAGGATGGCTCTTGAAGCCGACCGGACCTTCCGGCAGTGCGCAGACCTCAATGGGGGAGCGGATGGACTGAGATGCGCAAGAAGCATCGGGCTTCTGATGTACAGGAGCTACGACGGCTATAACAGGACGCAGTGCGAGAAAGACAGCGGTTTCATGTTCGCATCACGTGCGGCTTCTTACCAGAGATACCAGGGTAAGAAACTCTCGGACCGTTTTGATGCATATTCATACTGGTATCTATGCAATTCAGTGGACAGCCATAATGTCGGACGCGGGAGGGGAGGGATAGAGAAAGCCCTCGGGACTATCAAGGCAGAATGCACCGTCGTCGGAATTGACAGCGACAATCTGTTCCCTACATGTGAACAGAGACTAATTGCAGGGAATATCCCCGGCGCAGAATACCATGAGATAACATCCTCTTTTGGACATGACGGCTTTCTCCTTGAGAATGACCAGCTCTCGGAGATAATTGCCCTGATGCTGCCATGATACGGCAACTGTCTGGCAATCTAACAGGCAGGACAGAGGAAAGCGGAAAGAAAACAAATAAAACGGACAATATATGCAGGTAATGAAATTCGGCGGTACATCCGTCGCCAATGCAGCGGCAATGTCACAGGTCGTGGACATTGTCTCCAGGGCAGCAGAACGTGACAGGACAATCCTTGTGGCATCGGCAATCAGCGGATGCACAGACACACTCGTGAAGATCGGCAGTCTTGCCGCAGCGCGGGATGAGTCCTATAAGTCACTCATAGACGGACTCCAGGAAAAGCATCATGCGATTATCCGGGAACTCCTTCCCCTGGAGAAACAGGAAGAGTCAATGGAGATTTGCGATGCCGGATTTTCCTCCCTGCGGGGAATCGCACAGGGTGTCTGCCTGCTTGGTGAATTGAGTGAAGCCAGCCTGGATGCCATACAGGGTTTCGGAGAACTGTGGTCTACAAGGATTCTTGCGACCAAGCTCGCATCAATAGGAATCGCCACCAGATGGATTGACTCACGTGAAATCATCAAGACCTCCCCGCTGAACGGCAGGAATACCGTGGATATCCAGGAGACCTGCTCAAATATCTCCAGGACTGTGGAAGCCAATCCTATAACACAGCTGTTCGTGTTCCCTGGCTTCATCGCATCGGACGCAAAGGGGCGGACAACGACTCTCGGACGCGGCGGCTCCGACTACTCGGCCTCGCTTCTTGCCGTGGGCTGCAAGGCCCGTATCCTTGAAATCTGGACGGATGTCCCTGGAATGATGACATCTAACCCCAAGGTTGTCCCGACTGCAAAGACAATAGGGCATATATCCTACCGTGCCGCACTTGAATTGTCCCATTTTGGTGCAAAGGTGATATATCCCCCTACAATCCAGCCAGTTGTCTCTGAAGGTATCCCGATCTACGTGAAAAACACATTCGACCCGGAGGCAGAAGGCACCCTTATCGAAAAGAATCCCCCTCGCGGAAAGGACCGTCTCACCGGTATCTCCAACTCTGACAACATAGCCCTCATATCATTGGAAGGCAGCGGAATGGTCGGCATTCCCGGGTTCTCAAGCCGTCTTTTCGAGACATTGAGCCGCAACGGCATAAACATCATCCTGATTACCCAGGCCTCCTCAGTGCACACAATGTGCGTGGCTGTCTCCGAGAAAGATGCCGATAAGGCCAAGGAGGCAGCGGACAGATGTTTCGCGTACGAGATCTCCCTCGGGAAACTTAACCCGCTTAAAGTTGAGAAAGGCTTCTCTATAGTCTGTCTTGTAGGTGACGACATGCTTGGCCAGAACGGGGCTACAGGGCGGATGCTTGCCGCCCTCGGACGTCACAGCATACCGGTCCGCGCCACGGCACAAGGCTCGTCAGAAAGGAACATATCCGTAATCATATCATCAGAAGATGTCAATGCCGCCATAAGGCATATCCACAATGAATTCTTCGACAGGACAGCAATAAAGGACATAAACCTCTTCATTGCGGGGTATGGTGTTGTCGGGAAGTCCCTCATAGATATAATAAAGTCCAATGGGGACAAGATAGCGGAAAGGACCGGCAAGCGTATCAAAGTCTGCGGCCTTTCCAACAGCAGGAGATTCATCCTCAGCCGGGACGGGCTGAGCCTTGGAGACATAGACGCCCTTCTTGCAGACGGGCAGAGTGCACAGGATGAATCCTATTTCGAGGCTCTCGCGAAGACATCCATGGAAAATTCCATCTTCGTGGACTGCACGGCAAGCTCGGATATCGCATATAAATATATGAACCTCTTCAAAAGAGGATATTCCGTGGTCGCGTGCAACAAGATCACTTTCTCCTCACCATACAGCCAATACCGCATGCTCAAGGCGTCTGCGCTTGAAAACGGGGCCTCGCTAAGGTATGAGACGACTGTCGGGGCGGCCCTTCCGATCCTTGAATCCATATCGAGGAGTGTAAACAGCGGTGACGGGATAATACGCATTGAGGCTGTCCTCTCCGGGACTCTGAACTATATATTCAGCACATACCGTGGAGGTGAAGGCGGGACATTTGCAGAAGTCGTGCGCAAGGCACAGGAAGCCGGATATACAGAACCGGACCCGAGGCTTGACCTCAGTGGCAGGGATGTCCTGCGCAAACTCCTGATCCTCTCCCGTGAGGCTGGCGTAGGCCTGGATGAGAAAGATGTCGAGATATGCCCTCTTCTCGGACCCGGATTCTTCGAGGGGAAGGTGGACTCATTCTACAGGAAACTGGAGGAGAATGAGGAACTTTTTGCGGAACGCTACCGGAATGCCGCATCCAGGGGATTGAGACAGCGCTTCATAGCTTCCCTGGTAAAGGACCCGGACTCACCTCTCGGGTACAGGGCGCGTATCGCCCTGGAGGACGTGGCGGAGCCGCATCCGCTGTTCTCGCTTTGCGGGACCGACAATGCCGCAATCATGGAGACGGAATTCTACCCGTCACCGCTGGTTATACGCGGGGCAGGCGCAGGCGCAAGGCAGACCGCATCAGGTGTCCTGAATGACATCCTTATGTAAATCAAACTTTATGGACAAAAATATTACCATGTCGGGAAATCCGTGTAATTTTACGGGCTTTAACAATGGCATGACAGATTATAGATAAAAATATATAAGATATGAAAGTAGCAGTAGTAGGTGCGACCGGACTGGTCGGAACAAGAATGTTGGAAGTATTGGCGGAGAGGGATTTCCCCGTAACTGAACTTTATCCCGTGGCTTCGGCGAAGTCAATCGGCAGGAAGATAGTGTTCAAAGGAAAAGAATATGCCGTGGTCAGTGCGGAAGATGCCATCGCGGCACACCCTGACCTTGCACTCTTCTCCGCAGGCGGTGACACATCACGTGAGCTTGCCCCGAAGTTTGCGGCCGTCGGATGCCGCGTCGTCGACAATTCCTCATGCTGGAGGATGGACCCGTCAAAGAAACTGGTGGTGCCGGAGATAAACGGTGATGTGCTTGACGGTTCAGACTATATCATCGCCAATCCGAACTGCTCTACAATCCAGATGCTCCTTCCGCTTGCGCCTCTTCACAAGGCATACAGGATCAAGAGGATAGTGGTCTCGACATATCAGTCGGTGACAGGGACAGGCTACAAGGCTGTCGACCAGATGAAGGCGGAGCGTGAAGGAGGGAAGTGGGGAGAATACCCGGCGGTATATCCATATCCTATTGACCAGAACATACTTCCTCACATTGATTCTTTCCTTGAGACAGGCTACACGAAGGAGGAGATGAAGATGGTCAATGAAACGCACAAGATTCTTCGCGATGATACTATCGGTGTGTCCCCGACAACGGTGCGCGTGCCTGTACAGGGCGGACATTCAGAGTCAGTGAACCTTGAATTTGAAAGTGACTTTACCCTTGAGGATGTGCGCCGCCTTATGGCAGACATGCCGGGAGTGACAGTGCAGGACGATCCTGCAAACAATGTCTACCCTATGCCTCTTTTCGCGTGGGGCAAGGATGATGTGTTTGTAGGAAGGATACGCCGCGACCCGTCTGTCAGGTATGGGCTGAATTTCTGGTGCGTCGCTGACAACCTGCGCAAAGGCGCCGCTACCAACGCAGTCCAGATTGCAGAATATCTTCTCGGGAAAGGTCTTCTTCCTGCATAATGGCTTATGCCATTCCGGAGACAGTCACAATGCTTCCGGAATGGCATATATTCCTCAATATTGGGGCATCTACAATGTCTGTCCTCCTATGAATTCACGCATTATGGAGGTAGGAGGTATGGCGGCAATCTCGTCCGGTGACAGCGCAATGATGTAGTCAAGGAATTTCAGCATCCTCGATGCTTCTGTATATGCCTCTGAATTCGGTGTTATACGTCTCAGCAGCGGCTCTGCATAATATTTCAGCATTGGAAGCTCGAAAATAAGGGCGGAATTGAATTCCGCATCGGCATTCTCCTGGAACGGGAATATGTTCCTGTTCTCGCCGCGCCTTACGCTGTGCCAGCGGAGTATTGTCTCTTCTGGGGTTATGCCTCTTACGCGGTTATCCCTTACCATCCTGCGCAGCAGGCGGTTGTCGGATGTAGAGATGTTGTTGTTCTCATCTATTGACAAGGATGTCAGCGCGGATGCATACACCCTGAATATCCTTGAATCATCCACGGCTGATGTCATTGCCGGATTAAGGGCATGTATGCCTTCCATTATGAGGATGTCCTTTTCCTCCAGCTTCATCACCTTCCCTTTTCCGCGGCGCCCCTCCTTGAAATTGAATTTAGGGATTTCCACCTCCTTGCCGGCAAGGAGGTCATTGAGCTGTTCATTCAGAAGCTTGAGGTCCATAGCTTCAAGTGCCTCGAAATCATATTCTCCGTTCTCATCCTTCGGAGTGTCCTCCCTGTTGACGAAGTAGTTGTCCAGCTCTATGACTTTAGGGTTCATGCCAAGGACTTTGCATTGCAGCGCAAGACGCAGCGAAGTCGATGTCTTTCCGCTGCTTGACGGTCCTGCGATGAACACAATCCTGACCTTGTCCCTTTTCTGCCATATCTTGTCAGCAATCTCCGCATAGCTCCTTTCATGGCGTGCCTCGGAAAGGTTTATGAGCTGTACGGCGTTCCCTTCCCGGATTGCACTGTTCAATGTGCCGATTCCCTTGACACCGATTATTGAGCACCAGTTCGAATGCTCCTTGAGGGTAGCCGCGATTTTAGACTGCTTCTTCATCGGAGCAATCTTGCTTGAGCCTTCCATCGGGTATTGCAGGCAGAACCCGTTCTTGAATCCAGATATGGCAAAAGTCTTCAGGTCGCCCGTCGACATCACGAGCGGCCCATGGAATGAATCCGCTGTGTCTCCAATGAAATACACGCTTGCGCTGTATCTTCCGAGAGAGCGTATAAGCTGTGCCTTGGCAGGCTGGCCGTTGGCCTCGAAAATACTTACTGCCTCATCTGCCGGTATCTTGGATTTCTTTATCGGGATATCCTCCCGGATGATTTCCAGCATCCTTGCCTTTATTGCACCGAGGTCGCTGTCGCTCAGCGGATGTACAGCAGGCCGTCCGTCATCGGACGTATGCTTCTCGCGGATCTCGCAGTAATGTCCGCTTGGCAGGGCATAGTCGACAATGAGGGTCTGCCCGGGGAAAAGCTCCCTTACCGCCTTCTGCAGCACAAAGAACAACGAACGTATATATGTCCTTCTTCCGTCAGGATGGCTGTATCCGATGAATTCAATCTCGTCCGGCTTTGTCAGCTCGAACGCCATCTCTTTCAGCTTGTGGTTCACAAGGGCTGCAAGGACAGGCGTTTCTCCGCCTTTCCCTGATGCCAGCCGTGCTTTCCCTCCTTTCCATGTCATTGGCCCATTGTCCCCCTGTGCCTTGCATATGATTTCCGCAGCTTCCATCAGGCTTGTGCCTTTTGGAACTCCATAATATTGCCCGTCATTGACGCAATGTATCCTGATAGTCTCCATAATTAATTTATAGTGTTGTCTTGAAAGTTTCTGTCTTGTCTCCATCCTGTTCTTATGGGCCGTTAGAGCCGGGTGCGTTACTTCCTTTTCCGTGCCAGTCCAGGTGAAGCCATTGCCCAATTTGACAAATTTACATCTTTTCCCGTCCATTTTGGACCCTGTTTTCCCTCTTTCCCTACTTTTTCTTAAATTTGCCGGATTCCGCTGTGTGATGCAGACTGCAGAGCCATGCGGGAATCATGGCCTGTCAGCTTCTATGCAGGGCCGATATGCATTTTTGTATGAACGAGGACTGGATATGATGGAAAAGAAAACGGAATATATTGAGATTACCGGTGCGAAGGCGCACAACCTTAAAGACGTCTCCCTCTCGATTCCGAGGGACAGCTTTGTCGTCATAACCGGACTGAGCGGCAGCGGCAAGTCCTCCCTGGCTTTCGATACAATATACGCCGAGGGCCAGAGGAGATATATGGATACGCTCTCTACGTATGCCAAGCATTTCATGGGTATCCTTGAAAAGCCGGAGGTGGAGAACATCTCCGGACTTAGCCCTATAATCGCGATTGAGCAGAAGACCACTGGAAACAATCCGCGCTCGACAGTCGGGACCATCACGGAAATCTACGATTTCCTCAGGCTTCTGTTCGCCAAGGCGTCAAAAGCCTACTCACCGGCCACAGGCCGTGAGATGGTCCGCTATACGGACGAACAGATTGTGGCCCTGATCATGGAACGGTACTCTGACCGTAAATGCTATCTGCTGGCTCCGGTAGTCAAAGGCCGCAAAGGGCATTACAAGGAACTTTTCGACCAGATGCGCCGCAAAGGCTACACGCAGGTGCGCATAGACTCTGAACTCAAGGACTTGTCTGAAGTGGTCTCCCTGGACCGCTATAAGTCTCATTTCATCGAGCTTGTCGTGGACAGGCTGAAGCCATCCGCAAAAGACGAGAAGCGTATCCGCGAATCTGTAGTGACTGCCCTTGGCCTTGGAAAAGGCTCTGTGGCTATGATGGACATGGAGACAGGCCAGGTCCAGCATTACTCAAAGCACCTTGTCTGTCCGGATACCGGGCTTTCACTCGCTGAGCCTCAGCCGCATTCATTCTCGTTCAACTCCCCTCAGGGATATTGCCCCCACTGTAAGGGCCTTGGGATGATTGTGGATGTCAATATGGATTCCATTATACCGGACAGGAAGCAGTCCATAGCCGAAGGCGCAGTTGTACCGCTCGGAAAGGTCAGGGAGACAAGGAAATTCGATATAATCCGTGCGATAGCAAGGAAATACAGCTTCTCGCTTTATGATCCCGTAGATGAACTTCCGGAAGAGGTGGTCTCTCTCGTAGTATTCGGGTCCGATGAACTTTTCCGTGTAGGGGAAGGCGGCATGTCAGAAATGGTCTCATGGGGAGGTGTCGTCGATGACATCACGGAGAAGATAGTCTGTCCAGTCTGCCATGGCACGCGCCTTAATCCGGATACAGGCTATTTCAAGATTGACGGAAAGACCATCTCGGAAGTGGCTGCAATGGAGATCACGGACCTCAAGGAATGGATTGACAGCCTTTCCGGAAAACTCGGCAAGAGGGAGAACACCATTGCGCGCGATATCTTGAAGGAACTCCACGAAAGGACAAGCTTCCTCCTTGATGTAGGCCTTGAATATCTGTCGCTTGACAGGGCGACAGCTTCGCTTTCCGGGGGAGAGAGCCAGAGGATAAGGCTTGCCACCCAGATCGGGTCCAGGCTGGTCAATGTCCTGTATATCCTTGATGAACCGAGCATAGGCCTGCATCAGAGAGACAACAGGAAACTGATTGATTCTCTGAAGAAACTGCGCGATGAGGGGAACTCTGTCATGGTCGTGGAGCACGATACGGACACGATGCTGGCGGCAGACTGGCTTGTAGATGTCGGTCCGGGCGCCGGTGAGAACGGAGGTCATATCTGTCTCTCGGCTCCGGTGAAGCCTATGCTCGCACAGCCAGACTTCCATACGGATGACCCTCACTGCATAGTCGGCCCGTCCGTGACCATGGATTATCTCGCAGGCAGAAGACAGATTGAAATACCTGCCAGGAGACGTCTCGGCAATGGACTCGCGCTCGGTATAAGGGGTGCCTGCGGCAACAATCTTAAGGATGTCGACATAGACTTCCCTCTGGGCTGCCTTATCGGTATCAGCGGTGTCAGCGGAAGCGGAAAGTCCTCGCTGATCAACGAGACCTTGATGCCGGTCCTGAAGAACAAGTTCTACAACGCCAAGATGCAGCCTCTGCCTTATCGCAGCATCATAGGTGTCGAGAATATAGACAAGCTCATAGAGATAGACCAGAACCCGATAGGCAGGACACCGCGCAGCAATCCGGCAACCTTCACCGGGGTCTTCAATGACATCCGTATGCTGTTTGAAAACACTCCGGATGCCAAGGTCCGCGGTTTCAAGGCAGGACGTTTCTCCTTCAACGTGGCAGGAGGACGCTGTGAAGAATGCAAAGGGGCTGGAATAAAGGTCATAGAGATGAATTTCCTCCCGTCCGTGAATGTCGTGTGCACAGAATGCCGGGGGAAACGCTATAAGGACGACACCCTGGCTGTCCGCTATAAGGGCAAGAATATCAATGATGTCCTGGAAATGTCAATCAGCGAAGCCTATGCCTTTTTCGAGAATATCCCGTCCATTTCCCAGAAGCTTAAGGCCCTTGTGGATGTCGGCCTCGGATATGTGCGTCTCGGGCAGTCGGCCGTGACATTGTCAGGCGGCGAGAGCCAGCGCATGAAGCTTGCTGCGGAGCTTGGACGCAAAGGGACAGGCAACACGCTTTATATCCTTGACGAACCTACGACAGGACTGCACAGCGAAGACATAAAGGTTCTTCTCAATGTGATGCAGCTTCTTGTGGACCAAGGAAATACAGTTATTGTAATCGAGCATAACCTCGATGTCCTCAAAAGTGTGGACTATATCTTTGACATGGGGCCGGAAGGCGGAAAGGCCGGAGGATGCATTGTCGCCCAGGGTACACCGGAGGACATATCAAAGGACCAGTCTTCAGTGACAGGCCCTTTCCTGCGCGAGATACTCCGGTAGCATCTGTCAGTCTTCCTCGTACGGCTCGTTGAACGGCTGCAGGAACGGATTCTTCATCCTTTCGTCTGCAATTGTTGTCGGGTGGCCGTGCCCCGGTATGACAGTTATGTCCCCGTCGAGGACCATCAGCTTCTCAAAGATGCCTTTCATCAGGGCGTCATAGTCCCCCCATCTGTTGTCTGTGCGTCCGATGCTGCCGGCAAAGAGCGTGTCGCCGCTGAGCAGCAGCCTGGCATCCCTGCAAAGGAAACATACTCCTCCAGGTGTGTGCCCAGGTGTCGAGAGCACTTCAAATGTGTTCTGGCCCACCTCTATCCTGTCCCCGTCATGTATGTCAGTGGCTGTGAACCCTGTATCCGGGACCCTGAGTCCGAACATCCCGCAGAAGAAGTCCTCGTTTTCAAGGATTACCTTCTCTTCCGGGTCCATGAGGACTGGGACATTGTATTTCCTTGCCAGCTCGGCCACTCCGTAGATATGGTCGAAATGCGTATGTGTCAAAAGGATTTTCTCTACTGACAATCCTTTTGAAGAAATAAATCCGGCCAGGGCCGAAATCTCGTCAGGAGTATAGCAGCCCGGGTCTATGACGGCCGCCTTTCCGCTGTCATCCCAGACAACAGAACAGCATTCCTGAAAACTGTTAAAATAGAAGCACTTGATGTTAAGCATTAAAAAAATCTTATAAGTCGTGCAAAAATACAAAAACTAATTCAAAACAATTTCTTAATTTTGTCCGCTTTACTTCAGGAATGCGTCCGTGCCTTTCATGGCACCGCGGGATGCGTCCTGACGCAGAGCCGTTACAGTTGAAAATAAAAAGAATATATTATGCATATAGCAATCGCAGGAAACATAGGAAGCGGAAAGACGACGTTGACAAAGATGCTCGCAGCGCACTACGGATGGACGCCAAGGTTTGAATCAGTGGATTTCAATCCATATCTGGCTGATTTCTATGAGGACATGGAAAGATGGTCCTTCAACCTCCAGGTCTACTTCCTGAACAAACGCTTCAAGGATGTCGTGGACATCTCGAAATGCGACGAGGTCATTATACAGGACCGCACCATTTACGAGGATGCACGTATATTTGCACCTAACCTCCATGGGATGGGGCTTATGAGCACACGTGACTTTGAGAACTATTCGGACCTTTTCGACCTGATGATGTCCCTTGTCAATCCGCCTGACCTGCTCATATATCTGCGCTCTTCAATCCCGAACCTTGTCAGCCAGATCCAGAAGCGCGGCCGCGACTATGAGAAGAGCATCAGGATAGACTACATAACAGGTCTCAACGAACGTTACGAGAACTGGATAAAGGACTACAGGCACAATCTCCTTGTCCTTGATGTCGACAGGATAAAGTTTGAGAACCGTCCGGAGGATTTCCGTGAAGTGACAGACAGGATCGATGCGGAGCTGTTCGGGCTGTTCAACGGTAAGGATGCTGAATAGCAGTCTGTAATCTAATATATTTGCGCTTTATGACTGAGTTGTTTGTACATTGGCACATGAACCCTGAGATTTTCCATATCGGGGCTATATCCATACGGTGGTATTCCATTCTCTTTGTATCGGGATTTGTACTCGGATGGTTCATATTCAAATGGTTCTTCAAGAGGGAGGGCCTTCCGCTGACCCTTCTTGACCCGCTTCTGTATACCTTGCTGATAGGTACAATCATCGGCGCAAGGCTCGGCCACTGCATATTCTACCAGCCGGAATACTATTTCGGCAGCTGGCAGGGATTCTGGGAGATATTCATGCCTTGGAAAGGCGGGCTTGCCAGCCATGGCGGGACTATTGCCCTGATTATAGCGATGTGGTGGTTCTCAAGCCATTATGGAAAAAAGTATGACTTTGACTATCTTTGGCTGCTTGACAGGCTCTGCATCACAGTATGCTTTGCAGGGGCATTGATACGCCTCGGAAATCTCTGCAATTCCGAAATATACGGCGATGTAACTTCATTGCCATGGGGATTTATCTTTGACCTTCGCGGCGAGACTCTTCCGAAGCATCCGACGCAGCTCTACGAGGCAATAAGCTACACTGTCCTCGGATTTATCCTGCTCGCGCTTTACAGGTACAGGCTTGACAGGATGAAAAGGGGAACCTTCATCGGTATATTCTTCATTGTCCTTTTCGGAATGAGGTTCCTGATAGAGTTCATCAAGGAGCCGCAGGTCGGCTTTGAGGAGGATATGATCCTCAACATGGGACAGCTTCTGAGCATCCCTTTCATCCTGCTCGGCATCGGTCTGCTTGTCTACAGCCTTGCCAAGGGAAAGCCGGCTGCCATAGTGCATCCGCAGAAGCAGAAACAGGCGCCTACGCATTATGCGAAGGGCATGGGCAGATAGTGTGTAATCATCAAGGAGTCATCCGTGGGGAGACCATGGCCTTTACTGGCCATGTCACTTTGTCAGTATATGGCGAGAGTGTCATCTATGCCTTGAAACATCTGGAACCTCTATAGGGATATGGTCTGTCAACAGATTCTTTTTCAGTTTTTTCCTGTACATCTGAGGTGACATGCCATTATGTCTCTTGAAGAATTTCCCGAATGCGGACTGGTCAGAGAAGTTCATCCTGTCTGCAATCTGCTGCAATGTGAGTTTCTTGTCCTTTATCAGCTTTATCGCCTTTTCATAGCGCACGTTGGCGATGAATTCTCCGATTGAGATTCCGATTTTCTTCTTGACAATCATGGACAGGTACTGCCTTGATACGCACAGGGTGTCGGCATAGAAATCAATGCCGCTTTCGTGTTCAGCCTCAGCGGATACCAGCTCCAGGAAGTCTCTGAGCAGAGAGTCTGACCTGCTGGTCCCGGTGCTGCGGTCAAGCTCCCCCTCTCCATATCTGCTCCATATGGTGTCCGCTATGTCTGTCAGAAGAATATAGAAATGCGCGTATGCCAGCTCCTCCAGGTAATGGTGTGTCTTGTTGCCCATGACCCCAATGAGGTTTCTCATGTCGCCTGCAATGATTTTACGCTCTTTACGAAGCAGTTCGGGGCTGTTGGTGATTCTTCTGAACCTGTAGGAGAACGATGGCGGGAACGGGGTCCTGTTCCTGAATATGTCCATGAGCACTTCATCGTTTACTATTATCATTATCCCATGGAAATCAGCACTGTACCTTACGTGGCCTATAGTTGACCAGGTCGGTATGTTCAGCAGCTGCCCATGCTTGAATTCCTTTTCTGTACTGTTAAGTTCACAGTTGACTTTCCCTTTAAGTATCAGAGTGATTATGTGGTATTTAGGCTCATATGGATGCTCGAAATCCACTTCATGCGGGCCTTTGAGTTCAATGCCGTAGATATATTGGTCTATGTAGTTGCTCTTTATAATCTGTTCCTGGCGTAAAAGTGTCTTGCTCATGGGCGTCTCTGCTAAGATTTTCCGCAAATTTAATCTATTTAGATGATTTAACCAATTATGTATATAAAAAGACCAATTGAAGCCTGCTGTTGGTATTATTGTTGTTGTCTCTCCGGCCGCTTTTAAAAATGATGTAATGAATAGATTTGTAATTTCGGCGATGATGGCCGGACTCCTTTGTGTGCCTGCTGTGTCTGATGCACAGTACAGGACAAGGGAAACGGGTGATCAGCCAGGGACGGAGGTCGATTCCCTGCTTGAAAAGGCGGACTCATCGGAGACCGCGGTAGTGATTACCCTTGAACAGGCGCTGCAGATAGCCCTGAGTGAAAATGTGTCAGTGAAAGTTGCTGACATGGAGATCGAGAGGACAGGTTTTGCAAAGAAAGGGACATATGCCTCCCTTTTCCCTCAGATAGACCTTTCCGGAAATTACCAGAGGACAATCAAGAAACAGGTGATGTACATGGATTTCGATATGGGGTCCATGGGCGGTGGCGCATCCGGAGGTGAAATCGGAGGTGACACAGGAGCCGTTGACGGAAGCGCATCTTCAGATGCCGGGATGTCAGGAGGGCTTGAGGTCGGAAGGTGGAACACCTGGAGCGCAGGCGTGACGGCTGCGATGCCGATAGTTAATGCACAGCTGTGGGAAAGCATAAAGGTTTCAGGCACGGCTGTGGAGCTGGCGGTCGAGCAGGCACGCGCATCGCGCCTTGACATGGTGACACAGGTGAAGCAGGCCTTCTATTCGACGCTTCTTGCGAAAGAGGCGTTCAATGTGTACCGGGAAGTTTACGAGAATGCGGTGAAGAATTACGAGGAGACTGAAAAGAAGTATAATGCGCAGAAGGCTTCAGAGCTTGAACTGACAAGGGCGAAGACTACAGTTGCCAACGCTATTCCTGATGTCTATAATGCAGAAAGCTCTGTCATCCTGGCATTGTGGCAGCTTAAGGCTGTGCTTGGCGTGGACCTGGATGCAAACATAGATGTCGCAGGGGTGCTTGGTGACTATGCCGATACCATGTTCTACGAACTTCATCAGCATGACTCAATCTCACTTG
>CAMXAU010000027.1 GCA_947179325.1 uncultured Bacteroidales bacterium | reverse complement strand
GATAAAAATGTACCAAACAGCGAGGATGATATTGCAACAAAATTGAAGAAGAACCGTTTCCGTGGCCAGAATTCTTTCGGTTCGACATGCTTCCACTTGACCCTGTTGCTCCGGGTGAACTTGAATATCAGTGGGGCAATAAGTGTTACCACGGTCCTGGCATTGTACAGCTTGCCCATCTCCGGGTGAAGCTGCCTGCAGAAGCAAACCATAGAACCAGGCAGGAGAAGCAAGATGATGGAAGCTGCCTGCAGAAGCAAGCTGGAGGGAACAAGCAGGAGAGAGCTGCCGACAGAATCAAACCATAGAAGAAAGCAGGAGCACCAAGATGATGGAACCAAGCCGGTAAAATCAGGTTAGCTGAACAGACGGGACCGCCCCATAGTCCAAGAAAAATCACACCAAGAAAATCACAGCCATGCAGCGGACACTGCTACAGAAGTCAGAGACAGCTGGCTCCCGGACCTCCTGGTGGCTTCACAAATGATGCGGAGACTACATCCTCTCCATATCGCGACGCATGTCCTTCTCCTTGATGGACTGACGCTTGTCATATTCCTTTTTGCCTCGCGCCAGGGCAATCAGAAGTTTTGCATAGCCATTATCTGCGATATACAGCTTTACAGCGACGATTGTCAGGCCTTTTTCCTTGACTGCGCGGTTAAGCTTGCCAAGCTCTTTTCCTGTCAGCAGAAGCTTCCTGTCGCGTCTCGGGTCATGCTTGCCCCATGTCCCCCAGTAATATTCCGCGACATGCATGTTCTTGACGTAGAGTTCGCCGTTGTTGAAATAGCAGAATGCATCCACCAGAGAGGCCTTTCCGGCGCGGATGGACTTTATCTCAGTGCCTGTCAACACAATACCAGCCTGGTATGTCTCCAGGAATTCATAGTCAAACGAGGCACGACGGTTCTTTATCTCTACTTTACTCTTCGCCTTTGGCATATCATATAAATTTAAATCATACGCATCACGTATCTGTGATGCAGACAGGCGGCATTGCAAATTTACGGCCTGGACGGCAAAGATACGGTATTTTTGTCAGATGTGTACATTTTTATAAATTTGCACTGCTATGAAGAACAGGAAAAAGACATTCACGCCGATTCCGCCTATGGCCGAGCTGCCACAGGCGGAAAACATCATACCTTCAGACCTCCTTGAACAATACCTGAGAGGAGAATACGACCTGATATGCGTACTCGGGCCTACTGCGTCAGGGAAGACACGATACGCAGTAGAACTTGCGCGGAAGTTTGACACACTGCTGCCATCCGGACGCAAAGCGGAAATAATATCTGCTGACTCGAGACAGGTATATAGGGGAATGACCATAGGAACAGGCAAAGACCTGTCTGAATATGGAGAGATACCATATCATCTGATTGACATTGTTGACGCCGGCGAGAAATATAACATCTATGAATATCAGAAAGATTTCGGCAAGGCGTATGGAGAGATAACAGGCCGTGGCAACATACCTGTATTATGCGGTGGTTCCGGGCTTTACATCGATGCCGTCACAAAAGGCTATTCACTACCGAGCGTGCCTCCGGACCCGGAATTGAGGGAGGAACTGGAAAAAGAGACTACCGAGACGCTGATACAGCGCCTTGCAAGCCTGAAGCCGCTTCACAACACTACAGACTACGACACAAGGCAAAGACTGATAAGGGCGCTTGAGATAGCAATATATGAAGCAGGGCATCCGGTATCACACAGCAGCCTGATGCCACAGAAGACATATTTCATAGGGACGCTTGTCAGCCGTGACGAAAGAAACGCAAGAATAGACCGGCGGCTTGATGCCAGGCTGGAAGAGGGCATGATTGACGAAGTCAGGTCACTTCTTGACCGCGGCATACCAGCCGAAGACCTTATCTATTATGGACTTGAATACAAGTTTGTCACATTGCATCTGACAGGGCAGATAACATATACACAGATGCGTGAGCAGCTCGCCATCGCCATACATCAGTTCGCCAAAAGGCAGATGACATGGTTCCGTGGAATGGAGCGCCATGGAGTCAAGATACATTGGACGGAAGTATAGGCCGCCAAAGCCTGCCGGGAATTATTCAACGCAAGCTTCGGCACAGGCAAGGAATCAGACAAAAACACAAGCGCAGGAACAGACACACACCGGATCAGACACAAGCACAGACATTGGAGCAGACACGGAAGCTGACACATACACGGAAACTGACATGGAATCAGACATAGACCGGCTCAGACACAGGCTCAAGCACCGTAAAAGATGCCGTGGCAACGAGACTAAAGCAGTTCAGAGATGATGTCATCAGAGACAAAAAAACGTTCTTCCGGAATACGGAGCCGCTCCTCCCCGGCAGGAAGCCCATAATATTCCATGGTCTCCGGATCGACCGGCACAAGCGAGCCAGAAGACAGGAACCTGCAGATTGACGGAACTATATCCCGGTCCATTTCAAGATATTTCCGTGAAATGCCTTTATCCGTGCGCAATGAAAGCATAATCTCCTCTTCACGCAACTGTCTGCCATCGAGAGTTTCACCGGACGCAGCCCTGCTCCAGTCACCCTTCTCCGCCGCTGAGATATATGCCATGGTATCCTCATGGTTCCATGTCCTGCGTGGAGACATGCCGGGACCTGAGCCGCTGAAGCTGTGCGCAGCAGGGCCAAGACCGATATAAGGTACATGATTCCAGTATGCGCTGTTATGCTTTGCCTCATATCCAGGCTGAGCGAAATTGGATATCTCGTAATGACGGTAGCCGGCATCTGCAAGAAGGCTGCACAATACGGCATATTGCTGTGCACACTGCTCATCCGGAGCCTCAACATATCTGCCAGATGCCACCATTCCTGCAAGCGCGCTCCCCTCATCGACAGAAAGCTGATATGCCGATATATGCTTCGGCACAGTGCCGTCACCCGCAATTGAGAGGGCATCCGAGACAGTCTTTTCCCAATGCCCAGGCCCTCCCGCAGCATCAAGGGCATAGCCGAAAATCAGGTCGATACTGATATTTCCGATTCCGGCAGAGCTTATGATACGGTAGGCCTTCCGAGCAGTCTCCACATCATGCCGCCTGTTCATCCATTTCAGGACATTGTCATCCATCGCCTGGACTCCCATGCTTATACGGTTGACCCCGAGAGAGAGCAGCCCCTCTACATATCCAGGTCCCTTCGAGACTATGTCATCAGGATTCACTTCAACTGTAAATTCATCAAATGGCAACTCCCCAGACGACGGAAGCCCGGCAGCTGCGCCAACTGCCTCTACAATCCTTTTCAGGCCGGACAAAGGAAGAATTGACGGAGTCCCCCCTCCTATATATAATGTATTGCTGCGGAAATCCTGGCTTCCACAGGTACGGCCATCCGGCCCGGAAGAGCAGTCCCCGCTTTCCTGTGTACACACAAAATTGCAGCATCGGCATGATGCTGCAATTTCATTTCTTCTATAGGATATTTCCGCACATAGCGCATCTGTAAAACGGCCGAAGCCTTTCCCAGGTATTTCCGAATAGAACCCGCAGTATGTACAGAAACTCCTGCAATATGGTACATGTATATAAACCATAGACGCCTGGCAGTCCGAGAGCAACAAGTGGATTACCTAAGCATAAGCTCTGCCGTGCCGAGGAGAGACTGGCTTGTATACGCCTCAACTGTATAGATTCCCTTGACATAGCCTGGAATGTCATTGAGGTATATGCTCATCTCAACCTCCTGGCCCTGATAGTCAACCTCACGTGAGGCAGAAGCAATCATCGGCTCGCCGCCAAATGTGAATTCTGTGCTTGACGCATTTGTCAGGAGTGCTCCGTCAGGATCTTTCACGCGGATATACACACGCACCGGACCCTTTGGCGCGAGGTCATTTTCGACAAGGCTGAGGGTGGTCATGAGCCTTACTACCCTGCTGCTCCTGTCTGTAACCTTGCTTGATGAATTATATGCATCTATCCTGATTGCACGGCCCTTGATGACTGCTCCTGTAGCGACCTGCCCTGTAAGGTTCTGCACAGTCTTGTTAAGCTCCTCGTTCCTGCGACGGCTCTCGGCTGCCTCGCGGCGCGCTGCCGCAGCATCCGCTGTAAGCTTCTGGTTCAAGGTGTTGAGCGAGTCAATCTGCACAATATAATTTCTCATGATGCTGCGCAGGGTTCCAAGCTCCTTCTCATACTGGCGGATCTTGGCCCTGTTCGTAGCGTCAGTCTTCTGTATTCTCTCTATGAGCTGGGAAACCTCCTCGCGAGAAGAGTCAAGCTGGGCATTGATTGTATCGTAGTCAGACGAGAGGGACGCATAGTCATTGCGCAAAGAGACCATCTGTGCAGTCAGGTCCTCCTTCTCCGCATTGAGGTCGTTCACGAGGGCGGTTCTCTCATACCACACATAGGCAAGTGCGGCAAGCAGGACTACAGCCAGCGCAATCATGAAATACATCGTCTTCCTCAGGCCGGCTTCCTTTGCATTGTTCTTGTTTTCTTCCATAACAAAAGTATTTGACAAAAATAAGTTCCGCCGCAGCGAAACACTGTTTATAATATGTTAAACTAATCCGGACAGCATCCAAAAGGCAAATATAGCAAATTATACTGATTAACGGAGCTTCAGGACTATATTTCGGCGGCTATAGCATAAACCATGCGCAAATACGGTGATTTTTATGTAAGTTTGTATTTTTGTGTGCGCCCTGCCACCGGAGATGAATCCGGACAAGCGGCACAACAGTTACAGACAACAATTTAAACAAATAATTATGAAGTACTTAATCAGAGCAGTAAAATATTTCTTTTCCATAATCGTGATTATGGCAATCATCCTGTGCGCACTCGTGCTCATCGGGGCGGCAGAGGCTGACATCAACACAATGTTCAGGAACGGATATGATTCATTATGGCAGATAGCATTGCTGTTTGCCGTAATATCAGCAGTATATCCTAAATTCGGTTTTGTTGCCAGGGAGGCCATGTTTCCCGGCAGCTGGGAGGAAAACAAGGAAAAGATAAAGGACTATATGGAAAGCCGCAACTATTCCCTTGAGCATGAAGAGGAAGGCGAAATGAGATTCAGGCACAGAGGCGTGCTCAACAGGATTTCAAGGCTGCACGAGGACAGGATAACCATTTCGTCGCAATTCTCAGGGGCTGTGATTGAGGGGCTCAGGAAAGATGTCTTCCGCATAGCGGCTGGGCTTGAATACAACCTGAATCCGAGAAACACTGAAGAATAGCCCGCACAGACAGGCAGCATACAAAAGCACAAACACAAAGCTACATGAAAATACTCAATCTATTTACAGCATCAGCCGCAGGGTTGCTGCTGCTCAGCAATGCCTTTGCACAGGAAAGCTTCGACCTGTCTTCGCAAAGGTCGGAATCACAGGACATCCCGGCTGTTCCAGGAAAAAAGATGGACCACAAAGGCTTGGTAATCAACCCGACTCCACACGAGGCATCAATCGACTGGGACAGGTCAATCGACATTTCCAGAGGCATATCGCCAAAAGACAGGAAAGGAATGTTCAAAGATGACATCAGCTTTCTCTCCGAAGACAGGAAAGGTACAAGGCTGACCATCGATTTCGGGAAAGGAAAAGGAACCCGGGATATTTCAGGGGCATACAGGATGGAGATAGGCCCGAAGGGCATCTCCATAACAGGGTATGACGAGCGCGGAGCATACTATGGGATACAGACGCTCAGACAAATCGTTGAAAGCCCGGCCTGCAAAGACGGGAGAGTCCCATATATGGTAATCAACGACTACCCGGACCTCCCATACAGAGGAGTAGTGGAAGGCTTCTATGGCACACCCTGGTCGCACGAGGTAAGGCTTTCACTGATTGACTTCTACGGAAAGACAAAGATGAACTGCTATCTATATGGCCCGAAAGACGACCCTTACCACAGCTGTCCGGACTGGAGGCTCCCATATCCGGAAGACGAAGCCCTCAACATCAAGGAGCTTGTAGAGGCCTGCAACCGCAACAGGGTTGAATTCGTATGGGCCATACATCCGGGACAGGACATCAGATGGAACGAGGAGGACTACTGCAACCTCGTGAACAAATTCGAGATGATGTACGGTCTCGGAGTCCGTTCTTTCGCGATATTCTTTGATGACATCTCCGGAGAGGGCACGAACCCGGCAAAGCAGGTTGAACTGCTGAACAGGCTCAACATGGAGTTTGTAAAGGCAAAGAAAGATGTTGCCCCCCTGACTGTCTGCCCTACAGACTATTCAAGGCTATGGGCGAACCCTACTCCACAGGGAAGCCTCAGCATCTACGGAGAGACGCTCGACCCGTCCATAAAGGTATTCTGGACAGGGGACGTAGTATGCAGCGACCTCACATCTGAAACCCTGGAATGGGTAAATTCAAGAATCAGGCGTCCGGCGTTCTTCTGGTGGAACTTCCCTGTCACAGACTATGTCCGCCACATTGTGCTGCAAGGCCCGGTCTATGGCCTCGCCACAGAGCTGACCAAAGATGACCTGTGCGGATTTGTAAGCAATCCGATGGAGCACGGAGAGGCATCCAAGCTCGCGCTCTACGGTGTTGCAGACTACACATGGAACATCTCCGACTACAACCCGGTTGACAACTGGGAAAGAGGGATTGCCGAACTTGCGCCAGGAGCGGCTGATGCCTACAGGACATTCGCGATACACTCATGCGACACAGAGACCGGCTACAGAAGAGACGAGTCATGGGAGACAGAGACATTCAGCATAGCGGAATTCACAGACGAGCAGTTCTGCCGCCTGATGCAGGAATTCTCAAAGATCAGCAAGGTGCCTGCCGAAATGGAGGCCAGATGCGGGAACAAGGCCCTGCTCGGGGAGCTTGCCCCATGGCTGCATGAGTTCGGGAAGCTCGGGGAAAGGGGCATGAAGACACTTGAGCTGATAAAGGCATACAAGGCCGGTGACGACAGCGCATTCTGGACCGGATATGTCAGGAACATCATGGACAAGGAGGACAGGGACGCATTTGAAGCCCACAAGTCCGGAACCATGAAGCTCCAGCCTTTCTATGAAAACGCAATGGACGACATGAGGGACGGTTTCTACCTGAAGCTGACAGGGGAGATGCCGATATCCTGCAAAGGGATAGGTTCATTTGCCAATGTCGGTACAACACTCAGCAAACTGATGTTTGACAATGACCCTGCGACCTACTACACATCCGGTGACTCGCAGAAACCTGGCAGCTGGATCGGTGCAGACCTCAGAGTGGTGAGGAATGTCTCTGAAATAAACATACTGCAGGGGCGCAACTCTATTGACGATGTCGACTATTTCGACCATGCGGCACTTGAATATTCGGAAGACGGTGAGAACTGGCACACGCTCCATTCTGACCTTGAAAGACAATATGAAGTCAACTGGTCTGGAGAAGCAGTGAAAGCAAGATACATCAGGCTAAGGAGACTTGACTCGAACCGAAGCAACTGGGCTTCCGTACGTTCGTTCGAGATCAATCCTGTAAGGGCCGAGAAGCTCGGCCTTGGAATCGGGGCCACGGATATCGAAAAGGCAGCTTACGCGTTTGACGGGAACCCCGGGACATCGTTCACATGCGACGGGACTCTCTCATTCGACGTCAAGCCGGATACCGGGAGCCTCATTCTGCTCATGAACACATTGCCTGAAAATTCCGCTGTTACACTAAGGCAGCTGGCAGAAGACGGGACAACAGTATCCGTGACGGCCATTGAGGCTCCGTTCATGAGACTCGGCATCATGGAGAATGCCTCCCGCATACAGATTGACGGGAGTGTAGAGATATTCGAGATCATAATGGAATAGGAAGGCCCTATCCGAAATGCTTTGCGGTCTCGGCAAGGGCAAGATAGAAATCCTCACCGAAATACCGTTCTATAGGTTCGCGTAGAAATTCATATACGCGGACCTTTTCTTTTCGTCCCTTGGCAAAGGCGTCCTTGCATATCTCCCAGCGGTGCAGGTTCAAGGCGCGCATCCCGTTGCTGAGCACAGAGACCCTTATAGGATAGAGCCAGCATGATATTGGCTTCCGGAAATCCCCTTCCCCATTGAACCAGCATCGCTCCATGGAACAGAAGCAGTTGCCGTCCTCGTCAAAGCATGTATATGCACACTCTTCACTGCCAAGCACAAGCGGAGTCACCATGTCGCCATCCATATCTATCTCAAAAAATCCCTTATCCAGAACAGCCGACTTGCCCTGTTCGCGCATCAACGGAGAGAAAATATGGTAATTCTTCTCTATCGCCTCCGGCTCGCTTTCATCCAGAGGCGCGCCCGAATCACCTATGATGCAGCAGCAGCCCTTGCACTTCTGATAGTCACATGCAAAATACTCTGTCAGGATCTCCGATGAGACCAGGCAGTCCCCGATCTCTATAATTGTCTGATATCTGTTTCCCATTACCGGTTTATTACATATTCAACTTTACTCCCTGTATTAAGGGATGCTATTATCTCCTTCACCCTTTCTGCACTCACAGCATTCACCTTGTCCGAATATTTCGTGTTGAGGTCCTTGCCGTCCACATACCTTGCAGCAACCACAGAAAGCCAATATCCAGGCTCATTCTGGAGTGACGCTATTTCATTTGAGACCATGGCCTTATATACATTCAGCCGATCTGCCGGAACCGGCCTTGCAGAAAGGTCAGAGAGAGTTTCCCGTATCCGGTACAGAAGACGCACGGGATCCTCATGGCTTTCTCCAGCCGGCAGCCTTTCCAAAGGTACATTCTCCACCGAGACAAGGACACTGAACCTTTCCTGGGGATACATTGTCAGCTCAGATGACACCCTAAGGGATGTCCCTGTCCCGCACATTGACTGGTTCAATGCATCCTGGACTGCAAGCGCAGCGACTTTTGCCGCCATATAGTTCTCTGCGCTGAACGGCAGAGGTGAAGACATTGCGACATCCACGCTTGCCTTCCTCCCGTCCGTCATATGGGTAGTCCATCCGGAAATAGGCTGATAAGGCAGCTTGACACGTACCGAGCCGTGCTCCATTGTCCTGAAGGCCCCGATATGCTTCTGCAGGAATTTCATCATTGCGGTCTCCTCCATATCCCCGACAATGACTATCACCCCGTCATTGACACGCGAGAACTGCTCGTCAAAGAAAGCCATTGCACGGTCCTGGAGATCAGGGTACAGCGCACCCGGTGTCTTGTCCTGGGAATATCTGTATGAAGGGCACATCAGGCTGTCAATAGCGGCGATACGGTCAGGGAGCGTGTTCTTTCTTGCTTCAAGGCGGATTGTCTCGCATGCCCTGTAATAGTCAAAATTCCCCTGGTCGGTGCTCCTGTCATTTGCGACAGCGGCAAGCGACTTCATCAGGAGCGTAAGGCTTGGCCTCGGAGCCATGCCGGATATCCTCATGTCCGACAGACCTACCTTGCTTGACATCGTTATCCCGTTGGCAAGCAGGATTGAGTTGAAATCCTCAGGCCTCAGTCCACATATATTATACGTCTCAAGCATATCGGAAAGGAAAGCCCCCTCCCCAGGCTTGATATCAGGCATGGCGGAATATCCTCCCCTTATCACCATCGTATAATAGAAAAGTCCACCCGTCGTCATTCTCTTGTAGACGACATTCACCCCATTGGCAAATTTCCATAATGTCCCGCCGGAGACCGGCTCCTTCCTTGTGCTCTTCACCTTTATCTTCACGGAAGAGGTCTCCATGGCAAGCGAGTCGTTCTGGTTGGCGGCATAGGACATGTACTCGTCATTGCGGCCTTTCCACCCAGACTCAAACTGTCCGGCAAGGCTCTCTGCATCGAATGCGAGAGAGTCGCTCTTCACGGAGAGGACAAGATTTACAGTGCTGTCAATGAGTTCTGATGCAAACCTGTTGAACATCCTGGCCTGTGTGGAGTCAGCCATCTTCCCCCTGACAAAAAACCTGAAACGGTCTTCTTTCCGTGAGAGATCCGAACCATAGAGGAAAGAAGATATGCACATGTCAACATACGTGCTGTTCCTTGTGACCGGCGCCATGGACTCGGCATAAAGCCCCATGAGGTACTCTCCCCGCGCATCTACAAACTCTTTGGGGAGCACTCCCTTGCAATCAATGTCAGAAAGGACTCCTGCCATTATCTGCACTGCCTTTTCTGTATGCCTGCTGTCTGTATGTATGCTTATCTCATATTTCTCATCCCCGGCCTGTTCTGCACTCTTGTAATACCGGTATCCGACAAACGCGAGCGGGATACCGTTTCTTTTCATCTCCGTATACAGCCGCTTCTTGAGTACAGTACCCATTATGTCACCCAGCCTCTCCGACACAAGCGGGAGCACGGTCCCCATCATGTTTTCCGGAGTCCTTGGAGAGGAGTATACAGCCTTGACTGTGGAGAATCTGGAGTTCCTGTCCTCGGTAACCACACATATCAGGGAATCAGAGGCCTGCCATCTGTACGCTTCGGGCTCCGGCCCGGAAGAGGCCTGCCGCGGGACCATAAGGGACAGCACCTTCATCTTTTTCAGGACTGCATCCTTGTCTATGTCACCGGAGATAACAATCGCATTGGACGAGACAGGGACACCGCCGCATGCCTGGCAGGCAGTGTTCTCTATGATTCCGAAAATCATCAGCAGAGTGGAGTCCAGGGCGGCCTCCCCCCTTGATGCAGGAAGGGTCCCGAAACGGTATACAGCCGCATCCTCCCGGACATCGACAAGCCCGGAGCGGTCCATAGGAACATTCCTTGAGCGGAACAGCCCGTTCCGCACAACAAACTCCCTGGCCCCCCGGCTCCCGAACCTCGGGATCTCCGCAAGCGACTCCCTTACCATGTCCGCAGTGCGGACAGCGGTATCACATGGGGCAAGCTTCTGCACAAGGGCAAAGTCAATAAGGCCCTTTTCCGTCTTGTTGGTGACAAGGTAATATGAGATTCCGTCAGGAAATGCTCCTTTAGTGACATCAGGGTCCTGCGGAAGTGACGGGATGTTCTGCCCGTATGAGAAAACCGGCAGGAAAGCCAGCGCCGGCAACACAAAAAACAATATATTTAACCTTTTACTCATCTTTATCAATTATGAGTTGCAAAATTAAAACATTTTTTTGCTAATTTTGCATTTCGTGCGCGTTGAAACAAATTGAGTGCATTGCACACGCACGCGCCGGGAGGCCCCGGCAAGGCACCTGACAGAGATAAAAATTAATGAACACTATTATTATGAAAAGATTTTTTCTTATTGCAATAGCGACTTTGCTTGCCGCTATTTCCGTATCTGCACAGGATATGGCTACAGCTACCGAGACCTACAACAACGGCGCGATGGCCCTACAGATGGGAGACAATGCAGGTGCCCTCACGGCATTCAGGCAGGCACTTTCCATTGCAGAAGCCTGCGGTGAGGAAGGTGCTGATGTTGTCAACAACTGCAAGGACATCATACCTAAGCTCGTCCTGGCCATCGGAAAGGAGTATGCACAGAACAAGGACTATGACAAGGCAATCCCTCAGCTGAAAGAGGCAATTGAAGTTGCAGGGGAATATGGCAATGAAGACATTGCAAATGATGCTGCCGCCCTCATCCCGCAGCTCCTCATGCAGAAGGCCAACGGTCTTCTCCGTGACAAGAACTTCTCAGAGGCTGTCCCTGCATACAAGGACGTCATTGAATCTGACCCTGAGAACGGAAGGGCATACATCAGCCTTGGACAGGCACTTACCCAGACCGGCGCTATCGCTGAGGCAGAAGAGACATTCCTGAAGGCCGCAGAGCTTGGACAGGAGAAAGACGCATTCAAGCAGCTTTCAAACATATATGTAAAGATTGCAGCTGCAGAACTGAAGGCAAAGAAATACCAGGGTGCAATAGACGCAGCAGTAAAGTCAAACGGATATCTTGAGAACGCAACTGCCTACAAGGTGGCCGGAACAGCCGCTTCGCAGCTCAAGAACAACGCTGATGCTATAAACTACCTTGAGAAATATCTTGAGATGTCTCCTAACGCAAAGGATGCAAACCAGATGTGCTATACAATTGCAGCTCTTTCACAGCAGCTCGGCGACAAGGAGAAGGCAAAGGCATACTATCAGAAGATTGTTGCAGACCCTAAATTCGGGGAAACTGCAAAACAGCAGCTCCAGACTCTGTAGTAGCAGATTCTATGAGGAGACTTGAACTTCTTGCTCCAGCAAGGAACGCTGACATCGGCATCGCGGCAATAGACTGCGGTGCCGATGCTGTGTATATCGCGGCTCCGCGCTTCGGGGCCAGGCAGGCCGCAGGAAACGAAATAAGCGAAATAGCCAGGCTATGCAGCTATGCACATCAGTTCGGGGCGAGGATATTTGTGACTCTCAACACCATCATATACGACTCCGAGCTGCAGGAGGCCATGGACACACTGCATGCAGTGCGGGAGGCCGGGGCTGACGCCATAATAGTCCAGGACATGGCCTTCGCAGAAATGCTGCGCAAAAATGCGGCAGACACAACGGAGAGAACCAGGGAGATACCTCTGCACGCCTCGACACAATGCGCCATAAGGACTCCTGAAAAGGCACAGTTCCTTGAAAAGGCGGGATTTTCACGTCTGATCCTTGAAAGGGAGATGTCCCTGGAGCAGATAAAGGAGGTATCCGGCAGCGTAGAGTGTGAGATCGAGTTCTTTGTCCATGGCGCGCTGTGCGTATGCTATAGCGGACAGTGCTACCTGTCAGAGAAGATTTCCGGAAGAAGCGCGAACAGGGGGGCATGCATCCAGGCCTGCCGTTCAAGATACGACCTCATTGACAATTCCGGGAACACACTTGTCAAGAACAAGTCACTGCTTTCCCTCAAGGACTACAGCCTGAAAGACAGATTAGGAGACCTGGCAGAAGCAGGTGTCACATCATTCAAGATCGAGGGGAGGCTGAAGAACATATCATACGTAAAGAATGCAGTAAGAGAATATTCCATGGCACTGGACCGGTTCATCGCGATGCCGGGAAATGCAGGAAGATTCTCCAGGGCATCCTTCGGCCGCGTCACAGGAGGATTTGTCCCAGACATCGGGAAGACATTCAACCGAGGATACACAGAGCTGTTCATTGACGGGAAGAGAGGCAGATGGGCATCCATGGATGCCGCGAAGTCAATGGGAGAGGAAATAGGGACTGTCTCCGGACTCAACAAAGCCCATACAAGCTTCACAATCCTGCCGGCAAAAGAAAATACCGGAAGGAAAGGAAAGGAAGGCGGACGGGATGTAGTCCTCAGCAACGGTGACGGACTTTCATTCGTCAGCCGGAGCGGAGAAGTCACCGGAGTCCGCGCTGACGTATGCAACGGCCTTGCAGTGCAATGCAAAGCATCTCCGGAATTATACAACGGAGCGAAGATATTCCGCAATTTCAGCATCGCTTTCGAAAAGGCAATCGAATCCAGTCCATGCCGACGGCTGATTGATGTACATCTGGCACTGTCCAGGGCAAATGCCGGCGAAGACGGCAGTCCGGACCAGGGCATGACATTTCCAATGAAGCTTAAGGCAGTCAGCGAGGATGGCAGGGAAGCCTCAGTACAGATCCCATCAGGGACCGCGGCGGAGAACCAGGACAGGATGCTGTCAATGTTCACCGCACAGCTGTCCAAGACATCCGGCATATATTCCTTCATCTTTGAAGAAATTCCGGAGGGGATTATCCTGCCCCTGATGCCTGCATCTGCAATCAATGCAATACGCAGGACACTTTCAGAGCAGCTGGACACAATGCCATGCAATGCTGTCCCCCTATATATTTCAAGGAGCATCCAGCAGCCACATGAAGCCACAGACCGCATAGATGTCCTTGACTATAGGGCAAACATATCGAACAAGGCGGCAGAAGCCTTTTATTCAAGGGCTGGGCTGCAAGTCAAGGAAAGCGCATACGAGCTGACACACAGGGACAAGGCTGAGCTGATGAGGACAAAATACTGTATCCGTCATGAACTGGGCCTATGCCCAAGACAACGGCGCGGCAATGACAACAGCCCTCTGTTTCTCACAAACAATGGCAGGCGTCTGACCCTCGGATTCGACTGCCGCAATTGCGAAATGACAGTGTCAGAATAGTGGAGCAATCAATACTCCACTATTTCAAACACAAGGTCAACATCCCCATAATGGGCGACAGCACCATTGTTTTCCTCGATATATTTACGGGCAAGCTGCCCACGCCAGACAATATCGTCACGGATATTGAGAGGGAATGTTATCTCAAACCCATAGCTTTTGGAATTTATCTTCACCACCCCCGAGCAGTTCCATGAAGTTCGCGTCCCGCCGTCATCCTCGACGATCATGAAAGCACAGTGCGTCAACTGCTCCGTCCAGTCTGAAAGCAGGACAGCATTAAAAGGCTGCGGCTTTCCCACCTGGCTTCTTTTCACTACAATCACAAAGTCCGTGACAAGTGGATTGTACAGTCTCAGCTCCGCCTCTGTCGTCGCATAGAAATCATCTATGCCTCCTATCTTCACAAAGAATTCCGAAGCCCCGGCAAACCATGAGTCATAATTCCTGTTCATGGTAAAGTCACGCAGCACCAAGGTCTGCAGAGGCTTGTCAACGGCCCTTGACCCAGGTTCTGCGGCAGGGAGACACGCCGGACGGCAGGCATCCATATAGGAAGTACCTGTCTTTGGCCTGACTATTATCTCTCCTCCTCCGCTGCCCCATTCCGGCTCGGACATCCTGAGAAGTTCAAGTGAAGTGAATGAATAGTCTTCATTCCTGTTAATAACCCATACCGGATGTTCCTCCGCAAACTCCTCGTCAACTATGATCTCCTGCACATAAGGCTCTCCGTCATCCCCTTCAGCCAGACGATAGCCTACATTGGCAGTTGAGCTTCCGTCAGGGTCAAACGTGACAACCGGATATTCCTCTCCGTCCCACATCTCGGAATAAGGCCAATAGATCTGTATGTCAGACTGCTGAAGAAACGACATGTAGCGTTCCGGAGTCATGGCAGCTCCTTCCCCGGACAATCCATCCGCCTTCGAGGCGAGAGTTTCAGCCTTCCGGTAAAGGGCCTCTGCGATAAGGTCCCTTAAAGGATTGTCGTACTCATTCCCCACCTTGGTAACCGGACGTCCAAGGGCCTTCCTCTTAGCCATCATGGCATCATCGGGGATACGGTCATCACCCACACCTGCCCCGGGAACGACAAACAGGTCCCTCATCATGTACTCCTCGTCATAGCCATTCCATGAAGATGAAGTCACAGCATCGTAGACTTCCCTGAGGTGAGCATTTTCCATACGCATCCCTGAAAGCAGGAGCGCGACATCCTCAAGGGAGACATCCGGCTCTGGCTCAAGATACTTTTTCGGGTCATCATCCAGTTCCTCACATCCGGCAGCCATCACCGACAGCGCCAGGGCACACATTAAGATTTTAGTCTTTACGATCATCATAACATTAAAATTTACTTCAGCAGCAAAGGAATAAAAAATTATCCGTGTTCCGAAAATGGCACACGGATAATAGTCTGAAACGCCACTACAGTGCTGTGCAGCTATGATTTTCTGAAAAAAACGAAGCGATTTTTGTTACCAAAATCTTTCAGGACAGAAACTCCGGACATTCCCGCAGAAGAAAAAATCGCGGCTACAGCATCACCAAAGGCCTCATTTATCTCCACGATACCGAATCCACCGGGAATTAGCCGTTTAACTGAAAAATCTGCTACAGAATGATAAAATTTTAAAGAATCGTCATCCGGGACGAAAAGCGCAAGCCCCGGTTCATAGTCAAGGACATTGCTTCTCATCATGCCCCGCTCTGATTCACAGACATACGGAGGATTGCTCAGGATGATATCAAAATCAGACGGAACACCTTCATAATCAAACCCGTCCGCACCAGACAGGACATCATGCCGGACAAATTCAGGGGCAAGGCATCCATTCTCAGCCATCCCATCAAACAGTCTCCGGCCATTCTCCTGCAGAGAATCCCCCTGCCCGCGTGCAACAGAGAGAGCCGCATCGGAGATATCCACACCTGTCACCATGGAGCCGGGAACAGAGAGGGCAAGTGTCCATGAAATACATCCGGACCCGGTACAGAGGTCAAGTATCCTCAGGCTTGGCATCTTACGGGATTTCTCCACGGCCTCCATGCACAGGATTTCTGTCTCCGGTCGCGGGATAAGTACATCCGGGCATACCCGGAAACGCCTGCCGCAGAAATCTGCATACCCGAGGACATACTGGAGCGGCTCGCCTTTCATGAGACGCGAGACAGCATCATTGAATTCAATCAGCGGGCCATCCGGGACAATCCGGTCAGGCTCTATTATATGTGTATATGAATCAACAGCCAGCACGGCCTCCCCGAGACGCGTTACAATCGCACGGGCCTCATCCTCCGGATATACGGAAGACAACGCCGTCCTGGACGAAAGGATCAGTTCCCTGAGGAGCATCTGCTATGAGTTTTCAATGACCGCCCCAAGGAAATCCGCCATGTCCATGCCTGCTGCACGAACCATCTGCGGCACAAGAGAAGCTGAAGTCATTCCTGGTATAGTATTGATTTCCAGGAAATACAGACCATCTTCAGCAAGTATGTAGTCTACACGGACCAGACCAGAGCATCCCATGTAGGAATAGATTTTCCTTGAAACCTCCTGGATCATGGCCGCGGTCTCATCCGGTATGTGGGCTGGACATATCTCCTGGCTCTGGCCATTGTATTTTGCCTCATAGTCAAAGAACTCGTTCTCCGTCACAATCTCTATCACAGGCAGGGCTACAGTCTCCTTGCCATTGAAATACACGGCATCTGTAAGTTCCCTGCCGGAAATGGCCTTTTCAGCGATGACGGTCTTGCCCTCAGAGAAGGCAAGCTCCACTGCCCCCTTGAAATCCTCTATCTTCTTCACTTTCGTCACCCCGAAGCTCGACCCCCCGTCCGTAGGCTTTACAAACATAGGAAGCCCAAGCCTCTCGACTGCCTTCTGCGCAAGCGTCCCGATGTCATCCCCATTACGGATAAACATGTCATCCGCACATTTCACAAAGTCCGCATCCCTCAGATAGCTCTTGCATGAGAACTTGTCGAAAGTAATTGCTGACACGAACGAGCTGCAACTGCTGAAAGGAATCCCGAGCATTTCGAGGTATCCCTGCATGAGACCGTTCTCCCCTGGAGTCCCGTGCTGCACGATATAGGCATAGTCGAATTTCACCTTCCTCCCGTCAATAAGGACAGAGAAATCTGTCTTGTCCACCTGCGGGCGGCTGCCTTCCGGAACAGATACAAGGTCTGCCCCATTTTCACGGTACGCCTGTAGCGACCAGTCCCCGAAACGGGCAAATATGCTGTATATATCATACTTTGTGGCGTCAATGCTTGACGCCACAAAAGCTCCACTCTTGCATGAGACCTCCCATTCAGAGGAGTCGCTGCCATAGATAACTGCTATCTTCCTATATTTCATCTTCGTACAATTTAATCGAAATAGCCAGGTGAATCATCACGCCCTGCTGCATCATTGTCGCTTCCGTCGCAGTCAAGGTTGAGATGCATTCCTGCCGGCGCAATAAACTTGTCGGACTCAGAGACACCAAGGGTCCCGTCCTTAACTATCTTCTTCATGAAAAGCCCCCATATAGGAAGCGCCATGTTTGATCCTCCTCCAAGCGCAAGCGATTCGAAATGGATCTGCCTGTCCTCCGCCCCGACCCAGACTCCTGCCATGAGCGACGGTGTATATCCCATAAACCATCCGTCTGCCTGGTCATTTGTCGTACCGGTCTTTCCCGCAATCTCACCTTTCAGGCCATATCTGGTACGGAGCCTGACACCGGTACCGCTGTTGATCACGCCCTGCATCAGATTCGCCATCAGATATGCAGTGTATTCGCTTACAGCCTCCTTCTTGCGGTTATTGAACTCGCTTATGACATTGCCCATGTTGTCTTCAATCCTTGTCACGAATATAGGCTCGACATAGACTCCGCCTGAAGGGAAGGAGTTGTACGCCGCCACCATCTCATACAATGTCAGGTCTGCAGAGCCGACGCAGAGGGACGGGACTTCCGGAAGGTAGCTGCCGATTCCCATCTTTCTCATCATCTCCACCATCGCATGCGGCCCGAACTGCTTCATAAGATATGCAGAGATATTGTTGGAGCTCTTGGTCAATCCCCATTTGAGCGTAACAGTCTGTCCTATCCATTCATCCTTGTCTGTACTCTTAGGCGTCCAGGTGTCATCCTGGCTTGCCCCGACAATGAAAGTCTGCGGGACATTGACAACCTTGTCACAAGGGGACATCCCCTCCTGCATCGCAAGGGTATAGAGGAAAGGCTTGATTGTCGAGCCGACCTGACGTTTTCCCTGGCGGACATTGTCGTATTTGAAATACCTGTAGTCCGGTCCGCCGACATAAGCCTTGACATGGCCCGTAACAGGCTCTATGGCCATTATGGCAGCGCGCAAATGCGACTTGTAATACCTTATCGAATCATTCGGCGTCATCAGGGTGTCGATATATCCTTTCTTCCCCCATGAGAAGACCCTCATCTGGACCTTTTCATTAAAACTTTTTGTGATTTCCGCATCAGATGCACCGCGGGCCTTCATCATCCTGTAGCGGTCACTCCAGCGGCGTGCCTGCTTCATGAGACGGTCCACTGTCGCCTGGTCGATCCCGTCAGTGAACGGACGGTTCCTCTTCCACCTCATGTCTCTCCAGAAGGCATTCTGAAGATCCTTGCCGAGATGCTCGGCCACAGCCTCCTCTGCATATTGCTGCATCTTGTAGTTCACGGTTGTGTATATCCTCAGGCCGTCCTTGTCGAGATTATAGGACGAGCCGTCTGCCTTCTTTGTCTTGTTCAGCCAGCCATACAGTTCATTGTCAGCCCACTGCAGAGAATCTACGACATAGTCCTCATATTGGCTGTAGGATGACCTCTTAGGCTGCCTGGCCGACATTGTACGCCTCAGCATATCCCTGAAATATGGCGCGATTCCGGCATTATGGTCCTGTATCCTGTATGACAGTGCTATAGGAATTGCAGATATGGAGTCCTTCTGCGCAGCCGTGAGGTATCCGGCCTTCTCCATCTGGCCGATCACGAAGTTCCTGCGCCTGAGGGCCGGCTCCGGATTCAGTGCAGGATTATACCTTGTCGGCTTGTTCACCATACCGACCAGCATCGCGCTCTCCTCCACAGTAAGTTCGGAAGGGTTCTTGCCGAAGAAGGTCTGGGACGCCGCCTTCACGCCATAGGCGTTGCTGCCGAAGAAAATGGCATTCATGTACATGTCCATTATCTCGTTCTTGGTATAGTTCCTTTCAAGCTTGACTGCGGTTATCCATTCTTTCAGCTTTATCCATACCATCTTGACCTGGTACACACCAGGGATACGGCTTCTTGCATCGGCACGCGGATACAGAGTCTTCGCAAGCTGCTGGGTTATTGTACTTCCTCCACCCTGGCCGCTGTCCCCCATCATGAGAGTCTTGACAAGCACACGTCCAAGGCTCACAAGGTCAATTCCGGAATGGCTATAGAAACGGAGGTCCTCCGTTGCCACTGCGGCCTCTACAAGATAAGGTGAAAGTTCCTCGTAGCTTACATACGAGCGGTTCTCTATATGGAACGTATTGAGGATCTCGCCGTCCTCGGCAATTATCTGGGTTGCAAGCTTGCTGTCCGGGTTCTCCAGTTCCTCGAATGACGGGATATCTGCAAACATCCATACCGCGGCCAGCAGCAACACGGCAGACACTACAGGTACTGCAACTATGATCCAGAACCATTTCACGATTCGCTTCCTGATGCTATCTTTCATCTATGTCTCTTTTAAATACCTTCTTTTATTCCGCCCTATATAATCAAGGGCACAAAGTTGCAAAATTAGCAACAAAATTTGGAAAATTGCCTTGTTTATTTTTTACTTTGCATTTTCATTTGTAACCGGACATGCGGACACCATGTCTTCCATCAGATAAAAAACAGATTAATATATGGGTAATCAGAATCTTGTCATAGTCGAGTCTCCTGCCAAGGCAGGAACAATCCAGAAATTCCTCGGTAAGGATTTCACGGTAAAGTCCAGCTTCGGCCACATACGCGACCTCAACGACAGTTCGCTCAGCATCGATGTTGAAAACGGCTTCAGGCCGGAGTATGTGATTCCTGATGACAAGAAGAAAGTTGTCTCTGAACTGAAAAAGGCAGCGAAAGATGCTGCGACAATATGGCTGGCATCCGATGAGGACCGTGAGGGGGAGGCAATAAGCTGGCATCTTTTCGAGACACTCGGGCTAAAGAAGGAAAACACAAGGAGAATCGTTTTCCATGAGATTACCAAGAATGCGATATTGCATGCGATAGAGACCCCAAGGGACATAGACATGAATCTCGTGGACGCACAGCAGGCACGCCGTGTCCTGGACCGCCTTGTAGGATTTGAGCTGTCCCCTGTCCTGTGGAGAAAGATACAGCCAAAGCTCTCAGCGGGACGCGTCCAGTCCGTCGCTCTCCGCCTTGTGGTGGACAGGGAAAGGGAGATTCTCAATTTCAGGAAGGAGCAATATTACAAGGTCGAGGCCCTCTTCCATCCGGAGGGGACAGCGGAAGGCGTACTCGTAAAGGCTACGCTTGACAGGAAATTCCCGGATATAGACAGTGCAAAGGCCTTTCTCGAAAGATGCATCGGAGCGAATTTCAGCATAGGCAGCATCGAGAAGAAAGAAGTGGGCAGGACGCCGGCCGCGCCGTTCACGACATCATCGCTCCAGCAGGAAGCGGCAAGGAAGCTCCATCTGTCAGTAAGCCAGACCATGAGCATTGCGCAGAAGCTGTACGAGCAGGGACTCATAACATATATGCGTACCGACTCGACAAACCTTTCATCACTTGCGATAAACACGGCAAAGCAGTTCATCATCGGGAACTTCGGTGAGGAATATTCACGTGTAAGGCAGTACAAGACAAAGTCAAAGGGTGCTCAGGAGGCGCACGAGGCAATCAGGCCGACATACATAGAGAACACATCCATCAACGGCACCCCGCAGGAGCAGAAGCTCTATGAGCTCATATGGAAAAGGACCGTTGCGAGCCAGATGAGCGATGCCAGGATCAGCAGGACAGACATAAAGGTCGGGCATGACAAAGGAGAGGAGCTGTTTGCGATACAGGCTTCACAGGTCATATTCGACGGATTCCTGAAACTGTACATGGAAAGCAGCGATGAGCCGCAGCAGGATGACGAGGACGTAATACTCCCAGAACTCCATATAGGCGGAGCAATGAAAGAGAACGGCATCACTGCAGAGGCAAAATTCACATCTGCTCCGTCAAGATACTCCGAGGCGACACTTGTAAAGAAACTTGAGGAGCTTGGCATCGGAAGGCCTTCGACCTACGCTCCGACAATCTCCACCCTCACAAAGGGGCGCGGATACATCGTCAAGGGCGACAAGGAAGGAGAGAAGGTCAAGGTGACCAACCTTGCACTAAAGGACGGAAAGATCACATCTTCTGTCAAGACCGAGAGCATCGGTGTAGAGAAAGGGCGTCTGCTGCCGCAGGAGATCGGCATGATTGTCACCGACTACCTTGTGGAGCATTTCGGCAAAGTCCTTGACTACGGCTTCACGGCAAGCGTGGAGGAGGACTTTGACAAGGTTGCAACAGGGGAAGAGTCATGGAACAAGGTGATCAGTGAATTCTACGTGCCTTTCCACAAGGACGTGGACACAACTCTCCAGAACAAGGAATACAGCCGTGTCAGCAGGGAGCTTGGAGTAGACCCTAAGGACGGCAAGATGCTTACAGCCAAATACGGCAAATATGGCCCTTACGTGCAGAAGGGGGACGGGGACGACAAGGCATATGCCAACCTCGCCCCTAACCAGCTCATCGAAAGCATCACCCTTGAAGATGCCCTCAAGCTGTTTGAGCTTCCGAGAACCGTAGGGCAATACAACGGCATCGACATCATCTGCACCAAAGGGCGTTTCGGGCCATATATGAAGTACGGGGACAAGAACATCTCCCTGCCAAGGGGAGCAGACCCTATAAGCGTAGGGCTTGACACCTGCATCGGCCTTATTGAAGCAAGCCTCAACAAGCCTGCGCTTGACATCATATCGGAATTCGCAGACGGCATACAGGTCATCAACGGCAACTACGGACCGTACATCAAATACAACGGAAGCAACTACAGGATACCGAAAGGCACTGACGCCGCCGCACTGACCGAGGAAGACTGCAAGTCAATAATAGGCAGCAGCAAACCGACCGGAAGTTCAAGGAAATACAGCAGGCGGGGCAAGAAATGATTGCTCCCCTGCCCTAAGGCATCCGGACGTCCGGTATTGCTTTTTCCGTTTTTTTTTATAAATTCGCATTTTGCGATGATTTATAAATTATAACTTAACAGCTATGCCGGTCTATCACATTGATCATATTGATCAGAAAATCCTCTATTTTCTAATCAAGAACGCCAGGATGCCGTTTCTTGAGATTGCCAGGGAATGCGGTGTCTCAGGTGCCGCCATACACCAGAGGGTCAAGAGACTTGAGGTCAATGGCGTCATTACTGGCTCCAGGCTTCTTGTAAAGCCGCAGGCCATCGGGCTTAGTGTATGCGCCTTTATCAGCGTGTCATTGTCTGAAGCCAATAAATACCCGGAGGTAATCGAATCTTTCAAGAAGATTTCAGAGATTGTGGAGTGTCACTTCATCACAGGAAGGTATGCTCTGCTGCTAAAAGTATATTGCATTGACCACGACCATCTCATGGAAGTGCTCATCAACACGATACAGAAGACTCCGTATGTCCAGTCCACAGAGACAATGATATCCCTGGACGAAGCAATCGAGCGCCAGGTGTGGGTGAAAGAGTATCAGAGCACGAACTTCTCAAGAGAGATCAGTTCTTCGAAGGAGTAGCCTGAAGTGACATTATCGCCCCGGCGAGCACAAGGTCCTCCTTTGTGGTAATCTTTATATTATTCCGGTCCCCTTCAAGATAGGTGACCGGAATGTTTTTTCTCTCCACAACAGAGGCATCATCCGTAAACATTGTATCGAATGCCTGCGTATAGGCATCCTTCAGGATTTCCGAATGAAAAATCTGCGGTGTCTGGGCACCGAACAGGACGCTCCGGTCCGCAGTTGCGCCCTTGACCGCCTCAAGGACTTCATTCCCGTCCGGACATCCGACGCGTCTCAGGACCTTTAGCGTATCCGTGACAGGGACGACAGGGACGACAGCAGGAGCGGACACAGCGGCATCAAACATTTTCCTTATCAGGTCCGCCGGGACAAAGGGGCGGACTCCGTCATGTACAGCCACGACGGCACCGTCCGGTACCCTGTCGAGACCGTTCTTCACTGAATGGAATCTTGTAAACCCTCCGGGGACAATGGTCTGCGGACAGATAAATCCCGACTCGACACAGTACTCTTTCCATGCCGCTATATGCTCCTGGGGCAAGACGGTTACGACCTTTATGTCCGGGACAGCCTCCAGAAAGCGTTCAATGGAAAGCCTGAGCACGGCTTTCCCGGCAAGCTGCATAAACTGCTTTGGCACAGGCCCTCCCATGCGGACTCCTTTCCCGCCGGCTGTAATGACCAGAAATTTTTTCCTTGGCATATAACTTAATTGTTCTCTTTTGTTCGCAAATTTAACTTTTTTCCGTAATTTTACGACCTCAAAATTAAACCGACAGATTTTAGTATGGGATTTTCTTTTTTGACCCAGGAACTTGCCATCGACCTGGGCACAGCAAATACGGTGATTTTCCAGAATGACCAGATCATCCTGGATGAACCGAGCATTGTAGCACTTGACAACAACTCCGGCAGGATGGAGGCTCTCGGGCATAAGGCAAAGCTCATGCATGAGAGGACAAGCCCCGGCATAAAGACAGTCCGCCCCCTCAGGGACGGCGTCATTGCCGACTTCAACGCTGCCGAACTCATGATACGCGGATTCATCAAGCAGGCGAACAGCAAACGCAAATCCATATTCACGCCAAACCTCAAGATTGTAGTCGGGATACCTTCCGGCAGCACCGAAGTCGAGAGCAGGGCCGTAAGGGAGTCCACAGAGCGTGCAGGCGGAAGGGATGTATATCTTATCCACGAGCCTATGGCTGCAGCGCTTGGAATCGGGCTTGACGTGGAGGCTCCGAAAGGAAACATGGTCGTGGATATCGGAGGCGGTACGACAGAGATTGCTGTCATATCGCTCGGAGGCATTGTCGTGCAGAACAGCATACGTGTCGCAGGAGACGTCCTGACAAGCGACATCCAGTACTACCTCAGGCAGCAGCACAACATCAAGGTAGGTGAGATAACGGCTGAGAAGATAAAGATTGCCGTAGGTTCTGTGCTTCCGGAGCTGGAGGTCGAGCCGACACCGTTTACAGTGAGGGGACCGAACCTCATGACTGCACATCCTATCGAGGCGACGATCACATACGAGGACATATCGCACTGCCTCGACAAGAGCATCGCAAAGATTGAGACGGGAATCCTGCATGTGCTTGAGCAGACCCCTCCTGAGCTTTATGCTGACATCGTCGAGAACGGTATCTTCCTTTCAGGAGGCGGTGCGCTTCTCAGAGGTCTCGACAAGAGGCTCAGCGAAAAGGTGAACATCCCGTTCCATGTGGCGGAAGACCCGCTCAGGGCTGTTGCACGAGGGACATGTCTCGCGCTGAAAAATGCAGAGCACTATCCTTTCCTGATGAGATAAGATGTCCCGTAAAGGAAACATATTATACTACATAACAATCGCAGCTATCTTCATCATAATGGAGGTAGCTGCATTGGGTATGTTGAAACATAACGGTCCACTCCAGGACACATGGCTGTCAAAGGGGATCCACGGCTTCATGTCAGCAGTATGGGGAGGGACAGAATCCATATCCGGATATTTTCACCTGAGGACGGCAAACAGGGAGTTGAGCGAAGAGAACGAAATGCTTATAAGACAGCTGAGGAAATATGAATACATGTACGGGGCGATATCCGGCACTGACAGCCTGACAGCCTATTGCGTAGGAAACTACATGTATATTCCGGCTACAATCACAAAGGTCAGCAAGAGCAATCAGCACAACTACCTGATAATAAACAAAGGCTCCAGCGACGGCATCAAGGCGCATTCCGGCATTGTAGGCAGGAACGGGGTCATCGGCATTGTCGACGCGGTCAGTGCACATTATTCATATGCAAGGGCCTTCACTAACAGCGACATGGTTGTCAGCACAAGAATAGGCAGGGACGGGGCTGTCGGGGCATTGAGATGGAACGGCAGGGACAGCAGGGGCGCGATATTGAGCGAGATTCCGCAGCACATTGCAGTCTCACAGGGAGACACGGTCTACACCAGCGGATATTCCGCCATATTCCCTCCTGACATCCCGATAGGCACAATCGAGAAGTGGAAGACAATAAACGGGGCCACATACGAGATGGACATCAGGATGTTCACGGACTTCAGCAAGATAAGGTATGTCACCGTCACGGCCAACCTTGACAAGGAAGAGCTAAAGAATCTGGAAAAAAGATGAAGAACGCAGTCCAGAATTTCGGGATAATGTTCCCGCTGCTGCTTATCGCACAGGTGCTGATAAGCAACTATTTCAATTTCAGCCCATATGCCATGCTGTCTATCCTGCCGGCCATGATACTGTGCCTTCCGGTGTCAATGAACACCATATGGGTCATGGCCATAGCATTCGCATCGGGCCTTGCTGTAGACTTCCTTGCCGAAGGTCTCCTCGGCCTTAACACGCTCGCCCTGGTACCGGTAGCCCTCTCGCAGAAGACTGTAATCAGGGTCATCATGGGGGAAGACCTGCTTACAAGGCAGGAAAACTTCTCTTTCAAGAAAAACGGTGCCGCAAAGATTTCATATGCCCTGGTCATCGTACAGGCAATATTCTTCATGATATACATCTTTGCTGACGGAGCCGGTGTACGTCCTATGTGGTTCAACATGGCGAGGTTCGCAGGAGCTATGGCCTGCACATTCCCGCTGTCGCTGGTTACCGTGAATATTCTTTCTTCCTCAAACAATTAGAGAGGCGCATGAAACTGGACAGGACCAACAAGCTTCTGATCGGACTGGGTATCACGGCTGCAATACTTATTGCACGCCTGTTTGTCATACAGATCATTGACGACAGGTACAAGATTGATGCATCCAACAACTCCATGGTCTACCAGACCATATATCCGGTACGCGGAATCATCCACGACAGGAACGGGAAGATCCTTGTGGGGAACAAGACGACATACGACCTGCTTGTCACCCCGCGGGATGTAGAGGCATTCGACACTGCGACATTCTGCAGTGTGCTCGGCATAGAGAGGGAGTTCGTCAAAAGGAAATTCGAGGAATACAGGAAGAACAGACGCAAGATAGGCTACCGTTCAGTCGTAATGATAAAGCAGCTGTCGCCGGAGACATACATGAAATTCGCAGAAGTGGCCTATATGTTCCCGGGATTCAGCGGACAGGTGAGAAACGCCAGGGAATATCCGTTCAACGCCGGCGGGAACCTTCTCGGCTATGTCTCTGAGGTCGACCAGTCATATATCAACAGGCACCAGGGGGAATATAAGGCTGGAGACTATGCCGGCATGACCGGGATCGAGGCAGCCAGGGAAAAGGACCTCAGGGGGGAAAAGGGATACGCCGTGTACCTGAGGAACTCGCACAACAGGATAATGACACGGTACAGGGACGGAGAAATGGACAAGGAGGCCGTTCCGGGCAATGATATAACCACGACGATAGACGCTGAGCTGCAGCATTATGGACAGCTCCTCATGCAGAACAAGGTAGGAAGCCTCGTGGCGATAGAGCCGTCCACAGGGGAAATCCTGACACTGGTCTCAAGCCCTGGAATCGACGTGGACATTCTTGCTGACTTCGGAAACCACTACAGCGAAGTCGTGTCCAATCCATATAAGCCAATGTTCAACAGGGCTGTCCAGGCACCATATCCGCCAGGCTCGGTATTCAAGCTTGTGAACGGGCTTATCGGCCTGCAGGAGGGGGTGCTGACACCTTCGACATGCTATCCGTGCAGCATGGGGTACCATTTCGGAAAGCACAAGCTCGGATGCCACGCCCACCGCTCACCTCTCAACCTGGAAGAGTCCATAATGATGTCATGCAACGCATATTATTGCTATGTGCTGAGAAACCTGCTTGAAAACAACAGCTACAGCAATATCGGAGAGGCCCTTGATGCCTGGAACAGCTACGTCAAGAGCTTCGGGTTCGGCAGGAAGCTCGGAAGCGACTTCCCGGCAGAGCTTGGCGGCACAATACCCGACTCGAAATACTACAACAAGGTCTACGGCAAGGGAGGATGGAAGGCCACGACAATCATATCATTGTCGATCGGCCAGGGAGAGATAGGATGCACCCCGCTTCACCTCGCCAACCTGTGCGCGACAATCGCGAACCGTGGATTCTACTATATCCCCCACATCGTCAAGGACTCGGAGAACGTATCCATTGACGGGAAATACAAAGAGAAGCAGTACACCATGGTGGACACCCTGCATTTCCCGAAAGTGGTACAGGGCATGTACAGGGCTGTCAACAGCGGATATGGTTCAGGAGGTACTGCCAGCGTGGCAGAGGTAAAGGGGCTGGACATATGCGGAAAGACCGGTACGGCACAGAACCCGCGCGGAGATGACAACTCAGTGTTCATCTGCTTTGCACCGAAGGACAACCCCAGAATCGCGGTTGCAGCATACGTGGAGAACGGCTCATTCGGAGCAGCTTGGGCTGCACCTATCGCCTCCCTGCTTGTGGAGAAATACCTCAACGGTGAAATCGGGGATTCACGCAAGGCCCTTGAGAACAGGGTCCTGGACGGGAACCTCATGCACAAGGTCAAACCAAACTAAGCTGACTTCATCCCATGCGACTGACAGAAAAAGGATTATTCAGGAATATCGACTGGCTGCTTGTCATGTGCTATCTTGTATTGGCGGCAATCGGCATCATAAACATATATGCCTCTATACATTCAACAGAGAGCGGTTCTATACTCGACTATTCCGGCAGAAGCGGCAAACAGTTCATGTGGCTGATGGTCAGCCTGGCTGCAGCTGTAATGATTGTGTTCGTATTCAACCCAAGGATATACGAAAGTCTCTCCGTGCCGATATATCTGGCGATGATATTGCTCCTGGTGGCAGTGATATTCCTCGGCTCTGAGGCCAAAGGCTCCAGGTCGTGGTTCGAATTCGGCCATGTAAAGTTCCAGCCTGCGGAGGTCTCGAAGATATCCACATCCCTGCTCCTTGCAACGGTAATGAGCCAGTTCGGCTTCAAGATGGGCAAGATCAAGGATTTCCTGACTGTTGCCGCGATAATTGTCCTGCCTATGCTCATCATCATACTGCAGAATGAGACAGGCTCGACACTGGTATATGTAGGATTCGCCTTTGTCCTCTACAGGGAAGGGCTTTCGGGATGGCTCCTGTTCATGATCGGGATGGCCATCGTGCTCTTCATAATGACACTTACAGTCTCTCCGTACATGGCAATTATCTTCCTTCTTGCCGTGACGACATTCTGCGACGCCGTCTATTCGGGAAAGCTCAAGGGCTGGGCTGCAAAATACCTCCCGGCACTTGTCGTGCTGGGATTTGTCCCGACGGCGATAGAGCATGCCGCCGGACTTTTCGAGAATCCGGAAGATTTCATGGAGGCAGCAGACCCGATATACATCCTGGCTGCCGTAATGCTCGTGTCCCTGCCTGTCGTGCTGTTCCACGCCTACAGGAGAGGAAATACATTTACATATTTTGCGGCAGCCGCGGTGATTGCAGGAACGCTCCTGGTCTTTTCCACGGAGTTCATATTCAACGATGTCCTCCAGGACCATCAGCGCAAACGCATCGAAGTGCTCCTTGGGATGAAGGAGGACCCGTCCGGAGTAGGCTACAATGTCAACCAGTCCATGATAGCAATAGGCTCAGGAGGGCTGGCCGGAAAAGGCTATCTCAACGGTACACAGACGACATACGGGTTCGTCCCGGAACAGAGCACGGACTTCATATTCTGCACTGTCGGCGAAGAGTGGGGTTTCCTCGGCTCGACCGCTGTCATACTCATATATGTTTTCATGATATGGCGGATAGTCCATAATGCAGAGAAGAGCAAGGAGGCATTCACAAGGATATATGGATACTGCGTTGCAAGCTGCATCTTCATGCACCTGTTCATTAATATAGGAATGACAATAGGAATCATGCCGGTGATCGGGATTCCGCTCCCGTTTGTAAGCTATGGAGGCTCATCCCTGCTTGCATTTACGGTGCTGCTGTTCATTTTCATAGCATTGGACGGCAATGACAAGCGGTATTCAAACTAATCTGTGGATATTCCAATAATTTGATTACTTTTGCAGTCCCGTATCCAGAAACGCCATGAAAGACATGGCCGGTTCTGTTGCAGGACGAATAAGTAAACTACTATAAACTTAAACTAAATCCGTATTATTATGGGACTTCTTGAAGGAAAAGTTGCCGTCATCACAGGTGCGGCAAGAGGTATAGGAAAGGCTATCGCCGTTAAATTCGCATCGGAAGGTGCAGACATAGCATTCACAGACCTCGTCATCAATGAGGCTGCCGAGGCAACTGTAAAGGAGCTTGAGGCATTCGGCGTAAAGGTTAAGGCATATGCATCCAATGCTGCCGACTTTGAAGAGACACACAAGGTTGTCACAGAAATCCAGAATGAGTTCGGACACATCGACATACTTGTCAACAATGCAGGTATCACAAAGGACGGTCTCATGATGAGGATGGAGGAGAAGCAGTGGGATGCTGTAATCGCTGTCAACCTCAAGTCTGCATTCAACTTCATCCACGCCTGCACACCTATCATGGCCAAGCAGCGCGAGGGAAGCATCATCAACATGTCTTCTGTTGTCGGTGTCTCAGGAAATGCAGGACAGTGCAACTACTCTGCATCAAAGGCAGGCCTTATCGGACTTGCAAAGTCTATCGCCAAGGAGATGGGTCCACGCGGAATCCGCGCAAACTGCATCGCTCCGGGCTTCATCATCACTGACATGACCAACGCACTTTCAGACAAGGTGAAAGAAGAGTGGGCAAAGACAATCCCTCTCCGCCGTGGCGGCACTCCTGAGGATGTGGCGAATGTTGCCCTCTTCCTCGCTTCTCCGCTGTCTTCATATGTAAGCGGCCAGGTTATCCACTGCTGCGGTGCGATGAACTGCTAAACCTATATGCTCCCCTCCCGATACGGAAGGGGAGTTTTTCTTTCCAGGCTGTTCCAGGTTCCCTATGGGAAGCCCAGAGGAAGCCTGAACCAGCTGACAATTGCAGAAGAATGCCATCAATAAAATATGTAACAGGGGCGGTTGCGGATGTGCTTGTGCCAAGACATTGCGCAGTGTGCGGGAGGAAATTGCTTGTGAACGAGAAACACCTCTGCATATATTGTCATGATGACATGCCGCTGACATATAACTGGAATCTTGTCTACAATCCCATGGCAGACAGGTTCAATGCAATGATCCAACGTGGGCTCGAAAGGTATGAGCCATATTCTTTCGCGGCTTCGCTGTTCTTTTTCCGCTCCGGCTCGGGATACAGGAACATATGCTACGGGCTGAAATATCAGGGGAATATCCGTATCGGCCGCCATTTCGGAAAAATACTTGGAGGAAAGCTGGCCTCTGCGGAACACTTCAGGGATGTAGATGCCGTTGTCCCGGTGCCGCTTCACTGGACAAGACACTGGAGACGCGGCTATAACCAGGCAGAGACCATTGCACAGTGCGTAGCCTCGGAACTCGGTGCGCCCCTATACAAGGATATGCTTGTGCGCAGAAGACGCACCAGGACACAGACCAGGCTGGATGTCGGCCAGAAGAGCAGGAATGTTTCAGGGGCATTTGGCTTCAGCAGGAGATTCAGAAAAAGCGCAGGCCTGGAAATCCAGGAGCATGGTCAAGACTCTTCAGGCAATAAATATACAGGTGGAATAAAGCATATCCTGATTATCGACGACGTATTCACCACCGGCGCAACATTAAACGCATGCTACTCTGCCCTGCGTTCTGCCTTCCCTCCTGAAGTGCGCATCAGCGTTGCAACCCTGGCGTGCGTGTGATTTCCACAAGACGGATACGTGACTTTGGAATGAAATAATATTTGACGATGTCTGTCGCGACCTTTTCGTTTGCCGCCATTATTATGTCGGACCTGCGGCAGGCCCGGCGATGCCTGATATTGCGGTAGTGCCTCTGAATCCAGTTAAAGTGCTGCCTGTCACTGAGAAAACTCAAATCTTCAACGAACACGATTTTTTCACCTGACTGATTTCTATATATTTTCATTTTAATTAACTTTGCGGACACTCAAAACCAGTGCAAATTTACGAAAGAAAAACCATGTTCGGAAAAGCTTTATCAACATTCCTCATAACAATTGCAGCAATCCTATTCCAGCAATCTGCCCATGCACAGATAATCAGGTCATATCAAGACAACGTACTAGCAGGAAATCCAGACGTGCAGACCCCTGTGGTACAGAGCGATGCACTGTTCAGGCCGTCTATAGACACAGACCTCAGGCAGCTCCGCAACAACGCTGCTCCCGGCTTCAGGTACAGGTACGATGACTATCTGCAGTATTCTCCGGCCGTCCTTATGGTCGGGCTAAAAGCCTGCGGATACAAAGGGAGGAGTTCATGGGGAAGGATGCTGGTGTCAGATGCATTCTCAGCCGCGATAATGGCTGGTGCAGTGAACGGGATTAAATATTCGGTACGACGGATGCGTCCTGACGAGACATCACGGAATTCATTCCCTTCCGGGCATACTGCAACTGCATTCATGGCTGCGACAATGCTCCACAAGGAATATGGATGGAGAAGCCCGTGGTTCAGCATCGGAGGATATACCGCCGCAGCGGTGACCGGAGTGTCAAGAATGCTCAACAACCGCCACTGGATGAGCGACGTGCTGGCTGGAGGGGCAATCGGCATAGGCTCCGTACATCTCGGATATTTCCTAAGCGACCTGATTTTCAAGGAGAAATATCTGTATGACGGATATGAGAGACCCGATATTTTCGCATATGACTATGAGCACAGATACTATGAGGCGGGACTGTCATTTGCACGCAGGTTCGTCCTTGGCTCTGCATCCGACAAATCAGCCGGCATACTTCCTTTGAGAGGAAGCTCTGCGGCCATATTCACAAATATCCCGATTGTGCCACGGACAGGAATAGCAGTCAGAGTCGCTGCCAACGAACTTGCCTTTGCGGCTGCTGACCAGCTGCAGCCTCTATCTGATTCCGGCAGCATTGCTGAGGGCATTTCATTCAATACATACAATGCCATGGCAGGAGCTTTCTGGCAGTACCCTTTCCCTAAGCTTCTGGAATTCGAGATAAAGACAATGATCGGATATGCATGGCACCATTGCAGACTAGAGGTCCCTGCATGGAAACTGACCAATGGAATTGATGTCCTGGCAGAGGCAGCTGTCACGCTGAGGGCCGGTGAGAATTTCAGGATAAAGGCTTTCGCCGAGTATGAGACATTCAGTTTCTCTCAGCAAAAGCCATATATAAATTCATTCCTTCTCGGATTCTCCACTTCCTTCTGCTGGTAGAATCCGCATCAATGGCCATCTGCACTTTTTACCCGGCTTTGCAGTCTGGCTGCAAAGCTCTATTCAACAACGAGAACCTTGAAAATAGCCTTGCGTATTGTCCCCTCGCCTATCAGTGGTGCATGGGCAGTTTCAGGAGCGAACGTGACAGCCTCACCCGGCTGGGCAGTGACAGTTTCTTCGACAGGATCCCTATAGAACAGGATGTCTTTCTCCATATTGAACTCTCCATCTGGCTCAGTGCACGCGACACGTGGCTTAACCCCATAAGTCTCGGCCTTTGAGAGAGGTATCTGAATATCTATATACCTGTCATGAACCTCAAGACGGGCCTGCTGAGGCGTCTTCATCTGGCTGTCCACAATGTTCACAAACAGATTCTCTCCATCAATGAGATGTTTCCCTGGCTCCAAAGCGTCAAGATCTGTACTCCTGATATATTCAACCGCCTTGGCATAATAGGGGTTGTGCATAAGTTTCTCTTCCATATCAATATAATTTTTCGCGAATATACGATTTTTTACACTATCTTTGTCCATAAGTTTGCTCTGGTGGTGGAATAGGTAGACACGCGGGACTTAAAATCCCGTGGGCAGAAATGTCCGTACGGGTTCGATTCCCGTCCGGAGCACACTGAATCCCTCTTGGAAGATTTTCCAAGAGGGATTTTTTGAATCCATGGCGCGGCCTGCCGGACTGCCCCGTTTTTCTTTGGCTTGTTTAACAATATCTCATTCTCATCTTCTCAACTCCGTCCTTCCGGACCTCCTGGTCTGCTGTGGAGACGTAGTCAGCCAACTTCCGTCATGCCACTCCGTGGTGCATCATGTGTTCCCTGTACTCTTCCAGGCTCCTGCCGCCAAGGCCCAGCTGTATCCGCTTTCCGTTGCAGAATGTTATATGCTGCCCCGGTCTTGTCCACAAGCTCCTGCCCGGTCCTGAACTGCCCACGGTCTCCTGTCCTGGTCTTCAGATTGCCGAAGAAGCATTCGGTGACGCTACGCTGCTGTCATAGCAGTTACCTGTCCACGAAATGGAGAGCCTATTTGTTGCCGAAACACCCGAATCACGTCACTCGTCCACGAGAACAGCCGTTTCTATGGACAGAATTGTTTGGCAACGGCATTATCTATCCAGAACGAGACAATTGCCATTCCCGCCAAAGCCAGGATACCGACCAAAAGCAGTCAATGCCAGAAATGCAGAAATGCCCGCCCGGCGAGAAATCGGCCAGGCGGGCATGTGCTTTGGGTATGTCCCGGAAGATGCTATTTCACAATCGGTTCGTTCATTGACTCTATGACTGACCGGTTGATGCGGGCAAGACGCTCCTCGTCAAGCTTGATGACCTTGCGGTCGTATGTCATGATTCCGTTGACCTCGCCTTCAACATCTGTCGTCTGGGTGTAGACCGCAGCTGAGCATCCGGTCTTTGCGAAGACCTTAAGCATCTCGGCAAATGTCTCATATACATCCAGGACTTCATTTCCGTTGGAGAATTTCACATATCCCCAGTTCCTGTCCTTCTGCCAGAGATGCCCTTCAACAGGAAGGCCGATTCCGCCATATTCCCCGAGGACATTTATGAACTTGGATTCAAAGGCATTCATAGCAGGACAGGCATAATGGTGGACATCAATTATGTCACCGCAGAAAGAGTAGTTTCCTCCAGAGGATTCATTTATAAGCCTTGTAGGGTCGAGCCTGCGTGTAAGTTCAACTGCTGCAGGAGTGTCGAACTGTCCCCATGCCTCATTGAAAGGAACCCATACAACGATACACTGGAAATTCTTGAGGGACTCGATGATATCTGTCCACTCCCTGTAGTAGTTCTGTTTCCACTCTTCAGGAATCACGCAGTCCGTTCCCCCGATAAAGCTGTCTGAAGACCAGACGTTACGGACATTCTTCTCAATCTCTTCATCACGATATGCTCTTCTGCCATGGTCTGCAATGCTCGGCATGTCCTGCCATACCATCATTCCAAGCACATCGCACCAGTAGTACCAGCGTGCCGGCTCAACCTTGATATGCTTGCGTATCATATTGAAGCCCCACTTCTTAGTCTTCTCCACATCGAATTTCAGGGCCTCATCTGTCGGTGCGGTATATAGCCCGTCAGGCCACCAGCCCTGGTCAAGAGGTCCGAACTGGAAAAGCGGTTCATTATTCAGGGCAATCCTCTTGTAGACAGGTGCATTACGGTGACGGTCCGGGCGACACTCCGAGACCTTGCGCATTGCAGTATACCCATCAACGCTGTCCAGGACCTTTTTGCCGCGCATGATGCTTATCTTCACGCCGTACAGATAAGGCTCATCCGGAGACCATGTCTTCATGCCAGGGACTGCAATCTCAGCCTTTCCGGCCTCAACTACAGCCTCTGCTATCACCTCTGTACCTGGAGTCTCTGCACTGTATCCGACTCCGCCATCAATAAGCTGCACCCTGACCAGATCACCGGCAGCAAGCCCTTCTGCGGCAACCTCGAAGTGCATCTTGGCATTGTCTATATCAGAAACCACATAGTAGTTTGCAATATGCGCAGAAGCAACTGGCTCCATCCATACAGTCTGCCATATACCTGTGACCGGCGTGTACCATATGCCCTCAGGGACACAGATCTGCTTTCCGCGGGGCTGATATGAATTGTCCGTTGCATCATAGACTCTCATGGTAAGGGTCTGCCTGCCTGATTTCTTGAGATATGGAGTGATATTGTATTCAAACGGGGTAAAGCCGCCCTTGTGTTCACCGACTTTCTGACCGTTTATCCAAAGCTCCGAGAGCCAGTCAACGGCACCGAAATGGAGGATTATATCCCGGCCCTTCCATTTTGACGGGACGGTGAATTCACGTTCATACCATAGCGCATTATCCCGGCCGACACTTTTTCCTACTCCGGACAGAGAGGATTCAATGGCAAACGGGACAAGGATCTTGCCCTCAGCCTCAAAAGTTTCGGCCCCGACAGGAGTAACCGCGTAATTCCATAGTCCATTGAGGTTCTGCCACTCTGCGCGTACCATCTGCGGACGAGGATATTCCGGCAGTGGAGCATCAGGATTCACCTCCTCAGCCCAAGGAGTCTTGATGTTGTCACCGGCAGGGGCCCACCCGCCCTGCGCAAAAGCCATGGCCGACAGTGCCAGGGCAGAAAAAGATGCAATGATTTTTCTCATCGGGAAATATTTGTTTGAAATTGAAACATAACTTTACAAATGTACGAAAAAACACCTTGCCTATACCAGGACCTCACATTGAAGATACCGGAAATACGCCAGTTTGACAGAATATCGTATCAAACTGGCGTAATATTATACATCAGCAAAGGCTGCGGCTCAATGCACCCAGACAGTAAGTCCTGCCATTACAATTGAAACCATGCTCATCAGCTTTATCAGGATATTGAGGGACGGTCCGGAAGTATCCTTGAACGGGTCTCCCACTGTGTCTCCGACAACTGTCGCCTTGTGGCTGTCAGAATTCTTGCCTCCGAGATTACCTTCCTCGACATATTTCTTGGCATTATCCCACGCCCCGCCTGAATTGGCCATGAAGATTGCAAGCACGAATCCGGAACCGAGACCTCCGATCAGAAGTCCCATTACACCAGCGACACCGAGCACAAGCCCGACAATCACAGGAACGATGATGGCGATAAGTGACGGCAGCAGCATCTCGCGCTGTGCACCCCTGGTCGAGATCTCGACACATCTCGCATAGTCCGGAACTGCCTCCCTGGTCAATATGCCCTTTATTTCACGGAACTGCCTGCGCACCTCGGCAACCATCTTCTGCGCAGCACGTCCCACTGCGTTCATCGTCAATCCGCAGAACAGGAATGACATCATAGCCCCGATAAATACACCGACAAGCACTGTCGGGTTCATCAGGTTGACATCATAGTATGTCATGAGGTCAGGAATCGTGGCAGAGGCAACCTCCACACTTCTTCCCGCAACATCTATCACAGTCTGGCCGATATGGTCAAGCCCGATCTTTATCTCCTCAATATATGAGGCAAGGAGCGCAAGGGCAGTCAGCGCAGCTGAGCCGATAGCAAAACCCTTCCCTGTCGCAGCAGTCGTGTTGCCAAGGGCATCCAGTACATCTGTACGGCGGCGTACCTCAGGATCAAGTTCAGCCATCTGTGCATTTCCTCCGGCATTGTCAGCGATAGGGCCATATGCATCCGTAGCAAGGGTGATCCCGAGCGTAGAAAGCATTCCGACAGCGGCGATTCCGATTCCGTAAAGGCCAAGGCTGAGATTCTCAGGGGAAAGCATATTCTTCATGTCAAATCCTATCGCACACAGATAAGACAGAAGTATTGCGACAGCAATTGTAATGACAGGAATGGCAGTGGAAATCATTCCAAGGCCGACTCCGGATATGATTACAGTCGCAGGACCTGTCTGGGAACTTTCTGCAAGTTTCTGCGTAGGACGGTATGAATGTGATGTGTAGTATTCTGTAGACTGCCCTATTATGACTCCGGCAAGAAGACCGGTGATCACAGAGAATGAGACTCCGAGCCAATTAGGTATCTGAAGCAGGTAGAGCACCCCGAAAGTGGCAGCGGCTATGAGCACTGAACTGAGATTCGTGCCTATGCTCAACGACTTCAGGAGCTGGCTCATTCCGGCACCCTCTTTTGTACGGACTGTATATATGCCTATTATTGAAAGTATCACACCTAAGGAGGCAATAATCATCGGAGCAAAGACCGCCTTCATCTGGAGAGCCTCCCCTCCGCCATAGAATGCAGATGCACCGAGAGCTGCCGTTGCAAGTATAGACCCACAATATGACTCATACAGGTCTGCGCCCATTCCCGCCACATCACCGACGTTGTCACCGACGTTGTCAGCAATTGTCGCAGGATTGCGTGGATCATCTTCCGGGATTCCTGCCTCGACCTTTCCGACAAGGTCAGCACCGACATCAGCCGCCTTTGTATAGATACCTCCGCCGACACGTGCAAAAAGAGCCTGTGTAGAGGCACCCATCCCGAATGTCAGCATTGTTGTAGTGATTACAACAAGCTTCTGCGCCCCGGTAACATCAACAAAGTTGTCAAGTATCACATACCAGACAGAAATGTCAAGAAGCCCAAGCCCGACAACAGTGAGTCCCATCACAGCACCTGAGCGGAAAGCCAGCTTCAGCCCGGAGTCAAGTGAGCGCATTGCAGCATTCGCGGTACGTGCAGAGGCATATGTAGCCGTTTTCATCCCGACAAATCCGGCAAGTCCGGAAAAGAATCCTCCTGTAAGGAATGCAAACGGGACCCACGGGTTCTGCACACCGAATCCATATGCAAGGACAGCAAAGAAGACTGCAAGCACAGCAAATACGATTGTCACGACTTTGTACTGCTGCTTGAGATACGCCATTGCACCCTCACGGACAAAACGGGCAATTTCCTTCATTGTAGCTGTTCCCTCGCTTTCCTTCATCATCTGACGGAAAAAGATCCATGCAAACAGCAACGCCACCACAGCGGCGACTGGCACCAGGTAAAAAAGACTAATCATAATATGGTTAAATTTGTTTAGTGTTTATTCTGCAAACTTATTGATTATTTACAAAGAACACAATACATTTCGATTAAAAATAGACAAACTTTCACATCGAAATAAGCTAAAAAGACAGATTTTCACCTTGTGGGAATGGTGCAGATTTTTTTCGCAGATAAATCTAAACTGCTGATGAACATACAGAAATGTTTTGTACTTTTGCATTTCCTAAATATAAAAAGTACGCATGAAACACTTTACTTTGCCAGAGGACGGCGGGCTCATAGAGCAGGGGCTGCCGAAAGATCTTCTACATAGCTACGAAAAAATTCCAGCAGAGATCTTTAAAGACGCCCATGATGCAAGTTCAAGCATCGCAGACATTATCATTAACACAATCAAGGAGCACAAGGACGGAAAATTCAAGCTCGGCCTGACTACAGGAGCGACTCCGGTATCCCTCTACCAGGAGCTGGTCAGGAGATACAATGCAGGAGAGATCTCATTCGCAGATGTGGAGGTATTCAGCATCGATGAATACTATCCGATCGGGGCAGATGAAAGACAGAGCAGAAACCGCAGGCTGCACGATGAATTCCTGAACCTTGTCGATGTCAAGAAAGAGAACACATATATTCCTGACGGCTCTGTTCCTGAATCCGAGATTTCAAGCTATTGCGCTGAATTCGACAAGAAAGCCTCAGGGCTTGACCTGCTGGTGGTCGGCATAGGCACGGCAGGGCAGATCGGCTTCAATGAAGCCGGCTCATCAGAGAAGAGCCGTACAAGGACGGTCATGATGTCATACAAGAACCGCAAGGCACAGGCCAGGAACTTCAATGGTAACATCAATGACACCCCGCGCACAGCCATCACTATAGGAATCGCGACTATGATGAGCGCAAAGAGGATAATCCTCATGGCCTGGGGAGAAGACAAGGCGCAGGCTGTGCACGACATCGTAGAGGGCGCAGCTACAATGCAGTGCCCTGCGTCATTCCTCCAGAAGCACGAGAATATCTCATTCTATGTTGACGAGAACTCTGGTGCCAACCTTTCAAGGATTGTTGCGCCATGGCTTGTTGGCCCTTGCGACTGGACCCCTAAGTTCATAAGGAAGGCAGTTGTATGGCTCTGCGAGAAAGTGCACAAGCCAATCCTCAAGCTGACCCACACGGACTACATCGAGAATTCACTTGGAGAGCTGCTTGAAAAGAAAGGCTCATACGACAAGATCAACATCGATGTATTCAATGACCTTCAGCACACAATCACTGGATGGCCAGGCGGAAAACCGAATGCTGATGACAGCACACGCCCGGTTTCCTCTTCACCATATCCGAAGAGAGTTGTGATATTCTCGCCTCATCCAGACGATGATGTCATCTCAATGGGAGGTACATTCATCCGCCTCGTGGAGCAGGGACATGATGTCCACGTAGCATACGAGACATCAGGAAATGTCGCCGTGCATGATGATGTCGTGCTGCAGCACATGGATGCCGCCCATGAACTTGGATTTGCTGACGAGTTTGAGCGCGTCAAGAAGATTGTTGACTCCAAGAGACCAGGCGAGCCTGAGCCACGCGAACTTCTTGACATAAAGGCTGCAATACGCCGTTCTGAAGCACGCAGCGCAGTACGTTCATTCGGCCTCAATGAAAACACAAATGCACATTTCCTCAATCTTCCGTTCTACGAGACCGGCGGAATAAAGAAAGGAGAAAGGACACAGAAGGACATAGATATCATCATTGAACTTCTCCAGAATGTGAAGCCTCACCAGATCTATGTGGCAGGTGACCTTGCTGACCCTCACGGGACACACAGGGTATGCACAGAGGCCGTACTTGAGGCCCTGAGGCAGCTTGACGGCGAGGCCTGGCTTGAAGAATGCCACGTATGGCTATACAGGGGTGCCTGGATGGAATGGGAGCTTGGCCGCGTAGACATGGCAGTTCCTCTCAGCCCTGACGAGCTTATCAAGAAGCGCCATGCAATCTACCGCCATCTTTCACAGAAGGACATTGTTCCTTTCCCTGGAGATGACAGCCGTGAATTCTGGCAGAGGGCAGAAGACAGGACGCAGAACACGGCCCGTCTCTACAACGAGCTCGGAATGGCAGAATACCAGGCAATCGAGGTGTTCGTTAAGCTGTTTTAGCAAAATAAATTCAGTCCGTCACCTTACTGATGCCGGAGACTGACTGCAAAACGATAAAAGGGGCAGACTAAAATATTAGTCTGCCCCTTTTTCTTGTTTTCCGGTATGTTCAATCTCAACCTTGCCACCAGATTTTCAACTCCAAGAGAGTTATACGGCTACTTGATGCAGATCCAGTTTGTCTGCCTGTTTCTGTTATAATATGCCCGCCGGCTGAATTTCATTTTACCATACCAGCCGTATCCGAAATCTCCTGTATCGAGATTCACAGCAGTATAGCATATCTTGGACAGTTCTGTTGCAAAATCAGACAAGGTCATAGGCCTGGAAGATTCCACTACCATCAACACGCATCCAGTGCTGTTCTTATTGCATAATGCCCTGCGGATTCTCTTTCTGGAATCTTTATGCATCCTTGCCCTGCCGTTCTTTACAAGTACCGTCTGCTGGAATCCGTTGTCTGAGTGCCAGCTTCCAGATATGACAATCCCTCTTGTCGGATGAAGCGATATTCTCTCCTTGCGCGAGGGCGTACCGTAAATCTTGCCGTCTATTCTATATTCTCCCTGTAGAGTCCCGTCCTCGTTTGTATAGGCAGCAGGTATCATCAGGAGGGCATCCTTGTCATACTTGTTGGTAAAATGCAATTTCTCGCTATCTTTTATATGGATTACGGTCAGTGCATCTTTACTGGAGAATGCCGAATATAACAGAACCGCACTTACAGTAAGCACAAATACCAATATGATCCTCTTTGCCAGGCGTTTCTTCATCTTTTGGGTAATGATGCCAAAAGTAGTTGGTAAAAGTATATATAAATAATTAAAATATAATTTTTTATGAGTAGTTTGATGAAATGCGTTTCATCAAACTACTTTTTTATGGCTAAAATCAGACGCTCCAGATGTCCTCATTGTGACAGTTTAGATGTCATAAGTTGGGGCGCACAACGTGGTCATCAACGTTACAAATGTAAGTCGTGCAATAGAGTTTTCACCT
>CAMXAU010000026.1 GCA_947179325.1 uncultured Bacteroidales bacterium | reverse complement strand
CCGCAAAGAGGCATGCACTTGCGGAAGGCGAGGCCACGGGCATCAGGATCGGACGTGAAGAGGGGCGAGAAGAAGGACGAAAAGAGGGAATCGAAATCGGAAGAACCGAAGGGCTTAAGAAAGGGCGAATGGAGGGAAGAATCGAAGGACGCACCGAAGGAGAGTCCAACGCAAAGATGGAGATAGCCAGGGCAATGAAGGCCAGAGGCATGTCTGATGATGAAATCACTGCAATCACGGGAGTTTCTAAAGAAGATATTCCGTAAGGGTTCTTCAAGCGCACTTCGGAGACAACAGCAGCTGTCCAGCAATTAATCGGCACTCAAATCTGCGCCATCATCTTGGAATAGAATATTTTGGCGACAAATCCGAGATTGAGGGGAGGTAAGAGGTTGACCACACCCCCAAAAACGAGAAAATGGGCTTGACTAATATTCTTAGCCAGCCCATTCACAAAAGTCCTAAACGTTATCTTCTCGGAATGTTCTCAAGTACAGCCTTGATGAAATCCCAGCATTTCTCAACTGAGGCGATATTAACACGCTCATCTGGCGAATGAGGGCTCATGATTGTCGGGCCGCATGAGACCATGTCCCAGTCGGGGTATGCCCCGCTGAATATCCCACATTCCAGTCCGGCATGAATAGCCATCACTGCAGGCTCCTTGCCATAAAGGTCTGTATACACTTTCTTCATGGCATGGAGAATCGGAGATGCACTATTCGGTGCCCATCCGCTATATGCCCCGTCAAACACGACTGAGCCTCCAGCAAGTGCAAAGACAGCAGCCATCTTCTCTGCAAGAAGGTCCTTTGCCGTATCCACTGAACTGCGGAGAAGGGATTTTACATAGAAACGGCCGCCCTCTGTCTTGACTATTGCAAGGTTATTTGAAGTCTCGACAAGTCCCGGCATCTGGTCGCTCATCCTCTCCACACCATCCGGGCAGGCGAGAACCGCATATACTCCCTTGAGGGCATCCTCATCAGATATATATACCTTGACTGCATCAGCGTCTTCAATGAAGACAGCAGCCTCAGGGTCAGTTACCGCATATTCTTTCTTTACAGTCGCTGCTATTTCCTCAATCTTTGCCATGACATCGGCCTCTGCAGCCACAGGGACAAGTATTGTGGCAAAAGCCTCGCGAGGGATTGCATTGCGCATATTTCCTCCCTCGAAATCAACGAGTTTCACTCCCAGATCACGAAGAAGAGGAAGAAGAACCCTGGCAGCCACCTTGTTGGCGTTTGCACGGCAGAGTATTATATCCATACCTGAATGTCCACCTTTAAGGCCTTTGACATTCAGCCTATAGGCTTTATACTCCCCAGAGACCTCCGCTGTAGAATAAGGTATCTCCGCTGTAGCATCCATACCTCCTGCACATCCGATATATAGCTCACCTTCAGTCTCGGAATCAAGATTGATAAGGATATCACCTTTGAGCAAGCCCGGCTTAAGTTCACGGGCACCTGTCATTCCGGTCTCCTCGTCAACAGTGACAAGTACTTCCACTGGCCCATGCTTCAAGTCTTTTGACTCAAGCACTGCAAGACCCATTGCTACACCTATTCCATTATCTGCGCCAAGGGTTGTCCCCTTTGCCTTAACCCACTCGCCGTCGATCCAGGTCTCGATAGGGTCAGATACAAAATCATGTACAGTATCTGCATTTTTCTGCGGTACCATATCCATGTGGCCCTGAAAAATCACACCCTTGCAGTCCTCCATGCCTGGAGTGGCTGGTTTCCTTATTATAATATTGCCTAATTCGTCCTTGATGGTCTCAAGACCAAGGGAAATACCGAAATTATAGAGATATTCCGATACTTTCTCCTCATGCTTTGACGGACGCGGAATCCTGGTCAGCTCATAGAAGTTTTTCCAGACCAGTTCCGGCTTCAGTTCTTTAATAGTCATAATGATTGTTCTTATTGATTGTTATTTTTTAGATTTCAGCCTTGCATTCAGAGGAAGAGTGCTGTCTGTCCCGAACTGGTATATCGGCAAACGTCCCTGGAAAAGCAGGTTCTTCCCGTCATTCAGCTTTACCACGCATACGGCAGGCATCCTGTACACTATATACCTGGAATCCTTGGCCTTCTTTTCATTTGCCTTTGCCTGCTCTCCCTGCGGCTCTGCAACAGACTGCGGAATTATTTCCAGCGCAACAGGCTTTCCTGACAGTTCATCAGCCGGAAGCAGCCCGGCAGTCTCGGAAACCCTGAAAGCGACATACATCTTCTTATCCTTTTCAGGGACAATGTCGAATGTCATTTTCTGGGTTCTTTTCTCAGAATATCCGGTAAACATTGTCATATACTCCTTCTCCAGCCTTGCAATCTCATCTATGGCAGCCCCCATAGCCTCTCCGCTGTAGGTTGCATCAGTGTCTCCTGTTATAATCTGCATCCTTTTCTTGCGCAGGCTGAATATGAGCGATGCCGTCTCTGATGCCTTCTGCTCCAATGTCTTGGCAACCATGACATTCTGCTGCACAGCAACACGGCCATTTGCATCCTCTCCCTTACGGTAAAGCGTCGCTGCACCGGATGACAGGTTCGATACAATGGCATCGGCAAACATATCCGTACCGGAATTGGCAGGGAAACGCCATAAGACATCTTTTGCCAGACCGGCATCAGGCATGGCGACAAGGCCGCATGAAGTAAGCTGCAGAAAAGAGAGGTCAACATCCTGTCCGCCCATGTCAAGCAGAAATCTGCTGGACTGGTCCGCCTCCGTATAAGGAGTGACTTTCACCGATGTTATCCTGCATGTATTCTCGTCTTTCTGAGGAACATCTATACCAAGGTATTTTGCAGCGTACTTTGCATAGACTCCGGCATGGAAAGCCTCACATTCCGCCTCAACATCAAGAAGCAATGATGTCGCCGGAAGACTATATGAAATAGTCCCTACCGGATCGTTTCCTTCATATCCTCTGTCATCGGCAGCACAGAGCGCCGGAATCACAGCGGCCGCCACTATAGAAAAGAATTTTAGACTCATACAGTTATCGCTTTTTAAAATCACATTCTCGCAAATATACCAATTTTAGCCGAGATTTTCTATTATACGGCATTTTTATTAACTTTGTCCGCAATGGATTTGGAGAAAATCATTAATTAAACACAAAAATAATGTTCAAAAACCAACCAAAGGGGCTATTTGCCCTTGCGCTTGCAAACACAGGAGAGAGGTTCGGCTACTACACAATGCTCGCCATCTTCCTGCTTTTCATCCAGGCAAAATTCGGCTTTAGCGCAGCCGCAGCGACACAGATCTATTCAATTTTCCTCGCAGGAGTCTATTTCATGCCGCTTTTCGGAGGTATGCTTGCAGACAAGATAGGCTACGGCAAATGCGTGACAATCGGAATCGGCGTCATGTTCCTCGGCTATCTATGCCTCGCCATCCCGACTGCGCCTGACATCTATGGAAAAGTACTTATGTTCGGTGCACTTGCACTTATCGCCATCGGAACTGGACTTTTCAAGGGCAACCTGCAGGTAATGGTGGGAAATCTCTATGACGACCCTAAATACTCTTCAAAGAGAGACGCCGCATTCAGCCTTTTCTACATGGCAATCAACATCGGTGCTATGTTCGCCCCTTCAATGGCTAAGGCTGTGACAAACTTTTTCCTCGGGAAGAGCGGTCTCGTATATGATGCCAACATACCTGCCCTTGCACACCAGCTGCTCAACGGCACAATCACCCCAGAGAACACAGACAAGCTGGCTGCCTTGGCTGCACCGATGCAGGGAGCTGCCGGAATGGACATGGCTTCATTCAGCGCCTTCTATATAGAGAAGCTCTCAACCGCATACAACTATGGCTTTGCCGTAGCATGCATATCTCTCATAATATCTGTCCTCATCTATTTCTGCTGCCGCTCATGGTTCAGGCATGCTGATGTGAACTCAAAGCAGGCAAAGGCCGCCAACAGCGCAGAGACAGAACTCACTCCGGCACAGACAAAGAGCCGCATCACAGCATTGATGCTTGTATTCGCTGTTGTCATATTCTTCTGGATGGCATTCCACCAGAACGGTGCGACAATGACATTCTTCGCAAGAGACTACACTGCTTCCGAGGCATTCGGGCTTACAAGAATCGGATTCAACATCTGGAGCCTCGCACTGATTGCAATTTCCATCTATACTCTGTTCGGTGCATTCCAGTCCGAGACACAGAAAGGCAAGATCAGCCAAGGAGTAGCAACAATCATTCTCTGGGCTGCAGCATATTTCCTCTACAGCCAGATGCCATCGCCTGTGTCAATCATGCCATCTGATTTCCAGCAGTTCAACCCATTCTTCGTCGTTGCCCTCACTCCAGTGTCACTCGCTATCTTCGGGGCGCTTGCAAAGAAAGGCAAGGAGCCGTCAGCACCACGCAAGATCGGACTCGGAATGCTCGTGGCTGCAATCGGCTTCCTCATCCTTACAATAGGTTCAATGGGACTTGCATCACCGAAGGAGCTTGGCGGAAATGTCAGCGACACCCTCGTTTCACCGACATGGCTGATTTCAACTTATTTCGTATTGACATTTGCAGAGCTTCTGCTCTCTCCTATGGGTATTTCATTCGTGTCAAAGGTTGCCCCTCCTAAATACAAGGGCGCAATGATGGGATGCTGGTTCGCAGCAACTGCAATCGGCAACTACCTGGTATCAATCCCAGGACTTCTCTGGGACAGGTTCCCTCTCTGGGGCGTATGGTGCGTACTTATAACGCTTTGCCTGCTCTCCGCGCTCTTCATCTTTGCAATCATGAAAAAGCTTGAAGCTGCGACAGAATAGTCCGGCAGACAGACGCAAAAGACAGGCGGCCCGATTCCGGACCGCCTGTTTATTTATGAGTGCTTGAATTAATGCCTATAGCCTACTCAGCCAGCTTGTCAAGCACAAGTTCAACGAGCTTGCGGACCTGAGGCTTGTAGTCAGGATTGCTGCTCTTGAGATGCCTGTTGGCGATGATGCAGCACACAGTTCCGGCATTATGGCCAAGATGCGCAGCAATTCCTGCAATAGCAGACCCCTCCATCTCAAAGTTGGTCACGCGCCAGTCTTCATAACGGAATGATTCAAAGGTATCAAGCATATCTGGCATTGCTAGAGGAAGACGGAGCACGCGTCCCTGTGGCCCATAGAACCCGGAAGCCGCAATGGTCATTCCCTTTATGGTGCAGTCAGAGAACTTGTCTATCATTTTCTGCCCGGCCTTGACGAAATAAGGGTCTGTAAGATGGCTGTTCCAGCCTGTGTGCTTCTTGAATGCCTCTTCTATCCCAGGCATTACAATCTTGTCACGGTCTGCATACCAGTTCATCAGCCCGTCACATCCGACAGAGACATGAGAGAAGACAAACGACCCCAGAGGGATATCCGGCTGGATTGCACCAGAAGTCCCTATCCTTATTATATTGAGCGAGCGCTTCACATCCTTGATTTCACGGGTAGCGAAATCAATGTTGGCAAGGGCATCAAGCTCATTCATAACAATGTCAATGTTATCTGTTCCGATGCCAGTTGAAATGACTGTCATCCTTACGCCTTTGTATTTTCCCGTGACTGAGACGAATTCACGTGACTGATGACGAAATTCCCTGTCATCAAGATATTCGGCGATCATGTCCACCCTTCCCGGGTCACCGACAAGAATGACATTGTCAGCAAGTTCCTCAGGTCTCAAGTGCAGATGGAACACGGACCCGTCTGAATTGATTATCAGTTCTGATTCTGCTATTTTCATATTCTGTATATTTTATTTTAATGATGTAAGTAATATCCGTTTCTTACCCTGAGCCAATCCCTCATGAATGGGCTCATGCCACACTTGGTGACAAAACTGCAAGCAACAAACTTCAAATGTAGTTTTATTTCATGAAATTTCCTATTTTTGTCCCGCAAAACAAAAAAAAGAGACAATATGTGGCAAAGGATACAGACTTTATATCTTGCTATTGCAAGCATTCTTGTAGGCTCACTGTTTTTCGCCAGAATGGCAACTGTCCTCGGGCCTGACGGGGCCAGCATTGACATCAGATATTATGAAAAACTTCCATTCCTCCTTTTCCTGATTTCATTGTTCTCCGCAAATGTGATAGGCCTGCTGACATTCAGGGCAAGGCTTCTTCAGATGAGGGTCTGCATATTGGCTGCACTTCTGCTTGTCGGATTCCAGATATGGATCGGTGCCGACTTTTTCAGATACAAGGACAGCATGATATTCTCATTCACCGCTGTCTTCCCTATTGTCGCTGCAATACTTGATGTGCTCGCGGCAAGGGCCATAGCACTTGACGAGGCGATGGTCCAGTCAGCAGCAAGACTGCGTGGAAAACGTAAAAGGAAATAGCTACAGGGAAACATCCCCTGTACTGCGTGTGTCCTCACCTGCAAAACGGCTGAGGACATTGTCAAGATAAGTCTTTGTAACTGCAATCGGAGGAATCTGCTCGTTGTCTATATCAAGATAATAGGCATCCTGCTCTTTGCGGAGCACCTTAACCCTGTCGGAATTCACGATATATTTGCGGTGCACCCTCATAAGTGAGCTTCCCCTGAAATTCTCCTCGACTGATTTGAGCCGGCACCTCAGTATATAGTTCTTGAGTTCACCTGCATTGTCGGCATACCATACCTTTATATAATTGTCATCAGACTCTATATAATACAGGCTTGAGGATTTTACGGACAGCCTCAGGGCACCCTTGTTGTCAAACAGGGTTATACGGTTTTCACCCTTGCCGGAATCATCATCATCAGTCACGACTCCCATTGAATTCATCAGGCGTATAGTCTTGTTCTTGTCGACAAGCGCGAGATACATTCCAGAAATAATTTCCGGAATTATAAGGGCTATTGTCCCGTACAGCATGGCCTTGGAAAAAATCATGGCCGGAGACAGCGGGGACGGAGGGTCCTGTACATCAAGCGTGACAAAGGTATAGAAAGCACAGATCATCAGGACTTCCGCAATGCTCCATAATACATATATAAGATAGGTCACCTTAATCCACCGCTTCACGTGATACATAAGCATCCTGCTGAATATCAGGAATATTATAGAAATCGCTATAAATCCTGCAGTGAATAGGAAAAAGACAGAATCCCCGAGCTTGAACCAGGCTGTATCCGAAAAGGGTATATATATATTAAGGAATACGATTGCAAAAAGCACTGAAAATGTAATAGTGCCTATCATCTGGTATTTTCCAAGGAAATAATCCGGTATTCTCTTGTTCATATTCCAATTTTATGGCAGCAAAGGTAAAAAATTCGCCACATATTTCAAAAATTTACCACATATTGACACCATATACAGGTAATCCAGCCACACAATCGGAGTTATTGCCACTTATTAGGCAAAATATTTTTCCGAATAAAAAAGCCTACGTATTTTTGTCCGGTTTTAGACTGGCGAAGAACTGATTATTTATAGATGTTAAATATATACAATTTAGAAAAATGAAGATAATAGGAACGGGAAGCGCAATTCCAAGGCAGGTAGTTACCAATGACATGCTTTCAGAATTTCTGGACACCAGCGATGCATGGATCTACCCGAGGACAGGTATCAAGAGCAGGCATGTAATCTCTGACGAGAAGCTGGAAGACCTGGCCATCGAGGCAGCGAACAAGGCCTTGGCAGACTCCGGGCTAAAGGCAAGCGATCTGGACTTCATAATATGCTCGAACGTAGTAAACGAATATATAACCCCATCACTGAGCTGCATCATCCAGGGCGGAATCGGGGCGACATGCCCTTGCCTGGACATCAACTGTGCATGTGCAGGATTCATCTATGCGCTTGACATAGCTGAGACACACTTCAAGGCAGGAAAGGTAAAGAACGTCCTGATTGTATGTGCAGAGGAGCCAAGCAGGATGACAAGCTGGGAAGACAGGAATGTATGCGTCCTGTTCGGAGACGGAGCCGGTGCTGCAGTCCTCACTGAGGGAGACAACATAAAGGGGATAAAGCTCTCCGCAGCCAGCGCAACTGACAAGCTGTACCAGATACGCGTACTTGAGCCTACACCTTATATAAAGAAAGAGGAGCACTCGGAGAGCCTGCAGATGAAAGGGCAGGATGTCTTCAAGTTTGCAGTCAAGGCATCAAGCGGTGACATCAAATACCTTCTTGACGAGCTGGACATCAAGCCTGAGGAGATTGACCATTACCTTCTGCACCAGGCGAACGTCAGGATCATCAACTCCATACGCGACTTCCTCGGCCAGCCGGCAGAGAAATTCCCTACAAATGTGGAGAACCACGGGAACTCATCCTCAGCAAGCTGCCCGATACTGCTTGACGAATGCAACCGCAAGGGTCTCCTTAAAAAGGGTGACAAACTGGCTCTGAGCGCATTCGGTGCAGGATTCATTTCAGGTGCTGCAATCATTGAATGGTAAAAAATGATTACATTTGCACTTTGAGTCAAAACATTTGGTTGAACACATAATTTTAGAAATATGATCAAAAGTAGAATTTGCGAAATACTCGGTATCAAATATCCGATATTCCAGGGCGGAATGGCTTGGGTCGCAGATGCGTCACTTGCAGCTGCCGTTTCAAATGCAGGCGGTCTCGGCCTCATTTCATCAATCAATGCAGGCACCGAGGCTGTCAGAAATGAAATCAGGAAATGCAAAGAACTTACTGACAAGCCATTCGGTGTAAACATCATGCTCCAGGCCCCTAATGCAGGAGAGATAGCACAGATGGTAATTGATGAAGGCGTAAAGATCCTCACCACCGGCGCAGGGTCTCCAGCACAATATATGGAGGCATGGCAGGCTGCAGGAATCAAGGTAATCCCCGTTGTCGCATCTGTCGCACTCGCGCTTAAGATGCAGTCAATCGGAGCGACTGCTGTAATTGCCGAAGGCGCCGAATCCGGTGGACACGTAGGCGAAATCCACACAATGGCCCTCCTTCCACAGGTAGTGGATGCACTTGACATACCTGTCATCGGAGCAGGCGGAATATGCGATGGACGTGGTGCAGCAGCTGCATTCATACTCGGGGCCGATGCAATCCAGGTCGGAACACGCTTCCTTGCTGCCGAGGAATGTACAGTACACCAGAACTACAAGGACAAGATCCTGAAGGCAAGCGATATTTCAACTATCGTTACAGGAAAGACACTTGGACATCCTGTACGTTCACTCAAGACACCTTTCTCCAAGAATTTCGCAAAGATGGAGGCAGACCCTGCTGTAACACCAGAAGAGATACTTTCATTCGGTACAGGAGCACTCCGCAAAGCTGTAAAGGAAGGAGATGTGAACGGAAGCTATATGGCAGGAGAAGTTGCCGGAATGGTCAAGAAGATCGAGCCTGCAAAGGACATAGTTGAAGACCTTATCCTAGGTGCAGAGAAGATCCTGAGGAATCCGGAGAATATTTTGGCTTAATTAATTTAACAACAATAGATATGAGCAATAGACGAGTTGTAGTTACGGGAACAGGTGTGATATCACCTGTCGGAAACAATGTCGAGACCTTCTGGAAGAACCTCCTTGACGGAGTTTGCGGCATAGACTTCATCACTGAATTCCCTACTGACGACCTGCCTGTAAAGATTGCAGGTGAAGTCAAGGATTTCAATCCTGCAGATTTCGGGATAGAACCCGCCTTCGCAAGAAAACAAGATAAATTCACTGTATTCGCTGTAGCGGCTGCATACCAGGCTATGAAGCAGTCTGGACTCAACTCTGCCGAGGGCGGAAACATCGACCCGTTCAGGCTTGGAGTATATGTAGGTTCCGGCATCGGCGGATTCTCAATACAGTACAAGGAGACAGAGAAGATGATAAAGGAGGGTGCAAAATGGATTTCCCCTCTCTTCATCCCGACAATGATCTCCAACATCGCTGCAGGAAATATCGCAATCAGAAACAATGCATGCGGACCATGCGTCCCTATTGTAACTGCATGTGCGACATCGACCCACACAATCGGTGAAGCATACAGGGCAATCCTCCACGGATATGCAGATGCAGTAATAGCAGGAGGCGCAGAGGCCGCTACAATTCCTCTTGGAATCGCAGGTTTCGCCAATGCCAAGGCCCTTTCAAGGGCTGAAGACCCTAAATACGCCTCACTTCCTTTCAATGCAAACAGAGGTGGATTCGTAATGGCAGAGGGAGCCGGTATGCTTGTCCTTGAAGAGTATGAGCACGCAAAGGCACGCGGAGCGGAAATCATTGCAGAAGTTGTAGGATATGGCAACACATGCGATGCGCACCACGTCACTGCACCAAGGCCAGACGGCGTAACACAGTCAGCTGCAATCAAGATGGCTCTTGAGCAGGCTGGATTTGACGCAGAAAAGGATGTGCTCTACATCAACGCCCATGGCACCGGTACATCATTGAATGACTCATCAGAGACCAAGGCATACAAGCTCGCACTCGGTGAGGATGCATACAAGGCACACATCAGCTCTACAAAGTCAATGACAGGCCACATGCTTGGAGCAGCTGGAGCTGTTGAGGCTATCGCATCAGTCCTCGCACTGAAGAACGGGGTTGTCCCTCCAACCATCAACCTTGACGCACCGGACCCTGAATGCGACCTGGACTACACACCGAACAAGCCTGTTGAGGCTGAGCTTACAGTGGCTATTTCCGACTCACTCGGATTTGGAGGACACAACGGATGCGTTGCATTCAGAAAATATTAAAAAGATAACGTACTAAAACCTATTCCTTTTTATAGAAATGAATAAAGAAGAACTTAAAGAATATCTCCCGCATCGCGAGCCTATGCTTCTCGTAGATGAGATTGATATTGACGAGAACGGGGTTGCCCATGCAAAATACACTATCAAGGAAGATGAATTCTTCTGCCGCGGACATTTCCCTGGCAACCCGATTGTCCCTGGAGTAATCCAGTGCGAGATTATGGCCCAGAGCTGTGCTCTTCTTGTAAAAGACCTTATCAAGGGGCACACTACACTCTACAGCGGAATCAACAATGTGAAATTCAAGAACATCGTTCGTCCAGGCGACACTTGCGAAATCACAGCAAAGCTCGTTTCTACGAGAGGCATGCTGTTTTTCTGCGAGGCGAAACTTGAAGTCAACGGAAAACTCTGCTGCAAGGGTGACCTTTCCTTTGCACTTGTCTAACAGGACAACCCAAAATAAAAAGAGACCGACTAATAAGTTAGTCGGTCTCTTTTATATTATGTCAGTCCACTGACAGATGTGATAGGGTAAGTTTGGCTTGGTTCCAGGGCGGACTAATCTGTCATATTTACTTTTTAGTCAACCTCTTTTTTAAAATTGCCTGCTGATTTAAAGCGAGGCTATTACCGCCTATATAAAAAATCAGGCAACCCTATAATTCATCCTCAGTATGGCAGCCACTGAAATAATAGTCAGAGGCGGCCTTTTCCTTAGGGAAACAGTAATATGTAATCTCTGCGCTTGAGCAAACCTTTCCGTCATGGACAATACTGGCATCCAGAATCACGAAATTACGTTTCTGCTCCCTGATATGCGAGCGTATCTCTATGACCGTCCCTTCCCCAGTAGGTATCGGATGCCTGTACTTAATATTCAGATTTGTCGTCATTCCGGAAGTCTGGAGCTTCCTTGCTATCACCCACATCGCAATCTCATCCATAAGCGCGGCCTGTATGCCGCCATGCAGCGTATTCAGCCACCCCTGATAGTTGTTCCCAGGATTCCAGAAAGAGACTATATCCTCACCATCCTCGTAGAATTCCATCTTTAGGCCATAAGGATTCGAAGGTGAGCACCCAAAACAATTATACCCTTCATCTTCAAGTCCCAGCCACGGATTGATTATCTTTTTCATAACTGACATTCTGAATTTAAATGATTACTCGTTCTCTGCCATCCTCTTCTCAGCCAATGCCTCATATTTCGTCCCTGGACGGCCGTAATTGGCGTATGGATATATTGAAATGCCACCCCTTGGTGTAAACAGGCCGGTAACTTCTATATATTTAGGGTCCATCAGCCTTATAAGGTCCTTCATTATCTTGTTTACGCAGTCTTCATGGAAATCCCCATGGTTGCGGAAACTGAACAGATAGAGCTTGAGGCTCTTGCTCTCTACCATTTTCACATCCGGGATATAGCTTATCCTGATTTCAGCAAAGTCAGGCTGTCCTGTAATCGGGCAAAGGCTCGTGAATTCAGGACAGTTGAAGCGTACCCAATAGTCATTCTCCTGATGCCTGTTCACAAATGTCTCAAGGACTTCAGGTGCATAGTCGCTTTTGTATCCGGTCTTTTTTCCAAGGGATTTCAATCCCTCATTTTCTCTGTTTTCCATATTATATATTCTTTGATTCAAGATATTTCTGCAGCCCCTCATTGCGAAGCTTGCATGACGGGCAGTGTCCGCATCCGTCGCCCGGAACACCATTATAGCATGTCAATGTCTCATTGCGCACGATGTCAAGCACGCCAAGCTCGTCTGCAAGGGCCCATGTCTGTTCCTTGTCAATCCACATCAGCGGAGTATGAAGGACAAACTGCTCATCCATGGCAAGATTGAGCGTCACATTCAGGGACTTGATAAAGGCATCCCTGCAATCCGGATAACCGCTGAAATCTGTCTGCGAGACTCCTGTCACGATATGGTTTATCCCCTTCTCCCTGGCATATACAGCGGCAATGCTGAGAAAAAAGAGATTACGTCCAGGGACAAATGTATTCGGGAAACTGTCTGCAGGCTTTTCCTGGTCCATTTCAATGGTTGTGTCAGTCAATGAATTTGAGCCAAGCCTGCCAATAAAGGAGACATCCATCAGGCTGAATTCGACACCAGCCTTCTCTGCAATGTTGCGTGCAAGCTCAACTTCAAGGCTATGCTTCTGTCCATAGAGAAATGTCAGCGCATGCACTTTCTCAAATCGGTCCAGTGCCCAATACAGGCATGTTGTTGAGTCCTGTCCACCGCTGAAGACGACCAATGCTTCATTTTTATTCATTTTCATATAAACATGCTTTGCATCCGTGCCTGCGGAAGGTTCCATAGGCACTTTATAATTATTATATATCAGTAATTCTAAATGGATTGTATGAAATGTTCTCATCGAAGGTGTCAATTCCCTCATGGTCCTTGACAGTCCTTACTACAACATTTGTCACAGGAAGTATTATCACTTCATAGAATGTCTTGAGAACAATCTGCGTAACCATCAGGGTCAGCATCTCCTTAAGACCTATCCCCCAGAATGCAATCGGGAAAAATATCAGCGAGTCAATGGACTCTCCTGCCACAGATGAGACGATAGCCCTCAGGGAGAAACGTTTTCCTCCTGAAGCGACCTTCATCTTGCTCATGACATATGCATTGGCTGTCGAGCCAGACACAAATGCAAGCAATGAGGCCACAGTGACTCTCGGAGCCATTGCGAACACATAGTCAAAATGCGGACCGCCATCCCAGAAAGGTGCAGCCGGAAGCAGCCTGACTATCTGTGCAGTCAGTACCACAAAAAAATTCATCGCAAAGCCTGTCCATATGACCAGGCGGGCCTTCCTGTATCCCCACACCTCTACAATACAGTCATTCAGGATATATGAGACCGGAAAGATAATGACTCCCCCGGTCAGGGCTATCGGCCCGGCCATGAAGAGCTTTGTCTCAAACAGGTTGGAAGCTATCAGGCATACATTGAAAAGTATTGCCATCAGCACAAACGGGAGGGACAGCATCTGACGTTGTCTCTGTCCCTGCGGGGGCATATTGCACCCTGTAGGATTCTTCTTCATTTTCTTGTTTTTTAAGTGGTTGCAAGCACACTGAGGACTTCATAGAAGTCCTCAGTGTGCTATGGCAGCATCATCAACCCCCTTGCATCCCCCTTTCAGGGGGAATTGCCGAGCCACGGAAGGGCTCGGGTCCCTAAAGGGACCTGATAACTTCGCAAAGGAGTCCTCAGTGTGCTGTGGCACCATCCTCATGCCCCACATGCATGGTGAAGACTTCAAAATCCTCTCAGTATTGTCAAAAATGGCCGCAAATATAAACAAAAAACAGCAGAATGCTAACCATGACGGGAAAAATCAATTATGCATGCCTGAGCCGCCCCTGCTTTTCTTGGACTGGTTAACAGCATCTCATTCTAATATTCTCAATTCCGTCCTTTCGGCCCTCCTGGTCTGCTGTGGAGGCGTAGCCAGCCAACTGCCGTCATGCAACTCCGTGACGCATCATGTGTTCCCTGTGCCCTTTCGTGCTCCTGCCGCCAAGACCTTGCTGTATCCGCTTCTCGTTGCAGTACGTTATATGCTGCCCCGGTCTTGTCCGCAAGCTCCTGCCCGGTCCTGAACGGCCCAAGGTCGCCTGTCCCGGTCTTCAGATTGCCGAAGAAGCATCCGGTGACGCTGCTGTCATTGTCATAGCAGTCCCTCGTCCACGAAATGAAGCCCTTCTGTGGCCGAAACACTCGAATCACGTCCCTCGTCCACGAGCACAGCCGTTTTCGTGGACGGAATTCTTTCGGTTCGACATGCTCCGCCCACCCCTGTTGCTCCGGGTGAACTTGAGATATCAGTGGGGTGATAAGTGTTACCACGGCCCTGGCATTGTACAGTGCTCCATGGTCCGAGTGGAGAAGCGTGCCATAGTCAGCAGGTGGAGCAGCGCACCATGGTTCAAGTGGAGCAGTGTGCTATGCATGTTCCGAGTGGACAGCGCGCCTTTCATGCTCCTGTCGGCTGCATTGAAGCTGGCCTTCAGCTTCTCCATCACCCCATCACCATACCAGAGTCGTGGGACATCGATATCTGCTGGCAGAGGATGCCCCTGTCAAAGAAGTCAAAGGAAGTCGAAGAAGTCAAGGACCGGAGAGAGGCAGACCTTCCTGCCAAGGAGGCTGAACGCGGTGGCGTCTGTAGTCATCTTTCTCATCGGCGCATCGCTGCTGAACTCCAGGTTCAGCCTGTTGGGCACGAAAGCGCCGACATTCACCTTGTGGTGCCAGTACTTCTTCGGGCGGTAGCGGAACCGGAGGCCTCCTCCTTCATGATCCTGGCCACGGTCTTCTTGTCGGCCCTCGTCCCGCGCCTTGCAGACTCGGCGGTAATCTTCCGGTGTCCGTAGCAGCCCGAGCTTTCATGGAAGATGGACGTGGCCTCATACCTCTGCTTCAGGTCAGCCTCGAACGGGTCCAGATGCCCGAGGCGATATAAGTATGTGCTTCTATTCATGCCGGCCACACGAAGCATTGTCCTCTGACCGTATTCTGGTGCAAGGTCACGGACGGCTATGACTTCTTCTGACCATGCCTTCCGGCATGGTCCTGCTCAATGCGCTGTTCAATCTACTTTTTAATAAACACCCGATCTGATGGGATTAATGTTTTGAGCATATATCTGCGTTGGCACCGGCGTTTGCAGATGAGTCATTTTACGCCCTCAAGCTCCAGTAATGCTGCCTTACGTTCAAGCCCGCCAGCATAGCCTGTGAGTGAACCGCCAGCCCCGACTACCCGATGGCAAGGGACAATTATGCCTATTGGATTATGCCCCACTGCACCTCCCACTGCACGGGCAGAGACTTTTGCAGTCCCACTCCCTGTCCAACTGCCGGAAGAGAGCATGGATGCGATATCGCCATATGTGACAGTCTTTCCATAGGGGATCTGCAGGAGCGCTTCCCAGACAGCTATCCGGAAATCCGATGCCTCCGGAAACTTTATGTAAGGGATAAAGCCAGGCTGACGTCCGCTGAAATAGATGTCAAGCCACCTTGCTGTCTCATCAAACACAGGCAGACTACGTTCCTCAAAAGGAACTGACAGTACATCATTAAAGAAACGTCCGCCCTCAAACCACAGGCCTGTAAGTGCCTTGTCTGCATCACTGGTGAGCAGGATCCGTCCTATCGGAGAATCATAGTATTCTATATATCTCATAAAATGTAAATTTTCCTGATTGCTGCACTTATGTCAAAATCCTGCTGGAGACAAAGGGAGCGGCTGTCTACAGGAAGAGCATGAACCCCAGCGGTACAAGAAGACCTGCAATGAATTCAATGCCTCCTCTTCCCCAAAGCCCCTTGGGACCTCTCAGCATCAACAGGCCAGTGAGAGTAATCAGCACAAGGCACACTGCAAAGATATCCGAGAACCATGTCCAGCTGCGGGATGGATTGTAATGCAGCCTGTTCAGTGCCGACAAGACAGGCCTCCTGCGGACTTTTTCATACATAGCATGTCCATCTGCAAGCCTGACCTCCAAAGATGAGCCTCCCTTGAAAAATATCTTTACAATGCCCTCACCCGCAGCAGCATGCCTCGTATACACCTCGGTGTCCGGCAGCTGGTCGACAAGAAGCCCGATAAACTCTTTGTCAAGCTCCGGATAATCAATCGGGAAAGTGGCTTTCATATCGAGTTCTGCCCTCTGTATGGTTATATTGGAATTGAAATCACGCTTATGGTTAAGACAAATCCCTGACACCGCATACAGGCACAAGGCACCGGCAAAAAAGAAAGAGAATTCACGGTGTATTCCCCTGCACCATTTACGGAAATTCGTGCAGAAGGCACTACCATGCCCTGCACGAACCACCCTGGAACCTTTACGGTCAAATATTTCTGGCATAAATTATTCTGCTTCGTAAGAAAAGACTTCTATCGTATAGTTGCTCCAGTATTTCTTGCCTGTCCTTGCAAAACGGGCTGCAATCGAATCCCTAAGCTCAACAATCTGTCCTTTGAGCATGGCAACTGCCTCCGGGTTTCCATTCGGTCCTTTCAGGCTCTCGTCAAGACGATACTCCCAGTCATCAAGAAAAGCCTCATCCACCTTCTGCTCCCTCAGCACACCATCAACAGTCACATACTGATATTTAAGCTCCTCATTGAAAGAGCCAAGGACAGGAGCCGCGATTGCTGCAACCATATTGGCAGAATCCTCCCCTGAAAGAGTGATATGGCTTGCACCATGCCCGCAGACATCCATACAGAAGCCACGCAGACGCAAAGTATCACCATCCTGCATCTCCTCAACAACAGAAGACAATTCATCGACACTTATGACTTTATGTCCCTTGCCGGCATTTCCGGCACACGACGCGACACAGAGCGCAAAGATGGCCGCAAACAATATATAGATCTTCCTCATATACTACTCCCCTGCCTCTTTCAGACGTTCTGCATTCTCGGCCACCTGCAGCTGGTCAAGCACTTCCTGTATCTCACCGTCCATGAAGACAGGGAGATTGTACATGGTATAGTTTATACGGTGGTCGGTCACCCTTGACTGCGGATAGTTGTATGTGCGGATCTTTGCAGAGCGGTCACCGGTAGACACCATGGTCTTACGCTTTGCGGAAATCTCGTTCAGGTATTTCTCGTACTCCATGTTATAGAGCCTTGTACGCAACTCCGACAATGCCTTGTCAAAGTTCTTCAGCTGAGACTTCTCATCCTGGCACTGGACAACGATTCCTGAAGGGATATGGGTAAGCCTGATTGCCGAATATGTCGTGTTGACAGACTGTCCTCCAGGACCTGAAGAACAGAATGTATCCTTGCGGATATCGTTCATGTTCAGCTCGATGTCAAATTCATCAGCCTCAGGAAGCACAGCCACAGACGCGGCGGAGGTATGCACCCTGCCCTGTGTCTCCGTCTGAGGCACACGCTGCACACGATGCACTCCGGACTCGTATTTCAGGACTCCATACACGCCCTCTCCTGAAACCTTGCAGACAATCTCCTTGAAACCTCCGGCAGTACCTTCCGACTGGTTGGTAACCTCCAGCTTCCATCCACGGCGTTCAAAATACTTTGTATACATCCTGAAAAGGTCTCCCGCGAATATGGCAGCCTCATCTCCTCCAGTACCTCCGCGGATTTCAAGGATGGCATTCTTGCTGTCCTGTGGATCCGCAGGTATAAGCAGAAGCTTGATGTTCTGCTCCATCTCCGGAAGCTTAGGCTCGATTTCTGCGATCTCCTCCTTGGCCATCTCCCGCAGTTCCTCATCCTTTTCATTTGCAATTATATCCTTTGCAGACTCATAGTCCTCAACGAGCTTCTTGTATTCGTTGCCAGCCTTGATGATAGGCGACAGCTCCTTGTACTCCTTGTTGAGCTGCACATATTTCTTCATGTCCGAAATCACTTCCGGGTCAGAAAGCTGCTGCTGAAGTGTCTCGTATTTTTCCTGAAGGCCAAGTACCTTCTCCAAAAGTGAATTTTCTGCCATATTATTATATCCTAAATTTCATTCTGTTATTCCTTTGTATCATTTTCCGCCTCGTTGACAGGCAGGCACCTGCGGGTCGGCCTTCCTCCATCCAGTGCCTTCACATAGCAGCGGCGGCGCATATAAAGCTCATGTTCATAGCGGTCCCAGACATTTACCGCAGAATTCGTCTCTATCTGCGGATTGGCAATCGCCCATCTTGCACCGCATGCCTTGTATTTGTCAGCCATTATGCAATGGTACACCGAAGAGACACCGGTATTCTGCCATTTCGGGGCGGCCCCGTTCAGCATAAGGTCAACTGTGTCAAAGCTTCTCATCGCCTTCAGGAAATGCATCCACCCGAACGGGAACATTGCTCCCCTCGCCTTCTGCAAGGCACCTGAGATTGTCGGGAAAGATATGCCGAACGCCGCTACATCATTGTCAGCATCAAGCAGAAAGCAGCAAAGCCTCTTGTCAAGCAGCCCTATGGTCTGGTCCGCCTCCTCCTCTATCTCCTCATCTGTAAAAGGAACAAAATTATATACTGCCCCAGAGAAGCTGTCATTATACATTTCGAAGAACTTCCTCACAAGCGCCCGGTCTTTCTTCAGACTGTCAATATCACCCTCCACAAGGCTGTACCTCTCCATAAGCCTCTTTGCGATATTCTTCATCTTGTCAGGGACTTCCTGGTCCGCTGCCATCTTGTACTGCAGCCAGTCACACTCCTTTTCATATCCGAGAGCCGTGACGAGGTCATTGTAATACGGGAAGTTATAATAGCAGTTGAAAGGCGGCACATTCTCAAAGCCCTCAACAAGCATACCCTGCTTGCCAAGGGTGTTGTAATACAACGGCCCATGCACTTCCGTCATGCCATTCTCGCGCGCCCATGACTCCGCCTGTCCAAGAAGCATCCTCGCGACCTCTATGTCATTTATCGTGTCGAACCACCCGAAACGGACTCTCTTTGTACCATATCTTTCATTATATCTCGGGTTTATCATGGCACAGATACGTCCCACGACCCTTTTCCCGTCCATCACCATCCACATCCTGTGAGGACAGTACCTGGCGGTGGACACCGTCGTAAGTGACCTCATCTGGTCTGAATGAAGTGCAGGCACATACTGCGGACAATCCCGATAAAGTTCATCCGGGAACTTTATGAATTTCTTGATATCGCGTTTTGTTTTCGCTTCAACTAATTTATAGTCAGGCATATTAAAAGGTTTTTACATTATATTTGCCTTTGTCATGGACTTGCCGTACACAAAAACGTGCAAATTTAATAAAAATCATCTAATTATTGGAGGCCGGAACAGAGGATGAAGCAGAAAACGAAGAAATAAGATACTGTACTGCAACCTGGGCACATGCACATCCGAAAACAGCGGGCAGATATGAAATCGTGCCCACCTGGGACTTCTTGTTGCGCTCCTCAGCCGGCACTATCGCATTGCTGTCCGGCAGTTCCTCAGAGAAAACGACCTTGAACCCTTTGCTGATCCCCATGTGCCTCAACCTTTTGCGTACAACATACGCCAATGGGCAGCTGAACGACTTGGAGATATCTGCAACACGGATTTTTGTTACATCATACTTCGCACCTGCCCCCATGGAGGACACATGCGGAATCCTGTTGTCCACACAATATTTGATAAGTGCAAGCTTCGGGGCAAGTGTATCGATGGCATCCACCAGGAAATCAATCCGATATCCGCCAAGAAGCCCCGCCGGGGTATTGTCTTCAGCAGGACCTGCCCCCGGGGTGCCCTCAGACGACGCCTCATCCTTCCTGAGTGAGGGGGCCTCAAGATAAGAGGCTATTATGGTAAGGTCAAGGCCAGGATTTATATCCTTCAGCCTCGCGGCAAGCACTTCGCATTTCGGTTTCCCTACCGTGGAGTCAAGAGCCAGGAGCTGCCTGTTCTTGTTTGTCACGGAAACCACATCGCTGTCAAGGATTATCAGATGGCCTATGCCTGCACGCACAAGCATCTCAGCTGCATATCCACCGACACCGCCGACACCGATTACCGCTACAGTAGAATCAGCAAAATGCTTCAGCATTTCCTCACCGACCAGCATTCCGGTCCTTTCTTTCCATTCCTGCATGACATTTTAGATTTTAAACGCCCGCAAAATTACACAAATAATTATTATTTTTGCCCCACTGCCGGAATCATGGCAGGCTGAAACCCGCATAACCTCCAGACAAACCAAAAAGAACATAATAAGTCATGAAGACAAAATCAACCCTCATCTCATTGGCAGTCATCGCCGCAGCCGCTGTATCTTCCGGATGCACCAGTCAAAGGAAGACATCAGGGAACCCCGTTTTCGAAGGCAAGTACGCAGATCCTGAATGCGTCATATGGGACGGGAAATACTGGATTTTCCCTACAGCGTCACTCCCATACGAGCAGCAGACCTACCTTGACGCCTTTTCTTCAGAAGACCTTGTCAACTGGACAAGACATGAGAGGATAATTGACAACAGTGAAGTCAAATGGGCATGGAGAGCCATGTGGGCTCCGGCAATAATCAGGAAAGACGGTTCCTACTACCTCTTCTTCGGGGCTAATGACATGCACGAGAAAGGAGAAGGCGGAATCGGTGTCGCCGTCTCGGAGAGACCAGAGGGACCGTACAGGGACATGCTCGGCAAGCCGCTGATCGACGAGGTAATCAACGGTGCACAGCCCATAGACCAGTTTGTATTCGAGGACAACGGCACATACTACATGTATTATGGCGGCTGGAGACATTGCAACGTCGGAATCCTGAAACCCGACTTCACAGGCTTCATCCCGTTTGAGGACGGTTCCCTCTTCAAGGAGATAACCCCGGAGAACTACGTCGAAGGCCCCTTCATGTTCAAGAAAGACGGCAAATACTACTTCATGTGGTCAGAAGGCGGATGGACCGGCCCGGACTATTGTGTAGCATATGCCATCGCAGACAGCCCTATGGGACCGTTCAACAGGATAGGAAAGATTCTTCAGCAGGATCCGGAAGTAGGCACCGGCGCCGGCCACCATTCAGTAATGCACGAGCCGAAGTCCGGCAAATGGTATATTGTATATCACCGCCACCCTATCGGAAGCACGGACGGCAACGACAGGGTGGTCTGCATAGACGAGATGTTCTTCGATGAACAGGGATATATCAAGCCCGTTGTCATGACATTCGAGGGAGTAAAGGCCAACAGGATAAAAAGCAGCATGCTATAGTCCCTTGGCCTTGGCCTCATCCCAGATTTCATCCATTTCCGCCAGGGTCATGTCCTTAAGGTCACGTCCCTGGCGTATTGTATGCTCTTCAAGATACGTGAAACGACGCTTGAACTTCGCGCAGGTGCGCTCCAGCGCGGTATCAGGATTAAGGCCATACAGCCTTGCCGCGTTCACCACAGCGAAAAGATAGTCACCCAGTTCAGCCTCTGCACGGTCAAAGGCTGCCTTGCGCTCTTCTTCGGTAGAAGCCGCGTCAACTGCATCAAGCTCCGCCTGGTATTCCCCCATCTCTTCCTTCACCTTGTCCCAGACCTGGGATTTCTCCTCCCAGTCAAACCCGACACCACGTGCCTTGTCCTGCATCCTGTAGGCCTTAAGAAGCGGCGGCAACGCATCCGGCACTCCTGAAAGTATACGCTTGTTCCCGTCTTTCTCCTTTGTCTTAAGCATCTCCCAGTTCTTCATGACCTCCTCAGCATCTGCGACACTGGTCGTCGAGAAGACATGGGGATGACGGTATATAAGCTTATCGCACAGGAAATTGATGACATCAACTATATCATATTCACCTTTCTCCTCACCGATCTTCGCATAGAAAAGCACATGGAGAAGCACGTCCCCAAGCTCCTTTGAGACATTCTTCCCGTCCTCCTTCAATATGGCATCGCTCAATTCATATACCTCCTCAATCGTCTGCGGACGCAGGGACTCTGTTGTCTGCTTCCTGTCCCACGGGCATTTGACGCGCAGTTCATCAAGGATATCAAGTATCCGTCCGAACGCTTCCAGTTTTTCCTGTCTTGTCTTCATGATAATTCTTTATTTCAGGGCTGCAAATTTAGTAAAATTATCACTCAACATGACATTACGTTGCCATATTGTGACAAAAGCATTATATTTGGCACACCAATAATTATAATGCAAAGACATTTTATGAGACAGGATATCCATTTTGTTTCAGCCGACGAGGCTGTCAAGGTCGTAAAATCCGGAGACCATGTACATCTGAGCAGTGTTGCCAGCGCGCCAAAGATTCTGATCGACGCCCTCTGCCGCAGGGGGGAAAACGGAGAGCTGAAGAATGTCAGGATACACCATCTTCACACTGAAGGCCCAGCGCCTTACACAGACCCGAGATTCGAGGGAATATTCTTCCACCAGGGCTTCTTCATCGGTGCAAACGTCCGCAAAAGCGTACAGGCCGGATATTCAGACTACATCCCGGTCTTCCTGAGCGAGACACAGAAACTCTACAGATGCGGCGCACTCAGATGCGATGTCGCGATGATCCAGGTGTGCCCTCCCGACAAGCACGGATTCGTATCTCTCGGGACATCTGTCGACGCCACACTCGCAGCAATAGAATGCGCCCACACTGTCATTGCCGTTGTGAACAGGAACGTCCCGCGCGCCTGGGGCCAGGCCATGATACCGATGTCAATGATAGATATATTCGTAGAAGGGGACACACCGCTTGAGCCGGCACATTTCAGCCAGCCGAACGAGATTGAGACAGCCATCGGCAAGCATTGCGCTGAACTGATAGACGACGGAGCCTGCCTGCAGATGGGAATCGGGGCGATACCGAACGCGGTCCTCGCGCAGCTCGGAGGACACAAGAACCTCGGAATCCACACAGAGATGTTTGCAGACGGAGTGCTCGGACTTGTAGAGAAAGGGGTGATCAACGGCTCAAACAAGGTAACCGACAAAGGCAAGCTCGTCTCGACATTCCTCATGGGCTCACAGGAATGCTATGACTTCATCGATGACAACCCTATGGTTGCAATGATGGACGTAGGTTACACCAATGACCCTTGCATAATCTCAAAGAACCCGAAGATGACAGCAATCAACTCCGCTGTACAGATCGACCTCACCGGACAGGTCTGTGCAGACTCCATAGGGACAAAGTTCTATTCCGGTGTAGGAGGCCAGATCGATTTCGTCTACGGAGCGTCACTTTCCGAGGGAGGAAAGGCAATAATCGCAATGCCATCATGCACAAGCAGGGGAGAAAGCAAGATTGCACCTACTGTGCTTGACGGGGCCGGAATAGTCACCACAAGGGCGCATGCCCATTGGATTGTCACCGAGTATGGAGCAGTGGACCTCTACGGACGCTCCATGCAGGAAAGGGCTAAGCTCCTGACAGGAATCGCACATCCGGACCACAGGGAGTCGCTTGACAGGGCGGCATTCGAACGCTTCGGTCCACACTACCATAATTTCGGAATCTAAAAAAGAAGATAATCCTTCTGAATCTATACGCCACCCAGGTAAGCATTTACCAGGGCGGCGTATTTCCTTTAGAGACCCCACAGATAAATTTTCCGCAATTGATTTTCCAGTTTAGCACGCTAATTGTCTAAGGGTCCTTCGCTTGATTTTTAAATTATTTTATTATGGAATACTTTGTTGAAAGAATGGCCGGCAGAGCCGGCAACGTTGTTAAGCACTGGTGGATTCTGATGCTCGCCGGACTGCTTCTGATTGCAGGCGGCATTATAGTCTTCTGCAACCCGGTAGAAAGCTATCTGACACTCAGTGTAATGTTTGGAATACTGATGCTTGTCACTGGAGTTGCAGAACTTGTTGTGGCAGTCACGAGCCACAATTTCTTCGCCATGAGAGGATATTCAGTTGCCGGAGGCATAATCGACTTGCTGATAGGTATCTTCCTATGCTGCTATCCAGGTGTCACAATCGTGGTACTGCCGATTATCCTCGGAGTCTACCTCCTCTACCACAGCTTCATGATAATAGGCTTCGGAAGCGACCTTAAGGCATTCAGGGTCAAAGGAAGCGGATATGCAATCGCCGGAGGTATAATCCTGCTGATCTTATCCATACTAATCCTTATAAACCCGTTCCGATTCGGGACATCAGCAGTCGTCATCCTTACAGGAGTCGCATTACTTATAATGGGATGCACATTTATCGCAAAGTCACTAAGGATGAGAGATATACACAAATTTTTCAAGAAAGCGGGCAAATAATTGGCCCGGTCAATGAAAATACAATGGAGGGTGGCTGGAAAGTCACCCTCCGCAATTTTACCACAAATTATCATCACTCATGGCACACCTGACAGATACACTGAACGGCTTTCTCACAGGAAGGCTTGGAATGGAAAGCAAGATAGCGGATTTTGCGGACGACATAATTGCCGTTGCACTGATCATCCTCCTCGGGTTCGGCATCAACTGGCTATGCCAAGGCATATTCCGGCTTATTTCAGGACACAGTTCAAGGCTGCTCCACTCAAAGTGGCACAATTATATTGTGAAACGCAGGCTAGGCCATCATTTCATTCTGCTCATTCCTGGCATCGTAATATATTTCCTTCTGTATATGGCATTTGACAGAGGGAGCCATTTACTTCTTCTGCTGCACAGGATTGATATTGTATATCTTCTCGGAGTAGCCATGGCAATCGCAAATTCAACACTGCTTGCCTTCCTTGATTTCTATTCAACCACAGAGAAAAACCGTAACAGGCCCCTGCAGGGTCTGGTCCAGGGCATGCAGATCATGATTTTCTTCACAGGGACAATAATATGTGTCGCTGTCCTGATAGACAAGTCCCCCACGGCCCTGCTGACCGGACTCGGGGCATCCGCTGCGGTACTGATGCTGATATTCAAGGACAGCATACTCGGATTCGTTTCCGGAGTACAGCTGATGCAGAACAACATGGTCAAGCTCGGAGACTGGATACAGATGACGGACGGAAGCGCAAACGGGACTGTGGAGGAAATCACCCTAAACACGATAAAGGTCAGGAACTGGGACAACACCATTACGACGATACCTCCCTACACATTTGTCAGTACTCCGGTAAAGAACTGGCGCGGGATGCAGGAGAGCGGAGGAAGGCGTGTGGACAAACGGCTTTTCATCGACATGAATACAATCAGGACATGTACAGACGTGCAGGCCGGACAGATTATACATGACATTCCGCTTATGGCCGGCCTGGAGAAAGGTCAGGACTCGCAGCAGAAGAACCAAATATCTGCAGGACCGGCAGGCAGCCCCGTTACCAATTCCCAGCTATTCCGCACATACATCAGGCTCTATCTGCAAAACCACCCGGGAGTGAACAGCGGGCTGGACCTGATAGTCGCACAGCGTGAGCCGACCCAGTACGGTCTGCCCATAGAGGTGTATTTCTTCCTGAAGGACAAGGTATGGGATGAATTCGAGACCATTCAGTCAGATATATTTGACCATCTGATTGCAATGGCCCCGGCATTCGGCCTGGAGCTGTATCAGCTGCCCTCGAAAATATAAAGGTCAGCAAGGGCAATGGCTGCCATGGACTCGATGACGACAGGGGCACGGAGAGCGAAGCAGGCATCGTGGCGGCCTGGAGCCGAGAGATCTGCCATGCAGCCATTTGACAAATCTGCCGTATGCTGCGTCTTCCTGATGCTTGATGTAGGCTTCAGAGCCACACGGAACACAACAGGAGCACCGTTCGTAATGCCTCCGTTGACTCCGCCGGCTCCGTTCTTCAGCGGATGGCCGTCTGTCCCGATAGGGTCATTATGTTCCGAGCCTTTCATGCGCGACGCCATGAATCCGTCACCGAATTCTATTCCACGGACTCCAGGAACAGCAAATATGGCATGCGATATCAATGACTCGACAGAATCGAAGAACGGCTCGCCAAGTCCGGCAGGCAGTCCGTCAACCACACATTCGGCAATGCCTCCAAGGCTGTCACCTTCAAGAATTGCCTTGTCCATTGCCTCCCTGGCCGCCTGAGGCAATGACGCCACAATGTCTTCAGGTGTCCGTGATGCACCATCAGGTACGGCTCCGGGACCGACCCGGCAGCAGACGCCTCCCAACTCTGCAAGAGAAGCCTTTACCGTCACATCAGATTTACAGGCCAGGACCTTCTTTGCAACCACTCCGGCAGCGACTATAGGCAAGGTGAGACGGCCCGAGAAATGTCCGCCTCCGCGCGGGTCATTGTATCCGTTCCACTTTATTGAAGCCACATGGTCGGCATGACCAGGACGCGGCATGGCCTTAAACAGTTCATAGTCGGAAGAATGCGTATTGCCATTCCTGAAAATCACTGTCAGCGGAGCACCCGTCGTATATCCGTTATAGACACCGCTGAGAATCTCCGGTGTGTCAGACTCACGGCGTGGAGTAGTGCCGCGCGCCCCGCTCCTCCGCCTGTCTATATCTTCCATGAAATCCGCTTCTGCCAAAGGAATACCTGCAGGAACACCGTCAAGCACAGCTCCGACAGCCACGCCATGCGATTCCCCGAAAACAGAAACCCTGAAATATCTTCCAAAACTGTTCATAATCCAAATATGTTATCATCTACGGCTATCGGCACAAGCCTTCAAATTTCTCAATGAATCCCGGGAAAGACTTTGCCACGCAGGCCTCATCATCTATAACGACCGGACTGTCAGCCCCGAGTTCCGCCACCTTGAGAGCCATCACCATGCGGTGGTCGTGCAGCGATGTATAGCAGCCTCCCCTGAGCAGATTTCCGCACAGAATCCGTTGGGCAAGAGACTGTCCCTCAATGCAAAGATCATTATCCTCAATGCGTACAGGCACTCCCATGGCAATCAGCATGTCCACTATGGCCCTGCCCCTGTCACTTTCCTTGTGCACAAGTCTGTCGACACCACCGATACGGCTTGTCCCCTGACAGAAAGCGGCAAGCACAGACACTATCGGGAAGAGATCCGGACAGTTGGAGGCATCCACAGTGAAAGCCGAGAGCGGAGCGCGCTGTACAGTGACTGTACCCTTGTCTCCGTCAAGCTGCGAAAGACTTGCACCGGCATCCATAAGTATATCCATAATTGAAAGGTCAGCCTGCAATGAAGTAGTGTCAAGTCCCTGTATCTCAACCTTTCCGAACACGGCTCCGGCCACAAGGAAATTCGCGGCCGCACTCCAGTCGCCCTCAAGGTCAAAATCTGCGGCCCTATACCTCTGTCCAGCCTTTATCTTGAACGTCATCTCCGTACACAGCGACCAGTCACCGTCAGATTCGAAGAAGTCGCGCCCGCCAGACATCTCATTCTGCACCTTGATTCCGAAATGTTTCAGGACATCGAGAGTTATGAACATATATGGAATGCTCTTAGGCTCGACAACAGTCACTGTCGAATTCTTCTCGCCCAAAGGCAAGGCCATAAGAAGGCCTGAAATCAGCTGGGAGCCGTTTTTTCCCGAAATTTCAGCCTTGCCGCCCGCAAGCGTCCCGCAGACTTTCAGAGGCACCCTGCAATCTGCATCAGAGGCACCGTCCGCACAGCTGTCCAGTCGTACCCCGAAGCCGGCAAGCATCTCACGCGCACCCTTCATGGGCCTGTTCAGCAGAGTCTTCTCCCCCGTTATCGTAACGTCAGAGGCAGCAATCTGGGCCGTAAGAGGAATCATCAGGCGTGTCAGCAGCCCCGACTCGCATACATTCAGGCTGTTGATGCCGACCGAACCAGGGACAGCTGCAACACCTTTGATTTCCAGCACCGAAGTGCCGTCTTCACAGGCATTCACAACCACTTCCGCACCCAAAGCCCTTGCCGCCTCTATGGCAGCCTCGCTGTCAGAGCATGGAGTATATCCTCTCAGATGCGACACCCCGTCAGCAAGGGCAGCCGCAATTATGGCACGCTGGGCAAAACTCTTCGACGCAGGCATCCTTGCCACGGAACCATAACCGCCTGCGGCTCCGGCAAAGCGGAAATTCCCGTATACAGCCCCGGACATCTCCGCAGCAGGCCATTGCCCCGGTGCCGCTTCCTCCCCCAGGTCAAGCGCAGCATAAGTATATGGTGCACCATACTTCAGACAATCAATCCTTGACAGGCGGCCGGCATCGCCCATGCAGAATGCGACAAGATTCCCGGACCCGAGACTTTCCGTCCTGCCATTGACAATCATCCTGTTGTCGCGGCACCAGTCATAAAGCGACATCACGCGGTCCACATCTTCTCCACAGCCGGCAGCAGTCACAATCTTCACGACATCCGCCCCGTGATAGCGGCATTTCTCCACCATCTCCTTCAGTTCATCAAACGAGCCGGTGCCCTCAAAATCATGGAACGACCTTATGAAGACCGTTCCGTTTTCATGGGCCACATTACGTACCCTCTTGGACATCTGCTTAGGGGCCTCTATCTCGACATCCACATACCTCGCACCTGCCTCTATTGCACGGCACAGGCGTTTCTCGGCAATCTGGGCCGCCTTTATCTCACGGCTCTGAGACGTCATGCCCTCCACCTGCAATGACGGTTCATTCTCCATAATCACCCCAATCCGGCACGTGGCGACCAAGGGCACATCGGAAGAGAAGCAGACGTCAATGTCTTCCATTGAGAGCGGGCATCTGTCAAGACGGATCTCCGCCATTTCACATGTTTCGAGAGCATCAAGTATCTGCTCCAGATTCTTATTCTGTATAGTTGTACAAATCATAATCTTATGTTTTTAATTATTCAGCATGGCACAAGCTTCTGCGGCAGAAAAGTCAACTATTTCGACCTCACCTACGGTGCACGGAAGCACAAAATGAACTTTGCCGCCTTCAGCCTTCTTGTCCTTTGACATCGCATCAGCCATCCCGTATATGTCATACGGACATCCCATAGGCAGTCCGCATGACATGAAATCCGCTTCCAGACGTGCAGCAAGCGCACAATCATGCGGCCCGGCAATGTCCGGACAAAGCCCTGCAAGCCTTGCGGCCATGACAATTCCTATTGCGACCGCCTCGCCATGCGTCAGGTCATCACCATGCCTGCGGGCCAATGTCTCGATGGCATGGGCAAACGTATGCCCGAGATTCAGCTTGCGCCTCTCGCCGCCCTCAAACTGGTCGCGCGACACGATACCGGCCTTGACCTTTATAGATTCCGAAACAAGATGAGCCAGCATGTCCCATTCAGCTTCGGCTTTCAGCATCACTTCTGACAATACCAGCAGCCCCAACGCGCCATCCCGGTTTCCGCACAGTTGCAATGCTGACGAATGCAATTCTTTCAGCATCCTTACTGAAGCCTCATAATTTCCGTTGTCCTCAATAATGAAAGTCTTCAGCATCTCTGCCGCCCCGGAAAGAAAATCACGATATGGCAACGAGCCCAGAAGCCGGATATCGACATATGTGAACTCTGGCTGCCTGATAACTCCGAGCATATTCTTGTACTGCTTAAAATTGACTCCCGTCTTTCCTCCGACTGACGCGTCCACCTGGGCAAGCAGAGTAGTCGGGACATACGCGAAACGCACTCCGCGCTTATAGACCGATGCCGCAAAACCTGCCATGTCCGTCGTGATTCCCCCTCCTATTGCCAGCACGAGCGCATCCCTGCCTGCATCACAATCCATAAGCCACGAGCATATACTGAGCACCGTCTCCATATTCTTGGACTGTTCGGTCACTTCAACAGCATATAACGGAATATTCCTCTCTTTAAGCATAGCACAGATACTGCTTGCGGCCGGTGACTTTTCAGCCACATTCGCATCGATGACAGCAAACACTTCCGGATATGGCTTCAGATACTCAGCGAGTGTACAGGCCGGCAAGCCGTCCCCGCAATCACCGCCACCGAATACAACCCGGCTGATTATCTCCTGCCCTGAACATATATCAATTTCTTTCATCATCATATAAAATCTGTACTGCAAAACATGGAAAAAGCATTTAATTTTTCTTTCTCCGTCAAATTAAAACAATCCACCAAACACCTGACAATCAACACAAAAGCGTTTAAAAAGCGTTTAAAAAGCGTTTAAAAAGCGTTTAAAAAGCGTTTAAATTATATGCCAATCAGAGTTCGGTCCCTGTGACTCATTCTTTATCTTTCCCTGCGACCTGAGCTTTGTAAGAAGATTCGTAATCTTGCTCTTCTTCTGCTTTTCGTCAAGCAAATCCGGCAGCAACTTCCATAAAAGTTCATCTATCTCCTTACGGGACAACGTCCCGTGGTCACGTAACGCACCCAGCAAAAACTCCTCACAACTCTTATTCAAAAGCCCCTTATGCCCAGAATACTCTATACGCTGTCCCACTTTCTGAGCAATATGCTTTGAAATATACACCTTTGGCTTGCGCCCCTCAATCAGGCGCTTGGCTCTCAGATGGGCGATTTCCCCATCCGTCAGAGCCCTCCCCAGCTGCACACGGTTAAGCAATTCAATGTCAAGCAAATTCAGGTCAGGATTCCCGGCAAGGATATTTGCATAATTCATATCTATTATCTTACCTGTTATGGTCACTTCCACACGATTACCTGAAAGGTCATAGTCAGGCAAAGGGAACAGCCTCTGACGCTGGAAATTATACATCTTCCGTATTCCGCTGCCAATTGTATCCACCATCTTAAGCCCCACCATGGCACTTACAAGGAACTGATTCCGGTAAATTTCTTCCGGGGCATCATTGACAAGCACACGTTCAATATTCCCCGGGATGAATGCTCCCCTATTGGAGAAAACAAGCTTGTCATCATATTCAACCACATTAATCTGGCCGCATAAAGTATAATCCTGATGCGCAATTGCATTATTCAGGGCCTCACGTATGACATAAGGTTCATAAGTGTCAATCTCTTCCGGGAAAAGAGTCTTGTGGTCCGGATTGATGTACCGGTATTTAAGATTCCTTATCCTCTCATAGATTCTGTCGACAGCAAAAATAAACGGACAGGAAGCAATCATATAGTCACGCTCCACATTGTCACGGCCTCTCAATATCCATTTAATCTTAGCCACTGAAGGTGAGATGAGATGCTCGCTTTCCTCCTTTCCGAGAAGGACCACTGCGGCATTGGTAATCCTGCCCTTTATTGTAATTTTCGCTTTGTTAAGAAAGGTGGCATCATCCCAAGAGGCGACTTCCGTCGCTTTTTCCACATGAGCCGCAGCATAAAGTTCACGCGCCCTGGCAATCGCCGCCGGATCCAGGTCAGCCAAAGAAGCACCGTCAATTGTTTCTGCACTCCAATCCCTCCAGACCGCCTGACTCCTGATTCTTTCTATCTTATCAATACTCAACCCCTGCAAAGACTCCCCTTCACGGCCATAATAATGATTCTGATAAGCCACAGGGATTCCGCGCGGAGCAGGAGGTATCTCAAACATTATGACTCTTTTGTTGTTTGTGTAACGGAACTCATAGATTTCGGCAAACGTATGACGGCCTGTCGTCTGGTCTGCAATTTTTTTCTTCATCGCATCAAGCGACGGCCTGGAAGTCTTGTAATTGCTGCCGACAACAGAATGGCTCTCGTTTTCTACTCCGAACACAAGCCATGCGCAAGGCCTTCCTTTCAAATTGGCCTCATTGCTCAATGCAGAAAAATACTTTCCCAAGTCACGGTCATCGAATTGATTTTCCGCTTTCTTGAACTCCACGACCTCAGTTTCCGCAGGTAAGGCCAAAAGTGAATCAAGCACATTTATCAGTTCCCCAACAGTCATATCCTCCTAATTTTCTGTAAAAATACAAATTATTTGAAAAGTCGGCAGAACTTTTATGCCAGAAGCCGCACATAATAAGGCAAACCGGCCCGGCGTGCATTTCATGCAGCATCCAGGCCGGCAGGTTACCGAAAGCCCCGTCAGAACGAAAGGCGCATTCCGAAGGAGAAGGTGCGGCCGAAGCCCCAGAAGCCGCGGAATGTCGCGAGGTCGTGTGAAGCGCCGTCCTTGCCGCGCTCGATGAAGACCGTGTCAAGCAGGTTTGAGCCTGTCACAAACAGGTTCAGTCCGACTCCCCTGCCGTTGCCTTGCCTTCTGCCATAGCTTTCACCCGTGCGGACAGTATTCTTTCCGTCAAAAAGGCCGGCTGAGCGGCTTGACCAGGACAGGGTCGCCCCGAGAAGATGATACGACGGAATCCTGTATGACGGAGCACGGTCTGAAGGGTCGGTCCTTGAAACCGGATCAAAATCAGCATACATCCTATCATTGAACTGCCAGTCCACAGACAGATGAAAGCCTGCCGGAATATCCACATCCATCACCGCGCCAATCTGGGTCTGCGGAGCATCCCCGACAGGAAGCCCGTCACTGTAGACGTTTAGCCTCCCCATCTCCTGCATCGTATAGTCATCATAGATTATCGCCTCGACATCGTTTTTCCACCTCCAGTCTCCGGCAGAGGCAAATGCGCTCAGCTTCAGCCAGTCCGTGACACGGTGGAAGACTTCTATTTCAGCACCGTAATGGAATGCGTCAAGCCCTGTCACCATATACTTTGTGTCATCAGCATCTATCTGCTTATATTTGCTTGACATCAGCGACTTGTTCTTCCAATAGGCAGCATAGGCAGTCAGCTCAAGGCCTCCCCTGTCCCATACATATCGCCATCCTGCCTCGCCGAGGGTATTTCTCTCGTTGCGCACTCCTTTGGTTATCTCATTGTTGCCGGAAGAGAAATATACGCTCGCATACGGCAGACGGCTGTACCATCCGCCGTTGAGATATATGCTGTGGCCGCGGCCCGGCTTATAGAGAATACCGGCCTTTACACTTGCCCCGGTCCCGGAAGCCACATCGCTGAAGATATCATCGCCAGTATAGTTATAGCGGTCCCACCGGCGGGTCGCACTTCCGAAGACAGATGCACCTATATTTGCATTAAGCCTGTCGGAAGAGTAGGACGCAGTAAGATATGCTGTGCCGTGATGGGTTATTTTGCCGTTGTCAGTACGCACATAGTCGCCGACTCTCTTTATCGGGTCGCGTCCGGCAAGCCCTGCAAGTGATTTATTCGAATAGTCTTCATACCACCAGTCGGCACCGAGCAAGTCGGTTATCTGCTCGCGCTCCCATGTGGAATAGAACATATAATGCAGCCCTGCACCGAGAGTCCATCCGGGAGACAGACGGTATTCAGCCGAGGTTATTGCCCCTGTCTGCGTATGTCCGGCCATATACTGGCTGATCAGATTCTGCGCCTCAACACCTTCCGGACGCACTTCCGACCCGGCAATTTCAGAGATGAATGAATTTTCCGCAATAGCCTTTTCCCAGTCAATCTGAGAATCCTTGACATATGAGGATATCGGCATACCCTTTGTCTCGGTCCAGCGTCCGCCTCCGCTGGCCAATGCAAGATAAACCGAATTTTTCATTGATATGCGGTCTCCGTTCCAGATATGCTGCAGGGTGAAATACGGCTTGAAATAATTGTTTTTGTTGAGATTGAATACCTCACCGTCGCGCCATCCCCAGTTCTTGTTATATGTCAGGCCGTTCTCACGCACTTCATCCCAGCTCAGGCGTGTTGACCTCTGCTCATGGTTCTCAGGCGACCCGAGGGCCGTAAAGAGCAAGGTATGCTCCTGGCCGAAGCGTTTGCTGACATTCAGCATATACGAAAATGCGCTGACAGCGGTAGCATCCACGTATCCATTTCCTCCGACATATGAGGCCATCATGTTCAAGGCCCAGCCTTTCGGAAGCTGGCCACTGCTTACCTTTATGTAGCTTTTCACGGTCCCGTATCCTGCCGCATAGACTCCGGCCTCCCCTCCCGGCTGTTCAGACGAGGCATCGGTTATTATATTGACTGTTCCTCCCACAGAGCCGTCGGAGAGCATTGAAGAGCCGATTCCTTTCTGCAGCTGGATTGCATAGGTAGCATCGGAAAGCCCCATCCAGTTGTTCCAGTACATGCTTCCCGAAACAAGTCCGCTGATAGGAATTCCATTCAGCATCACGGAGATGTTTTCCTGTCCGAAGCCACGGATATTCATTTTCGCATCTCCGTAGCTTCCTGACTCTGAGGTGGCATAAAGGCCAGGAATGCCTTTGAGAAGCTCCGGATAGGTACGGGATGCCGCGCGTGACTTCAGCATGGCGTTGTCAATTGCCGTAAGGCGCAGGGGGCTGTTCTTCGCATTGCTGAAAGCCGCTGTGACGGTGACTTCCTGCAAAGAGAGTGTATCGGCGAGTGTCGATGCATCCGCCATTGACGGAGTAGATTCGGGCGCAGAAATTCCGCGCGCCAGGACATCAGCAGCAGGCACAAAAAGTGCTGCCGAAAGAATTGCGATGCCCATAAGAAAATAGTTTGTCTTCATTTTGAAAAACCTTAAACTGTTACTCATGGCATACAATTCAAGGCTTCTTGAGAAAGCGTCATGGCTGCAGGCCGGAGACACCGGACCATAGCCCATTTCTTCTTCCATCCAGACTTACCGGACAACATGACACAGCATCGGAATTATCATATTCACACAAACAGGCCTTATGCGGCCACGGAATCTGCATGTTTCCATAAGAACTGCTGTGCACACTGTCAGGAATACTGTCGGTGCCGTAATTGCAACGGCTCCTGCCTTTCGGCTCGCGGACTTTACCGCCGATCGGGATTCTCACCCTGCCCTGAAGATATGCGGGCGCAAAGATAAGGGATTTTCACTTATTTTTGTACCTTTATGCTGTTATATTTTAAAAATCTTATTTGGCCTCATGGGGTTCAAATGGCGTAATGCCAGGAAATGCGGCAAGAGACAACGGCACGAATCCAGGGTCTAACATTATGAATCACAGACATTTTTACATGAAGACCACATCATCAGCAGCGGCAAGTTCCATTCATGCGCAGGCAATTGCGGCAATCATCATTATTATCACGGCATTCGGATGCACAAGGCCGGGAATTTACGACATATCCTCAATGGGAGCTGTCGGGGACGGGATGACAGACAACACGGAAATTATAAACGAAGCAGTCAGGCTTTGCCATGAAGATGGCGGAGGAACAGTGCTGATTCCGGCAGGAGATTATCTTACAGGAACCGTGAGGCTGCTCGCCGAAGTCAATCTGGAACTTGCTGATTCGGCCAGGCTTATAGCTTCGCACGATCTTTCGGAATACGGGTCATACATCCCCACCAAAGACATGTCCAGATACGACAGCGGAGTCGGCTCCTCAAACCAGAACTGCGTATCGGACGCAATGTGGTGCCGGGCCCTTATCGTAGCGTGCGAGGCTGACGGTGCGTCAATCACAGGAAGAGGCACCATCGACGGCGGACATATATTCGACCCAAACGGTGAAGAAAACATGCGAGGTCCGCACACGATAATAATCGCACAGTCCAAAGGAGTCACAGTCGAGGGGATATGCATAAACAAGGCATCCAATTATGCTATTCTCGCATACGACATTGCAGACGCATCTTTCAGCAACCTGACCATAACCGAAGGCTGGGACGGAATCCATATAAGGGGTGCGGAGAATTCATATATTGAGAATTGCGACATCAGGACAGGAGACGACTGTATTGCAGGAGGATACTGGGAGGATTTCAGGATTTCTTCATGCAGGCTCAATTCATCGTGCAACGGCATAAGAATGATTATGCCATCCCAAAACCTTGCGATAGAAGGCTGTCAGTTTGAAGGCCCAGGGGAATATGCACACAGGACAAGTTCATCCCAAGGACGTCCGATGCTGCATGCAATAAGTCTTGAGCCGGGAGGATGGGGAGCGGCCCCTGGAGAGATGGGAGGAATCGTGATACGGAACTGCACGGCAGACAGTGTTCTGTCCCCTCTTTCGGTCACACTGCAGGAAGACAACAGCTGCAGGGATATTCTTGTGGAAAATTATAATGCGCGCAATTGCTACAGGATGGCGCTCTCTGTCAAAAGCTGGGGAACTGCAAGGACCGGAAATGTCACAATACGGAAGTGTGAGTTTGAATTTGCCGGGATAGACGACCCTTCTCTGCCGGCAAAGATGGAGAAGCTGAGTTTCGACAAGTGGCCTTTCTTCCCGTCATGGGGAGCATATTTCCGCAATGTTGACAATGTGCTGATTGAGGACACGGAGTTCAGTGTGTCCGGTAAGGATTATCGACGGGACATCATCTGCGACAATGTGGAGAATTTTTCTATGGAATAATGTTGCCGTACAAGACTTCCCTTTAGCACTGATGAGTCCCGGGCAATTCAGCATCCAGGTCTGACAAGGGACTGCAGCAACATTTTCATCCTATTGCACAGAAAACCAGACAAAATCTCCCCACGAGAAGAAAAAAAGTTTGCAATTCGGACATTTTCCCATATCTTTGCAAACCTTAATGAAGGTCTACCACTTTCATTTGTCTCCTTTTCAAGCAAATTAATGCACGGAAAGTTAACGGCAAGCCCGGATGGCGGAATCGGTAGACGCGTTGGTCTCAAACACCAATGTCCGAAAGGATGTGCCGGTTCGACCCCGGCTCCGGGTACACAACAAATCGCTAACAGGTTAATAGTTTAACTGTTAGCGATTTTTGTTTTGACGATTTCCCCCACATTTTCCGGATCACCAGCAAAACCCTGTGTTTGTGATTGAATAATCTTGAGTTTTAATGAGCAATTCCACTCAAAAACACTTCAACTTTACATATTATAACCATTTTGCTATAACAAATATAGCAAAAAGCGAGAGCAGAAGCAAAGTTTACTTTGATTATGCCGAGCGCAGGTATATATGAACACAGCTCAAATATACGAAAAAGTCGAGAGCATAGGGAAAATTTATTTTCACTCTGCCGAGACGCATTCGTATATGTGTGCGAAGCACAAATATACAAAAATAACGCAAATGATTACTCTTCAAGTTCCTTCCGCAGGTCATCAAGAGGTCTTCCGTTGTAAGTAAAGTACTTCGGGCCCTGATATGCATCAGATGCATTTCTCATTTCATCAGGCAAGAAAGCAGCAGTAAAAGGAGACAGTTTGTAGATTCGCCCTTCATATTCCACCTGATTATCGCTTGCAACCTTTACTTTAATGTTAGCTGGGGTAAAGATTATCGTCTCACCTATCTGAATATTTACCATACTAAATTTGAATGGCGCCCTTCTCTTACATGGTTCTTGGTCCAAAGCTGCAATCGATTCCTTTATCGGCAGATTGTTTTGATACAATTCTATGTAGGCGTCATCAATAGTTGTCGAGATATCACGCAGGATATCCAAAGCTATTTGTGGTTGAATATTGAAGAACTCACGATTCTGCCTGATACGCAAATCAGTCAAGCGGTCGATTGTCTTATGAATCAACTTCTCAACTTCATTATACTTCACAGTCCTGATTGTAGCGAAAATCTCAAAAGGAAGCGGCACAGCAGTATTGTCCAACTCCTTTGACCTTACATTTACAGGTCTTGAACTCTTGCCTATCTTCACCCAATCTTCTTTGAATGATGGATTGGTGAGAATATATACATATCCGGATTCTTTCATAGTGTATTGTTTATTCGCCATATACATATTCCGGTTCTACATCAGCCCACTGTTCACACTGCTTAAGGACGATATCCATTGCATTTAGTTCCTCCTCTGGAGGATAGTTATATTTCTTTAAAAGTCGCTTTATGAGTCTTCGCATACCTGCTCTTGCCGACTCTTTCTTCTGCCAATCAATCGTACGATTTTTACGAAGTGCTTCTGTCAGTTCCTTTGTCATTTCCACCAACTGCTCATTAGTATAGAAGTCTTGAACTGCCTGCGGTCTTGTAAGGGCATCATAAAAAGCCTTCTCTTCTTTACTAAGGCCTAAATCATTTGCCTGATTTTCTGAAATAGCAATCTCTTTAGCCATTTTCAAGAGTTCTGCTATAACTTCCTCATTTGTAAGCATTCCCTTGAGATAATTCGACAAGGTCATATTCAGCAAATCCGAAAACTTCTGCGACTGTACGAGATTAGATCTCTGATAAACATGAATTCTTTCCTCTAGCAATTTCTTAAGAAGTTCAACAGCAATATTCTTCTCCTTCATCTTCGATATTTCTTCCAAGAATCCAGGGTCGAATAATGAGAACTCAGCCTTAACATCAGAAAACAAATTAATTACTCCATTACTCTTAATACTCTGACGAAGCAATTCTCCTATTCTCTCATTTATTTGCTTCTTTGTTACAGGACCTTTGGCAGATAGCCTGTTGATTGCCACCTTAACCACATCATAAAAAGAGGACTCAAATCGTTCTTCTTCATTCAAAAGGCTACGGCATAATGTTAAGGCATTCTTTAGCAATCCGGCCTCTTTTAAGAAGTTCGTTCTATCTTCATCTTTGAATGGTGAAAACATAAAGTTCACTCCACCCTTTATGATCATTCCTCTTTCCATCTCACTACAATCTTTGAATCTACTATAATCGTAGCCATGGAACAAATCCCTACACACCTCCAGTTTCTCATGGAACTTTACTAATGCGGTTTCTTTTATATCGGGATTTCCATACTGATCCTGATCTCGCTGAGTATAATCGCGCATTGCCTCTTTCAATGCCTTTGCAATACCTATATAGTCAACAACAAGTCCTCCGGCCTTATTCTTAAAGACACGATTGACACGTGCTATAGCCTGCATAAGATTATGCCCCTTCATCGGCTTATACACATACATTGTCGCCAACGACGGCACATCAAACCCAGTTAGCCACATATCAACTACAATAGCAATCTTCAGAGAATCTGCATTATCCTTAAACCTCTTGGCCAGTTCCTTTTTATACTGCTTATTACCTACGATATCATGCCATTCCTCAGGATCATTATTACCTCCTGTCATTATGACTTTCACAATCTCTGCCCATTGAGGTCTCAACTCAAGCAATTTTTCATAAATCTTCATTGCGATCGGTCGAGAGTAAGCAACTATCATAGCCTTGCCAGTAAGTTCATATTGACGGTTATCCTCATAATGCTTGACTATATCACGGCACAATGAATCAATCGTCTCCGGCGCACCAAGGATCCCCTCCATGTGAGACATTTCTTTCTTACTTGCCTCTATCTGCTCCACTGTTGCTCCCTCCTCTGCCAACAAATCATACTCCGCATCAATCTTCTTAAGAGTTTCCTCATCTAAATTGAGATTAACAACCCTCGACTCATAATACACTGGGCAGGTTGCACCATCGTCTACCGCCTGAGTCATATCATACACATCAATGTACTGGCCAAAAACTTCTTGCGTATTTTTGTCTTTGGTAGATATTGGGGTTCCGGTAAATCCTATAAACGAGGCGTTCGGAAGAGAATTATGAATAATACGAGCCATTCCGACCGAAACTTTTCCCTCAACACTGATCTTCTCCTCAAATCCATACTGTCCTCTATGCGCTTCATCAGTCATCACAACAATATTATCTCTTTCAGACAGTGGTTCATCGGATTCCTCAAACTTCTGCATAGTGGTAAAGATAATACCATTAGCCTCTCGTCCTTTGAGCAGTTCCTTCAAATGTTCACGGCTCTTTGCCTGAACAGGACACTGGCGCAGAAAGTCTTCGCACTTAGAGAACTGGCTGAAAAGCTGATCATCCAAGTCATTCCTGTCTGTTATAACAACTATTGTCGGCTGTGATACAACTTCTTGAATCAAATGTGCATAGAAAACCATTGATAGAGACTTCCCGCTGCCCTGGGTATGCCAGAAGACTCCAATCTTACCATCACCATTAATAGCCTCAACAGTTCTGTCTACGGCTTTTCTTACTGCAAAATACTGATGATAACCTGCCAAGATTTTCACATCACCACTTTCTTCGTGAGAAAAACAAGTAAAGTTTTTGATAATATCAAGCAGACGCTCTTTCTTGAAAATTCCCTCAAAGAATGTATCATAATCCACATATTGATTACTTTCAACCTTGCCATCCTTTGTCTTCCACTCCATAAAACGATCCTCATTGCTTGTAATCGTGCCTGCTTTAGAGCAATACATATCACTCATCACACAGATCACATTATAGACAAACATTGAAGGAATCTCTTTTATGTAATTTCTTATCTGTCTATAAGCAGCTGATGAATCCGTTTCCTCACGAGAAGGAGACTTCAGTTCCATCAAAACTAAAGGCAGACCATTTATAAACAGCGCAATATCTGCCCGTTTTTCTGAATACTCTACAAATGTCCACTGGTTTACCGCTTGAAAAGCATTGCAATGAACATTCTTATAATCAACCAGATACACAATATCGTGTCTAATTTCCTTACCATCATGGTATGACACTTCCACACCATTTTGAAGATAATCCATAAATTGTCCATTCTTCTGACACAAATCGCCAGAATCAATAGATATCACTTTTTTAACAGCCTCCGCAATTGCATTATGACATTTGTCCGGATTTACGGCAGCCAAACTTACCCACAACTGATCCTCATTGTATGGAAGATGATAGTCACGAGTTATTTCCGGGCCATACTGATACTCATAGCCCAAATTTACAAACAGCTCTATAATAGCTTTTTCATATGAATTTTCAGTAAATGACATAACCTATATATTGTTAATCAATTCCTTAACAATTACCTGAGCTAACATTTCAGGGCCTTCAATGCCATTCTGCACAAGAATCCTCTTTATCTTTTTCAATAATTCATTTCTCGTACTTCCTTTAATATTCCAATCTGGATAAGCAACGACCTCCTTGATTACAGACTTGACCTGAGACTGGATGCCCTCATCCGCCATTTTAGACGACACTACCACATCTATAATATTTTCATCTATAGCCATTTCCTTTTGCTGCACATCAGAATCCCCAACTAAACGCCTATGCTCATATTTAATAAAGGGGGAACAATCTTCCATAACCCATTTGGAGCCGACTCGCTTTACATGCGACATCTGATGCTCAAGTTCCGGGAACAAGGAACTTTCATTTATATTAAATAGATCTAATTCATCGAGAATATCTTCTTTAATCTCATTAGGGATAATTATGCGCTTAACATCTATTGCTTCATTTAGGTTTCTAACACATTTTGACACTACACTATTCCAAATATCCTCATCGTCCTGACAAATATTAATTGAGCCTGTGATCAAAAATGCTCCACTCTGGCGAATAATTCTTGAGTTATTATAACTCGGCATAACAAAGGCTGATCCCTGAAGGATTTTAATAAACGCTTCTGCCGGCAATTCTTCTGTTAATCCCAACTTATCTTTAAGTAATTTCAATGTGGTTTCACCGTCAAAATCAATTTGAGCGATTTTTGCCAAAATCGTAGAATTGAATGAATCTGTACTTTCTTCATAACCAGAGCATATATATACAACTCCGTCACTATAATTTTCCACTCCTTCATTATCTACAACTATTTCTGATGAGCAACAAGCAAAATACAAAGCGACAAGTGGATTTCTGGTTAGATCCAGCAATCTTGTCGGCAAACCATAGTGCTGCAACTTCGTCAGTTCCTCAAATGGACTTGTGCATTCACGGAATTCAGATGGCACACGCGACTTTGCTGTTTTAATAATGCGAGACTCTACAGAAACTAATGACTCGCGAAATATACTGGGGCGAATATCCCATACCGAATTACATTGTCCTCTAAAAAACAATGTTTCAGATTCTCCATCTTGTAGCATTCTTTCTCGAATACCTGTGACTTCAGAAGTATACTCTGACAAACTATTTACAATTATAGTTTCTTTATTACGCATCTGTGAACAGCTTTTATAATATCCTATGCTATAAATGATAAATTATCATTTATCTGGCGGTTAAGTTCGATTTTATTGTCAAGTGAAGAAAGA
>CAMXAU010000025.1 GCA_947179325.1 uncultured Bacteroidales bacterium | reverse complement strand
GTCCGTGCTCGTTGTCCTGCCAATTGCCCCAACGCGCACACTGTGAAATCTCAACGTGCTGGTTGCCAATGCTTTGTAGCTTCCGTCCGTGCTCGTTGTCCTGCCAAGTGTTCCAACGCGCACACCATGGAACCTCAATGTGCTGAAAAACCGGAGCCTTTCCGATGAAACCAACATTTCGGACCCCAAAATCTTATGGAAGAGCAATCAGCACACTTAAAAGCATATGGCTTACCTGGCGCATCTGCAGATTGCTTCTGGAACAGGTGCTTTTCATATGGCTCACCTTACATATCAGCCGCGTCAATCGCTCTTAGGACAGATGGCTTTCAGATGGCACTGATAGCAAAATACCGGATTTTCCAGTAAACTGTAAACCGAAGCGCATGACGCCTGCAGCAGCACATTTTCTGCTCCCTTTTTAGCGTTTCTGCAAAAAAACATTTCAACAGGGGTAGGGTAAGCGGCCATTTGTCTGTATTTATAGTACAAAAGACCTCTTATTATGACAGACGGCTACCTGAAAAAATTGTGGGACAATGTACCGGAAGAAGGAGACCCCGGTACAGGTGACCGTATATGGAACTCTATCTGCAATATCATCAGATGCCAGGAAAGACGTAGGGAAAAACGCCGGAATCTTTCCTTGGCGGCCATTTCGTCTGTTGCTGTAGCTGCTTCTCTGCTTGCAGGAGTGTTTCTTGGAATGCATCTTGGACAGGAAAACTACATTGACCATAAACTTGAATATATCATTGCTGCGGAAAGTGGCGCCTATGTCCTTCCGGACGGTTCTACGGTCTGGATGGAGCATGGAGGCCGTCTCCGTTTCCCGGAGGAATTCGGTGGAGAAAGGGAAGTCTGGCTTGAAGGCAATGCCAGCTTTGAAGTCGTGCATGAGCAGGACTGCAATCCTTTCCTGCTTCATCTTGCAGATGCTGATATCAGGGTGCTGGGAACCGGGTTCACTGTCCGTCAGGATTCCTGTGAAATATCGCTTGCACTGCATCATGGATGCGTGGAATTCATTGCTCCAGCCTCCGGGACGGTCAGGCTGGAACCGCAGCAGGGAATCGTATATGACACCCAGACAGGTGAATATTCATTCAACAGGTTTTTCAGTGGCATAACATGGCACTATGGATGCTATAGGATAGAGAATGCAGACCTCAAGGGACTTCTCCGTTTCATTGAGTGGCAATATGGAACAAAGGTCTCAATATGCGATATAAAGGATGGCAGCCAGAAATTCAACGGGACAGTCTCATGCGATGAGCCGCTTGATGCAGTCCTTGACAAGCTGTGCTATGTGCTGAAGATAAATTGTGAAAAAGACGGGAGTGGATACCGTCTATACAGACAGGCAGATTAATCACTAACTATAATCAATCATGGGAGTATTTAAAACCAGAAACGCTTTGTACCATATCCTGATGGCTCTGATGCTGTTCCAGTGGAATGCATCTGCAGTTGCCCAGGAAATCGTGGGGGGGGGATAGTATACCAGTCTCCGATGCAATCTCACGCATAGAGGGTGCAAGCGGATTAACATTTTTCTACAATGCAGAAGACCTGACAGGTATCATGGTCAGGGAAGCGGATCTGGAGGGTCATGTCGATGATGTTCTTGAAAAGATATTCAGGGGCACAGGCATAGTCTGGAGAATCCAGGGCAGGGAGATAATCCTTAAAAAGGAGGACAGGAAAACCGGGGTCCCGGCAGCAAAGGACAGGGCTGTAACCGGGGTTGTGTATGATGCAGAGGACGGTCAGCCTGTAATCGGCGCCACTGTCATGATAGAGGGGACATCCACCGGTACAATCACTGATGTTGAAGGGAAATTCTCTATTGAAGCCGGCTCCGGTGCCTCGCTGCTTATCGAGAGCCTTGGTTATGTCAGCCAGAGGATAGCACTTGAAGGCCGCCGCAGCCTGAAAGTCTATATGAAGGTGGAGGCCACTGTGCTTGACGCTGTTGTCATGATGGGATATTCCAGCATGAAGAAGACTGAGCTTTCCAGTTCCGTCGTGACAATGAAAGGAGAGACCCTGCGCGACGTCACGACTCCGGATGTAGGAAACATGCTTCAGGGAAAAGTGGCAGGAGTCCTTATCTACAATGCTTCCGGCCAGCCTGGAGAGGCCGCACAGATAAGGGTCCGCGGGACAGGCTCGATTACGGCCTCAGCCTCACCTCTCTATGTGGTGGACGGAATCCCGGGAGGATCTTTCAATCCGAACGATGTCGAGACAATCTCAGTCCTGAAAGATGCAGGGGCGACGGCCCTCTATGGGTCAGATGCGGCCGGCGGAGTAATTGTCGTGACAACCAAGAAAGCAAAGAGAGGCCAGGCCACGACAGCGGAATTCAAGGCGCAGGCGGGAGTGAAGCAGGCACTGAGCGGACGTTTCAGGCCAATGGATTCATATGAACTGTACGAACTGACCAGATCCCTGTATTCCAAGGCAATTTTCAATACCCTGTATCCGAAATCTCTTCTGGACCAGGATTTCGACTGGATGAATGCCGCATTCCGGCTTGGAGTCACACAGGATTATTATGCTTCAGTAGCCGGAAGTTCAGAGAAGGTCACATATTTTGTCAGCCTTGACCATTATAGGGAGAAAGGTACCCTGATCAATACCAGCTATGCGAATACCACCGGGAGGGTTAATCTCGGGTTCCAGCTTGCAAAGAATCTGGACATGAACCTGAGGCTGAACTATAGTGACAGCAGGAATCAGGGTACTTCCAGCTATGTCACCCTTGAGTCAGCCTACAGGATGTCACCGTGGGACAATCCATATGATGCCAATACCGGTGAGTACATGTATGTCAGCAGCGACAAGCGCCAGGACAATGGCGGCACATGGTATTCACATGACAAGTTCAATATTTTCCATAATGAACTCTACAATTCATCCAAATCAAACGGGAATGAGTTTACGGCCGACCTTCAGCTTGCATGGAGAATAACCGACCACCTCAGCGTCCAGACCACCAACAGGTTCCAGGCTTCTGCCTCTACATGGAAACTGGTCATTGACCCTCGCACTGCAAGCGCTTCATATCCCAAGGGCGTGATACAGAAGACTGTGACCACGGGGCGCAGCTTCTCCACATCAAATCTCCTGAAATATTCCAGGACATTCAGTTCTGCACATAATTTCAATGTTCTTGCCGGGTATGAATGGGGACTGTGGAAAAATGACTATACCACAGCCCAGGGAGTCGACATGAAAAGCGGCCTGACTGTCCTGAACGCATCCTCTGCAGACGGTGTAGGCGGATATTATGTGGAAGGGGAGGGCTGGTCTGTATTCGGGCAGGCACAGTACAGCTATATGGAGAAATATATAGTTTCCGCTTCATTGAGGGCAGATGCCAATTCCGTCTTTGCGCCAAAGTCCCGCGTAGGGTATTTCCCGGCCGTATCTGCAGCATGGCTGATGAGCAAGGAAGGATTCATGCAGAACCAGAACTTTGTGTCTTTCATGAAGATAAGGGCAAGCTACGGTGAGACTGGAAATTCCGGGATTGCACCATATTCTTACCTTGCAACTTACAAGTCAGAGGCAGCCACTCAGTATCAGGGAGTTGTCGGCTCATATCCTGAGTCGCTGGCAAATCCATATCTGCATTGGGAAAAGGCAAAGATGACAAATGCGGGTATCGATGTAAACTTCAGGGATTTCCTTGAAATGAACCTTGACCTTTACCATATTGTCAATTCGGACCTTCTCATGGACGTCCCGACCGCACCGAGCACAGGCTTCTACAGCATGACGCAGAACACAGGGGCAATCAGGAACATGGGTATCGAGTTCCAGCTCAACTCCACCAATATCCGCAGGAAAGGATTTGTCTGGAGCACCGGATTCAACATCGGCCTTAACAGGAATACAGTGATGTCTATTCCTGACGGGAAGGATGTCATACAGACAGTGGGCAGCAACAGCGCACGCCAGATTATCCGCCAGGGGGAAGCCCTCTACAGCTGGTATATGCCTAAGTGGATGGGAGTGAATCCTGATAACGGGGACCCGCAGTGGGAGCATCTTGTAAAAGATGAAAACGGGAACATCATAGGCCGTGAACTGACAAACAAATTCGACCCGGACAATGATTCGCAGATTGTCGGATGCGCATCGCCCCTTTTCAGCGGAGGTCTGGTCAATACATTCTCCTATATGGGCATATCACTTTCTGTGAATTTCAACTATGTCGTAGGCAACAAGATATTCAATTTCACGCGCACCACAATGGATTCTGACGGTGTCTATACCGACTATAACCAGATGTCAATCGACAACGGTCTCGGCTGGAGCAGATGGGAGCAGCCGGGCGATATCGCCACGCATCCCAAGCCTGTCAGCGGAGGAAACAACAACGCAAACAGCATCAGTTCGCGCTATCTTGAAGACGGCAGCTTCTTGCGCCTCAAGAATGTGACACTCAGCTATTCCCTTCCAAAGAAAGTGCTTGCCAGAATGCGTATGGATGATTTCAGGATATTCATTTCCGGTGACAATCTGTGGACTTTGTCCAGGTTTTCCGGAATGGACCCTGAGGTCAGGCTGGAAAGCACCCAGTACGAATTGGCCGGAATGTATTCAATGAACTATCCTGTGGGCAGGGCAGTCACTGTTGGCGTGAACTTTAAATTTTAGAATCAGCGATGAAAAAAATATTATTGACAGTGGGGACGGCCTTTGCGCTGGCCTCATGCAACCTTGACAAATTCCCTTCTGATGCGGTGTCTTCTGAATCTATGTCTGACCCGGAGAACTCCTCTGTCGTGACAGACGGGACTTATGCCTTGTTCAAGGCAATCCTGATGTATGACGGGACGGTCTACTCGGCAAACTCATATGTCCGCCACTATTTCCAGATGGCAGAGTTCAGGGGCGACAACATCTGTCTGTCAGACATGACACCTGACCCGCTCTGCAATGCCACAAGGCTGTCTGATGTGTCTACTGAGGGCAATACGGGATATTTCTGGTGGATGGCATACAAGATAATATTCAGTGCCAACTCCATGATTGAGGCAATTCCGGAAGGCGGTTCGGCCTTGTCTGACCATATTCTTGGTGAGAATTACTTCATACGTGCCGTGGCTCATCTGCATCTTCTGCAGATTTATGCAACTCCATACACACATGGTACAGACCGGGCAGGTGTCGTCTTGCGTCAGTCTACGGACTGCTCGACAACAGAGAGGGCTACAGTAGGAAGATGCTATGAGGCTGTCAGGGATGACCTTGTCAAGGCTGCTGCCCTTATGAAAGGCGGCAGCCGCAGGGGCAACAACGGCTATGTGTCGTGGGAGGCTGTCATGGGCCTCCTTTCAAGAGTGTATCTCTATATGGGTGAATGGGATGACTGCATTGATACTGTGAACGGGATGCTCTCGGGTGCGGAGCCTTCTGACAAACTGGATCCTGACTATGAGCACTTGTTCCAGTTCTCCAAAGATTCAAAGGAGGTGCTGTGGTGTGTCGCGATGGTCAATTCTTCTTCTGACTGGACAGACCAGAAAGGCTCAATGGGCTCGATGTTCTGGTCTCCTGACGCCCCCGGCGGGACCGGATGGGGAGAGATATACTACTCCCAGCCTCTGCAGGACCTTTTCGCGAGATATCCGCAGGACCTGAGGTATTCAACAATGTCAGATCCGTATTACCGGGACCCGTCAAAGAAGATGATCTATTGGCCGGTTGCAGACAATACAAATGACTTCAGGCTGAATTCTGTGGACAACTCTCCTGTCCAGGATGCATCCGGCAGCTGGACATGCAAGGGGACAGACGGGAAGTCATACCAGGTCAAGGAACGTATTGTCAACACCTACCACGAATATTATATAGACTATGGCGGGCAGGAGACAAAGGTGTCGCTGGTCGACAAATGCAATGTGAGGAGGACTTTCCCGCAGGTCATGATGAAGAAATTCGCAAACATGGATGGTCAGCCTAACGTCCTCAATTCACCTATAATCATACGTTGGGCCGAGGTAATCCTCAACAGGGCCGAGGCATATGCCCATAAAGGGGATGTCCGGAATGCTTTGGCTGATGTGAATGTCATAAGGGCACGTGCCGGCCTGACCGGTGATGCGGAAATGACAGAAAGCAATATGGCTGCCAGGGGATACGGTGATGTGCTTGATGTCGTGCTCGATGAGAGGCGCATGGAGCTGTGCTTTGAAGGGCACCGTCCTTTTGACCAGGCAAGGAACAAGAAGGACATAGACCGGAGATATGGAGGCATGCAGCCTTGGGAGGTCGTGAAATATGATGACATAAGGCTTCCTTACCTCATCCCTTTCGGAGAAATCTCTGTAAGCGGAATCCCTCAGAACCCGAGATAAGGTACTATTCTGAACCAACAATAATTATTAACCCTAAAAATCAGAAAAGATGAAAAAGAATCTTTTATTTATTGCCAAGGCACTCACTGTGGTTGCTGCAGTCGCTTTTGTATCATGCAACAAGGACAATAAGCCTTCAAGAGGCTCTTATGACGATGATGACGAAGAACAGTATGAAGGAATTGTAAAGATTGACGGAGACTTCTCCGACTGGAATGGAATCGATTGCTCAACCGCATCTCTTCCGTCAGACGGAATGACGACTTCCACTGCCATCAGGACATTCAAGCTTACCGGAGATGCAATGTATTTCTATATCTATGCGGAGATGGATGCATCTCAGCTTGATATGGAAAGTGAATGGACGAATCCTGTTGATATCTATATCAACTCGGATAATAACGGTGCTACAGGCGGAATCTTCTATCTCTGGGACCCGCTCGGATATGAGTATCTCATAGAAAGCAATCTTCTTGCTTTCGGGGAATTCTCAGACTGGTCAGAGCCAACGTTCTACAAGTTTACAGGAGAGGATGGAACTGACATGTGGGCTTCAAATCCTCCTGCGGTGGAGCAGCTTGCTTCGGCAAACCTCTGCAAAGCCGCTGGAAAGATAGAGGGCGGTGTCGCAAAATGGGAAATGAGTGTCCTGCGCGCCCTTATCCCAGGACTGAACAACACAATCAATGTCGGCATCATGATGCAGAGTCCGGAATGGACAAGGATAGGAAGCCTTCCTGCAGGCCCTATGGTTGACGGCGAGGAGACATTTGAAGCACCTCTCAAGTTTACTCTCCCGGACGCGATATAGGCTTCCCGGGCAGATTCTTCTTTTATTGGGGAGGGGCTGCGGAATAACTTCTGCCGCTCCTCCTTTTTAAAACTGAAGCAATGGCGCATTTGACAAGAAATACAATAGCGGCTGTTTTGCTCAGCCTTATGGCACTGTACGGGTGCAATGGCCGGAAGGAGATTGTAATCATGCTTGAAGAAGGGGAGTCCGTATGGGGCGGACGTGTCAAGGACGGTTCCATGATGCCTTTCTGCGAAGGGTTTTATGCCTCCCTGAATGACAACCGGTCCAATCAGGTGAATCCGCTTCTGCTTACAAGCAAAGGGCGGTATATATGGAGCGAACATCCTTACACCTTCAGGATCGGTGACGGATGTGTCGTAATCAATGATGCTTCCGCTGAAGTGGTCTCCTCCGTGACGCAGGAAGGTACACTTGCCTCTGCTTTCAGCGAGGCTGCCGCACGCTTTTTCCCGGCAGACGGAAAGATGCCCCCTTCAGAGTTCTTTGAACAGCCTCAGTACAACACATGGATTGAGCTGATGTATGACCAGAATCAGCAGGGAATCATTGAATATGCGGAAGGAATCCTTGCCAACGGTCTTCCGGCGGGCATAATAATGATAGATGACACATGGCAGGATGACTATGGCAAATGGACTTTTGCCCCGGAAAGGTTTCCTGACCCGAAAGGGATGGTGGACAGGCTGCATGAGATGGGTTTCAAGGTGATGCTATGGATATGTCCTTTTGTCAGCATGGACCAGTATCAGATATGCAGCGAAATAACATCGTTTGACGGGTTTGTGCGTGCCTCCGACGGACTGCCATATCCTGTGAGATGGTGGAACGGCACGTCAGCCGTGCTTGATTTCTCCAATCCGCGGAGTGTCCTCTGGCTTGAAAGCCAGCTGCACAGGCTCATGGAGGAATGCGGGGTGGACGGCTTCAAGTTTGACGCAGGTGACTTTGATTTCTATCCTGAAGACGGAATATATTTCAGCGGTGCATCCCGTGGCTGTGAGCAGTGTTCTCTTTTTGTGCAGATAGCCGAGAAGTATCCGTACAATGAACTTCGCGCAGGCTGGAAGAATGCAGGGAAGGCCATTGTGCAGCGGCTGCACGACAAAGAACATTCGTGGGAAGACCTGCGGAAACTGATCCCGGAGATGTGTGCAGAGGGACTGATGGGCTTTTCGTTCTGCTGTCCGGACATGGTCGGTGGAGGAAGTTTCGGGACATTCCTTAACGGAGATATTGACCATGAACTCCTTGTCCGTTCTGCCCAGTGCCATGCTCTGATGCCTATGATGCAGTTTTCGCTTGCACCGTGGCGTGTGCTGGAAAAAGATAAATACAATGCTGTCTTGAAAGCTGTCAGGACAAGGTATGAAATGCTTCCTCTCATACGCTCCCTTATGGAGAGGGCCGCTTCAACCGGTGAGCCGGCAGTGACTCCGCTGGAGTACCATTTCCCTGGACGCGGATATGAACGTGTATGCGATGAATTCATGCTGGGCAAAGATGTGCTTGTAGCGCCGATGCTTGCACCTGGGGATTCGCGGACAGTGCTTCTGCCTGAAGGAACCTGGGTCTCTGATACTGGAGAGGAGATTATTGGTGGCACGTCCATTAAAATTTTTGTACCTTTGGACAGGCTGCCTTATTTCATGAAGAAAAAATGATGGATATGAACAGGAATATAATACTTATGATGATAGTCCTTGCATCTTTTTTATCGTGCGGCAAGGACGGCGGACAGGGCGGCCATGATGACAATGGCGCTGGCACGGAGGGGGCGGCCTTCAAATATGACATTGCCTATGAGGCCGATGAAAGCAATTTCTGCAATCCTGAACGCGGGCTGTATACTCCCGTGATCAGCTATTTCAGGAATGGATCCATGCCTTCTGCCCCGACAGTATCTGGGCTCAAGGCATTCCGCAAGAGCGGCAAGACGCTTTCGCTTTCTGAATTCTACCTCCATGACTATGTGTACAGGGACCTTGACGAGACAGTCCTTGGATTTGTACGCAACTGTTTCCAGGTGCACCGTGAGGCAGGACTCAAGACAATTGTCCGCTTCGCATATTCTGACGGCTATGCCGAGTCGGATCATCCGTGGGATGCCCCTGCAGAGCAGACGCTCGCCCATGTGGCTCAGCTGAAGCCTGTTTTCCAGGAGTTTGCCGATGTGATCTATGTTGTGCAGTACGGCTTTGTCGGCTCATGGGGAGAGGGCTATTATACGGACTACTATGGGATGAATCCTGTGACAGATGAAGATTACATGTCGAGAAGGACGCTTATGAAGGCCCTTCTTGACGCTGTGCCTGTGAGCCGCCAGGTCGCTGTCAGATATCCTCTCTACAAACGCGGTATCCTCGGGACGTCCATATCGGACACGATTACGGCTGCCACGGCATTCGGCACTTCTGACATAGCGAGAGTCGCGGCATTCAATGACTGCTTTGTCTCCAGCGCCGATGATGTCGGGACATACAAGGTCTCCGGAGACCGCGGAATGTGGGCCACGGAGACCAACTATGTGAGCATGGGAGGTGAGACCTGTGCTGTAAAGACGGCCTATTGCAACTGTGGCAATACATATGAAAACCTCATGAAATACCATTGGACATATCTGAATGATGCCTATCACCGTGGTGTCATGAACGAGTGGACTTCGGAGGGGTGCTTTGAGGATATCAAGAAGAGGCTCGGCTACCGCCTTGTCCTGAAAGGTGCAGCCTTTGACGGGGACTTCAGGGCTTCGGGCAGGTTTACGGTAAAGCTTCATATCGACAATGTCGGCTTCGCGTCCCTTATCAATGAGCGCCCTATGGAATGGGTCATTGTAAATGAGACAGATGCTTCTGAGAAGTATGTCATCGCTTCCCCTAAGGACCCGAGGGAGTGGAAGGGAAGCCATGACTGGATATTTGAGGAGACGCTTTCACTGCCTTCCGGGCTTAAGGCCGGTTCTGTCTACACTATATATCTTAATCTGCCGGATGCCTCCGGGACACTTGCCGGCAATCCTGACTTCAGCGTGAGGTTCGCCAATGCAGGTGTCTGGGATGAAGAGACAGGCTATAATAAAATATGCAAAATTAAATCTGAATGATATGGAAAATAAGACGAGGCTTGCGTCCCTGGATGTCCTGAGAGGGCTTGACATGTTTCTATTGCTTGCTATAGGACCTGTCGTGCAGACTTTTGTATGGACTGCAGGCAGCTGTGCTCCGGATTTGCTCCGCAGGCAGGTCGAGCATGTCCAGTGGGAGGGCTTTGCACTCTGGGACATAATAATGCCTTTGTTCATGTTCATGTCCGGAGCCGCGATACCGTTCTCTATGTCGCGCTACAAGAGAGGGGAGAAACCGGGAAAGGAGTTCTATCTTAAGCTGCTCAGGAGATTTGCACTTCTCTTCTTCATAGGGTGGATTGTGCAGGGGAATCTTTTGGCTTTCGATTTCCGGACCTTTCATCCTTTCGCCAACACTCTGCAGGCTATTGCCGTAGGGTATGTGGCTTCTGCGCTGATATTCGTCCATTCCGGAAAGAAGGGGCAGATCGCCTGGACCCTTATGCTTTTCCTTGCATATATTGCCGCTTTCGCCGCCACGGGGATGAATCTTGACCCGCAGTCCAATGTTGCGATGCTTGTGGACAAGGGTGTGCTCGGTGCGCATCGCGACGGGGTCATATTTGCTCCTGACGGGACGTGGACATATGATTGCGGATACCAGTACACATGGATATTGAGCAGCCTTAATTTCGCCGTGACAGTGATGCTCGGATGCTTTGCCGGGCAGATTATGAAGGGCGGTGACGGTATGGCTGTGCCGCGCAAGGCCCTTTTGCTGCTTCTCACAGGCTCAGGCCTGATTGCCGCCGGTCTTCTCATGAGTCCTTTCTTCCCGATAATAAAGAAAATATGGAGCAGCTCAATGACACTGTTCTCCGGCGGAATCTGTTTTGTGCTTATGGCAGGAGTCTACTATGCTGTAGATGTAAGGGGATGGACGCGCGGACTTGAATGGGCAAAATACTATGGAATGAATTCAATCACAGCGTATTTTATAGGCGAGACAGTCGTGTTTACTTCAGTGTCTGCATCTTTGCTGCACGGGACGGAACAATGGCTCGGCATATATTATCCAGTGCTCCTGAGTGCTGCCAATGCTGTCATATTGTTTATGCTTCTGAGGACCATGTACAGAGCCGGAATTTTTCTGAAGATATGATGCTTAGACTGATTGCCCGGCTGTCTTTTGTCATGCTCCTGTGCTCATGCGGAGCATCCCCGGCCGTCCCTGCATTCGATGTTCCAAGGGAGGACGGGCCTGGATACTGTATGGAACGTGAGGCATTCAGAAGATTCGCCGCAGATATCGCATCCGCAGAGCCTGAGGATGCAGAATTTCTTGTAGGACGGGCCATATCAATTGCCGACAGCATCTCTGTGGCACTTGAAGACCCGTGGACAGTCGAGGAACTTTCGCATATGCTTGCAGGGGCGTTTTTTGACACGTCGTCACCATATTGCAGTGATGACATCTATTCCCTTGTCCTTGGATATATGGAATCATGTGTGTCGCTGACTTCATGGCACAGACGCATGCTTGATTTCCGCAGAGGTATAATGGACAGGGGGCGTCCAGGCAGTGTGTTCCCTGTTGATTTGCCCTTGGGAACGCCTGTGCTTGTCTTTCTGATGGCTGATGAATGTGACTCTTGCAGAAAGATAAGGGAGGAACTTGCGGAATCGGATAAAATACGTGAGGCGGTACGTGAGGGTAAACTCCTGCTGGAAATCCTTGATGCCGCAGACAGCACGGACGGGGCATATGGCCTTGACCCGAGATTCATCCCGTCCCTGTATCTGCTGGATGCCGGCGGAATAGTTATGCTTAAGGCAGTTTCGGATGTCGGTACACTGCTGCGCAGCCGTGAATTCCGTGAGGCGGTGAATCACTCCTGAGCTTAATATTTCCACCTGCGTGACCACAGGTAGAGCATGATGCAGATGAAGCAGCAGGTGACTATGATTGCAGACATCGAATATATCATGTTGCCAAGCCCCGTGAGAGGTGCTACAATGCCGCCAAGAAGAAATGGCAGTGATCCGAGCAGGGCAGAGGCGATGCCCCTGTTCTCATTTACAGAGTCCAGGGCAAGTGTGATCCCTGTCGGTGTCATCATTCCTACACAGAACAGCATGAGGAAGACTGCCGCCTCGAAAATGAAGAACGGCCATTCCAGGAGAAGGGCTGCAGACACAAGGATGCCCGCAGCTGACAGTCCGGCTGTGCACCATGGGACAATGGACGGGAGGTTCTTCACTTTCATCACAGCACTGCTGCCGATTACAAGCCCTGACGCATTGCATGCAAAACAGATGCTGTACATTAACGGGGTAAGCCCGAAGTGCTGCTGGAAAATGAACGGCGATGCGGATATATATGCCATCAGTGCAGCTGAGGCAAAGCTCTGCAGAAGATTCATCGCCATGTATTTCCCGTTGCGGAAAACAGGGATGTAGCATTTGAATGTCTTCCATATAGGCATCTTGAGGCGTTCCTCGGCAATGAGCGTCTCGTCCATTCTCCTGCATACAAGCAGAAGGATGAGGGCCCATGTCCCGAGCACTGCGAATGTCCCTTGCCATGACGTCAGGCTGAACGCTACTCCTCCAATGACAGGCGCGACTATAGGGGCTGCCCCCTGCACTGCTGCCAGGACAGCGAAATAATGCGCGACATCCTTTCCTGTAAAAGAGTCGGCAATGATGACCTTGGAGATGACCAGCCCTGCAGAGCCTGTCAGCCCCTGCAGGAGACGGAAGAATACAAACATCTGTATGTTTACTGACATGATGCAGCCTATCGTCGCCATCACGAACAGCAGAAGGCACCACAGCATGGGGCCTTTCCTTCCGTATTTGTCTGCAAGCGGGCCTATCAGCATCTGTCCGGCGGCGAGTCCGAGCATTCCAGCTGTTATGCTAAGCTGTATCATTGACGCTGATGCAGAGAAATAATCCGTAAGCTCCGGCAGGCACGGGAGATAGAAATCAGTAATGAACGGGCCGAATGCCGTGAGGTTGCCCAATATGAATACAAGTGTCTTCTTGTTCATCTTTAAGTATATTTAAATGGTTGGCATAAATGCAGTGTCCCGGCACAGAAAAGCCAATTAGACTTACGTGCCGGGACACTACATATCGCTTTTGGGGCTGCAAAAGTAGAAAAAGATCCCTGTGACGCCAAATATTTCTTCAGGTCAGCCGCCGATTGTCTTCATTACCTCCTCGGAATACGTCTTTCCTACCGGGAGCTTGTTCTCGATGCCGGAGAGTGTGACCTCTGAGCGTGTGAATGCCGTTATCCTTTTGCTGGCGACAAGATATGACCGGTGTATCCGTATGAATTCATCTTTCGGGAGCTGCTGCTCTATGCTGTAAAGTGCCATCTTGGTCACCAGGGACGTGCCGTCAGTTAGGTGCACCCTTATATAGTTGTCTATTGACTCGATATATACGATTGTGCCAAACGGTATTGTGACATTCTTGTAGTCGGCCTTCAATACCAGCTTTCTGCTGGATGACTCTGAAATCAGGAGAAGGTCATGCATCTTTAGCCATTGCACGGCTTTCTGCATCGCACGGCAGAAACGTTCGTAGAAATATGGCTTGTGCAGGAAGTCCACCGCGTCCACCTCAAATCCTTCAAGCGCGTAATTGGCGTATGCCGTCGTGAATATGAGGCAGCAGGACCGTGGAAGCTGGCGTGCCAGCTCGATGCCGGATGTCCCGTTCATCTCGATGTCAAGGAATACTATGTCGGGTCTCCATTCCAGTATGCGCTTCATGCCGATACGCGGGGAACTGTATGTCTCAAGCGATATGTCGCCCCATTTCTCACAGTAGCTGTGGATTATGTTCAGGGCTATAGGCTCGTCGTCGATTGCAATGCACCTTATCATGTTGTCTTGTGGAGTTGAAGTTCAAGGGTAACGCGGAATACGTTTTCCCCGTTTTTGTCTATCGTCAATGTGTGCTGTCCGGGATACAGGAGGGAGAGACGCCTTCTGCAGTTCTCTATCCCGGTCCTGCTTGAATCACCGCCCTCTCTTGCAAATATTGAGTTCTCAGCCTCGAACCAGAGCATGCCCCCCTTTTGCAAGAGCCTTATATGTATGAAGCAAGGCTCGTTTGATGAGATCCCGTACTTGAATGCATTCTCGATGAATGTAATCAGCAGCATCGGCGGGACCATCACTGTACTGTCTTCTTCGGTATGTGTGAAGCTTACGTCGGCGAATCCGTTCAGCCTCAGTTTCTGCAGGTCTATGTACTGGCTGATGTATTCAACTTCCTCAGACAGCGGTATGTAGTCGTTGCCTGCGTTGTTGTATGTGTATTTGACAAGGTTGATAAAGCGCTCCATGGTCACTTCCGTCTTGTCGGAATGTGTTATCAGAAGCCCGTACAATGTGTTCAGGGTGTTGAACAGGAAATGAGGGTTTATCTGCGCCTTGTACAGTGCCAGCTCGGCCTTGTTCCGTTCATATTCGACTTCCTCGCGAGCCATCCTCTGCCTGTACGCCTCGTTAAGCATCCCTACGGCTACGCAGAATATGACAACGATTATATAATGCACCCATATGGCCTGCTGGTTTTGCCTGATGCCCCATATGTGGAACGGGTACGTTTCGCATAGCGGCTTGCGCAGATGATACAGCGGGGATGTGATCTTGTATCTTGAGAACATGAATGTCACAAAGAGGGAAGCGGCAATCATGGCAAATGCGTATATGCGCTTTTTCCCTCCATGGAAGATCCCGGGTATTATGAAATACTTGTATAGGAAGTATGTGACATACAGCCATAGTATGAAGATGCTGAAGATGACAGGGTATTTCCCCCATGACCTTTCAATCGGAAAGATATATATCATCAGCGGCAGGAACACCATACAGAAGGCGATGTCTATGTATACAGGTACATTCTTCATTGTCATCGCCTTTCCTTCCTGCGCTGGCCGAATAGCCAGTCCTGTATTCCCTCTATGCCGTAGGATACGAACCATGTCGCCCTATGGTTGCCTCCTGTGAGGTGGGTGAACAGCAGATGGCTGCCTTCTGCCGCCATCTCCCTTGCCGCCTCTGTGAACTCTTCCCCGGACAGCGTCATCTCCCATGTCGCTTCGGTGACAGTGCTTCCCTGGCTGCGCCATATCTGTACGGCCTCTCCCTGAAGCGTATTCGATGACATGTCACCCTCGCATGAGATTATCCATATGTTCTGCCTGTCGAGCGGGCCCATAAGTGCAGGGTTCCACTTGCCGGCAACAAGCAGTGCACCTGCGAACAGGTCAGGCCTTTTCAGCATCATCACGATTGATGACATGCAGCCCATGGACTGCCCGGTGGTGTATATCCTGTCTTCATCTATCGCCAAGCTTGACTTCAGCTCCTCAATGAGGGCGATTGTCGCATCGAGGTGATGGCTGTAGTTCCAGTTGTCATCCACAGTTATCACAGGATACTCGGGAGCTACGACAATGCATCTGTGACGTGCCTGTGCTTCCGGCTCAGCCCACGATGTCGCCCCGTTGCCCTGGTAGAGGGTCTGGGTGACAGGCCCGCTTGCGGCTCCGGCGTCATGGATGAACAGCACAAGCGGATATTTATGCTCAGGGCTGTAATCCTCGGGTATATATATGTTATATGGAAGTACCTGCCCGGTGTACGGGCTTATGAATTCTTTCTGGATGAAGTCATCTGCCACAAGGCATATCTCGTTGGTGCTCATTATTGGGTCCGGGCTGGCCTTGTATGTCTTCCCCTTTGCGGTCCTGATGTCCCTTGCCTGGATTGCTGTCGCATTGCCAGGGTAGCTGTCGTCTCCGCCTGTACTCCATCCTGCGCGGAGTCCGGGGCCTCCCTGCATCCTGTCGCGTTCCGCCTTCTTCTCAAGCTCTTCTGCCGTAGGGGCCTTGGGATGGTATTCAAGGTCCACCTCCGCCTTTACTTCTATAATTACATACTTGCCGTTGATGCCGTGCCCTGCCTTTTCCGGGACGGAATTGGCATAGACGGCGGTCACTTCTTTTCCCTCGACTGTGTAGCTGTCTGCTGACAGGCTTTTGTTGCTGATCGGTGTGTCATATTCCAGGATTACTTCCGTGACCTTGCGTCCGTCGCCGAATACACGGCTGACCGCTGTTACTGACTGTATGTGCCCGGATGTCTCTGCGGCCTCCATGGCCTGTGCGCTGCCGAGGAATCCGGCAAGGGCCAATGTCGCTATTGCTGTCTTTTTCATGTTATGCTATGTTATATTATGTTTTCCTTGTTGTCCATGGGGTGCAAAGGTACGCCTTTTTTCCGTGAAAGAATGACTGGCAAAGAACTGTTTACCACCGGAAATCGGCCGTTTACCCACAGTTTCAAGTATACATAAGCCGTGCCTTGAAGTGTTTTCTTACTTTTGCCGCGTCAAATAAATATATATCTGGAAATATGGATAATAAAATGCTTGCCTCCATGCTTTGGGGGCTGTTTGTGTGTTCTTGCCATCAGGCTCCTGTGACGCAGGAGAGTACAGGATACAAGACAATGCTTGTGGAGCCGGAGGACCGTACACTGATGTCGGAATATTCAGCTGTGATGGCCGGTCAGCAGGTTGTCGAGATACGTCCGCAGGTGAGCGGGCTGATAACAAGGATATGCATTGGCGAGGGCGAGAAAGTGCGCAAGGGGCAGGTGCTCTTTGTCATCGACCAGGTGCCGTACCGTGCTGCCCTGGAAGAGGCCCTGGCCAACGTGAAGAGCGCGGAGGCACGTCTCTCTACATCCCGCCTGAACCTTGAAAGCACGAAGGTCCTCAGGGAGAAGAATGTTGTCCAGGACTATGACCTGCTTACTGCGGAAAATGACCTGGCTGCATCCGAGGCTGCATTGGCACAGGCCCGCGCCCAGGAGGTGAATGCACGCAATAACTTGTCATACACAGAGGTCAAAAGTCCGGTGGACGGTGTCACGGGAATGATAGCATACCGTGTCGGGGCATTGGTCAGCAGCAGCATACAGGAGCCTCTTGTCACAGTTTCAGACGACAGTGTCATGTACGCATATTTCTCACTCTCGGAGAGCCGTGTGAATGAACTTATGGAGCAGTATGGATCGCTTGATGGCTTCCTGTCCCGGATGCCTGAGGTAGGGCTGCGTATGGCTGGAGGGAGAATGTATCCCGGGAAAGGGCGCATCAGTGCAGTCAGCGGAATAGTGACAGCCGGAACCGGTGCCGTGACCCTGCGTGCGGATTTCCCGAACGGGGACAGGCTGCTGCGAGGGGGTGGAAGCGGCACGGTAGTCATACCGTCCTATATTGAGAACTGCCTTGTGGTCCCTCAGGGGGCGACATATGAATTGCAGGACAGGATCTTTGTGTATAAGGTCATTGACGGGAAGGCCCAGTCTGCCCCTGTGACTGTCAACCGTCTCAACAATGGCACAGAATACATTGTTGAAGACGGGCTTCAGCAGGGTGATGTTATTATCGCGGAAGGTGCAGGCCTTGTACGTGAGGGAGCAGTTGTAAATCCTCAGAAGGGAGAATAGAAGGCCATGGACGTAAAGACTTTCATTGACCGCCCGATATTGTCGGGGGTCATTTCAATAGCGGTTGTCATCCTCGGTCTCATAGGGCTTAGCCAGCTGCCTGTGGAGCAGTTCCCGGATATTGCGCCGCCGACCGTGCGTGTGAATGCAACCTACACAGGAGCAAATGCGGAGACTGTGATGAAGAGCGTTATCACTCCTCTGGAGGAGCAGCTGAACGGTGTGGAGAATATGATGTACATGACATCGACCGCAACAAATACAGGAGCGGCAACGATAAATGTCTATTTCCGCCAGGGAACGGACCCGGATATGTCGGTTGTCAATGTGCAGAACCGTGTGGCTTCAGCGCAGGGGCTTCTGCCTGCTGAGGTTACAAAGGCAGGTGTCACGGTGCGCAAACGTCAGAACAACGCGCTGAAGGCATTGTCCCTATATTCGCCGGACGATTCCTATGACTCGAACTTCCTGACGAACTACATGAAAATCAACATTGAACCTCAGATGTCGCGAATTGCCGGAGTCGGTGAGGTCAACATATTCGGCGCAAGCTATTCGCTCCGTATCTGGCTCAATCCGCTCAAGATGGCCCAGTACGGCCTTATGCCTTCCGACATCTCTGCTGTTCTTGCAGAGCAGAATGTGGAGTCTCCGACAGGTACGCTCGGTGCCGAGTCATCAAATACATTCCAGTATGTACTCAAGTACAGGGGACGCTATGAAGAGGAGGAAGATTATGGCGACATGGTCATAAAGTCGTTGCCGAACGGTGATGTGCTGCGCCTCAGGGATGTGGCCCGCATAGAGCTTGGGGCTGAGAATTATGCGATGCTCAGCCAGACCAGCGGCCACCCTGGGGCAAACTGCATGATGGCCCAGACGTCAGGCTCGAATGCAAATGAGATCATCAATGAAATTGATGCAGTCTCGGCGGAGATTGCCGCCTCCCTGCCTAAAGGCATGGTGCTGGCTGACATCATGAGCACAAAGGATTTCCTTGACGCATCTATCGCCAATGTTGTGGAGACACTCATCATAGCCATATTGCTTGTGATACTTGTTGTCTATCTGTTCCTTCATGACCTGAGGGCTACGCTGATTCCCTCGCTTGCCATCATCGTGTCGCTCATAGGTACGTTTGCTTTCATATATGTCGCCGGCTTCAGCCTTAATCTCCTGACGCTTTTTGCCCTGGTGCTTGTGATCGGGACTGTGGTGGATGACAGCATCGTTGTTGTCGAGGCCGTGCAGGCGAGGTTTGACGGTGGCAATACCTCTGCATACAATGCTGCCGTGGAGGCTATGGAGGGACTTACATCAGCCTTGATGACAACCACTGTCGTCTTTATGGCCGTCTTTATCCCGGTAAGCTTCATGGGTGGCACTACCGGTACATTCTACACGCAGTTCGGACTGACAATGGCTGTGGCGGTGGCCATATCCCTGCTTAATGCCATGACGCTCAGCCCGGCCCTGTGTGCCCTGATAATGCGTCCGCGTGCGAATGTCGGGGCCGGTGAGAAACCAGACTTCTCGGACCGTTTCCACTATGCGTTCAACCGCTCTTTCAGCCGTCTGCAGTACAGGTATATGAAAGGTGTGTCCTTCCTGTCGCGCCATGAGTGGATTGCAGTGGCCAGCATCGCTGTGGCATGTGCCGCATTGGTGCTCCTCATGAATTCCACCAAGACCGGGCTTGTGCCGCAGGAGGATATGGGAGTGATAAACATGAATGTCCAGGCTGCACCTGGAACGAACCTGGAGGAGACAGACCGTATAATGGATGAGATAGAGGCCGCCATACGGGATATCCCTCAGATCAAGATCTATTCACGTGTCACGGGAAAGGATGCGCGTCACAGCCAGTCCGCCTCTGCCGGGTCTTTCTCAATCCGTCTCAAGAACTGGAGTGAGCGTAAAGGCAAGGAGGACGGCATATCCGCTGTAATGGAGGAGATCTACCGCCGCACAGATGCCATAAAGACAGCCCAGATACGTGTGTCGACAAGCCCTATGATTTCAGGATATGGAATGAGCGACGGGTTTGAACTTTATGTCCAGGACAAGAAGGGAGGGAGTGTTGAGGATCTCCTGAAATATTCCCGTGCATTCATTGATGCAATGAACAGGCGTCCTGAAATCTCCCGTGCCTACACGACGTTTGACACTAAATATCCGCAGTTCATGGTGGAGGTCGATGCTGCGCAGTGCAAGCGTAACGGAATATCCCCGTCGGATATCCTGAGCACATTGTCCGGATATATCGGAGGAAGCTATTCTTCCAACCTGAATCTGTTTACCAAGCTGTACCGTGTCATGGTGCAGGCATCTCCGGAATACCGTCTGGATACGGAGGCGCTTGACAATATATATGTACGGAACAGCAGCGGGGAGATGTCGCCGATCTCGCAGTACCTGACCCTTACGCGTGTGTATGGCTCGGAAAGTCTCTCCAGGTTCAACCTTTTCTCCTCGATCACGGTATATGGAACTCCAGCGGAAGGATACAGCTCGGGCCAGGCTATCAATGCCATTGCAGAAGTCGCACGGACGGCCTTGCCTGAAGGCTATGGCTATGAGTTCGGGGGAATGGCCAGGGAGGAGGCCGGTACCGGAAATACAACAACACTTGTATTCATTATCTGTGTCGTCTTTATCTATCTTATTCTCTGCGCGCTTTATGAGAGTCTCCTGATACCTTTCGCAGTCATCCTGTCTGTCCCTTTCGGGCTTATGGGAAGCTTCCTTTTTGCAAAGATATGGGGGCTGGAGAACAATATCTATATGCAGACCGGGCTGATAATGCTCATCGGCCTGCTTGCGAAGACGGCTATCCTGCTTACGGAATACGCTTCAGAGCGCAGACGCCATGGCATGAGCATAACGACAGCGGCCATGTCAGCGGCAAAGGCCCGTCTCAGGCCTATACTGATGACATCCATGACGATGATCTTTGGTATGCTCCCGCTGATGTTTGCACATGGCGTCGGGGCAAACGGCAACATCTCAGTGGGAGTGGGTACAGTTGGAGGAATGCTGCTTGGGACAGCTGCGCTGCTTTTTGTCGTTCCTTCGCTTTTCATCATTTTCCAATATGTGCAGGAGCGTTTCCTCCCTGGACGTCCGCAGGGACAGAAATGAGAGGATGAAACCGGACATGAAAATTTTTGATGACATGAAAAGGATAATGATACTTATAGCTTCGGCTTCACTGCTTTGCGGATGTGGAATCTATGGCAGGTATTCACGCCCGGAACTTGATGTGGAGCCGGACAGCCTGTATCGGGAATACAAGGTTCCTGAGGATACTGTCACTGTCGCTTCAATGCCATGGAGGGAGCTTTTTACGGATCCTTGCCTGCAGGAGCTTATAGCAATCGGCATAGAGCGTAATGCAGACATGAATATCGCCCGGCTGCAGGTCGAGGAGGCAAGGGCAGTCCTTATGAATGCACGTCTCTCGTACCTTCCTGCTGTAAGCCTTGCCCCGCAGGCTGCTGTCAGGCATTATTCGGGAGAGACTGAATTTACATATAATATAGGTGCGTCTGCGACATGGGAAATCGATCTCTTCGGGAAACTGACCAATGCCAGGAGAGGGGCGCGTGCCGCGCTTGAATCCAGCTGCGCATATATGCAGGCTGTGCAGACGCAGTTGGTTGCTGCAATAGCAGAAAGCTATTATACTCTCCTGATGCTTGACTCCCAGCTCGCCATCTCGGGGCAGACGCTTGTGAACTGGGATGAGACGATAACTGCACTGGAGGCCCTGGCAGAGGCTGGGCGTGCCAATGAGGTGGCTGTACATCAGGCGCGTGCAAGCCGTATGGCCCTTAGTGCTCAGATGCTCTCTATGAACAGGAGCATATATGAGACCGAGAATATGCTTTCCGCATTGCTGAAAGAACCATCCCGCCATATAGAAAGGGGAAGTCTTGACGGTCAGGAGTTTTCTGGAGGTGCAGCTGCCGGGATTCCTCTCCAGCTTGTGTCCAGGCGCCCTGATATCCGCCAGGCTGAAGCGGAGCTTGCAAAGGCTTTCTATGCAACAAATGAAGCCAGGTCTGCTTTTTATCCGAGCATAACGCTGTCAGGTACACTCGGATGGACAAACAGTGCCGGAGCATCTGTCATGAATCCTAAGGTATGGCTTTCAAACGCCATCGCCCAACTTATGGCTCCCTTGTTCAACAGAGGGACAAATATTGCGAACCTGAAGGTTGCCAAGGCACGTCAGGAAGAGGCTCTTCTGCGTTTTGAACAGTCGCTTCTTGATGCTGGGAATGAGGTCAACAATGCCGTTTCGGAATGGCAGACTGCAAATGGACGTATTGAATATGATCTTCAGCAGATTGCCGACCTTGAGGAGGCTGTAGAGAAAACGCAGTTCCTTGTGAGGTACACCACTGCGAGCTACCTTGAGGTACTGACAGCGCAGCAGTCTCTTCTGGCTGCGAAGCTGGTGCTCGTCCAGGACCAGGTAAGCCGGATAGATGGTGTCATACATCTCTATCACGCCCTTGGAGGCGGTGCGGACTGAGTGCCGGTGTCCCTGCCTTTGCCGGGCGGATATAGGAATTCAAGGAAATTTCTTACCTTCGCAGAGTATTTTACTTTTATATGGTATGAAGATGGCCTTTTCCGCCCTTTTTGCAGGGCTTGCTATATTTTCTTGCATTATGCTTGCCGGTACGGCAGCTGCTGTTCCGGCTTCAACGCCTCAGGAGGCATATATCGCGAAATATTCAAAGATTGCTGTCGAGGAGATGTACAGGAGCGGTGTTCCGGCCAGCATAACGCTGGCACAGGGGCTTCTTGAATCCGGCTATGGCCGCTCGGAGCTTGCCGTGAAGGCGAATAACCATTTCGGGATCAAATGCCATGACTGGAAAGGTCCTTCCATGTATTTCGATGATGACAGGAAAGGGGAGTGCTTCCGTAAGTATGAACATGCGGAGGCTTCTTTTATGGACCATTCCGATTTCCTGCGCTACAGGGACAGGTACAAGTTCCTCTTTGAACTTGAGACCTCAGACTACAAGGGGTGGGCCTACGGACTTAAGAAAGCCGGATACGCCACAGATCCGCAATATCCGCAGAAGCTCATCAGGCTGATTGAGGAATATGACCTTTCGCGCTTCGATGCCGTGTCCCCGGATGATGTGGCGAGTGAAGGCGCTGCCGGTTATGCCGGAGAAGCTTCAGACAGGTCTTCCGGCAAGGAGGCGAGGAAGAAGACGGACAGGGGCACTTCAAGGAAAGCTGCAAAGGCGGCGAGGAATGCAGCCAGGAATGACGCAAGGCAGATTCCGGAATCCCCGGCTATGCTGGAGGCTCCGGTTGCGCTGGACAAGGGGCAGTCTGAGAAATTCAGCTACATGCTTTCACGCAGGCTCTATTCGCAGAACAATGTGCCGTTTGTCTATTCCGTGGAAGGCGAGACTTACGCAAGCATAGCGAAGTCATATGACCTGTTCTTTGCGGAGATCATGAAGTACAATGATGCCGATGAGGACCGGAAACTGCTTCCCGGCACTGTAGTCTATCTCCAGGCAAAGAAGAAAAAGGCAGCCAGGGGAGTGGGCAAGTATGTTGCAGAGGGAGGGGAGACGCTCTGGAGCATTTCGCAGCGTTTCGGTGTAAGGATGAAATCTCTCCAGAAGCTCAATGGACTTGATTCCGGATACGTGGCCAGGCCGGAAGATACAATACGCCTGCGCTGACGCTCTTGCCGGCAGTTTCGATTCAATAGCCGTCTGTTAGGGTTTTTCTATTGCCTTTGCTTTGAATCGAAACAATCCGTAATGGAATTATTTCAGATTTGTCAGATTTATTTTGTGTTATTTACGAAATAGTCTATATTTGCTTTCGAAATAAAACCAGATGGATGGTTCAGACTGTATGGATGTAATTCAATACAATACTCAGACATTGCTTGGGGGGGGCAGCCTATATGTCTCTCCCTGTACCGGTGTATATGCTTCCTTAAGGAGCATGTGGTGCCGGAAGTGTCTTCCTGCGCATATCTATCCCATGACTTATGCTTCGGGTGAAGCCTATGCTACATAGGCTTTTCCCGAAGCCTTTTTTTGTTGTCTCTTTAACCTGAAAACATTTAAATAGAATACCATGATAAATTACAAAACGGTTTACAGATTCGTTATACTGACATTCGCCTGTATGTATGCTGGCCTTTCTGCCATGTCGTGTACAGAAAAAGTCAAAAGTGACGCTGATGTAGATGTAAGGTTTGAAGTCCCTGAATCCATTTACCTTGAGGCAGATGCGTCTGAGATAAGTTTCAGGGTCATGTTCTCAAAGGCCCCCCTGGCTTCTGACAAGGTCCTGTTTGAGGATTATTCAGGCGGAAAGGGGCTCTGCGGCATATCGGAGGTTTCGGACAGGAGTTTTAAGGTCGTGCTCAATGACGGGTTCGAGTCCGGCTCCTACAAGGTCTATATCGTGCGCGGCTCCGTGCAGAAGCTGATGGGTGAGACATCCATCTATTTCGATGATATCACAGGGCTTGACGAGGAGAGCAATGTCTACGGTATCGTCTCATGCGGCAAGGCCCGGCTGAAGGATGTCGTGGTCTCTGACGGCTATGAGGTCGTCCGCACTGATGAGAACGGGCTTTACCAGTTCAAGTCGGAGAAGAAGAACAAATATGTCTTCATCTCAGTCCCTTCCGGATATGAGACGCTCAGTGACGGTGTGCTCCCTAAATTCCACAAGGCGCTCACACAGCCTGCAACTGTCGCGGAGAGGGCCGATTTCAGCCTTGTCGAGTCCGGTGACCAGACAAACCATACCATGCTTGTATTCGGTGACATACATCTTGCGAACCGTACAAATGATGCAGCGCAGTTCCGTACATTTGTATATGATGTCAATGACTGGCTTGCGAAGAATCCGGGCAAGAAGGTGTATGGACTCACCCTTGGGGACATGACATGGGACATTTATTGGGTCGTGAACAAGATGGACCTGACAAATTACCTGGAGGCGATGAAGCAGATAGAGGGAATCCAGATATGGCATACCATGGGGAACCATGACCACAGCTGCTACCTCTCCGGGGATTTCGGATCTGCAGCCCCTTACAGGGAGATTGTGGGCCCTACATACTATTCATTCAATATCGGGAATGTCCATTATGCAGTGCTGGATGATATCGTGGCGGACAACACCGGAAACTATGATGATGATAGCCATGGGCGCAACCATGTGGCTTCATTGACAAACGACAACCTTGAATGGCTCAGGAAGGATCTTGCATATGTCTCCAAGGATACTCCTGTAGTTGTGGCCATGCATGCCCCGCTTTACAATGACAATGCATCAAATACTGTCTCTGTGGGCGGCGGCTCTTCCCTTGTGGATATCCTCAAGCCATATTCGCAGGTGCAGGTTCTCACCGGACACACACATAAGATGTATAATGCTGACAAGCTTGCTTCAGACCATATATATGAGCACAACACAGGTGCGGTCTGCGCTACATGGTGGTGGACAGGAAAGAATTATCCAGGGATCCATATCGGACAGGACGGTGCCCCTGGCGGCTACCGTATAGTCGATGTGGCAGGAAAGGATTTCAGCTGGGTATACAAGCCTACTGGTGCAGGTACTGACCTCCAGTTCCGTACATATGACCGTAATTCAATCAATCTTTCATATGAGAACGCCGTGCCGAATGCTTCTGCTGCCGGCAAGCTTAAATATTCCTTGTATGCTTCGGAATGGATGACGCCGAGTACGGACAACTATGTCTATATCAATGTGTGGAACTATGACCCGTCATGGACTGTGACAGTTACGGAAAATGGAAAGAGCCTTGATGTGGAGCGTACTACCGTGTATGATCCTCTGCATGTCCTCTCCTATACGGCCAAGTCAATTGACGGCGGGTCGACAAGCCCTACATTCCCTACGTCTGTCAACAGGCATACGTTCAAGGTCAAGGCATCTTCTGCTACCTCGACCCTTGTCATTGTCGTGAAGGACCGTTTCGGGAATGAGTACAGGGAAGAGATGACGCGCCCTAAGGCGTTTGACATCAAAACATACCAACTCTGAAAACAACAACCCAATTAATTAACTAAACTTACTATTTATGAAAGTTATCAGAACTTTTGCTGTGTCTCTGGTCTTGCTCGTGGGGAGCGTCATCTCCCTGTGGGCACAGAATAGAGAAATATCCGGCCAGGTGCTGGATTCCCAGCAACAGCCGATTGTCGGGGCAGCCGTCATGTTTTCCGGAAAGGGAGAGGTGACAGACCTTGACGGTAACTTCTCGCTTTCAGTTTCATCCGGGGCTGCAGAACTCGAAGTCAGCTGTCTCGGATATGTGACGAAGAAAGTGACAGTTCCGGCTGTACAGTCCAGAATTACAATTGTGCTTGACGAAGACAATATGCTCATTGAGGAGACTGTCGTTGTCGGCTACGGTACACAGAAAAAGGTGAACCTTACAGGTGCAGTCTCAGTCGTTGACGACAAGCAGCTGCAGGACCGTACCGCGCACAACCTTTCGACAATGCTGCAGGGGTCTGTTCCTGGACTTAACATCACTACAACCACAGGTAATCCGGGAAGCACAGGAACCCTGAACATCCGTGGATTCACTTCTATCAATGAAATGGCTCCTCTGGTGCTGATTGACGGCGCTATCGGTGACATGGAGGATGTCAATCCCAATGATGTGTCCAGCATCTCCGTAATCAAGGATGCTTCAGCGGCGGCCGTATATGGAGCCCGCGGTACATATGGTGTTATCCTCATAACGACCAAGAAAGGATCGCCAGAGGAAGGAAAGGCAAAGGTGCGCTATAGCGGACGTTTCGGATGGGAGGAGCCAACTACTTCCACTGACTATGAAAGCCGTGGATACTGGTCAGTATATACTCTGGACCTTTTCTGGAGGACACAGGCAGCAGGCACCAACTATACCAACTATAACCAGCACGACATGCTGGAATTGCTTGCGCGTGTAAATGACAAGACGGAGCATCCGGACAGGCCATGGGTCGTAGAGGAAGTCCGTAACGGACGTAAGCAGTGGATATATTATGCAAACACAGACTGGTATCATGAACTTTTTGTGGACAGGCATCCTGTACAGCAGCATAATGTCTCCATAAGCGGAGGAAACAAGGCCGTGAAATACTTTGTGTCTGCTGGCTATGACCGTCAGACAGGTATCCTGAAGATGACTCCGGATGTGTTCCAGAAGATGAATGGACGTGCAAAGATTGATGCAGACCTTAAGAAATGGCTCAAACTTTCCAACAACACGTCTTTCTATAATTCAGAATATTCCTATATTGGTGTGGGTAATGACCAGGATGTCTTCCAGAATCTCAGGCACAGCCCTGCTTCTTTCCCGCTCTTCAACCCGGACGGCTCGGGAATCTATAACACTCCTCTGATCAATGGATATAATGTCGCCAATGGACGTCAGATTGTCTATGGGATGGGCAAGCACAAGAACTCTGAGAAGAGGTTTAACTTTGCCAATACTACGCAGCTGACCATTTCACCTATAAAGCAGCTGAATATTGTTGCAGACTATACTTTCAGGAGACTGCAGAGGAATGACATGCACAGATGGGTGAATATTCCATACGGTATCACTCCGGACGAGTCTGGAGCATATGTGACAGGAGCTGGCCAGGACAGGCTCCAGGAGCGTTCTCGCGCATATACCTATATGTCAAGTAATATATTTGCTACCTATGAGGACACTTTCAAGGGTGCCCATAACCTCAAGATAATGGCAGGTGTCAATATGGAGACATATGACTACAAAAATGTGCTTACCCAGGAGGATAATCTGTCTGATGAGACTCTGAATGCCTTTAACCTTAAGTCAGGGGATGTCATCTACTATGCAGAGGGAACAATGGACGAGTATGCCCTTATGGGTTTATTCGGACGTATAAACTATGATTATAAAGGACGCTATCTCTTTGAACTTGCCGGGCGTTATGACGGTTCTTCCCGTTTCGCTCCAGGGCATCGCTGGGTGTTCTGTCCATCAGGCTCTGCCGGATGGCGAATTTCGGAGGAGCCATTCTTCGCTCCTGCAAAGAGTGTCGTGAACAACCTCAAGCTCCGTGCATCCGTCGGCTCGCTCGGTAACCAGAATGTAGCCAACTACGCCTACATGAGGACAATCTCCGTATCTCAGTTCAGTGGCTTTACTTTTGGTGAAACAGACAACAGACCTTCCTATTCTTCTATTTCAGCTCCGAACTCAAGTGCCCTTACATGGGAGACTGCATATCAGTATAATCTCGGAATTGATGCGGCGCTCTTCAACAACCGTCTGGAATTTACGGCTGAGGCCTATATACGTGATACGAAGAATATGCTTACAAGCGGTGCAGCCCTCCCGAGTGTCTATGGAGCAAGTTCACCTATGGAGAATAATGCTGACCTGAGGACAAGGGGATATGAACTCTCACTTGGATGGAGAGACTCATTCAAGCTCGCTGGACATGACTTCGGGTACAGTGTCAGGGCGTCGCTGAGTGACTATGACTCCTACATTACAAGATATGCAAACAATCCGGACAAGAAGCTTGTTGACTACTACGAGGGAATGCGTATCGGTGAAATATGGGGATTCGAAGTTGACGGATTGTTCCAGACAGATGAAGAAGCCCAGTATTATCAGAATAATGTCTGCGATGCCTTGACATTGGTAGGTACAAACAGGATGCAGGGAGGATTCCTTGCGGGAGACCTCAGGTATGTCGACCTTGACAACAAGCAGGAGGGCCCGAACGGAATCAACATGATCACGATGGGAAAAAATACTGCAGATGACCCTGGTGACCGCAGGATTATCGGAAATTCACTTCCAAGTTTCCAGTATGGCTTCAATCTGTCTTTTGACTGGATGGGATTCGATATCTCAGCATTCTTCCAGGGCGTCGGCAACCATTATTACTATCCGCCAGGAATGAGCATTGCATTCTGGGGCTCATATTCTTATGCATATTACACGGCATTTATGCCAACGGATTTCATAAAGACAGTCTGGTCAGAGGATAATAAAGATGCATATTTCCCGAGGGCGCGCGCCTATTCATCTACAGGTGGTGAGCTTGCCCCGGTCAATACAAGATATCTTCAGAATGTAAGATACTTGAGGTTCAAGAACCTTACAGTTGGATATACTCTTCCTAAGAAGTGGACAGACGCGATTCATATTGACAAGATACGTGTCTATTTCTCAGGTGAGAATCTCGCCTACTGGTCTCCGATCAAGAAATATACGAAGTATCTCGATCCGGAGTCTGCCTATAGGAGGGACCTGAACAAGACTACCCAGGGTACTTATAAGAACTCTGATGCAAAGGACGCTGTTGCATATCCTTGGCAGAAGACAATGATGTTCGGTATAGACATTACATTCTAAAAAGGAGGAATAAAGATGAAAAAGATAATTTTACCTATATTGGCACTTGCCGTTGGTCTTTCCTCATGCGACATGCTTGACCTTTCTCCCCGTGACAAACTTGTTCCGGAAACATATTTCCGTAACGAGGATGACTTTATGATGTTCTCGAATTCATTCTATGACAATCTGTTTGAGAAATCTCCTTTTGAAAGGCAGTCGGACATATTCTTCCAGAGGGGAGCGATAGCTGATGAACTGCTTGGGGGCTCAGCGCGCCAGGTTCCTACGAAGGCCGGCACGAGCGGGTGGACATGGACGCAGCTCAGGAAGATCAATACTATGCTCGGGAATATGTACCGATGTGATGACCAGGAGGTTGTCAAGAAGTACACAGGTCTTGCGAAATTCTTCCGTGCACGTTTCTATTTCGAGAAAGTAAAGCGTTTCGGGGACGTCCCATGGTACGACAGGGAGCTTGGCTCCACTGATCCGGACCTGTACAAGCCTCGCGATTCAAGGGAGTTTGTAATCACGAAGATGATTGAGGATATCGATGAGGCCATTGAGGCACTTCCATATGATGTCAGTCTATACCGTGTGAACCGTTGGGCGGCACTTATGCTCAAGGCGCAGTTCTGCCTCTATGAAGGCTCGTACAGGAAATACCATGCAGTTGAGCTTGATGGACATGGACCAGAGTACTATTTTGACCTTGCAGCCAAGGCCGCAGAAGAGGTCATGAACTCAGGCGTCTACAGATTGGCTCCGGACTATGGAAAGCTGTTCAGGCAGCCGGATGCGGATCCAGGTGAATATATCCTTGCAATAAATATGAACCAGGCTATCGGCTGCGGCCATAGCGCAACAGCAAAGGCCTGCATGGTCACAGGAGGAAGCTATGGATTCTCAAAGAAGTTTATTGACAGCTTCCTGATGAAAGACGGTTCACGCTTCACAGACAAGGAAGGATGGGATACAATGCAGTTTGTTGATGAGGTAAAGGACAGGGATCCTCGCCTTGGCGCGATTATAAGGATGCCGAACCACGTGAGAAGCAATGCCAACGGTACCTATATCGGACCGCAGCTCCCTTTGACATCTACAGGCTTCCATTTTGACAAGTTTGTTATGGATGCTGAATATGTCATTGCAGAAAGGGCGGATATGTCATTCAATGATATACCTGTATACCGCCTTGGAGAGGCATATCTTATTTTTGCTGAGGCCAAGGCTGAGATTGGTACCCTTACGCAGGATGATGTCGACAACTCCATCAATATTCTGCGCGCCCGTGCCGGTATGCCGGACATGAAACTTTCAGAATTGACTGTTGACCCTTACATGATATCCTATGAATATGGGTACAGGAATCTTGCTTCACTTGCTCCATCTAATCTCGCAGTATTGCTTGAAATCCGCCGTGAGAGGACTATCGAGCTTTGTCTTGAGGATAGCCGCAGGTGGGATGACATAGTGAGGTGGAAAGAAGGCAAATGCTATGAGCAGCCGCTGACTGGAATGTATTTCCCTGGACCAGGAGAATATGACCTTACAGGTGACGGAGTGCCTGATGTATGTCTCTATGCAACTTCCAAGGCTCCGGAAGGAAACACTAACCTTACCTATATACAGATCCAGGAAATCACCATTGACGGTAAGAATGTACCTTATTCGGACGGTATTGTCCTGAGTGAGGGAGACCATGGCTATATGGATATGTTCAGGCTGAGGACACGTTCTTTTGACGAGAACAGGGATTACCTTTATCCGATACCTACCGGAGACCGCTTCCTGAATCTGAATCTGACGCAGAACCCAGGCTGGAATGATGGCCTGGAAAATTACAATCCGGATGATGAGGAAGATGAAGAAGAATAAAAACACCAATTGACATTATGAAACTGTATAAATATTTATCTAAAGTCTTTGCAGGAGCTCTTGCTGCATCCATGTTCTTCGGATGTGAAGAGGATAACCTCGTCAAGCCGCATGCGCTTCTGTCTGAGTCCAGCCTTACTTTCGAGGCCATCGGTGCTGAACCGCAGCAGCTGACGATTGCTTCAGATGAAGACTGGATGATAGACGCTCCGGAATGGATCTGGGTTGACCCGATGACCGGAAGCAACACTGTGATTGTGACTGTCAGCGTTACGGACAACGTTGACAGCAAGGGAGTGATGGCTGCTCCGAGGGAGGGGGTCATCACTATCGCCTCCACGAGGGATGGCTACTCCATTGAAACAGTAATCTACCAGAAAGGCGATACATATCTTGGCATAGGCGAGTATACTGTCACAGAGGTGGCTGGCATGGAAGACAAGCAGAAGGCGAAGATTTCCGGAGCGCAGGTCGTTGCTGTCTCGGCTAAAGGATTTGTGGTCTCTGACGGTAAGACAAACCTGTATGTCACATCTTCAGCAGAAGTCTCGGTCGGTGATGTCCTCTATCTCAATGGAGAGAAATCAACTGCAAATAATCTTCCTCTTTTCCTTGGAGATGAGGTCACTGTCACTTCAAGCAAGGAGGTTGTGTATCCTCAGGCTGTGGACATAACATCGACTCTGGATTCATATGCTTCAGATGCAATAAGCTATATCAGCATAGAGGGAACGCTTGTCGCATCTTCATTGAAGAATATACCTGGCTCTCCTTCAAGGGGGGCATCTGCGTACGAACCTCATGCAAGCGTGGGCCTGTCGGATGTAAATGTCCATAAGGTCGTGCTTACAGGATATTATGTCGGAATCGTAGGCGGTAATGTCAATCTTGTTGTCACTGCCGTAAAGGATAACGGTGAGGATGACAGCATCGGCGTGGAGTTCCCGTTCAAGGATGACTTCTCATGGCTTGACCCTTATATTAAGGCAGCGAATGCAGTCTTGCCGGAAAAGAGCCAGATTTCAGACTGTGTCGGAAATGTCATCATCTCTGCAGACGGTGCTGCCAATCTCTATTCGACGCTTGCCACAACCTATAAGATCCCTGTACTGGAGCAGCTGCGCGCAAGGGGATATACTGACCTGAATCCGGATATGCAGACAATCTATCTCCAGGATGCATATTTCAAGTTCGGAGCGACCGACAAGCAGTCTGGTCTCATCCTTCCTCTCATGAAAATTGACGGGGCACAGGATATCCAGGTGTCATTCAGGTGGTGCTGCCATCTTTCTGCAGCCGAGAATGTCGATGATGTCAAGCTCGTCGTTGAAATTGACGGACCTGGTACCGTTGTCACGAAATCCGGTTCATCGGATGCAAAGGTCAGCGATGACATTGTATCTGTCCAGAAGAAGGGAGAGATGTTCTGGATGGATGCTGCTGTCAATATCACAGGTGCAACAAAGGCTACATTCATTACAATCCGTCCTAACCCTATAGGCTCGACAGAGAGCAAGGTGACAGGTGTTCATAGGTATTATCTTGATGATATACAGGTAATCCCGGCCTCTGCTGCAGTTCCTGCGGAGATTGTAGTTGACGGAGTTGAAGACAACCTCATTACATTCGAGGGAACCCCTGACGGACCAGTCTCATTCAATGTGACATCAAATCTGGACTATACAATATCCACAAGTGCAAAATGGTTCTCAGTTGACGTGACTGAAGGTCTGGCATATGCGCAGAGGACAGTGAATGTCACATGCGAGCCAAGTGACCTGAGCGTTCTCCGCAAAGGATCAATCTCAATCAAGTCAGGCACATCGACATATACTCTCCAGGTTATACAGTCAGCTGCCGGACAGGAACTTGCACCGTTTGTCTCCCTGAAGACAGGAAATAATGTGACAGTGCTCGGAGAGGGTGAGGAGTTCACAGCTACAGTGCAGGCCAATGTTGCGTATAAGGTAGAGATTCTTGATAGCTGGATCAAGGAGATAGAGACACCTGCGTCAAGGGCTGTTGTCGAGTTCACTGACCATGCATTCACGACTGAGCCGAATGTGACTGGTGCAGAGCGCAAGGGAAGGATCCGCTTCTACAATGAGGAGTCAGATGTCGAGACAATCCTGAATGTAAACCAGGAGAACTTCATCCCGAGGGTGACCGTGACTCCTAAAGGCAATATCTTCCCTGGTGTCAGTGGCCTTGGCGGTTCAATCATTTTCAACATAGATGCAAATATTCCATTCAATGTGTCTTCTGATGCGTCATGGATCAAGTTCCCTGTCTCGCAGGGTGTCGCAGGCGTGTTCGATGTTCCAGTTTCATTCGATGCAAACCAGTCGGCTTCTGCAAGGTCTGCCAAGGTAACTTTCAGCAACGGGCAGTATGCCTACAGCCTTGTACTGGATGTCAGCCAGTATGCATCAGGCGTCATCTTCGCAGATGATTTCTCATGGCTTGCGCCTCTTGTTGCAGCGGTAAACCCTACCGGTGCTGACAACTATGATACGGTCGGGAAACATGACCTGAATGCCAAGGCACCGAATATCTATGGAACAGCTGCATTGAAGGCTGCATTCGTGCCTCTGTGCAACCAGATTGGCTATTACATTCCAGGAAAGGCGGACGGTGCAAATGACGTCCTCTATCTTCAGGACTGCTATATCAAGCTCGGAAAGACAAGTACATCGAGCCAGACTTCGTTTACCCTTCCTGCAATGGACCCGGCAGGAAAGGACATGACAATCTCATTTGACTGGGCAAGGATGGAGCAGGCGAGCGGTATCATTGATCCTTATACATTGACTCTCGTGATTGAGGGTAACGGTACATTTGAGAACGGTACCAGATACAGTGATGAACTCTCAACTCCTCAGGAGAACGGTGAAATGTTCTGGACAAACATCTCTGTTAAGGTTTCAGGTGCAGACAAGAATACAAGGATTACCCTTGTGCCTACCGACCTCCTTGACAAGACGACAGGCAAGATTGACTATACCAAGTCTGGCGGAAAACGTGCATTCTATGACAATATACTTGTAAAGGCAGACTGATGTTCTAATTTTGATTCCATTAAGGGCGGCCCATTTCCGGCCGCCCTTTTTTATGCTTATTATGGAGCAAAAAATGCTAACTTTGCATTCCTTTATAAACATTGGAGATGAATAGAAGCTGTAGAAAAAGAATCATGCTGGCTGTTGCCTCTGTGCTTGTCCTCGCGGCAGGAGCGGCTGCCTTTTTCGCCCTGAGATACTGGGCAGACAATATGAGCGGGAACTTCAGGCATAAATATACATTGTATGTCTATCCGGACATGACGGCAGGTGAGGTGCTGGATTCAATCAATGCAGGGGCACTTGCTGTCAGGAGGGGAAGCCTGGAACGCTGTGCCCGCAAGGAGAATCTCCAGGAAAGGATCAAACCAGGGAAATATGTCATAGACAAGGATGCGTCAAGCATATATGTCGTGAGGATGCTGTGTCTCGGATGGCAGACTCCGCAGAACCTTACGCTTTCAGGCACTCTGCGTAAAAAGGAGAGGATTGCACAGGTTATCAGCAGGCAGATGATGGTCGATTCGCTTGAGGTCGACTCGCTTCTGCGCTCGGAATCTTTCCTTGCCCAGTATGGCTTCACTCCGGACAATGTCTTTGCGCTCTTCCTTCCTGATACATACCAGATGTACTGGACATCTTCCCCGGAAGATATCTTTGCACGTTTCAAGAAGGAATATGATGCGTTCTGGACACAGGAACGTCTTGAGAAGGCGGAACGTCAGGGACTTACACCGATGGAGACGTCCATAATGGCCTCAATAGTGAATGGCGAGACGCTTAAGAGCTTTGAATATCCGAAGATTGCGGGCGTTTACCTGAACCGTCTCCATAAGGGGATGAAGCTCCAGGCCGACCCGACTGTGGCGTTCTGCTTTGACTATACTCTTGACAGGATTCTGAAGGTCCATCTGAAAGTGGACTCTCCATATAATACATATAGATATGCAGGGCTTCCCCCGGCTCCAATAAATGTCCCAAATAAATCATGCATAGATGCTGTCCTGGATCCAGACAGCCATGGCTATCTATATTTCTGCGCCAGCCCGGACTTTGACGGGACCCATCGTTTTGCCTCCACCTATTCTGAGCATCTCAAGAATGCACGTGAATTCCAGCGTGAACTCACAAGGCGCCAGAAGGCAAAGGCAGCTGCCCGCCCTGCAGCATAGGGGCTGTCAGGCCTGTTCTTGTGACATCCTTATAAGCTTCTCTGCAAGAATTCTTGCGGAGCATCCGGCGAGTTCGGCACATGGACGCTTCCTGTAATATTCATTTGTCCTGTCTGAAGGCACCGGTGATTCCTTTGCCTTGGATGAAATGCCAAGAAGCTCGCGGCATACGATGCTGCCGTTTTCTTCCTTGAATGCTCCTGCCAGTTCCTGGACTATGGCATAGTTGGCTGTCCTGTCTGATTTTATCGACGGGTCACAGGCCGGATGGATGTAGCCGGATGCGATTGTCAGCGCAGAGACTGTTCCGCATACCTCCCTCAGCCTGCCCATTCCGCCCCCGAACCCGGACGCGACTGTCGCTGCTGTCCCCGGGGTAATCCCGAGTACATCTGTAAATGCCAGCAGAACTGCCTGGCAGCAGTTATATCCGTCAAGGAAATTCTTCCTTGCCATCTCTGCGCGTTCTCCGGCATCAAATCCTGCCGGCAATGTAAACTTCTCCATATCTTTATCCTCTGCTTACCTTTATCGTGTTTTTCAGCGCACGTATCTGCGACAGGACCTTATCAAGCTCCATGTTGCTGGTGACTGCTATTTTCATTGATATGTCATATGTCCCGCCCCTTCCGTTTTCGTTGAAGCTGAATGAACGGATTGAAGCCTTGAACGAATTGACTACGTCTATTATTTCATTGATGACAGACGGTTCAAGTGCAGCGATTATCCTTACAGATGTCTGGAATGTAGATGTGCTCGGCGTGTCGCTCCATCTGACTTTCTGTATCCTGTACGGGTACATCTCCATCAGCCTTGCGGCATTCGGGCATGACATCCTGTGTATCTTGATGCCGTCCTTGATGGACACGAAGCCGAAGACATCGTCTCCGAACACAGGGTTGCAGCACTTGGCCATCCTATAGTCCAGGTTCTTCAGGTTCTTTGCATCTATTACGAATATGTCATCTGTGCTTTTGCTGCTTTGCACATGTGAGACCTTATGGATTTCGTTGCTGTTCTCCAGAGGCTCGTCTGCTGTCTTTCCCTGTTCGGCTATGAAGTTCTTGATTTCAGTTATGTCAAGTTCCTCTTCACCGATTGCCGCATAGAATGCGTTAAGGGTCTTGAAGCCTTTTTTCTTCAGGAATGAGGCCAGGATTTCATCGCTGATTTCCATTTTCCAGTTTTTCAGACGACGCTCAAGCAGTTCCTTGCCCTCATTCGCCTTCTGGAATTCAGCTTCGCTGAGCTTCTGCTTTATCTTTGTCCTGGCCTTGGATGTTATCGCAATGTTCAGCCACCCGGAATTCGGCTTCTGGTTCTTGCCGCTCATTATCTCAATGACATCTCCTGTCTTGAGGACCTCCTTTATCGAGACTGCCTTGCCGTTTACCTTTCCTCCTGTGCACTTTACTCCAAGATTTGTGTGTATGTCGAATGCGAAGTCAAGCAGGGTCGCACCCACGGGCAGCTTTCTCAGTTCACCGGTAGGGGTGAACACGAATATTTCCTTCGATGGCGGTTCCGGAAGGTCATCTTCATAATATTCGGCGGCGATGTCTCCTGCAGCTCCTTTCGGATGCTCCAGGGCATACCGGACGGATACAAGCCATTTGTCCAGGGATGCCTCATGCTTGATTCCCTTATATGACCAATGTGAGGCAAGCCCGTTCTCGGCCATCTCGTCCATTCTCTTAGTCCTGATCTGGACTTCAAGATATGCCCCTTCCTTGTTCTTGACTGTTATGTGGAGGGATTCATATCCGTTGGGCTTTGGATTGGACAGCCAGTCCCGCAGGCGTTTTGTGTCGGATTCATACTCTTCGGTGACGTATGAGAACACTTTCCAGCACAGGTCGTGCTCCGTCTTCCTTTCCGGCTCGCAGTCGATTATGAACCTTATGGCGAACACGTCATATACTCCTTCAAATGGAACTTTCTGCTTCTGCATCTTTTTCCATATGGAATATGCCGTCTTTGTACGTATTTTCAGCTTATATGCAATCCCGGCATCGGAGAGCTTCTGCTTCAGAGGCCCGATGAACTGTGTCATCAGTTTCTGGCGGTCCTTTTCTGTGCTTTTCAACTTGTTGGTTATGGCCCTGTATTGCTCAGGCTCAGCGTACTGGAAATAGATGTCCTCCATCTCGCTCTTCATGTTGTACAGGCCGAGCTGGTGTGCGAGGGGGATGTACAGCATCAGTGTCTCAAGGATTTTCCTTTCCCTTGAAAGTTTCGGGAACATTGACAGGGAACGCATTATTTCAAGCCTGTCCGCGATTTTCAGGACAGTCACCCGTGGATCCCTTGAATATGATACTATCAGCTTCTTGTAGTTTTCCGCTTCAAGCCTGGTGTCCTTCGGCTTGATTGTGGCAATCTTGTTCAGTCCGTCAACTATGGTGTAGATGTCTTTCCCGAAATCTTTCAGCTTGACCTCTGGGATTGCCGCCAGGTTTTCCCTGACATCCATGAACGTCATGCCAGGGTTCAGCCGCATTGCCTCATGTATGAATACCGCTGCGATACACTCGGCAGGAAGACCGATCTCGTCAGCTGCAATGCGTGCAACTGCTATGGGGTGCTCAATGAATGGATGTCCGTTGTTGCGTGTATAGCCGGACAGGGCATCGGAGGCGATGCAGAATGCGGAGCGGATCAATTCCTGTCCGTCCGCACTGTAGTTGGGGAAGAGTTCATCAATGCGATCCATATTGTCCGTTTTTTTAGTTTTGCCACGGCTGGTGCCAACCATGCTTGACAAAGATATAAAATTAATTTATTTCCACACTTTAAGGTATTCTTTCAATGCCCACATCTCGTCCCTGTATTTGGCTGCAGCGAGGAAGTCGAGGTCGGCAGCTGCCTTTTGCATGTTTCTCTTGGCCTGCTCCGCCGCCTTTTCCACCTGCGGCCTTGTCATGGAACGTATGACAGGATCCTGCAGCACGGCTGCAAGGTCAGCCTGGATATAGCCTTCTACATACGCGGAATTGCTTTCCCTGAGCGAGTCGTGCCCAAGGCCGACAGTAACGCTGCCTTTGCCGAGGTCTGTAGGGTCCGGGATATATCGCGGGTCATCATATGAATTAGGTGCACTGACTTTCCCGTTGACCGTATTAGCAAGTCTCGGGTTCCTTTCCTTGATGTCCGCTGTCGCGAATCCGGCCGCTGCAGCCGCAGCATAGCCTTTTCTCCCGTCATAGCTCCCGGCCTGCTCTGCGACCAGGGAATTCTTCTTGATGGACACCTGCTTTGGAGTAATGTTGTGCATCTTGTTGTATTCCATCTGCCTGGAACGTCTGCGGTCAGTCTCGTATATTGTTTCCTGCATAGATCTGGTGATGCTGTCTGCATACATTATCACGAGCCCGTTGACATTCCTTGCCGCACGTCCCGCGGTCTGGGTCAGAGACCTTCCTGAACGCAGGAATCCCTCCTTGTCCGCATCAAGGATTGCCACAAGGGATACTGTCGGTATATCAAGGCCCTCCCTGAGCAGATTGACCCCGACAAGGACATCGAACATGCCATTCTTGAAATCCTCGATAATCTCAACGCGTTCCATTGTGTCTACATCGGAATGTATATAGCGGCACCTTACGCCCATGCGCGTGAAATATTTCTCCAGTTCCTCGGCCATCCGCTTGGTCAGGGTCGTGACAAGGACACGCTCGTCTTTTTCTGCGCGTACCCTTATCTCTTCGAGAAGGTTGTCAACCTGGTTTTCGGTCGGGCGGACCTCGATAGGAGGGTCAAGAAGGCCTGTTGGCCTTACTACCTGTTCGACAACAAGTCCTTCCGACTGCTCAAGTTCATATTCTCCCGGAGTTGCGCTGACATATATCTTCTGTCCTGAAAGTTCATTGAATTCATCGAACTTCAACGGCCTGTTGTCCGCGGCGGCAGGAAGCCTGAATCCGTATTCCACAAGTACGGACTTCCTGGAATGGTCTCCTCCGTACATGGCCCTTATCTGTGGAAGTGTGACATGGCTCTCATCAATGAACGTGATGAAGTCTTTCGGGAAATAGTCCAGAAGGCAGAATGGCCTCATTCCTTCCTTGCGCCCGTCGAAATACCTTGAATAGTTCTCTATTCCGGGGCAGTATCCCATTTCCTTTATCATTTCAAGGTCGTACTCAACCCTCTGTTTCAGCCGTTTTGCCTCCAGTGGCCTGCCGATTTCGTGGAAATATTCGCACTGGCGGAAAAGGTCATCCTGTATCTGGCTGATAGCCTTGATGCTGCGCTCCTTGGTGGTGACAAAGTTATTGGCCGGATATATTGAAATCTCGTCGAGGCTGGAGATGAACGCCCCTGTTGCAGGGTCAATGACAGAGATGCTGTCGACCTCATCCCCGAAGAACTCGATCTTGACGGCATCGTCCCCGTTTCCGAGGCATATGTCCACGCTGTCGCCCCTTACCCTGAATGTACCTCTCTTGAAGTCGGCCTCGGTCCTGGAATACAGCGCGTCTACAAGCTGGTATAGAAGCCTGGTCATGCTCCTTTCCTCTCCTTTGCGGACCGTGACGGTCTGTGCATGAAAATCCTCAGGGTTGCCGATACCGTACAGGCATGATACACTTGAGATGACTACAACGTCCCTCCTGCCGCTCAGCAGGGATGATGCCGCGCTAAGCCTGAGCTTCTCTATCTCATCGTTTATGCTGAGGTCTTTCTCGATATATGTGTCTGTAGTCGGGATATATGCCTCCGGCTGATAATAGTCGTAGTATGAGACGAAATACTCGACAGCATTATCCGGGAAAAAGCTCTTGAACTCTCCGTAGAGCTGTGCGGCGAGAGTCTTGTTGTGGCTAAGTATCAGGGCTGGACGCTGCATCTTCTCTATGACATTCGCCATTGTGAATGTCTTTCCGGAACCTGTAACACCGAGCAGTGTGACTGCATCGACTCCCTGGTTCAGAGCATCGCATATTCCCTTGATTGCCGCCGGCTGGTCTCCGGACGGCCTGTATTCTGACTGTATCCTGAATTTCATTGCTGTCTCCTTTTTTTCTGTTCCGCATCCTGGCTGTCTTTCTGCAGCCGCTCCATGGCAATTGTACTTTCCTCAAGCCGGGCCGGCGGCTATGCGTATTGCGCAGCGCGCCGGCATCCGTATCCATGTAGTGTGCCATCCCGGATTTTGCCCTACAAATTTAGAAATAATATGATATATTTTACCTACCTTTGCCGCGTTATGCCTATATCGCTTCTTCCATCATTGATGCTCAGCATATTCCTGGTCGGGTATACGCCCGGTCCTGCCAACCTTTATGCATTCTCGTGCGCAATACATTTCGGAAGAAGAAAAGCTTTCAGGATGTGGTGCGGAATCCTTGCCGGATTCATCCTTACGGCCTCGCTTGTTGCCGTGCTCATGCATTTCCTCGGCGAAGTGATGGGGGATTATGTCACCTGGCTGAAATATGCCGGCTCGGCATATCTGCTCTATCTCGCCTGGACGTTTCTCAGGACGGGGCAGGTAGACGACTCCAGGCCTGTCGGCTGCTCTTTCCTTTCGGGGCTGCTTGTCCCTCCTGCAAATGCCAAGATGATCCTTTTCGAGATCTCTGTCATGAGCTCATATGTCCTGCCTTATTCCGACAGGCTTGTTGACCTGTTTGAAGTGGCTGCACTGCTCCTCATTGCCGGACCGGCCGCGAATGCTGTATGGCTGCTTGCCGGTAATATGATAAGGCCTTTCGCAATGCGCTACCGCAGAGAAACAGCAATTGTCATCTCTGTCCTTCTCACTTGCTGTGCTGTATATATGGCATTATAGAGGCCTGTCACGGCTTCGCTTCCCGATTCCCTTGGCCTGTGGGGATTCCTGCGCAGGCATTCCTTGCTGTCAAGCAAGTCCGCTCCTGTGCCATCCGTCCGGGAGCATAAGCAATAAATTTCCTGCTTTCACTTAGAAATGTTATTTTTGCGTCCGATTTAAACTTATATTGTGATGGCAAGTGAAATAAGAAATGCGGCTCTCTGGCAGGACGGCCGCCTGAAGATAGACTGGGTAAGGCATCATATGCCTCTACTCAATGGTCTTGAGAAGGAATTCTCTGAGACAAAGCCTTTTGCCGGGCTGAAAGTCGCATTGTCGGTACATCTGGAGTCAAAGACTGCATATCTGTGTGAAGTCCTTGCTGCAGGCGGAGCGGAGATGTACGTGACGGGAAGCAACCCTCTTTCCACCCAGGATGACGTGGCTGCTGCCCTGGCCCATGAAGGGCTTAATGTATTCGCATGGTATGGTGCTACAACAGAAGAATATGAAGCGCATATAAGGAGAGTCCTTGAAATAGGTCCTGACATAATAATCGATGATGGGGGAGACCTTGTCTCCATGATGCATTCTGAATTTCCGGAACTCATCCCCGGTGTAATCGGAGGATGTGAGGAAACCACAACGGGCATACACAGGCTGATTGCGATGAATAATGCCGGTGAACTGAAATTCCCGATGATGCTTGTCAACAATGCAGACTGCAAGCACTTGTTTGACAACAGGTATGGGACAGGCCAGTCTGTATGGGACGGAATCAACCGCACGACCAACCTGATAGTCTCCGGGAAAACAGTTGTTGTAGCCGGCTATGGATGGTGCGGAAAAGGTGTGGCGATGCGCGCAAAGGGCCTTGGTGCACAGGTGATAGTTACAGAAATAGACCCGATAAAGGCAATGGAGGCAGTCATGGATGGGTTCTCTGTGATGAAGATGTCGCAGGCTGCATCGCAAGGGGATATTTTCGTGACGGTGACCGGATGTGATGCTGTAATCACCGTCGATGATTTCAAGAAGATGAAAGACGGTGCGATATGCTGCAATGCCGGACATTTTGATGTAGAGGTAGATGTTGCCGGACTTGCAGAAATTGCCGTGGAGGTGAAGCCGGCAAGGAAGAACATTGTCGGATACACGCTTGAAAATGGACGTAAAGTCTATATCCTTGCAGAGGGACGTCTTGTGAACCTCGCAGCAGGTGATGGCCATCCGGCAGAGATAATGGATATGTCATTTGCCATACAGGCGCTGAGTGCAAGATATCTTGTGCAGAATTCAGGGGACCTTGACCGTACCCCTGGCCATATGGTGATTGATATACCGTCAGAGATAGACAGCGAAGTTGCCAGACGCAAACTTTCAGACTGGGGGATTGAAATAGATGTCCTGACACCAGAGCAGCACGAATATCTATTTGGCTGCTGACAAGGACCGGGTTCCGCTGATTCGGACCAATATCTGATGGGGCTGACTAAAATCAATTAGTCAAGCCCCTTTTCCATTTTTTTTGTGCGGTCAACTATACCTTGTCACTGGATTTTCAATTCTCAGAGACTTATTCTGACTTTTGATCTCCTCTTTTTTAATGGTGTACTTGATATGGCAAGCCTGGTGCTGCTGACATCCTTTGTCTCAATTTACCGTGTGTCTTTGCGCCCTCTGCCGATTTGCAGCAATCCATACGGAAACTTATACTTTTGCTGATTATAAAAATCAGTTATCAAAAAAAGAAAAAACAGTAAAAAAGATAAAAATCTGTTGTAAGAAAA
>CAMXAU010000024.1 GCA_947179325.1 uncultured Bacteroidales bacterium | reverse complement strand
TTAATTTATAATGGTTTTGCAGCAGATTTTGTCATCCGCCAGGAATGATATAAATCTCTGAATGGCATCGGAAGCAAGATCTGACAGGAGGCTTAAAGCTCGGAACAATTCTCCTGGAATTGAAAATCCGGTGATAAGGTCAAGGTTGGCCACACCGAAAAATTAAGAAAAAGTGGCTTGGCTAATGCTTTTTAGCCAAGCCACTTTTTCTGTACCTGTCCGGAGCCATGGCTTGCTGCAGCTCTGTCTCCGGTACGTTTGTTTTTATGGAAGGCTTATTCGTGGTGTCAAAATAATATTTAAATTTGACACTCGGAAATATGATGTCAATCCGGATAGTCTGGATGTTTGAAGAAGATATGCCGGCCCGGTGGCGAAGAATAAAATCTGCATTATGAAGATAACGATATTGGATGGATATGGAGTGAATCCAGGCGACCTCTCGTGGGATGGATTCAAGGAATTTGGTGAACTGGCCGTATATGACAGGACTGCTCCGGGCGAGGTTGCCGGGCGGGCTGCTGGTTCGCAGGTGCTGCTGACAAACAAGACTGTGCTTGACAGGACTGTCTTGCAGTCTCTTCCGGAACTGAAATATGTCGGAGTTCTTGCGACCGGATATAATGTCGTTGATGTTGAGGCGGCCAAGGAGCTTGGGATAACCGTGACCAATATACCGGCATACAGCACGATGTCTGTCGCCCAGATGGTGTTCTCGCATTTGCTTGCCATTGTCTCCCGAGTCGAGCATTACACCGAAGAGAACAGGAGGGGGCGCTGGAGTGACTCTGCTGATTTCTGCTATTGGGATATGCTGTTGCCTGAACTTGCCGGCAAGACTTTCGGTATAGTCGGTTTCGGGAATATCGGACAGGCTGTCGCGCATATTGCTGCCGCTTTCGGGATGAAGGTGAAGGCATATACATCGAAGGACGCTTCCGCCTTGCCGGAAGGTGTGGAGAAGGCGGGCCTGGACGAATTGTTCAGCACCTCAGACGTGGTAAGCCTGCATTGCCCGTTGACGGACGGCACAAGGCATATTGTCAATGCTGACAGGCTGAGGCGGATGAAGCCGTCCGCAATTCTCATAAATACCGGAAGAGGACCTCTGGTTGATGAGGATGCGCTGGCTGAAGCTTTGGACAACGGTGAAATATATGCAGCTGGAGTCGATGTTCTCTCCTGTGAGCCTCCGCGTGCGGACAACCCTCTGCTTAAGGCAAAGAACTGTTTTACGACCCCTCATCTGGGATGGGCGACAAAAGAGGCGCGCAGCCGCCTGATGGACATAGCTGTGGAAAACCTGCGTGCGTTCCTCAATGGTGATATTCAGAACAGCGTTGTCTAATTTTATTTAGGCAAAACATTTGGTTTTGTTACCAAATATTGGTAATCTTGCAAAAATGTATAAATGATATGAAAACTACATCAGTCGCACTTGGCCCTTATTTCGAGGACTTTGTGAAAAATAAGATTTCGCAGGGACGTTATAATAATGCCAGTGAAGTAATCCGTGCCGGTTTACGTCTGCTGGAAAAAAATGAAGAACAGATCATGGCACTCAGAGCCGCTATTGATGATGGTATCGCCAGCGGCTCTGCTAAAACCTTTGATCCTGTCAAGCATCTTGAAACCTTGAAAGAAAGACGGGCCAATGGCTGAATTCCATTTGACGAACAAAGCTGTTGAAGACCTTTCTGATATTTGGAACTATACGTTCGATGAGTGGTCAGAGAAGCAGGCTGATGAGTACTATAATATATTGGTTGGGGCGTGCCGGAAGATTGCTGGCTCTCCTGAACTTTTCGGTAAGCGGTACGATGATATAATGCGCGGCCTGAGAGGAGCGCGAGTAAATAAACACATCGTGTTCTACAGGATATTAGATGGCAACGATGTTGAGATTGTTAGGATTCTCCATGAACGTATGGATTTGCAAAACGGGATAAACAGGTGAATCCCCTACCAGCAATCAGTCCTGAACGGGACGAGCGGGAGGGAGCGCATGCCGATTACATTGCCTTTCATGAAGTCGTGGAAACAATAGCGGACTGCGGCCGGTGCGGTGACTTCCGGGGCGGACACTATGATTGTCTTCCTGTCTGTGTCAAGCCGTGCCGATGCTGGATAGAAGACCCTATCCTCTCCGGCAATCTCAAATCCTTCAAGGCCGTTCCATGGCGTAAATCCCTCAGATGCATTGTCAAAAGATAGTTCAGCAAGATTTCCTTTCACTTCCATTGACCTGTATGACGGACCTTCGCAGCCGACAGCCTGGTAGCCGTATGCCCTGTTCAGCGCCATATATGCCAGCCTTTCGCCTACTGGCTTCTTCATCCTTGGATGTATCTGGACCGGCTCGTCGGGATAGACAAGGTCATTCGTGCAGACAACTCCGCAGTTGCGTACCGTAGCCGGAATCCTGTGCTGCATCTCGCGGAAAAGAGGCCCGGAGATGTCGTCACCATATTGATACGGTGCAAGCTCTACAAGAAAGACCGGCTTCTCTTCGCCTCCCTGGTTTGCTCTCCAGATGTCCACCATTGACGCAAATCTCTCCGTGTAGTCATTGTGGCGTCCGACATTCGATTCCCCCTGATACCACAGGAAGCCCTTTACGGTATATTTTCTTATAGGATGGTACATCGCATTGTACATTATGCTCGGAGTATAATAGTGCCACTGCCAGTCATATTCAACAACCTGAGAATATTCTTTCTCGAAATCAAATTCTCCATAACCTCTGACGATGTCTTCCGGAAGCCATCCCTCTACCTTGCTGCCACCCCAGCTGCATACGATGATTCCCACGGGGACGTCAAGCGCATCGGAGAGCATCCTGGCGAAGAAATATGCGGTCGCGCTGAACTGCGGTGCATTTTCAATCGTGCTTTTCATCCATTTTGCACTGACGTTGTCCTTCGGTGCCAGCGCAGCCGTCTTCGGAATGGTCACAACCCTGATTCCGCTGTATCTGCCGGCTGTGGCTATTGTCCGGTTTGCATCTTCCACCGGACAATTCCAGAATCCTCCCAAAGGCATTTCCATATTTGACTGCCCGGAGCAGTACCACACCTCTCCGATCAGTATGTCTTCTATGGCGACAGACGATTCCTTGTCCGAAATTGTCAGGCTCTGAGGAACATAGGAGGCCGTAGGGGTCGGTACGGAAAGTTCCCATGAACCGTCTGCCGTGCTCCTGGTGCGGATCTTCTGTTTGCACCACGAAGACGTGACTGTCACATCGCAGCCCGGAGCCGCCTTGCCCCACAGCTTTACTTCTGCCTGCTGCTGCAGTACCATGTTGTCTCCGAGTATTTCGGGAATCCATATCTTTGCCTCTGCCGCAAGCGCAACTGCAAAGAATAAGATGCAAAATATAAGTCTCTTAATCATAGTGGATTATCAATTGTCGGGTGCCTTGCGGATAGTACCCGTGTTTGCGTATTCTGTTGGCTGTCAGTGTTTTTGTATTTTACGGGCTATCGGGTCCTTTCGATGAGTTCCATGCACATGCGTCCGTTGTGGTATGGGCATTTCCAGAATCCTGCCTTGTCGTCCTCCCTGTTCACCGTTCCGTCTGCGCGCAGGCTCCAGAACCATTCTCCGTTTTCTCTGTCTATGATGTGGGCCTTGATGAATTCCCAGCACATTATTGCATTCTCCAGTCCTGCCTGGTCTCCGAAATGCTCCCATAGATTGAAGTATCCGACCACGCTTTCTGCCTGTACCCACCAGTGCCTGTCGCCGTCAATCTGGCATCCGTTATTTTCATGGCAATTTCCTGCTGCATCTTCTGTTCCTCCGTTGCTGGATCCGGACCCGTTGCCGCAGCTTCCGGCATCCTGCTGCCCGTGCATCTCATATATCATCCCGCCTTCCTGTGTGAAGCCTTCTCCCGCAGCCGCAGCTATCAGCGGCACAAGATTCTCGACCCGTCTGAGCGCCTCATCGTCCCCGAGCACAAGGGCGGCCTCGTGGATTAGCCATGAAGCCTCGATGTCGTGTCCGTATGAAACTATGTTGTAGCCGCATTTCCAGTCATCGTCAAAGAACAGCCTGAGATGTCCGTCCGCCCCGAGGATGTGCCTTTCAAAAATCTCTATAAGACCGTGCAGACGCTTTTCCAGAAGCTCGTCCTTCCACACGCGGAACAGGCATGTATATGCTTCGAGGACATGCAGATGCGTGTTCATTGTCTTGCTCTCGTTCGCATCCTTGTCGCTCAGGCGCATGTCGCCGATTGTATTCCACTCGCGGGTGAAGGCCTCGAAATATCCGTCTTTCTCTGAATCGAAACTGTGCTCTTCTATGTCATGGAACAGCTTGATTGCATATTCCAGTGCCTCGGAATCACCGCAGGCGCGGTATAGTTCGCTCAGCCCGTATATTGCGAATGCGATTGCATAAATCTGCTTCTTTGTGTCAAGCGGATTGCCGGAAGCATCCAGCGACCAGTATATCCCGCCGTGCCCGGGGTCGTAGAACTTGTCTATGATTTCCCTTTTGGCCCTGAAAGCCATATCCAGGTAGCTGCCGTGCCATCTGCTGTCATTTCCCCTGGTGCACTGTCCGTCGCTGTTGCTGCCGGCCTCACCGGTGGCCTGACTGCCCAACAGCCGGTGTGCCGAGGCGAAAGTCCAAAGCAGGCGTGCATTCATGATCGCTCCTCTCGGGGCTTCGGGGTCAAGCTTTTCGCTTCCCGTAATCCTGCCGTGGAATCCTCCGGAAGGATTGCACATCTTCTGTGTCCAGTATGGAAGTATATTCTCTGTCAATTCCTTTTTGGCCTGTGATGCAAGCGCGTGTGCAGCAAAGATTTCTGCCGGTGTTTTCTTTGAAGTTCCCATGTCTTGAATTATGTCGCCCAAATATAGCGATTAAAATGAGAATCTTAAGCATGCGCATATTGTCTGCTCCACTAAATATTGAAAAATATGCTAAAAAAGTATCATTTTGAATAAAAATGATTATTTTTGGCCGCAAAACCACATGAGATGAGCAAGGTATTGACAGAAATAACCAGGCTTTCGGAGAAAGACTGTTTCCACATTGCAGAGCGTCACAAGAGCGAATTCACCTATCCTCTTCACAGGCACAAAGAATATGAGCTTAACTTTATAGAGCGTGGGGCCGGGGTGCGCAGGATAGTCGGCGACAGCGTTGAGGAAATCGGTGAATATGACCTTGTCCTGATCGGGGCTGAGGACCTGGAGCACGTCTGGGAGCAGGGCAGCTGCACTTCAAAGGACATACGCGAGATCACCATACAGTTCTCTGCCGGGCTGTTTGACGGAAGCCTGATGTCCAAGAACCAGTTTGTTTCCATCAGGAGGATGCTTTCCAGGGCTGACCATGGCCTTGCTTTCCCGATGTCCTCCATAATGAAGGTCTATTCCCTGCTTGACACCTTGGCCAAAGAGCAGGAGAGCTTCGCGCAGCTGCTGAAATTCATGTATATCCTTTATGAACTGTCTGTCGGGGAAGAGGCCAGGGTGCTGGCTTCCAGCTCATTTGCCAAGACATCGCGTAATACGGAAAGCCGCAGGATCCTCAAGGTCAAGCAGTATATCAATGACCATTATGCCGAGCCGCTCAACCTGTCCGACCTGGCAGGGCTTGCAGGCATGAGCTCTGTTGCTTTCAGCCGTTTCTTCCGCGCAAGTACGGGGCGTACGCTTTCCGACTACATAATAGACATACGTCTCGGCTATGCCGCAAGGGCGCTGGTGGATTCTTCCAGGAACATATCCGAGATATGCTATGAATGCGGATTCAACAACCTGTCCAATTTCAACCGTGCCTTCAAGACGAAGAGGGGCTATACGCCACGTGATTTCAGGGCCATGTTCAAGAAGAATAAGGTTATGGTTTAATTTGTATCATAATTTGATAAATTTACATTTGTTTAACGTGGCACATCATAGTAAATTTGCGCATTCATACATCAAATAGCGCTAATTAATGAGAATAACCAGAATTCTATCAGCCGTGACGGTTGCTGCAGCAGTGTCTCTGTTGCCTTCCTGCCGTGTCTCAAAGTCATCTTTTGTCCATGTATCGGACGGAAGATTCGTTTCTGAAAACTATCCTTCTTATTATATAGGTACAAATTTCTGGTATGGCGCAATCCTCGGGAGCGAAGGCCAGGGGGGAGACCGTGCGCGTCTCGCGTCTGAACTTGACACTCTCAAGTCTCTCGGAATCACCAATCTGCGCGTCCTTGTCGGAGGCGATGGCCCTGACGGAGTCCCTACGCGTGTCGAGCCGACACTTCAGAAAGAGCCGGGAGTTTACAATGACACTGTTTTCCGCGGCCTTGACTACCTCTTGTCAGAAATGGCCAAAAGGGAAATGAAGGCGGTTCTTTATATAAACAATTCCTGGGAATGGTCCGGAGGTTATGGTATGTATCTTGAGTGGGCCGGAGCCGGAAAGGCTGTCATCCCTGCCGAAGCCGGATATCCTGCATATACAGAGTCCGTGTCGCGCTTCATTACAAATGAAAAGGCAAAAGAGTTGTTCGCCGCCCATGTCAGACATGTCGTGAGCCGCACAAATACGGTTACCGGGCAGCCCTACAAAGATGACCCGACAATTTTCTCATGGCAGATAGGCAATGAGCCGCGCTGTTTCTCCGATGATGCAGCAGTGCAGGATGCATTCGTTGATTTCATGTGGAGCACAGCTTCTCTCATAAAGTCGCTTGACCCGAACCATATGGTCTCTTCCGGCAGCGAAGGGAAATGGGGATGTGAAGGAAGCATGGACCTGTATGAAAGGATACATTCCTGCCCGGATATTGACTATATGAACATCCATATCTGGCCGTACAACTGGAGCTGGGTCCGCGAGAACACTCTTTCTCAAAAGCTTTCTGCTGCAATCGACAGCACGGACGCATATATTGATGAGCACCTTGCTCTTGCCGCCAAATATGGAAAGCCGGTCGTGCTTGAAGAATTCGGATTCCCGCGTGACGGCTTCCTGTTTGCCCAGGGTACGCCGACATCGGCCCGTGACGCCTACTACAGGCACGTCTTCGGACGAGTGGCCGGCTCTTGCCGTGAAGGAGGCCTGTTTGCCGGTGTGAATTTCTGGGGCTGGGGCGGACTTGCCGGACAGTCTGAGGAGAACATCTACTGGCAGAAGGGGGACGACTATTGCGGAGACCCTGCGCAGGAACAGCAGGGCCTGAACTCCGTGTATGCCTGTGACGCGTCTACGATAGCGGTGATAAAAGATGCCGTCTCTGCTCTTGAGGCTGCGATGCTGCCCCGTGCATGGTTCATTCTGGACGGCAACAGCGGAATCTTCACGGAGGAAGCTCCTCATAAGCTAAGGGCAGGGCTTCAGTCTGCAAATTTCCGGACAGCCAGTCTTGTCCTTGACCTTTCAACTGACTTCGGCGAGCCTGTCTGCACCTTTGCTGAAGATGTAAAATTCGTGTCGGGGGGGGCAGAGGCAGAATTTGACCTCGACCTTGCCCCAGGCTTCTACAATGCAGTCCTCAGCCTTGCAGGGGAGGATGGATGCAAAGTGGAGCTGGCCCGCACAAACATAGGCTGCCGTCCGGAGCTGATTTCCTCACCTCAGGACAAGCAGCCTGATTTCGATGAGTTCTGGGCATCTACGCTGGAGCAGCTTGCCGAAACCCAAGCCGCTCCGGAACTGACCCTTATTAAGGAATACTCAAATGACATCCGCCGCACATGGCGTGTGGAGATGACTTCTTTCGGAGGCGAGAAGATCAGCGGAATTCTCGTTGAACCTGTCGCTCCGGGGAAATATCCTGCCATGATTTCCTATATGGGATATGGCAGTGATGTCTGGTACTCTGACCCTTCCGCAAACCCTCAGATGGTTGAGTTCATGCTCTGCATACGCAACCAGGCTCTCAACAGAAAGCCCGGCGAGCAGGATGACTGGTGCACAAGGGGACTGGAAAGCAGGGATACATATTATTATAAAGGTGCCTTTGCAGACGCTGTCAGGGCTGTTGACTTCGTGTGCTCGCGTGAAAAGACAGACCTTTCACGTGTTTTTGCAAACGGTGAGAGCCAGGGAGGTGCGCTTACGCTTGTGGCGGCTTCGCTTGACAGCCGGATAAAGGCAATCGCACCGTCTGCACCGTTCCTGAATGACTATCCTGACTATTTTGCCCTTGCAGGCTGGCCTGCCGGCCCTATCCTCGCGGCAGCAGAGGAGAAGGGGATAGACGAGGCTGACCTGTACAGGACATTGAGCTATTTCGATGTCAAGAATTTCACCGACAGGATAAACTGTCCTGTGCTCATGGCCATCGGGCTCCAGGACCCTGTCTGCCCTCCGCACACCAATTTCGCGGGATACAACATTATCACCTCTGAAAAGAACTGGATATGCTATCCTCTGGCCGGGCACAATGTCTGGGAGCAGCCGGACTGGCCGAAAGCCAAGGATGAGTTCTTCAGAAAATACATGCAATAAAAACAAGCAATTATAAATCTATTATTAACGCTAAAATCAGTAACATGAAAAGTAAATTTTTTACTTGTTTGGCGATGCTCTTCCTGAGCTTCTCGCTCATGGCGCAGACTAAGGTTGTCAGCGGAACTGTCGTTGACAATGTCGGTCCGGTCATTGGTGCGAGCGTCATAGAGAAAGGTACCCAGAACGGTATCACTACGGATTTGGATGGAAACTGGAGTCTCAATGTCCCTAACGGCGCGACTCTGGTTATTTCCTCTATCGGCTACAAGGACGTTGAAATAATCGTCGGCAGCCAGAATGTCTATAATGTGACAATGGAGGAGGACAGGATGCTTCTTGATGAAGTTGTCGTTGTCGGTTATGGTACAATGAAAAGGAGCGACCTCTCCGGAGCTTCGGTGTCAATGAGCGAAGAGTCCCTGAAAGGCTCTATCGTGTCGTCTCTTGACCAGACTCTCCAGGGCCGCGCGGCAGGTGTGCAGGCAGTGACCACTTCAGGTGCTCCTGGTTCATCTTCTTCTATCCGTGTCCGCGGACAGGCGACAATCAATGCCAACGCAGAGCCTCTCTACGTTATTGACGGTGTGATTGTGCAGGGCGGAGGTTCGAGAGGAGCAGATTTCGGTCTCGGAGATGCTCTCGGAAACGGAACCGTGTCAACAATCTCCCCGCTGTCAACAATCAACCCTGCCGACATCGTGAGCATGGAGATTCTCAAGGATGCCTCTGCTACAGCCATCTATGGTGCTCAGGGTGCAAATGGTGTTGTCCTCATCACTACAAAGAGGGGAAAGGCTGGAGAAGCCAAGATTTCCTATGACGGAATGTTTGCCGTATCGCGCCAGACAAAGCGTCTGGACATGATGAACCTTCGTGAATATGCGGAGTTCTACAATGACCTCGCATCGGTAGGTGAAATTTCTGACCCTAATGCAGTTTATTCAGACCCGAGCATCCTCGGTGTGGGAACAAACTGGCAGGATGCCATATTCCAGACTGCGCTGCAGCATCAGCACCAGCTTTCAGTATCAGGTGGTACAGAAAAGGTACAGTATTATGTTTCAGGTTCATACATGAACCAGGAAGGAACTGTCATCGGCTCCAAGTTCGACCGTTTCAGTGTCCGTGCAAACCTGGATGCGCAGCTCAAGAAATGGCTCAAGCTCGGTCTCAGCGCGACATATGCCAACACTAATGATAACCTGAAGCTTGCCGATAGTGCAGAGGGTCTCATCTACTACTCCCTTACCACTATTCCTGACATCCCTATCTACGATGTAGACGGAAACTATTCTTCAACAATGCGCGAGGGATACAATAACCCTAACCCGGTAGCCCTTGCCATGATGGATGAAATCCTGCTTAACAGGCAGAAACTTACAGGAAACATTTTCGCGGATGTAACTCCGTTCATCAACTGGAAGCCTCTTGCCAACCTTGTATGGCATGCTGAAGTCGGCTTTGACATCAACAACAGCAAGGGAGAGCGCTACATGCCGATGGTTGACCTCGGAGGCTGGGTGCGCTCTACAAATGAGAGCAATATCCAGTATAACAGGGGAATGTTCTGGCAGCTGAAGAACTACCTCACATATTCCAATGCATGGGGCAAGCACAATGTGACAGCTATGGTCGGACACGAGATGTGGGAGTCACGCTATGAGAATGCAGGTGTATACGCCAGCAACCTCCCTTCTGACGCTGTGCACAACCCGTCGCTCGGAGACACAAACAGCTACAAGATCAATTCCGGCTTCGGAAGCTCTGCAATGGCCTCTGTCTTCACCCGTGAGACCTATAACTATGACAGCAGATATTATCTGACATATACCTACCGTTATGACGGTTCCTCAAACTTCGGTCCTGAGAACCGCTGGGCAGGTTTCCACTCGCTTGCTGCTTCATGGCGTTTCAGCAATGAGAAATGGATGCAGAATTCAAAGGACTGGTTCAGCAACGGTAAGCTCCGTCTCGGCTGGGGGCAGACTGGTAATGCTAATATCGGAGGATATGCATGGGGAGCTGCAATCAGCCTTATGCCTTCAAGCCTCGGAAACGGCTACCGTCCTGCGAATATCGCAAATACCGGAATCAAGTGGGAGTCACAGGAGCAGTTCAACGTAGGTCTCGACCTCGGCTTCTTCAATGACAGGCTCAACCTCATCGTTGACGCATACTACAAGAGGTCAAACGACATGCTTATGTCAATGCAGCTTCCTTCATACATGGGAACACAGGGCAACGGCTCTTCTGTCCTTGCCGCTCCTAAGGGAAACTATGGAAGCATCGAGAACAAAGGTCTTGAAATCACCCTCGACACACATCCTATCGTAGGCGAGTTCGAGTGGGACAGCAACTTCCAGATTTCATTCAACCGCAATAAGCTTCTCTCCCTCTCAGGTACAGAGAATGCATCCCTCATCGGATACGGACAGTGGAACGATGTCGTGTGCGTATCTTCAATCGGGGAGTCTCTCTATAATTTCTACGGATATGAGGTTGAAGGTGTATATGAGTCTCTTGATGACATAAAGAACTCTCCAAAGCCTGCGAAATACCCGGAGGACGGTGTGTTCAACAGGAGCAATACTGTATGGGTAGGAGATATCAAGTATAAGGACCAGGTTACTGTCGATACGGACGGCGACGGGATTCCGGATGCATGCGACGGTGTCATTGACGAGAATGACCGCGTAAACCTCGGCTCTCCGCTTCCTCTGTTCACATTCGGATGGACCAATACATTCCGCTACAAGAACTTTGACCTTAACATATTCCTCAACGGCTCTTACGGAAACAAGATCATGAACTATAATTCACTTGCACTTACCCATATGAACAGTGCATGGGTGAATCAGCTCAATTCTGTATCAGACAGGGCGCAGCTTGTCCCGATTGACCCGGACAAGGTCTATACAGACGGTACCAGATGGTATGATGACATCACCAACGTGAAGGTTGCAAACCCGGGTACAAAGACACCGCGTGCGTCAATATACGACCCTAATGACAACGACCGTATCAGCTCACGCTATATTGAGGACGGATCATATCTCCGTATCAAGAACATCACATTGGGATACACTTTCCCTAAGAAGTGGATCAGCAGGGCTAAGATCGAGAATCTGCGTCTGTACTGCAATATCCAGAACCTCTATACTTTCACAAAGTATTCTGGCTATGATCCTGAAGTCGGTGCCTCTACACAGGATTCAACCGGTCTTACATACGGTATCGACAACGGACGTTACCCTTCACCTACGATGTATTCATTTGGCCTGAACATCACTTTCTAACATAACATCAGGAATAATATGAAACTGAACAATATATTCAAATGTGCAATGGCTGGAGTTCTTGCCCTGGGCTTGGCTTCATGCCAGGATTTTCTCAACCGCCCTGCAGAAGACACATACAATGTCGACAACTTCTATGAGAATGACTCGCAGTGCATACAGGGAGTGAACTATCTCTATAATTCACCTTGGTATGATTTCCAGCGCGGATTCATCAAGGTCGGAGAGGTCATGTCAGGCAACATGTACTGGGGCTCGTCTCCTTATCTGGACTTCTCTACCAACAGTACAGATGTTGACCTCGTCAACATGTCCTACTCTCTATGGGCAGTGAACGGACATGCCAACAGTGTCGTAATGAATATCCTCAGGTCAGAGGGGCCTTCGCAGGAGGTAAAGAACCAGTGTATCGGAGAGGCCCTGACCCTCAAGGCGCTTGCGTATTTCTTCATGGTGCGTACTTTCGGTGAGGTGCCTATCATCCATGACAATACAGAAATACTTAACTCCGGAAAATACAACCAGGTCTACAAGGTGACACGTGATAATGTGTATGAATATATCATCATGACCCTTGAAAAGGCAATGAGCCTTCTGCCTCAGAAGACTTCCGGATGGGACAACCGTATTGATTACTATGCAGCGGAGGGACTCCTCGCGAAAGTGTACCTTACTAAAGCCGGTGTCTCAGGGTCGCTTGACAATGGGGATCTTGTAAAGGCCGCACAATATGCAAAAGATGTGATTGAAAACTCTGGCCGTAGCCTTACACCTGCATATTCAGACGTATTCCGTCTTTCTCCGGCTACCTACAACCAGACTGGAGAGCCAATGATCTCGTGGATGTGGTCTGCCGGCCGTGACCCTTGGACTCAGCAGAATACCCTCCAGTCAGACCTTGGAATGGTCGGCTTCTCTGAGACCGGTGACCTCTGGGGACAGTGGGGCGGCCCGTCTGTCGACCTCATGGACGCCTTCGGTGTCTCGCCTGTTGACAATCCGAGCGAGCGTCTCCTCGAAAAGGATACAAGGCGCAAGGCCTGCATAATGATGGCCGGTGACAAATATGAATATTTCTGGACAGACAAGGGAGGCTTCGATGTGCTCAGGTTCATGTATGACCCTGATTATGGCAAAGGCGGTCCTGGCGAGTTCTGCGGGCCTTGCGGAGGACAGAATGTAAAGCATCTGTATGGAAATACCGCAGACCATGTGGCTGCCACAGGAAAGACTCCTGGCAACATGTGCTATGAGCTTCCTACACATATACTCCGTCTTTCTGATGTATATCTTGTCTATGCAGAGGCCAGCCTGCTTACAGGCAACACCTCCGATGCCCTAGAATATCTCAACATGGTGCGTGTCCGTGCCGGTGTCGATCCTCTCAATTCTGTTACATGGGATGACATCTGGAAAGAGCGCCGCCTGGAGTTTGCCGGAGAAGGTGACCGCTGGTATGACTATGTACGCCGTTCATATTATGATGTAGCCGGTGCAATCGCAGACCTTAAGGCGCAGCGCAGGAACCAGTGGTGGAACCTGAATGACCTGTACAAGAAGTATTACGATTCAAACTACACTATCTGGGAAGTGGTTACTACAGGAACTTCAGTGCTTCATGTATATGATGACACTACTCCTGTGCCTAATGTGACTGCATCGAGCTTTACTCTGCCGTTCCCTCAGGAGGATGTTGTATTCAACCCTAATCTCCAGGAACCTGCACAGTCAGTCGATGTCCGTGCTACATACTCTTATAACTTTTAACTGACGGTAAAGACATTATTTGTCCAAAACATTTGAGCAATATGAAACTTATAGACAGAATATTTACTGCCATGGCAGTCGCTGCCGGCCTGTTTGCTGTCTCTTGTGAAGACCAGCCTGATGCTTTCAGGCTTGCTGACGGGCTTCCTGAGCTGCATTATATCCGTCCTGTGGACGTGGCTTCTGCAGACTCGCTGCTTACTGAAGCATACATGGAGAGCCAGATATGCCTTGTCGGCAACAATCTCCGCAGCATCCACCAGCTTTACTTCAATGATCAGCCGGCTGTGCTGAATACCAGCTTCATGACGGACAACACCCTTATTGTGAGCGTCCCTAAGAATATACCGGATCTTGTTTCTGACAAGATCTACATGATAACCTCCCGCAAGGATACCGTGACTGCTGATTTCCATGTAATGGTGCCAGGCCCTACAGTCACTTCGATGTCATGTGAATATGCGAAGGCAGGTACAAAGGCCGTTCTCTATGGAGACTATTTCGTGGATGACCCTAATGTGCCGCTCGAGATGACTGTTGCAGGGGTTCCTGTAGACAGGGAGAGCATGAAGATCACAAAGACAGCCGTTACATTCACAGTGCCTGAGGCACCGGAGGGCAGCCTGGCTGTAACTACAATCTACGGCAAGACTGAGTCCGTGTTCCGCTACAAGGACAGCAGGGGCCTCATCACAGACTTTGACGGCACTACAGATGTGATCCCTCAGGGATGGAACATCAAGGTCGAGTACAGTTCCGAGAACGGCATTGACGGGGATTATGCAATGCTCGGTCCGGATACATTGTCTGAGGACGGTGGCTGGAATGAGGCGTATAAGCTTCCATTCTGGTGCGGAAACTGGAACGGAGACCCTATGAGCATCACGGAAGGTCCTGGTGTCCCTATCTGTAATTTCATTGACTTCACAGACTTCAAGAACATGGCCTTCAAGTTTGAGCTTTGCATTCCGTCCAGCAACCCTTGGTCTGCAGGAGCAATGCAGATCATATTCACCAGTGCGGAGCAGTGTGCAAATGACAGCTGGCAGAACAACACATATATCCAGGTTGACAATGGACTCAGCCGCGCCCTCTATCGTCCTTGGGCTTCTGCAGGCTCATTCGATACAGACGGTGAATGGATTACTGTCACTATTCCGTTTACAGACTTCAAATACAATGCGGACGGTACAGAAGGGCTTGTTCCGCTCAGCAGTCCAAATGATTTCGCGTCATTGGTGATCTGGCCTTGGTCAGGAGGACTGAATGGTACAGAATGTTCTCCAATTTTCAAGATCGACAACATCCGTGCTGTCCCTAACAGATAATGATTATGAAGAAGATATTCAATATTCTGGCACTCGCTTCAATGTGCCTTACGCTTCTGAGCGGCTGCAAGGATGAGCTTGTAAGCACTGACCAGTATGCGAAAGAGGGTGTGTCCCTCAATGTCTATGGACCTCAGCCTGTCATGAGGGGCGGAGAACTCCGTTTCCTCGGAAGCAACCTTGACCAGGTTGCCGAGGTCATCATCCCTGGCGTCTCACCTATAACCGACATCAATGTCGTGCAGGCAGGAGTGCCGAGTGAAATCCGTGTCATTGTACCTAAGGATGGCCCGGAGCCAGGCCTTGTCACATTGAAGACTGCTGATGGGCAGGAGATTGTCACAAAGACAGAACTTACGTACCTTGAGCCGATTGAGCTTGAAAGCTTCTCTCCTGCATCTGTCAAGGCCGGTGATGTGCTGACAATAAAGGGTGACTACCTGAACCTTATGCATGAGGTGATATTTGCAGAGAACGTGATTGTCTCTGAGAAGGATTTCATCAAGCATACACGTTATGAGATCCAGGTGACAGTCCCTGTTGAGGCCCGTACCGGTGCTGTAGGTCTCGGTGATATCGATGAACTGAATACAGAGGACGGGGATGTCATGCCGAATGTCGTCTATTTCGAGGAGGATCTTGTTGTGGCTGCCCCTGAGGTAACCGGGATTTCTGTCCCAAGGTGGAAAGCCGGCGAGACTGTGACTGTCACTGGAAAGAATTTCAACTATGTGGCTTCTGTAAAGCTTCCTGGTGCCGTTGTTGAGGACTTCAAGGTCGCATCAGGCAATGCTTCACTTACATTTGTCCTTCCTGCAGAGGCAGGTGACGGGGAAATCGTCCTCATCGCAAAATCTGGAGCGGAAACCGTTGCCGGGGAATATGAGACTGTTGTACCTTCTTCACTTGCGGTTGCTCCTCAGCCTGTAAAGGCGAATGCGTCGCTCTCTATAAGCGGAAAAGACCTTGACCTGGCTGTTGCCGTGTCTCTCCCTAATTCCGGTGAGGTAGAATTTGAGTATGCGTCAGCTGCGATAACATTCATAGTTCCTGACACGGCTCAGGAAGGTGATGTCACCCTGATAATGGCAAACGGCAAAGAGGCTGCTGTTGCATTCTCTCTTGTGAAGCCGGTTGCGTTGGAGTACAGCGCAAACCCTGCAGCTGCCGGTTCGGACCTTGTGATAACCGGTAAAGACCTGGATCTGGTGAAGAGCGTTACATTCGGCGGTGACCTTACTGTAGAGGTAGAGCCTGCTGAGACAGTAATCACTGTTGCTGTGCCTACGACTGCATCAAGCGGTGCCCTCAAGCTTAATCTTGCCAACGGTACATATGTTGAGTGCGATGCACTTTCAGTTGACAAGCCTACAGCATGTTATATAACAGAGCTTCCTGCGGCAGGAACTGACATCTTTGGCGGAACAGTGCTGATTGTCCCTGTCGAGAATGAGGACAGGCTCACAGGTGTCCAGGTGAATGGAGAGGATGTGAACTTCCTTCTTAACGGCAAGTCCCTCTATATTTCTCTTCCTGACATGGCGGGCTCCGGCACTGTGCTGAGGCTGGTTTCTGATAATGGTGCTGTAGAATATACCATTGACTGTATCCCTAACAATATCAAGAACAAGGTTATCTGGTCCGGCAGCTGGGATTGCGGCAACTGGAGTGGCAATGAAGACCTTTCATGGGGTAAATACGATTGGTCTTCAGTGGATCTTTCTGCTGGTGCGGTCTCACTTGTCTTTGAACTTGAGCAGGATTTTTCGGCTGGATGGTGGCAGCTCAGCCTTAGGCATGGAGATGGCTGGGGTGAACTTCCTGAGCAGGTGTTTGTTGACATGACTTCCGGACAGACGGTTGTCGAGGTGCCTCTTACACAGGTCAACCTGGATGATTTGATTGCCAACGGAGGCCTTATCATCACAGGATGCAGCTATACTCTTAAGAAGGTAACGCTTAGGACCGTAATCCCTATGGATACGGTAATATGGGAAGGCGAGGAGTACTCGAGTGACGATATGAGTATCAATCTTGAATTCGGAAACGAGGATGACTGGAATAATGCTGGTCTGAAAGAGGGCCAGAAAGTCAGGGTCTATTTCACTCCATCGAATCTTGAAGAATGGAAGATCCAGGTGTTTGGAGGACACTGGGAGAAGTGGTTCTTGGACGGAGATGACGGTGAAATAAGTCCGGATGCTCTTTGCGGCCCGGCATTCAAGCCTTCCAATACGGATGCTTCTACAGGCTATATCGAATTCAGTGCTACTGGTGACGTCTACAAGTCGCTTACTGAGAAGCAGGGGTGGGGATCTGCACTTATCCTGCAGGGCAAATATGTGACATTCACAAAGATATCTTTCCTGTAGGAACTATATACTGAACATGAATACTTTTCCGGGGAGGGGTGATACCCTCCTCGGGAACCAATTAAAAACGTCTTTTACATTATGCGGAAATTATCATCTCTGCTATCAGTGATGCTGCTTCTGGTAGCATCATGCCAGAAGCCGGACGATGCTCCGGCAGTGAAAAACGTGCCCCCGAAAATGATTTCATCATCTCCGGAAGACGGGGCGTCCGGGCTTCTCGGCTCGGCTTTGAGCCTTGTGCTGACATTTGACCAGAATGTCATGTGCCCGACTGCACAGCAGCATCTGATATCTGTTGACGGAGATGCCTCTGTAAGCCGTGTCAATGCCTACATGACGGAAGTTACCATTGATGTCACCGGACTGGAGCGTGGAATGACATATACCGTCGTCCTGCCGGAGGGTACGGTCAAGGGATACCGTGAAAACATCGCGGAGGAGATCCGTTTGACATTCTCTACAAAGGATGCCTCGGCGCTGGACATTGTCCCGGACCCTTCACTCTCTAATCCAGATGCCATCGCGGCCGCAAAGAATGTCTACAATTTCCTTGTGGAGCAGTGTGGGGTGAAGACTCTCTCCGGCGTGCAGTCAAGCAGCTCTAATTCAAACGATTTCGTGGATCTTGTCTATAAGGCCACAGGAAAGCATCCTGCACTTGCCGGATATGACTTCATCTTCCTCCAGTACTCACCGACCCCTGCCGGATGGAGCTGGGTGCAGAACTACTCCGACATCTCGGCAGCGAAGGAGCATTGGAATGCCGGAGGCCTTGTCAGCTATATGTGGCACTGGAATGTCCCTGACAGTGAGTCTGCATGGAAAAACGGCACGGAAAACTACAATTTTGACGGATACAACTTCTATTGCGACAAGACGTCATTCGACATAAACGCCGCCTTGACAGAGGGCACATGGCAGAATGACTTTATAATGAAGGACCTGGAAGAGGCGGCCGGCTATCTCGGGCTTCTTCAGGAAGCAGGCATTCCGGTTATATGGAGACCTCTCCATGAGGCGGCCGGAAACTACAATAAATACGGCTCCAACGGAGCATGGTTCTGGTGGGGCAGAGGAGGAGCTGAAGCATGCAAGAAACTGTGGAAGCTTATGTATGACCAGTTTACCAATGTGTACGGACTTGACAATCTGATATGGGTATGGACGGTTGATGTCACGGAAGGCTGTGAGAACCAGTATGCAGACTGGTATCCGGGCAACGACTACGTGGACATTGTAGGTGTTGACATATACGAAAACAACACAGGTGCAAAAGACAGGCAGTACAATGCCCTTGTGGAGCTGACGGACGGCAAGAAACTGGTAACAGTCAGCGAATGCGGACATATACCTGATCCGGAAGCCTGCATGGCAGCAGGCAACAAATGGTCATGGTTTATGGTGTGGCCGTCTGCGGACAGTTCCGGAAACCTTTCCGTTACGCCGGTTGACTATCCGCTCAATACTCTTGAATTGTGGAATAAAGTGATGTCAGGGCCTTATACCCTGGGCAGGGAGGATATGCCGTCGCTGAAGTAGACAGAGCTTCGTGACCTGGGCCTGAAGCTGCAAAACATTGATTGCTATGGACAAGAAGATATACGGACATTTTGATGACGAGGCGAGGGAGTTTGTGATAACAGACCCCAAGCTCCCATGGCCGTGGATAAATTATCTCGGGACAGAGGATTTCTTTTCCCTCATTTCCCCGACTGCGGGCGGATATTGTTTCTTTAAGGATGCAAAATTCCGCAGGATTCTGCGTTATCGCTATAATAGTGTCCCGGCCGATGACGGTGGACGCTATCTCTACATAAATGACGGCGGTTCAGTCTGGAGTCCCGGATGGAAGCCTTGCAAGAGCCCTCTGGACTTCTATGAGTGCCGCCACGGGATGGGATATACACGCATTACCGGAGAAAAAGACGGACTCAGGGTCAGCGAACTGTTCTTTGTACCTCTCGGCAGAAGATGTGAGATACAGAAGGTGACATTGACGAATGTCGGTTCCACCGCGAAGGAATTCACTCTGTTTTCTTTTGTGGAATGGTGTCTTTGGAATGCCCAGACTGACATGGAGAATTTCCAGAGGAATCTCTCTACCGGAGAGGTTGAGGTAGAGGGAAGTGTCATTTATCACAAGACAGAATATCGTGAAAGGCGCAATCACTATGCTTTCTATGGCGTGAATGTTCCTGTTGACGGCTTTGATACGGACAGGGAGTCTTTTCTCGGCATGTACAATGGCTTTGATGCCCCGGACGCAGTACTGAACGGCAGGTCCGGAATGTCTGTGGCCCATGGCTGGAGTCCTGTGGCATCCCATTGCATAAAGATGAGGCTTGAGCCGGGGCAGACTGAGGAACTGGTCTTTGTCCTTGGCTATGTGGAGAATCCTGAAGACGGGAAATTCATTCCGCCTGCAGGTGATGAGATAAATTCATGTTCATACATTATAGACAAGAGCCGTGCATATGCTCTGCTTGATGAGTTCTCGACTTCCGGGAAGGCGGACAATGCCTTTGACCGGCTCCGTGGCTATTGGGACGGGCTGCTCGGCAAATTCCAGGTCGCATCTTCTGTCCCTGAGCTGGACCGGATGGTCAACATATGGAACCAGTACCAGTGCATGGTGACTTTCAACATGAGCCGGAGTGCAAGTTTCTTTGAAAGCGGAATCGGCCGTGGCATGGGCTTCCGTGACTCCAACCAGGATCTTGTGGGCTTTGTGCACCAGATACCTGGCAGGGCGAGGGAGCGTATTCTTGACATCGCCGCCACGCAGTTCCCTGACGGCGGCTGCTACCATCAGTACCAGCCTCTTACCAAGAGAGGTAATGACGGCATCGGCGGAGGTTTCAATGATGATCCGCTGTGGCTGCTGTTCGGTACATTCGCATATCTGAAGGAGACGGGAGACTTCGGCATACTTGATGAAATGGTTCCGTTTGACAATGTACCCGGCAGCGAAAAGACGCTATTGGAGCATCTCAGGATAAGTTTTGCCTATACGGGGGCGCATCTCGGCCCGCACGGGCTTCCGCTCATCGGAAGGGCAGACTGGAATGACTGCCTGAACCTCAACTGTTTCTCATCCGACCCTGACGAGTCGTTCCAGACTACCGAGAACAAGACAGAGGGCAGCAAGGCCGAGTCTCTTATGATTGCCGGGCTGTATGTCGTTGTCGGTAAGGAGTTCGCAAGGCTTCTCGACCGCCTGTCCATGGATTCTTCTTCTGTCGCCGGATCTGTGGCTGACATGGAGGAGGCCGTAAGGAAATACGGCTGGGACGGGGAGTGGTTCCTGCGTGCATACGATTATTATGGCAACAAGGTCGGCTCGCACGAGTGCAGTGAGGCCAAGATATTCATAGAGAGCCAGGGATGGTGCGCAATGGCCGGAATCGGAGCGGATGAAGGCTTGTGCGGCAAGGCCCTTGACAGCGTGAAAGCCATGCTTGACTGTGAGCATGGAATAGTGCTGAACAATCCGGCATTTACGCATTATCTTCCTGAGTATGGGGAGATTTCGTCATATCCCCAGGGCTATAAGGAGAATGCCGGCATCTTCTGCCACAATAATCCGTGGATAATAATTGCCGAGGCCATCGCGGGCCGCTGTGACGATGCATGGGAGCACTATTGCAAGATTTCTCCTGCATTCATTACGGACCAGGCTCTCCACAAGGTCGAACCGTATGTCTATTGCCAGATGGTTGCAGGAAAGGATGCTGCACGTCCTGGAGAAGGAAAGAACAGCTGGCTTACGGGTACGGCTGCATGGAACTGGCATACTGTCACGGAGTATCTCCTCGGCGTGCGTCCTGACTATGACGGACTGGTCGTGGAGCCTTGTCTTCCTGCCGGCATCGGCACATACAGGGTGCACCGCGTTTTCCGTGATGCTGAATATGACATAACGATACATCACGGCTCTTCCGGACAGAAAAGGGCATATATCCCGTATGAGCCTGGTCATCATGAGGTTGAGCTGTTTCTGTAAACCAAAAATATCTGTTGCTTGATGAAAACAATCAAATATTTTATACTTGCTTTTTCTGCGGTGCTTGTCAGCCTTGTGCCGCAATGCTGTACTCCGGAAAACAATGCCGGAAACGGAGCCTCTGTGCCTCTTGATATAGACAGGACGTCGCTCGAGTTTTCCGCTGCCGGAGGTGAACAGGCTTTTGCGGCCGTTGCATCGGAAAGGCTTTATGTCGTGCCTGGGGCGGACTGGATAGCCGTGTCCTCAAGCGCGGCTGAAGAAGCCGGGAAATATGTCGTTACAGTTACTGCATATGCCAACACTGTCAGGGAGGAGAGGATTACGCGCGTCTCGGTTGTTGCCGGTGATGAAAAGAAATATGTCGAGGTCCGCCAGGAAGCCAAGGGTGACGATCCTGTGCCGGAGCCGACGGAGAATGCTGCCTGGCAGGTGATGAGGAAACTTGGCATGGGATGGAATCTCGGGAATCAGCTTGACGCGCATAACAACGGTGTGGCAGGCGAGACTTTCTGGGGCAATCCAAAGGCATCGCAGGCATTGTTCAACAAGCTCAAAGAGGTCGGATACAGGTCTGTGCGCATACCTGTGACCTGGCTCGGGCATATAGGGGAAGCGCCTGGCTACGAGATAGATGCTGCGTGGCTTGACAGGGTTGCCGAGGTCGTGGGATATGCTGAAAATGCAGGACTGAATGCGATTGTGAACATACATCATGACGGGGGTGACAGCAAATATTGGCTTGACATCAAGACTGCTGCGCTTAATGAGGATGTGAATGCGAAGGTGAAAGAGCAGATTTCTGCAATGTGGACACAGATTGCAGAAAGGTTCGCTGATAAAGGGGATTTCCTGATTTTCGAGTCGTTCAACGAGATTCATGACGGCGGCTGGGGCTGGGGATCCAACAGGACCGACGGCGGCAGGCAGTACCGTTGCCTCAATGAGTGGAACCAGGTGTTTATAGATGCAGTGCGTGCAGCAGGGGGCAATAATTCTTCACGTTTTCTTGCTGTGCCGGGGTATTGCACAAATGTGGAGCTGACAATAGAGAATTTCGAGATGCCTTCCGACAAGGTCCGGGACCGCATTATTGTGGCGGTCCATTACTATGACCCGAGCGAGTATACCCTGACTGCAAAATATTCGGAATGGGGGCATACCGCAGCGGCTGGAAAGGCAGCTCCTGGTTCCGGAGAGGAGCAGGTAAAGGCTGCTTTTGCGAAACTTTATGACAAGTATGTCAGTGGCGGCATTCCTGTGTATCTCGGAGAAATGGGATGCGTCAACCGTGCTTCAGACAGGGAACAGGCATTCCAGCAGTATTGGTTTGAATATGTGGTAAAGGCTGCGAAGACGTACGGTGTGGCTCCGTTTGTCTGGGATAACGGTGCATCAGGCGCCGGAGAAGAGAGGCATGCCTTCATCAATCACGGTACGGGCGAGTATTGCTCTGACGGGGCGCGCAAGGCTGTCGAAGCGATGACGCGCGCTATGAACGATGAAGATGCTTCATACACTCTTGAAAGTGTCTATGAAAACGCACCGGTGAAATAGAAAATCAATAATAATTATGAGAAATATACTGAAACCTATGACCTTTATGGCAATTTCCGCTGTAATCTCCTCTTGTGCCGGCAGCATTGAAAGCATGACTCCGGCAGATGAATTGCTGGCTTCCCTTGCCGGCGGTGTCAAAGACGGGAAAATCATGTACGGCCACCAGGATGACCTTATGTACGGGCACACGTGGAGGCTTGATGCTGATGCCAGTGAATACGTGCAGTCTGATGTGAAGGATGTCTGCGGCTCATATCCTGCGGTATACGGTCTTGACCTCGGCGGAATCGAGCTTGGGAATGACCGCAATCTTGACGGAAATCTATTTTCGCAGATGCGTGCATCAGCTCTTGCGCATTATGAAAGGGGAGGAACCGTCACTTTCTCGTGGCATCCGCGCAACCCGCTTACCGGCGGTGATTCGTGGGACATTTCTTCGGAAGAGGTTGTCGCCTCGGTTCTTGAGGGTGGGCAGTGCCATGAACTTTTCATGGAGTGGCTTTCCCGTGCGGCAGACTATCTGGAGTCTTTCAGGACTTCTGACGGCAGGGCTGTCCCTGTGATTTTCCGTCCGTGGCATGAGCATACCGGAAGCTGGTTCTGGTGGGGCCGTGACCTGTGTACTGTTGAGCAGTATAAGGCCCTGTGGAAAATGACATATGATTATATGGTTTCTGAGCGAGGGCTTGACAATCTTGTGTGGTCTTATTCTCCAGGGGCAGGCGGTGTGACTGAGGAAATTTATATGGAAAGGTGGCCGGGCGACGCCATGGTTGACATGATCGGTGTCGATTGCTACCAGTATGGGCCGGCAGAGCAGTATGCGGCGGAACTGAAGAATGCCCTTGACATCATGGTGAAGGTCGGACAGGAACACGGAAAACTGCTCGCCTTGACGGAGACCGGTTATGAAGGCATTCCGGATGCATCATGGTGGACCGGAGTGCTTTATCCTGCAATCAAGGACTATCCTGTTGCATATGTGTTGACATGGAGGAATGCGTGTGACCAGCCGGGACACTTCTATGCACCTTGGCCAGGCCAGGACTCCGCAGACGATTTCAAGGCATTCGCAGGCCTGGAGGGCATTGTCCTGATCCGGTGATGCACCGGCTGCTTCTGGGCATTTCAGCCAACGCTGACGGCTGGCCCCGCGTTATTTCAGATACAGAAAGATAAGAATTGAAAAAACACATAGATATGACATTCGATGAAAGAAAAGAGTGGCTTCAGAATGAACATGAGGCTCTCATCACAAGAAAAAACGAGCCTATAGAGGGCAATGGCGTCTACGAGCGCTATAAGTATCCTATCCTGACTGGAGAGCATGCACCGCTGTTCTGGCGCTATGATTTTGACCGAAATGCAAATCCTTATCTTATGGAGCGTTTCGGAATCCATGCGGCATTCAATTCCGGTGCAATCAAGTGGAACGGCAAATATCTTCTCGTTGTGAGGGTCGAGGCTGCTGACAGGAAGTCGTTTTTCGCTGTGGCGGAAAGTCCGAACGGAATAGATAATTTCCGTTTCTGGGACCGTCCTGTGACAATGCCTGATTACGGTGAGCCTGCAACCAACATTTATGACATGCGTCTCACGGCGCATGAGGACGGCTGGGTCTACGGCATATTCTGCGTGGAGCGCAAGGACCCTTCTGCAGCTTCCGGTGACCTGTCTTCTGCCGTTGCAGCAGCCGGTGTGGCGAGGACTAAGGATTTTGTCAACTGGGAGAGGCTTCCGGACATGAAGTCATCTTCACAGCAGCGCAATGTGGTGCTGCACCCTGAGTTTGTTGACGGAAAATATGCTCTCTACACACGTCCGCAGGACGGTTTCATTGATGCAGGAAACGGCGGGGGAATCGGATGGGCACTTGTCGACAGCATGGAGAATGTAGAAATCGGAGAAGAAAAGATAATACACAGCCGTCATTACCATACAATCCGTGAGGTAAAGAACGGTGAAGGCCCTCATCCTATAAAGACCCCTAAGGGATGGCTTCATCTTGCACACGGGGTGCGCGGATGCGCTTCCGGACTCAGGTATGTGCTGTATATGTACATGACTTCGCTCGAAGACCCGACAAAGGTGATTGCCGATCCGGCCGGCTTCTTCATGGTTCCGGAAGGCGAGGAGTTCGTGGGAGATGTCATGAATGTGCTGTTCGCCAACGGCTGGATTGCAGATGAGGACGGCAAGGTGTTCATCTATTATGCTTCAAGCGACACGAGGATGCATGTCGCGACTTCCACGGTTGACCGCCTCGTTGACTATTGCATGAACACGGAGCCTGACGGGCTGACCACTTCGGAGACAGTGAAGAGACTGAATAAATTGGTAGACAAAAATCTGAAGTAAAGATTTATACGGATGTCCGGCAGCAGGCTGTTTTCTGCCTGAAGTCTGCTGCCGGGTGCCCGTTATTCTATTGAATCTGAAATTGCCCCGCTTGAAATAAGTCTTTCATTTATATGATACCTGTATCTTGGCCATGGCTTATCTTCAATCCATTTCTTCCCGTCAATGACAACAGGATATTCCATTTCTTCATATTCGTATTCTGTCAGCCACTCTCCGCCTTTTACAAATTTTGCAATCATCTCACCTTCAGAGAAAATGTGTACTTCGCTGCTGTTTTGTATGCATGCGTCAAGTCTATAAGTTAAAACGGGAATCCCTAAAGTGTCCTTGCCGTCAGGATCCAATGCGATCATTCTGTTTATGCCGTTCTCTCCAAGCATCTCTATGCTTAAAGTCATGTCTGTGTCATTGCAGATGATTTCGTCGCCCCAGTAATTATATTCAACAATTGGCTTCTGGAGTGTCGGGTCGTTTTTGCATGAGAATATAATACATGTAATGATAAACAAAAAAAGATATTTAAGTTTCATAAGCACTTGTTTTTATTTTTAGTGTATAAATATCACAAAGTTATTATTTTCCTTTTATAATCCTATCTGCTTGTTGATGTTTTTTGTTTTTGCCTTGAATGGTTGCAAATATGAAGAAAAATGTTTTTATTTGTTTCATATTGAAAGTTCTGTGCTATGAAAAGTCTTATTCCGTTGCTTGTTGCGGCGTTCGTGGCCTGCACCTCTGTTTCTTCTTGTACTTTTGATGAGATACTCGGAAATATTCTTGTATCAACTATAAAAGACCCAATTCGAATGCGTGTCAATTCCCCTGAATTCAATTCGGTTGACTTCACAAGTGATGACTTTCAATTTATAAACTTTTTCAGTAGAGACTATCCGCATACTTGTGGAAATGTCGGTGATGAATTTTACGTCACAATTGTGCGGAATATGTCTACAGAGGGAGGAGACGTTGTCCGTCTTCAGCTGTCTTTGGTAGAAGGGAAAGATCAGTTTGAATTCGGGAAAAAATATATTCTTAAAGAGACTAATTATTTTAATACCGGAGTCCGCTTTCGACTGGACGGTGATTTTTACGAATATTATGTGACAGACGGATGGATTGTTTTTACAGATTCCGGTGAGGCAAAAGTCATGTCTGGCGAGTTTGAATTTACGGCTTTAGACAAAAACAGCGGGAATGTCATGACAGTGACAAATGGCTCCTTCGATAACTTGCACTTCCGGTGAGGAACCGCGCTAATCCCGGTGGATAACCTATACCGTAAATGGTATGCACTTCCACATGCAATCCTAAATGTGTAAAATGTAATCGCTTGATTATAAGTGTGTCACGCAATAACAGGTGCCGAAATTTCGGTACCCGTTATTGCGTAATCAACTGAATAGGTGGTACTTGTATTTTGCGGGTTAAAATATTTCTCTCCAGATTTTCCAACATATATGAGTAGGCACAGGGTTTCCCTGGTGTACCTGTATTTACAATTGTGCGATTCTACGGATTCAGATTTATGTAACTGATGTATAGGAACAACAACCAAAAATCAGTATATTTGCAAGGATTTGCGCAATGGTGCGCAAACATAAACCTAACCACGTTACTATGTCAGAAAAAATCTCTGTCAATCAGCCTGCAAAGGCTCCGCTTTCTGAGAAGATCGGATATGGATTCGGTGACATGTCCTCTTCAATGTTCTGGAAAATATTCACGGCCTATCTGCCGTTTTTCTATTCAACAATATTCGGATTAAGTCTGGTGGATGCGACATTCCTTATGCTTATTACACGTGTGTGGGATGCCATTTCAGATCCTATGATGGGCGTGATTGCCGACAGGACTTCAACAAAATGGGGAAAATACCGCCCTTATCTCCTGTGGATTGCAATCCCGTTTGCTGTAGCCGGAGTTCTACTGTTCACGACGCCGGCCATGGAGTATGAAGGCAAGCGTATATGGGCATATGTCACCTATATCCTGATGATGACTGTCTATACTGCCATCAATGTACCTTACGGGGCCATGCTCGGCGTGATGACCTCCGATTCAGATGAAAAGACCGTATTCTCGTCTTTCCGCATGTTCTTCGCATATGCCGGAAGCTTTATCGTCCTTGCCGGATGGGAGCCTCTTTGCAAGGCTTTCAACAGGATGCAGGGCATAGAGGGCAATGTGAATGACCCTTCATCATGGCAGTATGCAATGATTGTTGTCGCAATCTGCTGTGCCATCCTGTTCTGCCTTACCTTTGTGATGACCCGCGAGAAGGTCAAGAGCGAGAAGAAAGAGACTTCCGTGGTGTCTGACCTCGGGTCGCTCTTCAGGAATGCCCCATGGTGGATTCTTCTCGGAGGAGTGCTGTTCTTCAATTTCTTCAATGCAGTGCGCTATACGGTAGGCCCGTTCTTCTTTGCAAGCATAATCGGTGACGGGGCGACCCTCAGCATATTCTCTACAGAGTTCCTTTTCTATGCAGGAATCTTCTTCGCTGTCGGTGAGGTTGCAAACATGGCCGGAGTGGCAATGACTCCTATGATTACAAGGATGATAGGCAAGAAGACTACATTCATGGCCTGCCTTATTCTCCTGATTGTCCTCAGTTCCGCATTCTTCTTTGTGCCTTGCACAGTTGCCGGATATTGGGTCATGATGCTTCTCCAGGTGGTGATTTCCATCCTGACAGGTATCGTTTCTCCTCTTGTATGGAGCATGTATGCCGACATTGCTGACTATGCTGAGCTTAAATTCAATACGGCATCCACAGGCCTTATCTTCTCGTCTTCTTCAATGGCCCAGAAGTTCGGAGGTGCAATCGGAGGTTCTGCCGTGACTGCAATCCTGGCTGCTGTCGGTTATAGCACTGTAGCTGGTGCCGTACAGACTGAGTCAGCCCTTATATGGGTGCGTGCAATCATGAGCTTTGTGCCGGCCGGTGTGGCTGCCCTTTCTCTGGCCTTCATCTCAATCTATCCTCTGACGACCAAGAAGATGAAAGAGATTCAGGCGCAGCTCGAAATCCGCCGCGCAGCTTAGCTTGAAGCATCTTATCTGACGCCGGAAATGCCTGGCAGTGCCGGACCGTTCATACAAGTCGTACCTGGCTTGCAGATTGTTCATAATCAGTCATATCTGAAAAATGTCCAGTCTCTTGCCAAGCCGGGTATATGCCTTTGCTGGACTTATGGATTCCGTATGTGTCAGATAAGGACCAAAATATTTGTCTGGAGAAACTTCTTGATAATTGATAATAACATAAACAATATGAAAAACTTACATTTAGCAATTGCAGCAATGCTTGTCTTGTTCGCCTGCAACAGGGCGGACATCGTACCACAGGTGGAAAGGCTGCATGTTGAAGGCACAGCCTTGGTAAACGAGTCCGGTGAGCCGGTACAATTGAAAGGAGTCAGCCTCGGGTGGCATAACCTCTGGCCCCGCTTCTACAATGACGGTGCGGTAAGGACCCTTTCGCAGGACTGGGGTGCTGATGTCGTCCGTGCTGCAATCGGGGTGGAGCTTTACGGAGGCTATTGCGACTTCCCTCAGGAGGCGCTTGCTGCGGCACAGACAGTGGCCGATGCGGCAATCCGGGAGGGGAAATATGTCATAATTGACTGGCATTCGCACTCAATCCGCCTTGAAGAGGCAAAGGAATTCTTCACCATCATGGCAAACCGCTACAAGGGAGTCCCGAATGTGATATACGAACTTTTCAATGAACCTGTCGAGGATTCCTGGGAAGACCTGAAAGCCTATCATACAGAGCTGATTGCCATGATCAGGGAAATCGACCCGTCAGACCCGGTGATTCTTTTGGGATGCCCTCATTGGGACCAGGATATTCATCTCGCGGCCGACAATCCGGTCGAAGGATTCACAAATATAATGTACACCCTGCACTTCTATGCCGGTACTCATAAGGAGTATCTTCGTGAAAGGGGAGACTATGCCCTGGCCAAGGGACTGCCTGTCTTTGTCTCAGAGTGCGGAGGCATGGGGGCTGACGGTGACGGTGCGCTTGATGCAGAGTCTTTTGATGAATGGGTATCATGGATGGATGAACGCGGCATCAGCTATGCGATGTGGTCTTTGTCTGACAAGCTGGAGACCTGTTCCATGCTTCTTCCTTTCGTGACTTCGGAAGGCCCGTGGGAAGAGGAATATATCAAGCCTTGGGGACGCCTTGTGCGACGGACACTCTCTGCCAGGCCATAAGCCCTACGAATCATCAAGTAACGCCTTGGAACAGCAACACTGATAATTATTTATAACGCATGTACAGAAAAATAGCTCTTTTGGCAGCGTCAGCCCTTTCATGTTTGGCGGTGGCTGCGCAGATACGGGTTTCAACCCCTTCTACGGAAATGGTCATAGATGCACCGGAAGGCCGGCATCTCAAGATCCTTTATTTCGGTTCTGCATTGACGGATACAGACTTCGGATATATCCGTGATGCAGGCTTTAACGGTGTGGATGCCTATCCTGCATACGGTATGAGGTGTCCTGCAGAAGCCGCGTTTGCTGCGACATATCCGGACGGGAACATGTCCACGGACCTGAGGGTGGAAAGCTGGTCACAGAAGACAGAGGAAGGATCGCAACTGACGGAGGTCCTGCTGAAGGACACGGTCTACCCGCTGACTGTCAAGGTCTGCTGGCGTGCATACATGGATGTGGACATGATCGAGACATGGACTGAAATCGAGAACCTCGGCAAAAAGCCTGTCACCCTTACGCGTTTCGATTCAGGATTTCTTCCTGTCCGCCGCGGGCAAGTGTGGCTGAGCCATCTTTCCGGGACATGGGCAAATGAGGGCCAGCTTGTGCAGGAGCCTCTTCTGCCCGGTGTTAAGATGATCAAGAACAAGGACGGTGTCCGCAATTCACATACTGCACACTCTGAGGTCATGTTTTCGCTTGACGGCAGGCCACAGGAGAATTCGGGCCGTGTGATTGGGGCTGCCCTTTGCTACAGCGGCAATTATGAACTCCGCATTGACACTGATGATACGGACTGGCATTCGTTCTTTGCCGGCATCAATCCGGACAATTCGGCATACGTCCTTGCCTCAAAGGAGGTCTTCAGGACGCCGGAACTGGCACTGACGTATTCTGACGAGGGGCTGAGCGGTGCGAGCCGCAATTTCCACAGATGGGCACGCAGCCACAGAATTGCCCACGGTGACCGTCTGCGCAAGATTCTTCTGAACAGCTGGGAAGGTGTGTATTTCGACATCAATGAGCCGGGAATGGACCAGATGATGGCAGACATTGCCTCCATGGGAGGTGAACTTTTCGTCATGGATGACGGCTGGTTCGGAGTCAAGTATCCGCGTCTCACGGACAATTGCGCCCTGGGTGACTGGCAGGTGGATACAAAGAAACTTCCCGGAGGAGTTCCCGGACTTGTCGAATGCGCGAAGAAGCATGGTGTGAAATTCGGCATCTGGATTGAACCGGAAATGACCAATACGGTAAGCGAACTTTATGAAAAACACCCTGACTGGGTAATCAAGGCGCCTCAGCGTGACCCTGTTACGGGACGTGGCGGCACTCAGCTTGTACTTGACCTTGGCAATCCGGCCGTACAGGATTTTGTGTTCCGGATTGTGGACGACATCATGACGGAGAATTCTGAAATCGACTATATCAAATGGGATGCGAATATGGCGATAATGAACCACGGTTCGCAGTACCTTCCTAAAGACAGGCAGAGCCATATGTATATTGAGTATCACCGTGGTTTTGCAAAGGTCTGTGACCGTATCCGTGCAAAGTATCCGGACATCACGATACAGGCCTGCGCAAGCGGCGGCGGACGTGCCAACTATGGTGTGATGCCTTGGTTCGATGAGTTCTGGGTGAGCGACAATACAGATGCCCTGCAGAGAGTGTACATGCAGTGGGGAACGTCATACTTCTTCCCGGCGATAGCAATGGCCTCGCATATCAGCGCCGCGCCTAACCATCAGACCTTCAGGACAATCCCTATGAAGTTCAGGATAGATGTTGCAATGAGCGGCCGTCTTGGCATGGAGATTCAGCCAAAGAACATGACGCCGGAGGAGATTGCCCTGTGCCGCAATGCCATTGAGGAGTACAAGATGATCCGTCCGGTTGTGCAGTTCGGTGACATCTACAGGCTTGTGTCTCCGTATGACGGTCTTGACATGGCCTCCATGATGTATTGTTCGGCAGACAAGTCGCAGGCGGTGTTCTACTGGTGGAAATTAGAGACATTCTGCGACCAGCACTTCCCGAAAGTCAGGATGGCCGGGCTTGATCCTGACAGGCTCTACCGTGTCCGTGAGCTGAACCGCATTGACAACGTGCTTCTGCCATACGAGGGCAAGGCCTTCAGCGGAAAGTTCCTGATGGAGAATGGCCTGGAGATACCTTACCGTCACATTGTGGACTATCATCTGCAGAATGACTGGTCGAGCCGGGTGCTCTACCTTGAGGCAGAGTAATTCATTGTAATTGTGCCAGGTGGGCTTTCTGATATGCCCCCTGGCACTATGTTTAAATATAATATACATATTGATAATGCGTAGTGAAATAAGGGCGGGCCGAATGGGACAGAACGTTCTCCATCTTGCATGGCTTGCCGTTTTTTTTGTCCTGCTTGCGGTCTTGTCGGGATGTTCTGCGGGGAATGGCTTTTCTTCAAGGAAGAGAATAGACCTTTCCGGGGAGTGGTCGACATCTTTGGGGGAGTGCCGTCTCCCAGGGACAACAGATGAAAGCCGTATCGGGAAATATGGCCTTGACTCTGCGGTCACAAGCCGTCTCGGGCGTCTGTATACATTCGAGGGGGAGCTTGTATATGAAAGAAAGATACGCATACCGCGTTCGTTTTCCGGCAAGCCGCTCCGTCTGGTAATGGAGAGGACAAAGCCGAGCACGCTGTGGATAGACGGGGACAGCATAGGCCATCTCAGCCATCTGTATGCTCCCCATATCTATGAGATTCCGTCTCTTGAGCCTGGGCTTCATGACATTGCAGTCCGTATAGATAATTCGGGAGCTGCTGTGCCGAAAGAGATTCAGTCTTCTCACGCATGGTGTGAATCTACACAGACGAACTGGAATGGTGTGCTTGGGGAATTCTATATCGAGGCAATGGAGCCGGTCCGTCTCGGGCGTATAAGTGCATGGCCTTCTGCGGAGCGCAGGGAGGTTGAGATAAGAATCAATGTCGTGTCTGACCGTGATGTCCGTGAGGCGCAGATCCACCTTACAGCCATGCCTTTCAATCTTGAGGCTGCCGGAGCCGGGTCTGCTGCAAGGAAGCGTGCGTCCGCCGGGACCGTGGCGCAGTCTTTCATTGCTTCACTTGCCAGGGGTGAGAATGAATTGGCATTCACATTGGCCCTTGGTGACGAGGCTTTCCTCTGGAGCGAGTTCCATCCTGTGATGTACCGTGTGCAGGCAAGCCTTGATGCAGATGGAATCCGTGATGCAGGGCAGGTTGAGTTCGGTCTCAGGGACTTTTCCACGGCAGGCACACAGTTTATTCTCAACGGGTTCAGGACGTTCCTGCGCGGAAAGCATGATGCATGTGTCTTCCCGTTGACCGGCTATGCCCCTATGGATGTGGACTCATGGCGCAAAGTCTTTGCAAGGGCAAAGGAATATGGAATCAACCATTACAGGTGCCATTCCTGGACACCTCCTGCAGCGGCTTTTGAGGCGGCTGACCTTGAGGGTATATATATTCAGACGGAGCTTCCGCTCTGGGGGGCAATCGAGAGGGAGAATGAGGAACTGAATGAGTTTCTTCTCCGTGAGGCACGTATGCTTCTTGAAGAATATGGCAGCCATCCGTCTTTCATGATGCTTGGGCTTGGGAATGAACTTCATGGGGATGTAACGCTCATGAGGGAGTGGATTGAGTCTTTCCGTGCATCAGATGGCCGTCACCTGTATTGCTTCGGCTCCAATAACAACCTCGGATGGCTCGGGCCGCAGGAAGGGGAGGATTTCTTTGTCACATGCCGTGTCGGCTGGGGAGAGGGATACAGTTCTCATGCCCGCACTTCATTTGCATATGTCGATGCGGAAAAGGGAGGTATACTCAACAATACACGTCCCTCTACATCAGGGGACTATGCAGGGGCAATCTCCAGGTCTCCGGTTCCTGTTGTGGGGCACGAGACCTGCCAGTTCCAGATGTATCCGGATTATTCGCAGATAGAGAAATATAAAGGCGTGCTGTATCCATATAACCTGGAGATTTTCCGTAGCCGTCTTGACGAGAACGGCCTTTCCGGACAGGCAGGGCAATTTGCGGAGGCGACGGGCCGGTTTGTTGTTGACTGCTACAAGGCGGATATGGAATATGCTTTCCGTACTCCTGGATTTGGAGGGTTCCAGATGCTTGACCTGCAGGACTATCCCGGACAGGGTTCTGCCCTTGTGGGAATTCTTGATGCATTCATGGACTCGAAAGGTGCAGTTGAGCCTGAAGTGTTCCGTGGATTCTGTTCGCCTGTTGTGCCGCTTGCCGTGTTTGAGGATTATTGCTGGAGTACAGCGGATACATTGCACTTTGACATATTGCTGTCCAACTATCTTGAAAAAGACCTTGAATGCCGTGTCGAATGGAGCCTGGAGGCTGTGCCGGCCGGGGAGCATTGTGGCGAATGCAAGCATAGTCGTCAAGGCGAGTCTTGTCACAAGGGGATTTCCGGTGTTGTAGATGCGTTTGTTGCACAGGGGGAAGTCGGAAAGGCAGGCAGTGTCGCTGTTCCGTGGGGAACATTCTGTAAAGATGTGCCGTTCAAGGCTGTGCTTCATCTGAAAGTTGAGGATTGTGCCGGTTGCGGAGCTGCCATGGAGTTGCCTTCTGCCTGTGTCTGGAGCAACTCATACAGCCTTTGGGTATATCCGGACATATGTTGCAGCTATCCAGGAATGACTGCTCATAATGGATTGGCTTCTGCTTTTGCGGTATCGTGCTCCGGGGATGTCCAGGACGATTCGGAACAGTGCACCTCAGGAGAATCTCCTGTGTTTTCAGGATGTCTGGACGGAAAAGTAAAGAAATGCCTTGACGAAGGTGGCAGTGTCCTGCTTGTGCCAGACCATGCCGATATAGAGCTTTGCAGTGTCGGAGGGCTTTTCACGCCGGACTACTGGAACTGGTCGATGTTCAAGACGATTTCCGAGAATGCCGGCAGGGAAGTGTCTCCAGGGACTCTTTCTGTCCTTGCGGACCCTGCTCATCCTGCACTTGCGCTTTTCCCTAATGACGGGCGGAGCGACTGGCAGTGGTGGAGCATTTCACGCAATTCCCGCCCTATGGTTCTGGATGTCCTTCCAAAAGACTATTTCCCGATAGTGCAGGTCATAGACAATATCGAACGTAACCATAAGCTTGGAATCCTCTTTGAATTTGCCGTCGGGCGTGGAAAGCTGCTTGTCTGCACAACGGATTTCGATGCCATTTCCGGAACTCCGGAGGGGCAGGCCTATATCGCAAGCCTTGTCGGATATTTCATGTCAGAGGATTTTTCTCCGTCTGTTGAGGTCTCATGGGAAGACCTGGAGATGCTGTTCGGCAACAAAGTGCAGGACGGTGACATCCAGGGGGTACGTAATGTTACCGACTATGCAATGTAGGTATAAAATGTAACTTGTTGATATATATTGTTTTGTGCAATGACGGGTGCCAAAATCTCGGCACCCGTCATTGCACAATTGTCGGAATGTTATTTGATTGCGTTTTACGCTCTCCAGTCTTATCTGGCCAGAAGTTTCTTGACAAGAGTGGAGATAAGCTTGCCGTCCGCCTGTCCTGCAAGCCTCTTTGTAGCTACGCCCATGACTTTACCCATGTCTGAAGGCTGTGATGCCCCTATTTCTGAAATGATTCCCGAAAGAATTGCCTCCACTTCGGCTTCATCCAGCTGTTTCGGTAGATATACTTCCATTGCAGTTGCCTCTGCAAGTTCATTCTCTGCCAGTTCAGGGCGGTTCTGCTGTGTGTAGATTTCCGCGCTTTCCTTGCGCTGCTTGACGAGTTTCTGTATGATTTTCACAATCTCTGCATCAGAGATCTCACCGTTGCCGCCTTCCGCTGTCTTTGCAAGGAGAATTGCTGCCTTGATTCCACGTATTGCAGCCAGGCGTGTTGTCTCCTTTGCCTTCATTGCAGCAATGATATCTGACTGGATCTGTTGTTCGAGTGCCATGATGTATTCTCTTAATTGTTTATAATTATTTATCTGTATTTCTCATATCCGGGCATTGCGAGCCCTGCGATGAAGTCCTTGAACTTCCTGTCGTCTTTAGGGCAGATCATCAGCACGTCATCCGTGTCAATGACAATGAAGTCATTAAGGCCTTTGATGGCGACAAGCTTCCCGTCCACCTTTGACATCACAAGGTTGTCACCGCATTCCTCGGAAAGCATCTTTGCGGCTTTCACGACATTGCCGTTGGCATCCTTTGAATTGTAGTATTCCTGCAGGGACTCCCATGACCCGACATCGGTCCATTTGAATGTTGACGGGTACAGCCATGCCCTGTCTGTCTTTTCCATGACACCGTAGTCAATGGATATGTTCATGCAGTCTGTATATGCCCTTGTGATGAATTCCTCCTCAGCCGCAGTGCCGATTGCATTCTCCCAGCCGTTGAACAGGTTTGTAATCTCCGGAAGATGCTTTTCAAGCTCTTCCCTTATTGTCTCTGCCCTCCATGCGAATATTCCTGAGTTCCAGAAGAATTCACCGCTGTCGATAAACACTTTAGCCAGTTCCTTGTCCGGCTTCTCCGTGAATGTCTTTACCTTTACCGGGTCCTGCGAATGGCATGCATTCCTGCCGCCTGTTGCCTGTATGTATCCATAGTTGCTGTCCGGCCTTGTAGGGAATATGCCGATGGTCATGAGCACATTGTTTTTGCACGCGTATTCAAGGGCGTTTATTGCTGTCTCCTTGAATTTGTCTTCGTCATCTATAAGGTGGTCGGACGGGGATACAATCATTGCTGCATCCGGATTCCTTTTCAGCAGGCTGTATGTCGCATAGACAATGCAGGGGGCGGTGTTGCGCCCGTATGGCTCGATGAGTATATTCTCGTCTTTCAGTTCCGGGATATTCTGCTTTACAAGTTCCCTGTATCTTGCAGTTGTAGAGACGATGATGTTTTCTTGCGGGATGATGCCGGAGAATCTCTCGTAGGTCATCCTTATGAAAGTCTTTCCGGTGTCAGAGGCCTTGATGAACTGCTTTGGACAGCTGTTTCTGCTTATCGGCCAGAGGCGTGTCCCGCAGCCTCCGGCCATTATTATACAATAGTGATTATTGTTCATTATGTTATATCTATGTAATAAATATGTTCCTGTTCCTTTGCCATCATCCGGCCGCTGGCTTCCTTCGGGATCATATATAAGTCGGTATATATGCCTGCGGATAGTATTCAATCTCTGTCGAGTCCCTGTCGAATACGACTGTCACTACATCAAAGAAGCACTCCATTCCGGCGACTTCCGGGATGTCTGTGCCTATCCTGTTCAGGAAATTGCCGGCTGCCCTGGCTATCCTCTGCTGCTTTGTCATGTTCACGCTTTCCGAAGGGTCGGCTGTCAGCGGAGCACAGCGGCTCTTGACCTCCACAAAATGTATTCCATCCCTGTCGCATGAGATGATGTCAATTTCAAGGCTTCCGCTTCTCCAGTTCCTTTTCAGGATCGTATGCCCTTTCTCCACAAGGAATCTGCAGGCTTCGTCTTCACCTCTCCTGCCTGTCTGCTTCCTTATTCTGTCTTTTGTCACGTTCTTTTCCATAAACCAGCTGCGCGGAATACTTTTACGGGACAAATCCCTGTCGCTCCATGGGATTTGCCACATAAAGATAAGGCTTTTCTGCAGTAAAGCAAAATAATCCTTTCCTGGATCGCACGGACGATGTCCGGAATTGCAGCAATGGAACTCCGGGATGGAAATGGTGATGGCAGGAATGGCTGTGGCGGGACCTGGAGCGTCAGTGATGTCAGTCAAATGTCACGATGGTCACGCCTGTCCCTCCGAACTGGATATGCTCGTCTGTTACAGATGCCACGCCTGGAGTTGTCCTGAGGAACTTCTGTATCTCTTCCCTCAATGCTCCTGTGCCCTTGCCGTGGATGATCCTTACGGAGGACATGTTCAGCATGATGGCGTCGTCCACATATTTCATGACAGCCTCGATAGCGTCGTTGACCCTTTCGCCGCGTACGTCCAGTTCCGGCCGGAAGTTGAGCTTCCTCTCTGATATGCTGCTGTCCACCTTTGCTGCGGCAACAGGTTTCACGCTTTCGCGGACAACGCTCTTGTATTCGTTCGATGTGATTCTCTCAACCTTGTCCGGGGACATCTTGCTGCTTATGTTGCCGATGTTGACGACAATGCTCTTTGCCGTTACCTTGGCTACCTCGCCGACCATGTCGTTGCTCTTGACACGGACCTTTTCCCCGACTTTGAGAGGTGCATTCCGGAACGCCTCGATCCTTCTCTGCTCCGCTTCGCGTTCCGCAGCCTCTTTCTGTTCACGTTCGCCTGCCCTCTTGGCTTTCCTCGCTTTCTCACGTGCCTTCCGCTCGTCAATCTGGCGTATCTTCTTCTCTATGTAGTCGTCCCTGTCTTTCTTGTCCTGCTCCTTTTTCCTTGTGAGGGCTGAGACGAAGCTCTGGAGCTCTTTCCTTGCCTCGTTGGTGCTTTCCTTCTCTGCCTGGGACTCCTTGATTGTCTTGATGGTATTCTCGACTTTCCTGTTGGCGTTCTTTACGATATCCTCAGCTTCTTTGCGCGCCTTGTCAAGTATCTCTTTCTTGAGAATCTTTATCTCCTGCAGCTCTTTCTGGTATCTGTCTGTAATGTTCTCAAGCGTGCGGTCGGTATTCCTTATCCTTTCCAGCTTTTCGTCAAGGGCCTTTCTGTTGCGGGCTATCTTCCGCAGGTTGCGCTCGATTCCGACAAATTCTTCTCCTGCACGGTTCTCTGCATCCTTTATTATGGATTCCGGCAGACCCATCTTGCGCGCAAGTTCAAATGCGAATGAGTTGCCGGGAAGTCCCGTCTCCAGTTTGAACAGCGGAGCTATGTTCTTGACATCGAACATCATTGCCCCGTTTATCACACCGGTCTCCCCGGATGCATAGAGCTTCAGGTTTGTGTAGTGGGTGGTTATCACTCCATAGACACCCCTCCTGTCCAGTTCGCTCAATATGGCTTCCGCTATGGCTCCTCCTGCCGCAGGCTCTGTGCCGGAGCCGAACTCATCTATGAGGACGAGGGTCCGGTCGTCTGCCTTTGCAAGCATGTCCTTCATGTCAGAAAGGAATGAACTGTAGGTACTGAGGTCGTTGTCAAGTGACTGGTCGTCACCGATGTTTACCATGATCCTGTCAAGGACTGGAAGTTCGGATGTCTCTGATGTCGGGACGAGCATTCCCCACTGGAACATGTATTGCAGCAGTCCTACTGTCTTGAGACATACTGATTTGCCTCCTGCATTGGGCCCGGAGATAAGAAGGATGTGCTTCTGCGGTGTAAGGCTTGCTGTCAGCGGGATGATTTCCCGTTTCTCGCGTCTGAGTGCCTTCTCAAGCAGTGGGTGGCGTGCCTTGCGGATATTCATCTGCCCGTCATCTGAGATTATCGGCATCCCGGCAATTATGTCAAGTGCGACCTGCGCCTTTGCCATGAGGAAGTCCAGCTCACCGAGATACCTTGCCGCCTCTTCGAGTTCCGGGACGTATGGACGAAGGAAGTCGCTGAAGTCCATGAGTATCTTCAGTATTTCACGTCCTTCGGCGAATTTCAGCTCCTTTATCCTGTTGTCCAGCTCTACGATTTCAGCAGGTTCAATGAATGCAGTCTTCCCGGATGCTGATTCGTCATATATGAAGCCTGATATCTTCTTCTTGTTTGCAGCGGAGACAGGTATCAGCATCTTGCCGTCCCTTACGGATACGCTGGCGTCGCTGTCCACAATGCCATCCTCCTGTGCTCTCCTGAGTATGGAGTTTATTTTTCTGGATATGGAGCCTTCCGTGTCATGGAGGGCTTTCCTTATGCTGTACAGCTCGTCTGATGCAGTGTCCTTTACGTCACCGAAACGGTCCAGTATTCCATCTATTCTGCGCTGGACCTCCGGGAATCCCATTATCGGGGCGGCCATTTTCTTCAGGTTCGGGTAGACTCCGTCCTTGACTCCATCAAAAAAGCGGATTGCCTTGCCGAGTGTCTCCAGCATTGTCTTGAGCTTTCGCAATGAATTCAGGTCAATGTTGGAGGACGGGCTTTCAAGAGGTTTCAGGAATCCGATGCAGTCAATGTACCCGCTGCTTGGGAAACTTTCCTCAAACATCATTATCAGCCTCATCTCATCTGTGAGCAGAAGCCTCCTGCGTATCTCGTTCCTGTCTGTGGAGAACAATTCCTCCGCAACCCTGTCTGAAGCGTATTCAGTCGAGCAGCGGTCTGAAATCATTTTCCTTATCCTGTCAAATCCAAGCTTTTGCTCAAGCCTTGTGTCAATCATGTTCTGTGTGTCTTCCTGCATGTCCTGTGTCCTTCCAGTCCTTTCCCGTCCATGTTCTGGCGACATCTCTGCATCCAATTGGTGAGATGTCGCGGTTTCACTACTTTTTTATTATGCCGGCACTTGCTGATGCCGTTTTCTACTGTTCCGAAAAAGAGTTGCTGAGCATCAGCTTCAGCTCATTAATGTTTCCGATCCGGGTGACATTCCCGGCCTTTACAAATGAAATGCCGCCAGTCTCTTCCGACACCACAATGACATCTGCATCAGACTCTTCAGATATGCCTATGGCGGCTTTGTGCCTCATTCCATAGCTTGGCGGTATGTTGGTCTTCTCCGTTATCGGCAATGTGCATCTTGCGGCTACAATCCTGTCGCTGCTCAGTACTACAGCCCCGTCATGGAGAGGCGAGTTCTTGAAGAACAGGTTCATCAGCAGCCTCCTGTGTATGGCTGCGTCAATCCTGTCTCCCGTGTCGATGATGTCATCCAGCGGGGTCGAGTGCGGTATGACTATCAAGGCTCCTGTCTTGGATTCGGACATTCTTCTGCATGCCTCTGTGACTTCGTTTACAGCATCACTGTCCAGGACACCCTTTTTGCCTACACGGTTCAGGAACTTGTCAATCAGTCCCTTGCCTTTTGCATTCATCTGGTAGCGGTTGCCGAGCCGCATGAGGAATCTCCTTATCTCCGGCTGGAAAATCACGATCAGGGCGAGTACCCCGACGTCAAGGACAAGGTCCATGATGTTTGCGGTGAGTTTCATCCCGAGAACGGAAACGATGAACCTGAGCAGGTACAGTGAAAGTATGGCGACAAATATATTCCACGCTGCTGATCCCCTGATCCATCTGAATATGAGGAAAATCATCAGCGCAACCAGCAATATGTCAAGGATATCTATCAGCGACAGCCTAAGGAATCCGAATAGTGCAAGAAACATTTTGTACCTCTTTACAATAGCTTCGCAAAGATACTATAAATTGCCAGACTTTCGCAAATGTTTTGGTTTTGCACCGCTTTTCCTGTGCATGATATGTGTGGATTGGCATTAGGGTATTTCCTGTTTCTGGAGTCTTGTGTGAAATGCATGAGGCTTCCGGCCATGCAGTTTCTGTCAGGGGATATAATTTAACATTGATATGAGAAATTTCGTAATATTGGCTTTTTCCCTTTTGTCACTGCTGATGTCTGTGTCTTGCGCCAGATATGACCGGGATGTACGTATGGCATTGCAGTGTGCAGGGGAGAACAGGGGAGAGCTTGAAAAGGTCCTGGAGCATTACAGCCAGGACAAGGCAGATGCGCAGAAGCTGGAGGCTGCAATGTATCTGATAGGTAACATGACTTATCACAGGTCTTATCCTGCTGCACTTTATGGCAGATACTGCAGAGAGGTGGATTCGCTTTTCCTGTGCCGTGACACTTCCGATGCGGCTGTCCGGAAATTGGAAGATATATCAGGGAGATATGTTCCGGATATGATACCGGTGCCTGATGTAAGGGCTGTAACTGCGGATTATCTGATATGGAATATTGATTATTCGTTCCGGCAATGGGAGACATCCCCTTTTCTCCAGCATCTGGATTTCAGTCAGTTCTGCGAATATGTCCTGCCGTATAAATGCGTGGATTACCAGCCGATGAGCCGCTGGAAAGAGGAATATAGCGGCATAGGCCGTGGTGAGATGGATGCTTTCCGTCAGTTTTCGGAGCTAAGGCATAACGCGGGGAAGGCTGTTGAGACATCGCAGAGTGAAATCAGGGATAGCCTCTGGTTTGCATGGAGGAGTGCGGACTGCATACCTTTGCTTGACTTTGTTCCGCTTTGCCATCTTCCGTTTGGCACGTGTATAGAATATTCTGTGCTTGGACTGCTCAACAGCAGGAGCAAAGGCCTGCCTGTGAGCATGGACATGATTCCGTCATGGCCGGACAGGAATGGTATCCATCATTGGAACAATGTACTGACGGAAATGAGGAGGAATATTGATTTCGTGCCGTTTGAGAATAATCCATGGGACAGCCATTATGCGGACAAGCCGCTTGCAAAGGTCTACAGATATAGATTCAATCCGAATAAGGATTTTCTTGAGGCACTGAGAAAAGAGGGTAGGCTCTACGGGAATCTGAATAATATCTTCCTGCACGATGTCACTGGTGAGTATTGCAAGACAGCTGATGTGATGCTTGAGCTTGGCCCTGCTTCAAAGGGGGCCAGCTATGCATATGTCTGCGTCTTTGACAACTATGTGTGGACTCCGGTTGCGTTGTCGAGAATCAGGCGCGGGAAAGTGAATTTCCGTGACCTTGGTGTCGGTGTTGTCTATCTTCCTGTTGTCTATATGGATGGTGTCCAGGTCCCTGCCGGAAATCCGTTTCTTCTGGATACAAGACGGCGGAAAGTTGATATAGATATTGACCACAGGCATTCCATAGACATGAAACTGTACAGGAAATATCCGGCTTTCAGCCATATATACCACGTTCGCGATAATCTTCACGGAGGTCGTATCGAGGCTGCCGATAATCCTGCTTTCAAGGATGCCAGGACTATGGCGGAATTTCCATATGACCACTTCCTTGCCAATGAGGTGGAAATACCGGATACCACGGCATTCCGCTTCTGGAGGCTGGTGGGTACGGATGCCGGGCCAAGTGATTTTGCTGAACTTTATTTTTATGGCCGGAATGGCGGGAAACGTGTCTCAGGGAAGATAATGTCTCCGGATTTCCCGATGCAGAATCCTTTATATGATAATCCATCGAATCTCTGTGACGGGGATGCATTGACGAATTTCCGGACGGAGGGCGTGATGCGCTGGGCAGGCTTTGATTTCGGTAAACCTCTGTCTATTGGCGAAGTGTCATATATAAGGCGTGGCGATGGCAGTGACATTTGTCCTGGCTGCCATTATGAATTCTATTATTGGGATTCCGGGAAATGGCGTCTCCATGGCATGCAGACTGCGGAGAATGTGTATCTGGAATTCCATGATGTCCCGTCTGGCGGCCTGTATCTTTTGAAATGCCCTGCAAACGGGGCACGCCAGAGGATATTCATATATGAAAATGGTGAGCAGGTGTGGTATTGAGATGCCTGTTGAACCCCAGTCATGCAGTTATCTGCAAATTATACTGGGGGTATTTACGGCTTTTTCAGTCTTAATGGTAAATCCTCTTTTTCCAGGGGAGCCATTAATTATTAATATAAACTGATACCAGTCATGAAAAAAGCATTGTCAATTGCAGCAGTGGCGGCTCTTGTGGCAGCCGCAGTTTCAATCTCCGTTTACGTCAATGGCGGAAGAAATGAGATGGATGACCTTTTCTATGCCAATGTCGAGGCGTTGGCAAACGACGAGGGAATTGGTCGTACAATGTGTTTGCAGAGCTATATGAGGGTAGGCTATAAATATGCCTATCCATCTTGTACTGATTGCCGGACGCGTATCCATGTCGATGATTCCTTTACTTTAGCCTATTGTAGCCGATGAATACAGGTTGTGTGAAATTCCTAAGTGTCAGTCTTATACTGATTGCATATGCTGCCTGTTCGTCACAAAATGCAGTAAATGGCTTGCCTGTGAAATTTGTGGTACCGGAAAAAGTCTTGAGCATTGATCGTGATTCGTCCTTTAAATTTGATTTTCCTGAGAATAACTCTTATGGGAGCCTTTATCTTGGGAATAATTCTATTTTATTTATTTCTGAAATTGTTTCTGGCAATGAAGAAGGAGCAGCATTCTATAAAGCATATTCGCTGTGTGATTTTTCATATCTTGGTGCTCATCTGACGCATGGACGGGGACCAGGAGAATTTCTTTTTCCTGAACTTTGTGGCAGGTATAGGCTACAGGAAACAGAACACATCTGTGAGTATATATATGATTCAATGTTAAAAGGTGCTTTCGCTTTTGATCTGGTAAAATCGCTGGAAGAGGGACGTGATGTTTCGTATCCGGTTGTTGAACTTTCGGGTGAAACGTTTTATGTCTATTCATATCAGGATTGCTTTCAGTTGATTGTAAATCTTGAACATGGGCGCATGTTTGTTAAATTGACAGACCGTGATGGCACTGTTATAAAACAGACGGAACTCTATCCGGGAGTTTGTACACAAGACAATTGCACTCAACTATGCTTTGCAGAAGCAATCAACGAAGAAAGGGGAATTCTGGCTATGTTTATGCTGAGCCTGCCCCAGATAAACTTCCTTGATATCGGGACAGGTGAAATGAAGTCAGTGGCAGTTGACAAAGCCTACCGCAGGTGGGACAGCATTATAAATGTATCTGACATAGAATCGGTGATGAATTCCTCAATGTATTATTCTATGGCAAATTGCACATCGGACTATATAATAGCGAGCTACCGCAGCGGTATTACCCACTATGAAATGATGGAAGGTGATACTGGGGGCACTCATCTCCATGTGTTTAATTGGAACGGTGATTTTCTTTATGATATATCATTAAAGGAGACGATAGGCTCTCCTGTCTATGATTCCGTCAGGAAACACCTGTATGCGATAGATTACTCAGATGAGCGTATTTGTCGCTATGATCTTTCCTGCTTGTTGATGTGAAATCTAACTCATTGCAGGCTTGTGGTTTGTGTGGTGACGGGTGCCGCGCGTCTGGCACCCGTTGCTGTATGGTTGGGCGTTATGTTTTGCATTCGGTCTTCAGCCTGTCTGTGATTCCTGTTGAAGAACCCCAGCAATG
>CAMXAU010000023.1 GCA_947179325.1 uncultured Bacteroidales bacterium | reverse complement strand
TACTGAGAATCAGTAGATTACCCTAATCTTTTTGCAACAAATTTGACGATGAACCTTAAAATAGGAGACAAAAAACCAGAAAATGCGTTGAATGCTATCTTTGATTTGACGGAACGAATATTAAGAGAAAGTCCCGAAGTCCAAATCGCAATTCTATCCAAGTTCAAAGAAACAGTCAAGGAATTGCAAAAGACGTTCATCTCGAAACTGCACAGCGAGGAAATTCCAGACAATCTGAAAATAGAAACTGTTGACAGAATACAGGGATTGACTGTCGATTATACTATTTTCCTTATTCCCAATGCTTCTGTATCCTATTCTCTTGACAGCGAACTTTTTAATGTCGCAACATCTCGTGCAAGTCGTTGTACTATAATTGTTGCAGATAGAATGATTCTTAAAAACTTCATGTCAAATGAGGTTCGACGTTTCTTGCTGAAAATTAATGGAAACAAAGTTGCAGCATTAAAACCATCCGTGACTCAAACTATAAAATCTGGAGAATTAAAGGTAACTGTTCTTGGGAAAATCATTCTGCCTGAAAAACATTTGAAGGAGATTGTTGCGGACAAGGAGAACATTTTCATTATTGACACGAATGTATTTGTAAAATGTCCAACTATTATTTCAAAAGTTGGAAAATACAAAGTTGTGATTCCTACGATAGTATTGGAAGAACTAGACCGTTTAAAATTGAAACAAAGCATTGACAATAAAGTACTAAACGATGCAGTTAAGAACATCAACAAGGCTTTTCTTAATAATTATTCCTCTATGGAAGAAGGCGACCCGTCATTGCTTCCCGCTGGTTTCGATGCACAAAAAGCCGATTGTCTTATTCTTTCCGTTGCATTGAGATATAAGACAGAGGATAAAAAACCGATATTGTTGACCTCCGACAATCTCCTGCAATCCAAAGCACTCGGATTAGGCATTACCACAATTTCATTGAAAGATTTTCTTTCAGAAAGGAAATAATAGCAAGTTTACAAATGATAGGTTAAAGGGATACGATGAAAAAAGTAAGAAGCAAATTACGGCTGGAAATGTCAAAATTTGGTATAGACCATATTGAAATTATGAGCATTTCGGTTTTCTGTGTATAAGAACTGTTTCCATCTTTGGAGCGTGTATCAAATGCCACTTTAATAGTGCTTTTATCCCAGCCGTTTATTCCCTTATGTCGGATGCAAAGTGTAGTCAGCCTCATTGAATATGGAAAGGTCATGCGGTAAACCGTTTGGAGCAGTTTCTTCCTCCTGCAGAGAGTAAACTGCCCTAAAACCTTTCCCTATTCATCGGCTTGGCTTAATGAAGCATCCGGCAACGGAGACAAACGACTGACGAAATAATAGAAAATCAATTCAACAATAATTCTTGGTTTAAGAACCGATTACGCTTACTATTGATTTTTATTTCAGAAAGGGCTAATTTTAGCAGGAACAAATAAGGCAAGCGGAAGACTGCACTCCCTCCAAAATAATAGATTTCTTTTCCCTCCTTCCCTTTGCTGCGTGGGAATTGGTGGCATTAGTATATTTGCAGTGCGGCACACAAAATGAATCCACAAATGAGATGGTCAAGGAATATTATACGACAAAATATCGTACCTTTGCAGAGGCTTAGGAGATAAGCCCAAATAGAAGTGGAATAACGGAAACGAATTGCACCGAAAAGAGAAGAAAACGCCCAAGTTGGCACACCCAACGAGTTAAGAAACAATAAAAGCGTTAAATCTTCACCCTTTAGAATGTACCGTTAAAGTTTACGCCCATATTTCTGACTTATCACTCATAAACCATTGAGCAATAACTTGTTATAAAGACCAGGGTTAAAAATCAAGATGCGATATATGTTGCTGAAGGGCATAATGCAGCTCTTGACTTAATGATACAGCCTGATGTTAGCCTAAAGACAAAAAGTACTGAGTTAATAGAAAGTGAAGTCCTTCAAATTTTGTATAGCAATGAGATGAAGTCGAAATTTATTGAACTCTGTAATCTTTTGACAGAACAAATCGTAAGCGGAGGCAAAGCAATTGTACTTGCGCCAGATGAAAAGAGCGGAATGATTGTGGAAAAATATTTGGAATTATATGATGGTTATGATGTCAAGATTGATAAATCGGTAGAAGTAACAAATAAGTATATAGAAATCATAGAAAATTCTGATGAATTAACAGAAGAACAAAAGCAAATTGTGTATAATAGTTTGGTCGTAGCTTCTTATTCTACAGATTTTTGGACAGGTTTTGATTTATGAGAAAAATGACTGAAGAAGAGAAGCTGGCCTGGTTGGAAAGGGACATGGCTTCAAGGAATGATTTTTTGTGCTTCATGGGAAGGGAGGTCTCGATGTTTTTTCTCGTGCTGATGTTCTTTTCGCTTGAAATGCCGGGCTGGGTCATGTACTCAGAAATAGCTGTCGGATGCAGTTTCGGACTGTTTGCAATCGTCCGTAAATTTATGATTTCAGCAGGAAAGGTGAAAGCAATAAAAGGACGGCATCTTGGGCTTCTGTTTTCAATCCAGGGGCTTTGTTTGACATTGTTTCTGGTGTTTTTCTTTGCCAAAGGCAATGTCCCTCTTGCCCTGATTATAGCTATGATGGCCTTTCATATTCTGGCAATTATAGCTGTAGCAGTTTTGGAGCGCAAAACGAAAGCGTAAGAGGACGCGTAAGATGAACAGCCATACCTGCTTATTAACCCATTGGTGTTCTCGTTTGTACCTCTTTCCCACGAGTGATATGGTTTAGCAAAATAAAAGTCAGCTCCCCATGCTCCTGATATTGCCCGATGGTTGGCGAACCGGAGTCCGTTATCCGATGTGATAGTCCTGACCTGGCCTTCCTTGGCCAGAACAGACAGCGCATCAATCATCTCCTTCTCAGTTTCCGCTGCAGTCGGCTTGTCCAGTTTGCGCGTCATCAGCAAGCCGGTGCACCTTTCTGTAATGGTCAGAATATGTTGAGAATGACTGCCGCCAACTATTGTGTCAATTTCAAAGTCTCCAAAACGCGTCCTTTTGTTGACAATGCCCGGTCGTTCTGATATATCTACCGCATTAGGTATATGCCTTCTGCTATTTTCTGCAAGCCTCTTTTGCGGTATTTTAGCCCTTTGTGGCGGAGGTATTAGTAAAGATCCCCGCCACACTTTTTATCTCTCCATATCCATTGATGAATAGTCTCATGAGATATATTGGAACACCTTTGCGTCTGTCAACTGGCAACCAATTGATTACCTGTCAGTTGCATTTAAAATTTGAATGCACCGAAATTTTAAATGCAACTGTCTTTGCGCAATATGTTTATATTCAATGAGTTGTATTTTGTGCGTCTTGGAACCTCGTCTTTACTGGCGCCAAGAGAATCTCCAACCTTGATTCTACAGCCCTACTCCAGGGTCCATTCAGTCCCGTCCTTTGTGTCCTTGATGAGGATACCTATGGCTTTCAGGTCGTCGCGGATTCGGTCTGAAGTCGCCCAGTCCTTCGCGGCCTTTGCCGCCTTCCTGTGCTCAAGCACCATGCCCATCAGTCCGTCAATGGTCTTTGCCGCCTTGCCGCCTTCACCTGACTCGTCTTTCAGGCCAAGGACACCGGATACGATGTCGTCAAACAGCTGTACAAGTGCTGCAAGGTCCTCTTTTGAAAGTACGGCCTTCTTGTCTTTTGCCGAGTTGATGATACGGACTGCATCAAAGATATGCGACAATGCCACAGGTGTGTTCATGTCATCGCAGAGAGCTTCATATACATTGTCGAAAATCTTGCAGATCTCCCCGGATGTCGCGGTGCATGTCTCAGGGGCGACTGCAGTGTTGAATTCCCCGTATGCCATTTCGCTTGCCTTGTGCCCAAGCGTGCCGGTGGAATTCGACTCTACTCCCGCGGCTGCAGCCATCTCCCTCAGGTCCTTTGCTGCGAGCAGTACTTTCTTGAGGCCTTTCTCGGCTGCCTGTAGAGCCTCGTTGCTGAAATCAAGGGTGCTGCGGTAATGTGCCTGCAGGATGAAGAACCTTATTGTCATAGGGGAATATGCCTGCTCAAGAATCTTGTGGGTTCCTGTGAAAAGCTCCTCCAGGGTAATGAAGTTCCCGAGTGACTTGCCCATCTTCTTGCCGTTGATGGTAATCATGTTGTTGTGCATCCAGTATCTTACTCCGCCTGTCCCGCGTGACGCAGTGTTCTGGGCAAGTTCGCACTCATGGTGCGGGAACATCAGGTCCATTCCGCCTCCATGGATGTCGAATTCTTTTCCGAGATATTTCTCGCTCATTGCTGAGCATTCGAGGTGCCAGCCAGGGAAACCGTCGCTCCATGGTGACGGCCATCTCATTATATGTTCGGGAGAAGCCTTTTTCCACAATGCGAAGTCATATGCCGCATGTTTGTCCTCCTGTCCGTCAAGTTCGCGTGTACCTTCGCGCATGTCGTCAAGGACACGTCCGGAAAGGATTCCGTATTTGTGGTCCTTGTCATATTTCTGTACATCAAAATATATTGAACCGTTGCTTTCGTATGCATATCCTGCCTCAAGGATTTTCTCCACAAGGGCAATCTGCTCGATGATATGTCCTGAAGCCCTCGGCTCGATTGACGGCGGTGCTACATTGAGGGCCTGCATCGCCTGATGGTAGCGCAGGGTGTATTCCTGTACGACCTCCATCGGCTCAAGCTGCTCCAGACGTGCCTTCTTGGCTATCTTGTCCTCTCCGTCATCCGCATCCTGCTCAAGATGTCCAACATCAGTTATGTTCCTGACATATCGTACCTTGTAGCCGAGATGCCTGAGAAGCTTCACGAGCACGTCGTATGTCACTCCTGGCCTGGCGTGTCCAAGATGTGCGTCTCCATATACTGTCGGCCCGCAGACGTAGAGTCCGACGTGGCCAGGGTTTACCGGTATGAAAAGCTCCTTTTTGCGTGAAAGGGTATCAGTGATATATAAGTTCCTCATAATAATGACTTAATCAAAAACTTCGCGAAGATAGATATTTTTTACTGTAAAATACCTATTGAAGACGCGGAAAATTTGACTACCTTTGCGCCTGTTTTGTGACAGGGCATGCCGCCATGTGGATGAGGGAATGGGTGAAGACAGGGCTGGCCTGCACAGAATGCCATGCAGCGGTATTTTACTCGCAAATATATACTATGAAAGTTGGAATCATCATGGGCTCTACCAGCGACCTTGACGTAATGTCAGCTGCGATAGAGACACTTGCCGAATTCGGAATCGGATTCGAGAAGCGCGTCATCAGTGCGCACAGGACTCCTGACCTGATGTTTGAGTATGCCAAGACTGCAAAGGAGCGCGGTATATCCGTCATAATTGCAGGGGCAGGCGGAGCAGCACATGTAGCCGGTGTTGTGGCAGGGCTGACAACAGTCCCGGTAATCGGTGTCCCGATCAGGACCCAGACCATGGGTGGTCTAGACTCTCTTTTATCAATAGTGCAGATGCCTGGCGGCGTACCTGTCGCCACTGTGGCAATCAATGGGGCAAAGAATGCCGCACTTCTTGCGGTATCCATGCTTGCCATCAGCGATGAGTCTCTCGGGCAGAAACTTGTTGAATACAGAAAAAAACAGACAGAAAAAGTATTGAAGGCTGAAATCTAATGGAAAATTACCGCATTTTTGTAGAAAAATATCCGGAATTTCAGGTAGAGGCAGGCAGTTTGAGGACTGAGTTGAACGAGAATCTTCAGCTCAGCCTTGATTCGTTGCGCCTCCTGAATGTCTATGACCTTTTCGGGTTTACACCGGAATTGCTTGAAAAGAGCCGCTACCGTGTGTTCGGTGAAACTGTTACCGACATGGTAACTGACGAATGTAGCCTCGAAGGCAGTAAATATATTGCCGTAGAATATCTTCCAGGGCAGTTTGACCAGAGGGCGGCATCCGCTGTCGACTGTGTCAGGCTGATTGACCCTGAGGCAGATGTGAGGATCAAGAGTTCAAGGCTTCTTGTACTTGACGGCAGCGTGTCGGATGAGGATGTCGCGAAAATCAGGCATTATGTCATAAATGCCGTCGAGTCACGCGAGAAGGACCTTGCAAAGCTGAGTGACACGGAACATGCTGCAGTGAAGCCTGTCCCGGTGCTCGAAGGCCTGACTGCACTTAAGGAAGAGGAACTTGCACCATATTGCAGGGAAATGGGTCTGGCAATGAATGCAGATGACCTGCGCGAGGTTGTCAGCTATTTCCAGAAGGAGGGACGCGACCCGTCAGAGACGGAGCTGCGCATACTTGACACATATTGGAGCGACCATTGCCGCCACACTACATTCACGACAGTCCTCCAGGATGTCCAGGTTGAGGAGTCATTCATAAAAGGTGACATTGATGACACATATTCGCTTTATCTCAGGATCCGCAAGGAACTGGGACGTGAGGGCAAGGATATCTGCCTGATGGACCTGGCTACCGTCGGGGCGCGCTATCTCAAGGCAAAAGGGATGCTCGATGACATGGAGGTCAGCGAGGAGAACAATGCCTGCAGCATATATGTTGACGTGGATGTGACAGACGAAGGCCAGGAGACCAGGACAGAAAGGTGGCTTCTGCAGTTCAAGAACGAGACGCATAACCACCCGACAGAGATTGAGCCGTTCGGAGGTGCCGCGACATGTCTCGGAGGCGCAATCCGTGACCCTCTTTCCGGCAGAAGCTATGTCTACCAGGCGATGAGGCTTACTGGTGCCGGTGACCTGTGGCGTGAAGTCAAGGACACCCGTCCGGGCAAACTTCCGCAGAAGGTGATCAGCCGCAAGGCGGCACATGGATATTCAAGCTATGGAAACCAGATAGGCCTTGCGACAACGAACGTGCATGAGATGCTCCATCCTGGCTATGAGGCAAAGAGGCTGGAGATCGGAGCCGTTGTCGGAGCCGTGAAGGCAGAGAGTGTCCGCCGTGAAAGCCCGGCTGCAGGAGATGTCATCCTTCTTCTCGGTGGACGGACAGGGCGTGACGGAATCGGAGGCGCGACAGGTTCATCAAAGGAGCACACTGAGGCTTCGCTTGAAACCTGCGGCAGCGAGGTGCAGAAAGGAAATGCTCCGGAGGAGAGAAAGCTCCAGAGGCTTTTCCGCCGTCCTGAGGTCACGCGCCTTATCAAGAAGTCAAACGACTTCGGCGCAGGAGGAGTAAGCGTGGCTATAGGCGAGCTTGCGGACGGACTTGACATATATCTTGACCGTGTTCCGGTAAAATATAGCGGCCTGAACTCTACGGAGCTTGCAATCAGCGAGTCGCAGGAAAGGATGGCCGTAGTCATTGAGGCGAAGGACAGGGAGGAGTTCGAGAGGTATTGCGCAGGGGAGAATGTTGAGGTTACATATGTAGCCGATGTGACAGACACCTCGCGCCTCAGGATGTACAATGGCGGGAAGATGGTTGTGGACCTTTCACGTGAGTTCATTGACAGTGCCGGAGCGAAGCATTTTGCAGGTGCGGCAGTTGGCCCAGTGGAATTCAGGGACCCGTTCAGATGGACCGGTGATGCTTCTGCGGATGAAGATGTGATACTTGAAGACGAATTGTCAGACAGGAGGCAGTCCCTGCAGAAAGGACTGATAGAGATGTTTGACTCGACAATAGGACGCTCAACTGTGCTCATGCCTTTCGGAGGTGCCCTGCAGACAACTCCTGTACAGGTCTCTGTGCAGAAGCTTCCTGTAGACGGATATACAGATACTGCATCTGTGATGGCATGGGGATGTGATCCTTACCTTAGCAGCTGGAGCCCATACCATGGTTCTGCATATGCTGTTGTCGACGCATGTGCAAAGGTTGTGGCCGCCGGCGGGGATTTCTCTGGCATGAGGTTCTCGTATCAGGAATATTTCCAGCGCATGTCGGCTGACAGGCATACGTGGGGGCTGCCTTTGAGCGCGCTTCTCGGGGCATTGAAGATGCAGGTTGCACTCGGGCTTCCTTCAATCGGGGGAAAGGACTCCATGAGCGGGACATTCGAGGATATCAATGTCCCTCCGACACTTGCTGCATTCGGAATCACAACGGTTGATGCCAACAACGTAATTTCACCGGAGCTGAAATGGGAGGGAAATAAGCTATATCTTGTCAGGCATATCCCTCTGGCGAACATGATGCCTGACACAGACCAGCTCAAAAGGAACTGGAACTATATCCACGAGCGTATCCTTGACGGGACTATTGTCTCGGCATATGCTGTCGGACTTGATTCTGTGGCCGGCTCTATCGCCAAGATGTCCTTTGGAAACGGCTTCGGAATAAATATAAAGGCGGACAAGGAGACCCTTTTCGGAAAATATTACGGCTCAATCGTGGTTGAAAGCCAGGAGCCTCTTGACTTTGAGGACGCAATCCTGCTCGGGGAGGTGACAGAGGGAGAGGACGGAATGCTCCACATCAACGGAAAGAAAGCAGATATTTTCGAGATGATGGATGTGGCGGACAGGGATTTCAATGAGATCTATCCGTCTTTCTGCGAGCCTCAGCACAAAAGGCTTGTACCTGCCGGGCTTGACAACATCAAGCCATTGCAGGCCAAGAAGGTCGAGCTGAAATATAAGGGTGTCCCTGTTGAGACCCCTGTCGCATATCTTCCGGTATTCCCTGGAACCAACTGTGACTATGATACGGCCAAGGCGTTCCGTAAGGCCGGGGCTGAGGTGAGGATGACAACATTCTGCAACCTTACTGCAGAAGACATCATGCGCTCAATCCAGGAGATGAAGAAAAACATCTCTGAATGCCATATACTTGCACTATGTGGAGGATTCTCAGCTGGTGATGAACCGGACGGAAGCGGCAAATTCATCGTCAATGTGCTTAACAATAGCGAAATAGCTGAAGAAGTGCACAGGCTCCTTGACCGTGGTGGACTCATCCTTGGAATCTGTAACGGTTTCCAGGCCCTTGTGAAGTCAGGACTGCTTCCTTACGGCCGTCTCGGCCAGGTGACAAAGGAATCTCCAACCTTGTTCCGCAATGATATCAACCGACATATCTCACAGATGGTTACAACACGTGTGACAAGCACCAATTCACCTTGGCTTGCCGGAATGTCCATCGGAGACCTGCATACCATTGCTGTCAGCCATGGCGAGGGCAAGTTCGTTGTAAACGAAGAACTTGCAAAAGAACTCTTTGCCAACGGGCAGGTTGCGTTCCAGTATGCGGACCCGATTGAGGAAGAGGCGACAATGGAGTCTCCATACAATCCTAACGGCTCGTATTATGCCATAGAGGGGATTGTCAGTCGCGACGGAAGGATTCTCGGAAAGATGGGACATACTGAAAGGTATGAAGCCAACCTTTTCAAGAATATCGTTGACGACGGTCTTGAACAGCCGCTTTTCGACAATGCTGTGCGATATTTCAGGGGTAAATGATGGAAAAAAAAGAAATAATATACAACGGTGAGTCGGTCAAGGTCTTCGGGACTGGCTCACCTGACCATGTGCTCGTCTGCTTTACAGACAACATTACGGCTTTCAACAAGATAAAGAGGGCTGTCATTGCAGACAAGGGCAAACTGAATGCAGCGATCTCCACTATGATTTTCAATCTTCTGGAGAAAGGTGGCATAAAGACTCATTTCATCCGTCAGGTATCTGCGACAGAACAGCTTTGCCGCAGGGTTGAGGATATCCCTATAGAGGTTATCGTGCGCAATGTCGTTGCCGGCTCAATGGCTGCCCGCCTTGGCCTGGAGGAAGGGCTGCGTCCGTCCTCTACGATATATGACCTGTGCTATAAGAACGATGACCTCTGCGATCCTGTCATAAATGACTATCATGCAATCGCCCTCGGAATAGTTACAAGGGAGGAGCTTGATGTGATATATGGAATGACTGAAAGGATAAACGCCATACTTCTCCCGTTGTTCAGGAGCGTCGGAATTGACCTCGTAGACTTCAAGATCGAGTTCGGCCGTCTTCCTGGAGGCGAGATAATCCTTGCGGACGAAATCAATCCGGACAGCGCGCGCTTCTGGGATGCGGAGACAGGGGAGAAATATGACAAGGACCGCTTCCGCCGTGACATGGGCAAGGTCGGAGATGCCTACCGCACAATATATGGAAAGCTCGTCTCGCTCTGTCATCCTGACGGTATCCCGGAAGGATATCCGAGCGCGGAACTGCTTTCTGATGGATGGACCAGAAATATTCAAGACAATGACTGATATGAACATGACGGATCGTGAACTTCATGAGGAATGCGGAGTGTTCGGTGTCTGGGGAGTGCCGGATGCCGCCTCGCTGACATATTACGGCCTGCATGCCCTGCAGCACAGAGGCCAGGAGGGATGCGGGATTGTGGCTGTCAATGAAGACGGGATACTGAAGCGTGTAAAGGGCGAAGGCCTTGTCACGGAAGTCTTCAATGAGGCAAAGATCTCTACCCTCAAGGGAAGCATGTCAATCGGACATGTCCGGTATTCGACAACTGGCGGAGGCGGGATAGAGAATGTGCAGCCTTTCCTTTTCCATCACAATACCGGTGACTTTGCGCTTGCCCATAACGGCAACCTCGTGAACTCCGCCCAGCTGAGGAAATACCTGGAGGACCGCGGAAGCCTTTTCCAGTCTTCGTCCGACAGCGAGATCCTGGCCCATCTGATAAAGAAGGAGGCAGTAGACCGCAAGAAACCGAGAATCTTCGCTATTGTAGAGGCCCTGAACATGATAGAGGGCGCATTTGCATTCCTTATAATGACAAAGCACCGCATATATGCCTGCCGTGACAAATACGGGCTTCGCCCCCTTTCCATCGGAAAACTCGGGGACGGCTATGTGCTCAGCAGCGAGACCTGTGCCTTCGACACAATCGGCGCGGAATTCCTGAGGGATATCGAGCCAGGCGAGATTGTCACAATAGACCGTCACGGCATACGCAGCCGCAGATATTCCGAATATCAGCGTCATGCCATGTGTGCAATGGAATATATCTATTTTGCACGCCCGGACAGCGATATAGAGGGCTGCAATGTGCATAGCTTCAGGAAAGAGACCGGACGTCTCCTGTTCGAGGAGTCACCTGTTGATGCGGACATTGTTGTTGGTGTGCCGGATTCAAGCCTGAGCGCAGCTATGGGATACAGCGAGGCCTCCGGACTGCCATATGAAATGGGGCTGATAAAGAACAAATATATCGGGAGGACCTTTATCCAGCCTTCCCAGGCGATGCGTGAAAAGGGTGTCCGCATGAAACTCTCTGCAGTAAAGACAATTGTAAAGGACAAGAGGGTAGTGCTCATAGATGACTCTGTCGTACGCGGGACAACTTCGAGAAGGATTGTGCGTATGCTTAAGGAGGCTGGCGCCAAGGAGGTGCATGTACGCATTGCCAGCCCGCAGATCAAGGCCCCTTGCTTCTATGGCGTCGACATCTCTACATATGATGAACTTCTATGCGCCCACAAGACATTGGATGAGGTCCGCGAATATCTTGCTGCGGATTCGATTGCATTCCTTTCAGACAAGGCCTTGTTCGCGGCAGGGAACCGTTGCGAGCTGTGTCTCGCATGTTTCAGCGGACATTATCCGACAGAACTGTACCAGTCCCTCGAAGAAGCCAACAGGGACGGGAAATTCTGACACAGTTGTCTTTAGGGGATATTCCCGGCAATGCACGCAGATGTGCACCGGAGAAATTGATATTCAGGGGGCTGGCTAATACTTTTAGTCGGCCCCTTTTTCTTGTTTTTCTGTGCGGGCAGCTCCAGCCTTGTCATCCAGAAACTCGCCTCCACGGCCTTTCCGGTCCAGGTGGTGGCACATGCCGTCCCATGTGACACAATGCCAGTGTCTGCTCTTGCTGTTTGCCAATGACGGTATCAACTCTTCCTGTTCCGTAAATAGCGGGGTCTGCAGACACGATGTTCTGCATGTGAATCCACGGTATCCCAACATTATGCAGTCTCAGGCGCAGTGTCTCACCGGTGGACAGAAATTCCGGAAATAGAGGTTCCGGATGAACCAGAAAACGTCCCTTTTTCAGGGCATGCAAATATAGGTATTAATTTAATTTATCCAAAAATATATACGTTTAGAACTCACTTGTTTATGATTTCTGCATGCAGGTGTCTGCAATGCTGGATAAAAGGGACGTTTTTTATTATTAACCCTAATTATACCCTATTTATGAAAAGCAGATTTATTTTGTTCCTTGCTTTCTTGTACCTTGGAGCAGGTGTCTCGTATGCGCAGATTACCACAGGCAAGCCATCTTCAAAAGTGATAAGGACAGGCAACAGGGCTGAAGCCGGTGACTTCGGTCTCTATTTCGGTGCAACTACGCCTATGTTTAAAAGCCTGTTTGATAAAGACATGTCACTTGAGGCTCTCCCTCTGATCAATTTCAAATACATGGCTTCAAACCATGTGGAGGCACGTCTCGGGCTCGAGCTGTACAAGACATCAACACGTCTGAACGGAGACATGAAGTCTTCATCTTCTGCAAATGACGGGACTTCATCTGTCAAGAATACGAATGTTGATGCCAATGTAATGCTTTATCCGGGATTTGCATACCATTTTTCAAAACTTAATATATTCGATGTCTATGTAGGGGCGGAATTGCCTTTGGGATGGAACAGGGAGAGCAATGTGTCTACAAGCTCATATGATTCCGAAAGACATGAGACTACGCGCTCCAAGAACTCGTTCGTTATAGGCCTTGGGGCCTTTGTCGGTGTTCAGGCATTCATCGCGGATCTCCCTCTTGCCCTAGGAGTTGAATATGGCGTGTCTTCAAGGCTGGATACAGGATTGAAATATAAATATGTGAGCACCAGCGGAGAGACAACGCAGACCATCTATTCACCTGATCCGTCAGCATTCCCTGGCAATAATGGGAATTACACAAAGCTTAATGCAAGGAAAGGAGAAATCGGTGGACAGTTGCGTCTTACAATTACATATTATTTCAAATAAATGTCTGGATATATGAAAATGAATAGATTGTTGACTGTCGTGATTGCCTGCATAATCGGCTTGACGTCATGCAGCGTCACAAGAAACAGGGCCTATGCCCCGTCAGTTACCCAGCTGAATCTGCAGATGAGTGACTTCGAATATCTCGGAGAGACAGAAATCAGTATAGAATACCGCCGCTATCTCGGGGTGTTCACCAGGATTGACGCAGTAAATGGCCTGCCTTATGACGGCCAGGAGATAAATTCCGTGGAATTGAATGCCGGATATCTTGACGGAGTGATCCCGTTCAGGTTCTCCGGGAAGCTTGACAGGGCTTCTGTAAAGTTGCTTGAGGATTTCCCTGATGCCAACTATTATGTTGTCGTAAGGCAGAGCCGCCACACGACACGCTGGTTCCTCGGCTCAGATATTACGGTAAAGGCTGTTGTAAAGGCTTATAAACTGAAATAGATATATGAAGCGGCTAATTCTCATATTGGCGTTCGTGGTTTTTCTTGGCTCGTGCTCAACCGATGATGCTTCAGACATAGTTCTGTTTGTTACGCCTTCATCAATGGCGGCCAAAGGCTCGGACAAGGTGTTCTATGACATATATGCGAAAACGATACATGAGTATGTCGCCACAGTCACTGTCACTTCTTTCGATTCGGAAAACGGTGAAAGGCAGCTGATGGAAGAGACTCCGTGTACGATGCTATATGAGAAAAGGTTTACCTATACTGCTCCGGATGTCCTTGGGGATTCCTTGAACGTCCTTCTTGAGTTCATTGCCATTGATGACCTCGGGCATAGGATTGTACAGAATGCCCGGTTGCGGGTCATGGGTGCAGAATCCATGGTTGAGGATACAGCAGGCCCGGACCTTTGCTCCGCGTCTTCCGGAAGGCAGGATGCTTTCCTGTTTCCTGACTGACAGCCTCTTCCGTGAAGAACACTTTCCGAAGTTCTCCTTTGATAAATCAGAATGGCGCGGCATAATGACGGCTGCGCCATTCTGATTGTTTATAAATACATCCAGACCGATATTTTTCCCTTTGTAAATTTTATTATCTTTGCGCGCGGGAACAAAACATAGGCAAGCTGCTGGCGGGCACCGGTCCGAAATGGCTTTATATAGATTTTCCGGAAACAATCTAATCTTTATATATTATGGCAGTAAGTTATGAAAAGGCAGGTGTGAACCTTGAGGCGGGATACGAAGTTGTCCGCAGGATCAAGGCACATGTCGCATCTACCTCACGCCTTGGCGTGATGGGCAATATCGGTGCATTCGGAGGAATGTTCGACCTTTCGGCTCTGAGTATCAAGGAGCCTGTGCTTGTAAGCGGTACAGACGGCGTAGGGACAAAGCTGAAGCTTGCCTTCGCGATGGACAAGCATGACACAATCGGCATAGATGCAGTCGCAATGTGCGTAAATGACGTCCTTGCCCAGGGTGCGGAGCCGCTCTTTTTCCTTGATTATGTCGCTGTCGGACACAATGAGCCGGCAAAGATTGAGGCCATCGTAGCCGGTGTGGCAGAGGGATGCCGCCAGGCCGGATGCGCTCTTGTCGGAGGCGAGACTGCCGAGATGCCGGGCATGTACACTGACGGTGAATACGACATAGCCGGCTATACTACGGGAGTCGTCGAGAAATCAAGGCTCATTGACGGAAGCAAGGTCAAGGCCGGTGACGTACTTGTCGGCATAGCCTCTTCAGGCGTGCATTCCAACGGCTTCAGCCTTGTAAGAAAGGTGTTCTCAGACAATGACCTGGACCTTAATAAGGTATATCCTGAGCTTGATCCGGAGAAATGTCTCGGAGAAGTGGCCCTTACCCCGACCAAGATATATGTCAGGCAGGTGCTTGACGTGATACGCAATTGTGATGTGCATGGTGTTGCACATATTACTGGAGGCGGATTTGACGAGAATATTCCGCGCATACTCCGTGAGGGCCAGGGAATTGAGGTGAAAGAAGGCAGCTGGGAGATTCTTCCTATTTTCCGCTTCCTTGAGAAATACGGAAAGATCGGACACAGGGAGATGTTCAACATCTTCAACATGGGCATCGGAATGGTGCTGGCAGTTGATGCATCAGAGGCAGACAAGGCGGTTGAGATACTTGCCTCCCATGGGGAAAAGGCCTCTGTCATCGGGCGCATTACAGACAAACCAGGTGTAGTGATACTTTAAAAACATAACAAACAAAAACACAAGACAATGAAACGCGCGCTTTTCAGTGTAAGCGATAAGACCGGTGTGGTAGAATTCGCCGGTCAGCTTGTCGCCCTCGGATGGGAGATAATTGCCACCGGAGGCACAATGAAACTCCTGCAGGAAGCAGGTCTGAAGCCTGTAAACATTAGCGAGATTACAGGATTTCCGGAAATCTGTGACGGACGTGTGAAGACACTTCACCCTAAGGTGCACGGCGGACTTCTCGGACGCCGTGACCTCGAGAGCCACATTGCCCAGCTCCGGGAGAACGGCATAGAGTTCATCGACATGGTCTGTGTCAACCTATATCCTTTCCGCCAGACCATAGCAAGGCCGGATGTGACCATGGAAGATGCAATCGAGAACATCGACATAGGAGGCCCTTCAATGCTACGCAGTGCGGCAAAGAACTGGAGCTCTGTCACAGTTGTATGCAGTCCGGACAACTATGGACGCATCATAGATGAGATAAGGCAGTTCGGTGACACGACAAAGGAAACCCGTCTGCAGCTCTCTGCTGAGGCATATACCCATACGGCGGAATATGACATGATGATCGCCTCGTACATGCGCAAGGCCGCCGGACTTAATGAGAAGCTGTTCCTTGAATACGACCTCAGGCAGGGACTCCGCTACGGCGAGAACCCTCACCAGCAGGCCAGGTTCTATGCTGCTGCAGAAAAGGTTCCGTTCTCTCTGGCAACGGCAGAGCAGCTTAACGGCAAGGAACTTTCATACAACAATATACAGGATGCCAATGCAGCCCTGAACATAGTGCGCGAATTTGACGAGCCGTTCTGTGTCGGCCTGAAGCACATGAACCCTTGCGGTGCAGCCGTAGGCACAGATGTAACGGATGCATGGAAAAAGACATATGAGGCCGACAAGGTCAGCATTTTCGGTGGAATCGTCGCGGTCAACAGGGAAATCAACAAGGAGACTGCCGAGCTTATGAAGCCTGTATTCCTTGAGATTATAATGGCGCCTTCATTCACTGACGAGGCCCTGGAAGTTCTCCGTACAAAGAAGAATCTCCGTCTCCTGAAGGTGGACATGGCCAAGTCTGACAAACCGCAGATGCAGTACGTAAGTGTAAACGGAGGCCTTCTTGTGCAGAACCAGGACATTGATACCGTTGAGGTCAAGCCTGAAATGTGTGTGACGGCCGCCAAGCCTTGCGAAGGATGCATGGCTGACCTCAATTTTGCGTGGAAAATCGTCAAGCATGTAAAGTCAAACGCCATCGTTGTAGTGAAAGACGGTGTGACAATGGGAGTGGGAGCAGGTCAGATGAACCGTATAGGCTCAGTTGAAATCGCCCTCAAGCAGGCCGAGGCAGCCTGCAGGGAGCGTGGAGCTGATGTCAGGGAAATCGGCCTTGTCATGGGCTCGGATGCGTTCTTCCCATTTGACGACTGCGTGACCCTGGCTGACTCCTACGGAGTAAAAGCCATCGCACAGCCCGGCGGAAGTGTCCGTGACGAGGATTCCATAAAGAAGGCCGATGAATGCGGCATCGTCATGCTCTTTACCGGTGAAAGGCATTTCAAGCACTGATACGCCGGCTATTCGGATTTTACGGCAAGTCATTGCCGTGTGAAATGATATGGAGTTCCCCGGGGCAGGGTCCCCGCCGGGAACTCCATTTTTTATCAATGCCTTGATAATTACTTGGCCGATGGCGGCCGCATGCAATGCTGTCCTGGAAGTCCGTATGGGCCAAATGATATTTTCCACCATGAAAGCCGATGCTATTTCGAGAATTATGACTAACTTGCAAAGTTTTTGGCAGGGGCTTCATGCACATGATGCAAAAGCAGCCATAAATTGCACAGAATCAGGATAAACAAGAAAAAACAATATATATATGTCACTAAATAAAGTAATGCTGATAGGCAACGTAGGACAGGATCCGGAGGTGCGTTACCTTGAAGGAAATGCCGCAAACGCAAAAGTAGCTTCGTTCAGGGTCGCGACGACGGAAAGGTATCGTGACCGTAATGGGGAGACCCGTGAAAATACGGAATGGCATAGTGTCGTTGCATGGAGAGGTCTTGCGGATATCATTGAACGTTATGTCAAGAAGGGGACACAGCTCTATATCGAGGGACGTCTCCGCACAAGGGCATGGGACGACCAGAGCGGCAACAAGAGATATACTACGGAAATACTGGCAGACAATATTCAGCTTCTTGGGAAGAAGTCTGACAATCCGGCTTCGCAGGGCCAGCCATACCAGGGCCAGCAGGGCGGCGGACAATATCAGCAGCCTCAGGGCTATGGAAGCCAGCCGGTAGCCGCTCAGCACTCATATGCTCAGCCTGGGGTCTCGCAGCCATATGGCGGTCAGCCGCAGTATCAGGCTCCGGCAGCTCCGCAGATGGACAGTTCATCAGAACCGGAAGATGACCTTCCGTTCTAGACCATAAGTTAAGATAAAACACGAAAGAATAAGACCAGATATGAAACTTGATGTAGTTCTCGGCCTCCAGTGGGGTGACGAGGGAAAAGGTAAGATAGTTGACGTCCTTGCAGGCAAATATCCTATAGTGGCGCGTTTCCAGGGCGGCCCGAATGCAGGCCATTCGCTTCATTTTGAGGGGCAGAGCTTTGTGCTGCGCTCAATCCCGTCAGGAATATTCCGCAAGGATGCAATGAACATAGTCGGCAACGGAGTTGTTCTTGACCCTATAACATTCATGGGGGAGTGCGAAAATATCGCAAAGACCGGGGTCCCTGTAAAGGAAAGGATTGTGATTGCAAAGAAAGCGCACCTGATTCTTCCTACCCACAGGCTTCTTGACGCAGCCAACGAGGCTGCTATGGGAAAAGGCAAGATCGGCTCGACCCTCAAGGGTATAGGTCCTACATATACAGACAAGGTAAGCCGCAATGGACTCCGTGTCGGGGACATCCTTGCTCCGGACTTTGAGGACAGGTACAGGAAACTCAAGGACAGGCACGCTACAATACTTGCGCAGATGGGCTATGAGTGCAATCCTGATGCAGAAGAGGCCGCTTTCATGGAGGCTGTTGCATATATCCGTGAATTCAAGCTTGTTGACTGTGAATATTTTGTCAACGAAGCCCTGAAGACACAGCCTGTTCTGGCAGAGGGCGCGCAAGGCTCGATGCTTGACATCGACTATGGCTCATATCCTTTTGTCACATCATCTTCTACAGCCTGCGCAGGGGCATGTATCGGCCTCGGTGTCTCCCCGTCGCAGATCGGCCATGTATACGGAATCTTCAAGGCATATTGCACCCGCGTAGGAAGCGGACCGTTCCCTACGGAGCTTTTTGATGAGACGGGTGACAGGCTCCGCAAGATCGGGAATGAGTTCGGGGCTGTTACCGGGCGTCCGCGCCGTTGCGGATGGCTTGACCTGGTGGCATTGCGCTATGCCGTGATGATCAGCGGTGTAACAGACCTCATCATGATGAAGTCAGACTGTCTTGACTCATTCGGGACAATCAAGGTCTGCACTTCATACAAGGTGGACGGAAAAGAGACTGACCAGGTGCCTTTTGACACATATGCGGACATAGAGCCTGTCTATACCGAGTTCCGTGGCTGGAATACCGACCTTACAGGATGCAGGCGCGAGGACGAGCTTCCTGAAGAGTTCAAGGAATACATCAGATTCATGGAGAACTATCTGGGAGTGCCTATCAGGATTATCTCCATCGGTCCGGACCGTGATGCGACAATAATGAGGTAGCCATCTCGGCTGCACATCCTTAAATACAACCTAAACCACAAGAAAATGTCAGAAAAAATCCAAAAATTGATGAATGACTCCCCGGCAGCCAGGTGGTCTGCCCTGGTGCTCATTGCGCTCATGATGTTCTTCGGATATATGTTCGTAGACGTAATGTCCCCGCTCCAGTCGCTGATCGAGCAGCAACGCGGATGGACTCCTGGGGTATTCGGTACATATGCAAGCGCTGAATATCTCCTCAATGTATGCGGATTCCTGATTCTTGCAGGAATCATCCTCGACAAGATGGGTATCCGTTTTACAGGGATATTGTCGGCTTCCATGATGGTGGCCGGAGCGGCAATAAAATATGTAGGTATCTCCGACTGGTTCCAGGCTACGGAATTCTGCAACTGGCTCAACAGCTGGTGGACATCTATGCCAGGCAGCGCGAAGATGGCTTCACTTGGATTCATGATATTCGGCTGTGGCTGTGAAATGGCAGGGACGACAGTCTCAAAAGCTATTGCCAAATGGTTCAAGGGCAAGGAGATGGCTCTTGCCATGGGCATCGAGATGGCAATCGCAAGGGTCGGTGTCTTTGCTATCTTCTCAATCAGTCCGATGATTGCAGCGAAACTTGGGTCTGTGCAGGCTCCGGTGGCGTTCTGCCTCGTGCTCCTGATAATAGGCCTTGTCAATTTCATCGTCTTCTCTGTGATGGACAAGAAATTCGACAGCCAGCTTATGGCCAATGGCCAGCTTTCAGGCGAACAGGCTTCAGACGAGGAGTTCCATATCAGCGATCTCGGCAAGATTTTCGGCTCCCTCAATTTCTGGGTTGTTGCCCTGCTGTGCGTGCTCTACTATTCTGCTATTTTCCCATTCCAGCGTTATGGCGCAAATATGCTCCAGTGCAACCTTGACGGAATCTCCCCTGAGGCCGCTGCGAACATTTTCAGGTGGTTCCCTATCGGTGCCGCTGCAATTACGCCGTTCCTCGGAAGCTTCCTTGACCATAAGGGAAAAGGTGCGACAATGCTTATATGGGGAGCAATATTGCTTATCGTCTGCCATCTTGTATTCGCCTTTGTGCTACCTGCGACACACAGCAGTGTCCTTGCATATACTACAATCGTTGTCCTTGGAATCAGCTTCTCCCTGGTGCCGGCAGCCCTCTGGCCGTCCGTCCCTAAAATTATAGACGAGAAGATCCTCGGGTCTGCGTATTGCCTTATCTTCTGGGTGCAGAACATAGGCCTGTGTCTTGTCCCTGCTCTCATCGGATATGTGCTCGCGGCTTCAAATGCCGGCAATCCGGCAGTCGTGGCAGCAAAGGCCGCCGGTGCGGAGTTCATTCCTTATGACTATACTATCCCTCTCGTGATATTTGCCGGTTTTGGAGTCCTAGCTCTCCTTATTGCCGTATATCTTAAGGCTCTGGACAAGAAGAGGGGGCTCGGTCTGGAAGAGCCGAATATAAAATAGTACCTTATATGTCCGATCTAAAGCCGCACACTTCAATGAATAAGGGCGGGGCAGTCTGCTGGATTGCCCTTGCCTGCCTTGTCGTACCGATGTTTGCATCGTACTTTTTTGATGACATGTTCTCTACATTGTCCCATATCTTCAGGAATCCGGAAATGCTCCAGCTGGGGTGGGACAGTGCTGACTACGGTTTCTACGCAGGAGGGTATTCTTTCCTGTGCGTGTGTGGAGGCCTTGTGGTGTGCGGCATATTGCTGGACATGTTCGGTGTGCGTCTTGTAGGCTCCATCTTTGTCGGGCTGATGGTGCTCGGGGCGGCAACCGTCTGTATTGCACTTACAGCAGGATTGCCTCCAAGGACATCGCTGTCAATCGCCTATGCCGGATGTATGGTTTTCGGCCTGGGAAGTGAGATTGCAGGTGTAGCAGTCACACGCTCAATTGCAAAGTGGTTCAAGGGACGCAATGTGGCGCTGGCCATGGGGCTTCAGCTTTCCATTGCAAGGCTTGGCACTGCGGCTGCATTCATATTGTCACCTATACTGGTATCAGAAAAAGCAGATGGCGGCATATATACACTTGCAGAGACTTCGCTTCCGGCCCTTGTCGGGCTTTGTCTGCTTCTTGCCGGAGGAGTCCTGTGGGGAATCTTTGTCGCTATGGATGCACGGTTTGACAGGGAGGCCGGAATAGAGTCTTCCAAGGGCAAGGTCAAGGATGAGGACAAGTTCCGGTTTTCTGACATATTCAGAGTCCTGACAAATCCCCGTTTTCTGATGATTGCACTGCTCTGTGTGTTCTTCTACTGTTGCATAATATCATTCAAGAAATTCGGGACATCCATAGTGATTCCGAGATTTGACATGGACGTGGATGCCGCCAAGTGGATGATAACTATGATCCCTTTCTTTACAATTGTGTTCACCCCGCTGTTCGGCGCGTTGGTGGACAGGCTGGGAAAGGCAACTGTGTGGATGATTGCCGGCTCTCTTCTTGTGCTGGCTGCACATCTGGTAATCGCATTTGCTCCACAGGGAGTCGCTTTCTATGGCTATCTCGGGATCTCCCTGCTGGGAGTTGGCTACTCCCTTGTCCCGTCTGCGATGTGGCCGTCTGTCCCGAAAATCATTCCGGAAAAGAATCTCGGCACTGCATATTCCCTGATCTACTGGATACAGAATATGGGAATGCTGGTTGTACCGATATTTGTTGGCCGCATATTCAGCAATGCAGTATCTGCCGGAGGGGTTGCCCCTGAGCTCTCGGCTGCGGTCCAAGCTGAGTATATCTTCATTTTTCTGGGGACTGTGGCCATTGCTGTGGCTATTCTCCTCTTTATTTCATCAGGCCGGCATCCGGAACTTCAGATTGATCAGCCAAACAGAAGATAGGATATGGGTGATAAAGGATATAGGATATTGGACAGGGTGGACTACCCTTCCGACATAAAAGGCTTCAGTGTCGAGGAACTTAAGGTACTTTGCGCGGAAATCCGCGATTATATGATTGACTGCTGCTCCAAGAATCCTGGGCATCTCGGCTCCAGCCTTGGCGCAGTGGAACTTGTTGTCGGGCTTCACTATGTCTACAATACGCCAGAGGACAAGATTGTCTTTGATGTAGGCCACCAGGCCTATGCCCATAAGATACTTACCGGCAGGAAGGACCTTTTTCGACAGAACAGGAAGAAGGGCGGGATAAGCGGATTCCCCAAAAGGGATGAAAGCGAATACGATGCATTCGGTACAGGCCATACCTCCACTTCTATATCTGCTGCCCTTGGTCTAGCCAAGGCTGCCGAGTTTGCAGGGACCGGGGCACGTACAGTAGCCCTGATAGGAGATGGCTCCCTGTCTGGCGGGCTTGCCTTCGAGGGGCTTAACAATGCAGGAGGCGACAAGTCGGACATATTGTTTATTGTAAATGACAACAACATCTCTATAGACAAGAATATCGGCGCTATCCATGAGCATCTGCTGAACCTGACCACTCATCCTGCATACAACAGGGTAAAGACAAGAATATGGGACGGGATCGGTGAAGGACGTTTCAGGGAATCATTGCAGAATATAGTAGTGACGACAAAGTCCCATCTTGTGCAAAGGTCCGGAGGGGACTTGTTTGAAGCGTTGGGGTTCAGGTATTTCGGGCCTATAGACGGAAATGACATAGAACAGGTTGTGAAGACTCTGCAGAAATTGAGGGACATCAAGGGCCCGCGTATCCTGCACGTCATCACTACAAAGGGCAAAGGCTACGCACCTGCAGAGGAGGACCAGACCATATGGCATGCCCCCGGGATGTTTGACCCGTCTACGGGGAAGAGGATTTCCAGTGCGGGCAAGGCCAGCCGTTATCAGGATGTGTTCGGTGAGGTCCTTCTTGAACTTGCACGGAATAACAGCCGTATAGTGGGTATCACCCCGGCGATGGCAAGCGGATGCGGGATGAATATACTTGCCCGGGAAATGCCGGAGCGTTTCTTTGATGTCGGTATTGCAGAGGAGCATGCTGTAACGTTCTCCGCTGGGCTTGCGGCAGGGGGTATGAAACCGTTCTGCAATATATATTCGTCTTTTTCGCAGAGGGCCTATGACCAGATTATCCATGATGTCGCCTTGCAGAATCTTGGAGTAGTGATCTGTCTTGACCGTGGTGGACTTGTTGGCGAAGACGGGGCGACGCATCATGGGAACTTTGATATGGCAGCCTACAGGAGCATCCCTCAGACAATCATAGCAGTCCCGAAAGATGAGACAGAGCTGAAGAACATGATGTACACAGCATCAAGGACTGCATCCGGTCCTTTTATTATAAGGTATCCTCGCGGATATGGTGAAGGAACAGACTGGAGGAACGCTGAATTTTCCGAAGTCCTGCCAGGAAAAGGCGAAAAACTGCTTGACGGCAATGCAGGAATCTCTATCATAGCCGCCGGGCCTTTTGTCTACAGGGCGCTTGAGGCGGCATATGCATTCCGGGAACAGACCGGCCTGCTTCCGTCTGTATATAATATAAGGTATGTAAAGCCTCTTGACACTGGACTCATGGAGGAGGTTGTCGGAACAAGTTCGTGTATTGTTACGGTAGAAGACGGCTGTATTGCAGGAGGGCTTTATGGCGCAGTTGCAGAATATGTGGCCGGCCAGGAAAAGAAATTGACTGTACGTCCTGTAGGAATACCGGACAGATTTATCTCCCAGGGCTCCCAGAAGGAGCTAAGAGAGGAGTGTGGATTGGACTCTGAGGGTATTTTTAAGGTAATTTTAGAAGAATTTGCAAAAATTAAGCAAAAAGTTTTGCAGAATTAGAATTAATGTCTATCTTTGCAATCCCTTTCGGAAAGCACCCTAGCAATCTGAAAACAGGGAAACGCCGATGTAGCTCAGTTGGCTAGAGCACGTGATTTGTAATCTCGGGGTCGTGGGTTCGACTCCCTCCATCGGCTCAAAAAGTTTTTGATAACTAGGGAGAATACCAGAGTGGCCAAATGGGGCAGACTGTAAATCTGCTGGCTTACGCCTTCGGTGGTTCGAATCCATCTTCTCCCACAAATTTTTTAAAAGCGGAAGTAGCTCAGTTGGTAGAGCATTAGCCTTCCAAGCTAAGGGTCGCGGGTTCGAACCTCGTCTTCCGCTCAAAGAAACTACGCCAGTGTAGCTCAGGGGTAGAGCGCTTCCTTGGTAAGGAAGAGGTCGAGAGTTCAAATCTCTCCACCGGCTCTGCTTATTTTTTTGTATATAATACTCATTAAAAGATAAAATTATGGCTAAAGAAACCTTTAAAAGAGACAAACCGCATGTTAACATCGGTACTATCGGCCACGTTGACCACGGTAAGACTACTTTGACTGCAGCAATCACTACAGTGCTTGCTAAGGCTGGTCTCTCTGAGCTTCGTTCATTCGACTCTATCGATAACGCACCAGAAGAGAAAGAGCGTGGTATCACAATCAACACTGCGCACGTAGAGTACCAGACTGCAAATCGTCACTATGCACACGTTGACTGCCCGGGTCACGCTGACTATGTGAAGAACATGGTAACAGGTGCGGCTCAGATGGACGGTGCAATCCTTGTCTGCGCAGCGACTGACGGTCCTATGCCTCAGACTCGTGAGCACATCCTTCTTGCTCGTCAGGTGAACGTGCCTAAGATTGTTGTCTTCATGAACAAGGTTGACCTTGTTGATGACCCAGAGATGCTTGACCTCGTAGAGATGGAGCTCCGTGACCTCCTTTCATTCTACAACTTCGATGGTGACAACGCTCCGGTTATCCGCGGTTCTGCACTTGGTGCACTCAACGGTGACCCTCAGTGGGAGGAGAAAGTAATGGAACTTATGGCTGCTGTCGATGAGTACATTCCGCTTCCTCCACGTGACAACGAAAAACCATTCCTTATGCCTATCGAGGATATCTTCTCAATCACAGGACGTGGTACTGTTGCTACAGGACGTATTGAGACTGGTGTTATCCATGTTGGTGACGAGGTTGAGATCGTTGGTCTTGGCGAGGAGCCTAAGAAGACTGTCGTTACAGGTGTTGAGATGTTCCGCAAGCTCCTTGATCAGGGAGAGGCTGGTGACAACGTAGGTCTTCTTCTCCGTGGTATCGACAAGAAAGAGATCAAGAGGGGTCAGGTACTTGCTAAACCTGGTACAATTCATCCTCACCAGAAATTCCAGGCTGAAATTTACGTACTGAAGAAAGACGAAGGTGGTCGTCATACTCCATTCCACAACCACTACCGTCCTCAGTTCTTCATCCGTACTCTTGACATCACAGGAGAGATTGCTCTTCCAGAGGGAGTTGAGATGGTAATGCCTGGTGATAACGTCACTATCACAGTAGAGCTTATCTACCCAGTGGCTATCAACGAGGGACTTCAGTTCGCAATCCGCGAGGGTGGCCGTACTGTAGGAGCAGGTCAGGTAACAAAGGTTCTTGACTAATTCAAGATAAATCAGGTGGGTGTCCTGAAAAAGAACACCCACTTTTTTAGGGGAATAGTATAAGGGTAGTACAGAGGTCTCCAAAACCTTTAGTCTGGGTTCGAATCCTGGTTCCCCTGCAAAATATCAAAGGTTACGATTTGGTAATGTTTAACAGACGCTGCATCAAGCTTCCAATCTGTGGCGTCCATTAAAAGTAAAGATGAGAAAGTTTATTAACTATCTTAAAGAATCCTATGTGGAGCTGACAAAGAAAGTCACATGGCCATCATGGAAAGATCTGCAGAGTTCTGCACTTCTTGTAATGGTCGCTTCTGTGATTTTTGCTGTTGTTGTCTTCGCTATGGATTACGCTTTCGAAAATCTGATGCGTGTAATCTATACACTGTAATACCTATTTACTATGAGCGAGAGCAATAAGAAATGGTATGTGCTGCGCGCAGCAGGCGGGAAAGAGAAAAAAGCCAAAGAGTATCTCGAGAAGGAGATAGAAAGATGTGGCCTTCAGAATCTGGTTTCTCAGGTTCTTGTTCCAACAGAAAAGGTATATAAGATCCGCGATGGAAAACGTATCTGTACAGAGAGGTTGTTCTATCCGGGATATGTGCTTATTGAGGCGGAGCTGACAGGCGAACTCCAGTATATCATCAGGAATGAGGTACCTCACATGTCGGGTTTCCTTACAGAGAAACGTGACGTAGGCAAAGGCTCAGGTAAAGCTCAGGAAGAAAAGATTCCTATTCCACTCAGGGATTCCGAAGTAAAGAGAATTCTCGGAGAACAGGATGAGATTGCGGCCGGCGATGGCGAGACTATCGTTGACTATGCAGTAGGCGAGGCAGTAAAGATTACTGATGGCCCATTCAACGGCTTTGACGGAACAGTCGAGGAAATTGTTGAAGACAGAAGCAAGCTCAAGGTCATGGTCATGATCTTCGGAAGAAAGACTCTGCTTGAACTCAACTTTACACAAGTAACTAAAGAATAATCAAAAATCATGGCAAAAGAAGTTACCGGATTTATTAAACTCCAGATCAAAGGTGGCGCAGCCAATCCATCACCTCCAGTAGGACCAGCCCTTGGTTCAAAAGGATTGAACATAATGGATTTCTGCAAGCAGTTCAATGCTCGCACACAGGATTCTGCTGGAAAAGTACTGCCGGTTGTTATTACAGTCTACAGTGACAAGTCTTTCTCATTCGAGGTTAAGCAGCCACCTGTAGCAGTACAGCTTAAGGAAGCTGCAAAAATCAGCACAGGATCTGCTGAACCGAACAGAAAGAAAGTCGCAACAATAACCTGGGACCAGGTAAAGGCGATTGCAGAGAGCAAAATGCCGGATATGAATGCATTTACACTCAAGTCTGCAATGACAATGGTCGCTGGTACAGCGAGAAGTATGGGTATCAAAGTCGAGGGTGAGTTCCCTGCTGACATCTAAAAATCACACGCAAATGAGTAAACTTACTAAAAACCAGAAAATGGTGGCAGCAAAATATGATGCTGCCAAAGAGTACAAGTTGGCAGAGGCATGTGAGCTTGTAAAGGAGATTACCTTTACAAAATTTGATGCTTCAGTAGAGCTCGCAGTTAACCTTGGTGTTGACCCGCGCAAGGCTAATCAGATGGTACGTGGCGTCGTTACACTTCCTCACGGAACCGGTAAGCAGACAAGGGTTCTTGTACTCTGTACACCGGACAAGGAGAACGAGGCTAAAGAGGCTGGAGCTGATTTTGTAGGTCTTGATGAGTATATTGACAAGATCAAGGGTGGATGGACTGACGTTGATGTCATCATCTGTACTCCGTCAGTAATGGCAAAGGTTGGTGCCATAGGTAGGATTCTCGGTCCTAGGGGACTGATGCCTAACCCTAAGACAGGAACTGTAACTATGGAAGTAGGTACAGCTGTAAAGGAAGTTAAGGCAGGTAAGATTGACTTCAAGGTAGACAAGACAGGTATCGTTCACGCAGCTATAGGAAAGGCTTCTTTCACAGCAGCGCAGATATGCGACAATGCGCAGGAACTGATTTCTGCAATCTTGAAACTGAAACCTCAGACCCTCAAGGGTACATATCTGAGAGGTATTTCAATCTGTACTACAATGAGTCCAGGAATTCATGTAGATATCAAGACAGTAGAGTAGTGCTGAGTAATAAAATTCAATGTTATGAGAAAAGAAGAAAAAGCCCAGATAATTGAATCTATCGCAGCACAGATCCAGGAGACTCCAAACTTCTATATCACTGATATCTCCGGACTCAATGCTGAGCAGACAGCGAAACTTCGCCGCGACTGCTTCGAGAAGAACATTAAGCTTGTAGTTACCAAGAACACTCTTCTTCACAAGGCGTTCAACGGTATGGAAACAGAGGAGTTGAATCTTCTCCTTCCTGTTCTTGAAGGACCTACAGCTGTAATGTATACAGAGACTCCTAATGCTCCTGCAAAACTTATCAAGAAGTATAACGATGCAGGTTCTGAGAAACCAGCTCTTAAGGGAGCTTACGTTCAGGAGTGCGCTTTTGTAGGTGCAGACAAGCTTAACGAGCTTTGCAACATCAAGTCACGTGAGGAACTCATCGGAGACGTTATCGGACTCCTCCAGTCACCTGCACGCAACGTTATTTCTGCTCTGCAGTCAGCAGGTGGAACTATTGCAGGCCTCGTGAAGACACTTTCAGAAAGAGAATAATAATCATAAACTATTTAAATATTAAAAATTATGGCAGATATTAAAGCACTTGCAGAAGAGTTGGTAAACCTTTCTGTAAAAGACGTTCAGGAACTTGCACAGATCCTCAAAGATGAGTATGGAATCGAGCCTGCAGCTGCTGCTGTAGCAGTTGCTGCACCAGCTGCAGCTGGCGAGGCTGCTGCTGCTGAGCAGACTGAGTTCAACGTAATCCTTAAATCAGCTGGCCAGGCTAAACTTGGCGTTGTAAAGGCTGTTAAAGAGATTACAGGTCTTGGACTTAAAGAGGCAAAAGACCTCGTAGACAAGGCTCCAGATGCTATCGTTAAGGAGAAAGTATCTAAGGCTGAGGCTGAGCAGGTTAAGGCTGCCCTTGAGGAGCAGGGTGCTGAAGTTGAGGTTAAGTAACTTCACCGCTCCCTTTTAAGGGAATATGAGTCAGGTTTAGGGTCGGACTAGGCCCTAAACCTTTTTGTCGTATTTAAGTTTTTCTCTATAACAAAGACACAGTACGATGTCACAAAAGTCTAATAAACAGCGAGTTTCATTCGCATCATCAAAAATTCTCCTTGAATATCCTGATCTGCTCGAGGTGCAGCTGAAGTCATTCCGTGATTTCTTCCAGCTTGACAGTACACCGGAAAACAGGCGTAATGAGGGCCTGTACCAGGTATTTATGGAGATATTTCCAATCGAGGATACAAGGAATAACTACAAACTTGAATTCATCGATTATTTTATCGATCCTCCACAGTATTCAATCGATGAGTGTCTTGAAAGAGGGTTGACCTACAATGTGCCTCTCAAGGCAAAGCTTCGCCTTTCGTGCAGTGATTCGGAGCACGAGGACTTCGAGACGAAAGTTCAGGACGTTTATCTCGGGAATATTCCGTACATGACCCCTGCAGGAACGTTCGTTATCAACGGATCAGAAAGAATTATAGTATCACAGCTCCACAGGTCACCGGGTGTCTTCTTTGGACAGAGTCTCCATGCAAACGGTACCAAGCTGTATTCTGCAAGGATTATCCCTTTCAAGGGATCATGGATTGAGTTTGCTACAGACATCAACAATGTCATGTATGCATACATCGACCGTAAGAAGAAATTACCTGTAACAACCCTTCTCCGTGCCATTGGATTCAACGGCGACAAGGACATCATAGACATATTCGGACTGGCTGACGAGATAGAGGCCACTCCAGAGAACCTTAAACAGAATGAGGGCAGGAAGCTTGCGGCCAAGGTGCTCAAGACATGGATTGAGGACTTCGTGGATGAGGATACAGGTGAGGTCATTCCAGTGGAGAGGACAATGCCTATCGTTGAGCGTGGCGAGATCCTCTGCGATGACACTATAGAGAAGCTTGCCGAGACCGATGTCAAGACAATACTTCTCCAGAAGGAAGAGACCAATGTAAATGAGTACGCCATCATCTACAATACTCTCCAGAAGGACCCTACCAATACAGAGACTGAGGCCATCAACTACATCTATAAGCAGCTCCGTAACTCGGAACCGCCTGATGAGGCTACTGCAAGGGATGTCATTGACAAGCTTTTCTTCTCAGAGAAGAGGTATGACCTTGGAGATGTGGGACGTTACCGTCTCAACAAGAAGCTCAACCTTACAATCGATGAGAATACAAGGGTTCTGACCAACACAGACATCATCGAGATTATCAAATACCTGATCCAGCTTATCAACTCAAAGGCGATTGTTGATGATATCGACCACTTGAGCAACAGGCGTATCAGGACTGTCGGAGAGCAGCTTGCAAACCAGTTCAGCGTAGGTCTTTCAAGGATGGCGAGGACTATCCGTGAGAGGATGAACGTGCGCGACAGCGAGCAGTTTGCCCCGATTGACCTCATCAATGCGAAGACTCTTTCATCTGTGATCAACTCATTCTTCGGAACGAGCCAGCTTTCACAGTTCATGGACCAGACCAACCCGCTTTCCGAGATGACACACAAGCGCCGTCTCTCTGCGCTCGGTCCTGGAGGTCTTTCAAGGGAGAGGGCCGGATTCGAGGTCAGGGACGTGCACTATACCCATTATGGACGTCTTTGCCCTATCGAGACTCCTGAGGGTCCGAATATCGGACTTATCTCGTCTCTCTGCGTGTATGCGAGGATAAATGAGCTTGGATTCATTGAGACTCCTTACCGCAAGGTAGAGGAAGGAAAGGTTGACCTTACCAGCGGCGGATGGCAGTATATGAGTGCTGAGGAGGAGGAGAACCAGATGGTCTCCCTTGCCAATGTGAAGCTTGATGACGAAGGAAATATCCTTGAGGACAGGATCCTGTGCCGTTACGGGGCAGACTTCCCTGTTGTTACAAAGGGTGAGGTAAACTATATGGACGTTGCTCCTAACCAGATCGCTTCAGTTGCAGCCTCGCTCATCCCGTTCCTTGAGCATGATGATGCGCACCGTGCATTGATGGGTGCCAACATGATGCGTCAGGCCGTTCCGCTTCTTAATCCGGAGTCTCCGATTGTAGGTACCGGACTTGAAGAGAGGGTCTGCCATGATTCAAGGACACAGATTATCGCAGAGCGTACCGGAGAGGTTGTCTATGTTGATGCAAAGGAGATACATGTGAAATATGACCGTACTGACGATGAGAGGTTTGTAAGCTTTTCACCGGACATTACCGTATATAAGCTTCCTATCTTCAGAAGGACCAACCAGAGTACGACTATACTCCTCAAGCCTATTGTCCGCAAGGGTGACAAGCTTGAGAAGGGCCAGATAATGACAGAAGGCTATGCTACGCAGAAAGGTGAACTCGCACTTGGACGTAACCTTAAAGTGGCATTCATGCCTTGGAAAGGATATAACTACGAGGATGCTATCGTGCTTTCTGAAAGGATGATCAGATGGGATGTCCTCACTTCAGTACATGTTGATGAATACATAACTGAAGTACGTGACACCAAGCGCGGTATGGAGGAGCTCACATCAGATATCCCTAATGTCAGCGAGGATGCTACAAGGAATCTGGACGAGAACGGTATTATCAGGATTGGTGCTCATATCGATCCGGGTGATATCATGATTGGAAAGATCACTCCTAAGGGAGAGAGCGACCCGTCACCGGAGGAGAAGCTTCTCCGTGCCATATTCGGAGACAAGGCCGGTGATGTAAAGGACGCTTCACTCAAGGCTACACCTTCACTCAGCGGTACTGTTATCGGTACAGCCCTCTATTCAAAGGTTGCAAAGGAAAGCAACAAGAGGGGAGCCAAGGCAGACCAGAAGGCTAAGCTTGACATTGCGGAGGATGAATTCAACAAGAAGGCCGAGCTGCTCCGTGAGAAGTTCCTCAGCAAGCTTGCTGTCCTCGTGGAGGGCAAGAAGAGTGCCGGTGTAAGCGACCTCTATGGAGTTGAAATCATTGCAAAGGGCAAGGATATCACTATAGAGGATCTCCGCTCGATAAACTACGAGGATATCAACTCAAGCAAGTGGACTGCAGACAAGAATACAAACACCCTTATCAAGGATATCATCAACAACTATTGCATCGCCTACAAGGAGGCAGCTGCAAGGCATAAGAGGGCTCTTGACAAGATCAAGGTCGGTGATGAACTTCCTAACGGGGTAATGCAGATTGCCAAAGTCTATGTTGCCAAGAAGAGAAAGATCAGGGTCGGTGACAAGATGGCGGGACGCCACGGTAACAAGGGTATCGTTGCCAAGGTCGTAAGGGACGAGGATATGCCTTTCCTTTCCGACGGAACTCCTGTCGACATTGTACTTAACCCTCTCGGTGTGCCTTCACGTATGAACCTCGGACAGATCTATGAGACAGTCCTCGGATGGGCAGGTGAAGAGCTTGGAGTCAAGTTCAGCACACCAATCTTCGACGGTGCAAGCCTTGATGAAATCTGTGAGTACACAGACAAGGCAGGTCTTCCAAGGTATGGTAAGACATATCTGAGGGACGGAGGTACAGGTGACTGGTTCGACCAGCCTGCAACAGTAGGAGTCATCTATATGATCAAGCTTGGACATATGGTTGACGACAAGATGCATGCTCGTTCTATCGGACCTTATTCACTTATCACCCAGCAGCCTCTCGGAGGTAAGGCACAGTTCGGAGGCCAGAGGTTCGGAGAGATGGAGGTATGGGCTCTTGAGGCATTCGGCGCGTCAAATGTGCTCCAGGAAATCCTCACTGTCAAATCCGATGACGTAACCGGAAGGTCAAAGGCCTACGAGGCTATCGTCAAGGGAGACCTTATGCCTACCCCTGGTATTCCAGAGTCACTCAACGTGCTCCTGCATGAACTCAGAGGTCTTGGACTGAAAGTAACTTTGGATTAATTTTTCTGACAATTTGAAATTATAGGAATATGCCTACTTTTAATAAAGAAAATAAAGTCAAGAGCAATTTCGAAAGGATCAGCATCTCACTCGCATCTCCTGAGGACATCAAACTGAGGTCTTCAGGAGAGGTCCTGAAGCCGGAGACGGTCAACTACAGGACCTACAAGCCTGAGAGGGATGGTCTGTTTTGCGAAAAGATCTTCGGTCCTACAAAAGACTATGAATGTCATTGCGGAAAATACAAGAGGATCAGGTATCGCGGTATTGTCTGCGACCGATGCGGAGTAGAGGTTACAGAGAAGAAGGTCCGCAGGGAAAGGATGGGCCATATAGAGCTTACTGTACCTGTAGCGCATATCTGGTACTTCAAGTCTGCACCGAACAAGATTGCCGCCCTTCTTGGAATACCGGCAAAGAAGCTTGAGTCAGTGATTTACTATGAGAAATATATCGTAATAAATCCAGGTGCGACAGAGACTGCAAAGCAGGACCTCCTTTCTGAGGAAGAGTATCTTGACCTGATTGACAGCATTCCGGAGAACCAGAATCTCCCTAATGACGACCCTGACAAGTTCAGGGCAGGAATGGGAGCAGAGGCCATCTATGAGCTCCTTAAGGAGATCAACATTGATGAACTTGCTAAGGAACTCCGCCAGAAGATGCTCAGGGAGACTTCCCAGCAGCGCAAGGCCGAGGCTCTGAAGAGGCTCAGCATTGTGAAATGGTTCCAGGAGTCAAAGGGTATCAACCGTCCTGAATGGATGATTCTTAAGGTTATACCTGTGACACCTCCGGATCTCCGTCCTCTCGTTCCGCTTGATGGAGGCCGTTTCGCGACGTCAGACCTGAATGACCTCTACAGGAGGGTTATCATCAGGAACAACCGTCTGAAGAGGCTTATCGAGATCAAGGCTCCAGAGGTCATTCTCCGTAACGAGAAGCGTATGCTCCAGGAGGCCGTGGACTCACTCTTTGACAACTCCAAGAAGTCAAATGCAGTAAAGAGCGAGGCAAACCGTACACTTAAGTCACTTTCAGACAGTCTCAAGGGAAAGCAGGGACGTTTCCGCCAGAACCTCCTCGGTAAGCGTGTCGACTATTCTGCACGTTCAGTTATCGTTGTCGGTCCAGAGCTTAAGATGCATGAGTGCGGTCTTCCTAAATTCATGGCTGCTGAGCTTTACAAGCCATTCATCATCAGGAAACTGATTGAAAGAGGTATCGTGAAGACAGTGAAGTCTGCGAAGAAGATTGTGGACAGGAAGGACCCTGTTATATGGGATATCCTCGAGAATGTGATGAAGGGGCATCCGGTCCTCCTTAACCGTGCACCTACACTCCACAGGCTCGGTATCCAGGCCTTCCAGCCTAAGATGATCGAGGGTAAGGCTATCCAGCTGCATCCGCTTGCATGTACGGCATTCAACGCCGACTTCGACGGTGACCAGATGGCGGTGCATCTTCCTCTCGGAAATGCGGCTATCCTTGAGGCACAGCTCCTCATGCTCGGCTCGCATAACATCCTTAACCCTGCCAACGGTACGCCTATCACAGTCCCTTCACAGGACATGGTGCTCGGTCTGTACTACATAACCAAGGCGCGTCCAGGCGTAAAGGGAGAAGGAATGAGGTTCTATGGCCCTAAGGAGGTCATCATTGCCCTCAATGAGAAAGCCATTGAGATTCACGCGAAGATCAAGGTAAGGCTTCCTAAGAACAAGATGAATCTTGAGGAAGGATATGAGATGGTAGAGACAACTCCGGGAAGGATCATTGTCAACCAGCTTGTTCCTCAGGAGGTACCTTATATCAACGAGATTCTCGGAAAGAAATCGCTCAGGAAGATTATCTCCCTTGTCATCAAGAATACCGGTGTCGCAAGGACTGCACAGTTCCTCGATGACATCAAGGATCTTGGATATACAATGGCATTCAAGGGAGGTCTCTCATTCAACCTCGGTGATGTCATCATCCCTGAAGAGAAGAAAGGCCTTATCGACAACGGATACAAGACTGTCGAGGAGATCAAGAACAACTTCGCGATGGGATTCATCACCAACAACGAGCGCTACAATAAGGTGATTGACCTCTGGACTTCTATCGACAACCAGATTACAGGTATCGTCGAGAAGCAGATTTCAAGCGACCAGCAGGGATTCAACCCTGTATACATGATGCTTGATTCCGGAGCCCGTGGTTCAACTCAGCAGATCAAGCAGCTCTGCGGTATGCGTGGATTGATGGCGAAGCCTCAGAAATCCGGTGGCCAGGGTGCAGAGATTATCGAGAACCCTGTCATATCCAACCTTAAGGAGGGTATGTCAGTGCTCGAGTACTTCATCGGAACCCACGGTGCACGTAAAGGTCTTGCCGATACCGCGCTGAAGACAGCCGATGCAGGTTACCTGACCCGTCGTCTTGTTGACGTCTCGCATGACGTCATCATCAACGAGCAGGACTGCGGTACACTCCGTGGCCTTATCGCTACAGCTATCAAGAGCAAGGACGAGATTGTTGAGTCACTTGGTGAAAGGATTCTCGGACGTACATCAGTACACGATATATTCAACCCTCTTACCGGAGAACTTATACTTCCGGCTGGCGAGGAGATAACAGAGGACGTTGCAAACCTCATCGAGTCGCTCCCTATCGAGCAGGTTGAGATCCGTTCAGTGCTTACATGCGAGTCACGCAAAGGTGTCTGCGCAAAATGCTACGGACGTAACCTTGCTTCAGGAAGGATGGTCGAGAAGGGAGAGGTTGTCGGTGTCATCGCAGCACAGTCTATCGGTGAGCCTGGTACACAGCTTACTCTCCGTACTTTCCACGTCGGAGGTACCGCTTCAAGTACCGCTTCAGAAAGCTCTATCAGCTCGAAGTACAATGGTAAGCTCATGTTCGAGGAACTTCGTACAATCGAGAGGGTCAACAATGACGGAAGCATCAGCGATGTCGTTGTCAGCCGTACTACTGAGGTCCGCATCGTGGACGAGAATACCGGAATCACATTCTCACAGTACGATGTCCCTTATGGCTCTGTGCTTTACAAGAAGGACGGTGACAAGGTTGTCAATGGTGACCTCATCTGTGAGTGGGATGCCTACAACGCCATCACAATCATCGAGACTGCCGGTAAGGCACGTTTTGACAGCATGATTGACGGTGTCACATTCCGTGAGGAGATGGCTGATGAATATTCTCTCAACAGGGACAAGGTCATCATCGAGTCACGTGACAAGACAAAGAACCCTTCTATCAATATCGTTGACGAGAACGGTGAGAGCAAGAAGCAGTACAACCTGCCTGTCGGTGCACATATCATGGTGAATGACGGCGATGACGTCAAGGTCGGAGACATCATCATCAAGATTCCTCGTGCAATCGGTAAGTCAAGCGATATCACCGGAGGTCTTCCTCGTGTCACTGAGCTGTTTGAGGCACGTAACCCGTCTAACCCTGCAATCGTTTCCGAAATCAACGGAGAGGTTATCATGGGCAAGATCAAGAGGGGTAACAGGGAGATCATCATCAGGAACAAGACCGGTCTTGAGAAACGCTATCTCGTTCCTCTTACCAAGCAGATCCTGGTGCAGGAGAACGACTATGTGAAGGCCGGCATGAGGCTTTCAGACGGCGCTGTCTCTCCTACAGATATTCTCAGCATCCTCGGACCTATCAAGGTACAGGAGTACATTGTCAATGAAATCCAGGAGGTTTACCGTCTCCAGGGTGTGAAGATCAATGACAAGCACTTTGAGATTATCGTTCGCCAGATGATGCGCAAGGTACAGATCAATGATCCAGGTGACACAGAATTCCTTCAGGAGGAGCTTGTGGACAAGTGGAACTTCATGGATACAAATGACAGGATCTATGGCAAGTTCTATGTTGTTGACGCAGGCGATTCGCAGAATTTCGAGGAAGGTGACATCATCTCTGCGCGTGAGATGAGGAGCGAGAACTCTTCACTTGACCGCCAGGGACTGAAGATGATGGTCCTCCGCGAGGCGAAGCCGGCTACAGCGAGCCAGGTTCTCCAGGGTATCACAAGGGCGGCATTGAAGACCAGCAGCTTCATTTCTGCAGCTTCATTCCAGGAAACTACCAAGGTGCTCAGCGAGGCCGCTATCCGTGGCCGTATCGACACACTGGAGGGCTTGAAGGAGAACGTGATCTGCGGACATGCAATCCCTGCCGGTACCGGCCAGAAGGATTTCCAGGAAATTCTTGTAGCTCCGATGGAGGAGTACCAGAAGGCTATGAACAACCTTTAGTAAAGGTCTATATATTTAAGGGATCCCGCTTCATCAGAGGCGGGATCTTTTTGTATATGCAGGCTATATGCTCAGTGGATTGAGATCAGAGCGATACCAGCCGATGAATCTGGAGATGCCTTCGTGAAGTGTCACATGGGGCCTGTAGCCTATCTCAGTCTCCAGTCTTGATGTGTCAGCAAATGTCCGGTAGACATCGCCCGGCTGCATGGGAAGGAATATTTTCCTGGCCTTTTTCCCAAGTGCTGTCTCAAGTTCGCCTATGAAGTCCATGAGCCTGACTGGATGTGAGCATCCGATATTGTAGATCCTGTATCTGACCCCGTCATCATTGGCATCAGGGATATGCTCCATCGCCATGACTGTACCCTCTACAATGTCATCGATATATGTGAAATCCCTTATCATGTCCCCGTTGTTGAATATCTTTATCTGCCTGTCATGGCAGATCGCATCTGCGAACAGCATCGGAGACATGTCAGGACGTCCCCATGGACCGTATACAGTGAAGAAACGCAGTCCGGTTACGGGAATCCCATATAGTTTGGAATATGCATGCGCCATAAGCTCATTTGACTTTTTTGTGGCGGCATAGAGGCTCACCGGACGGTCCACCTGGTCTTTTTCATTGTACGGGACACTTTCATTTAGTCCATATACGGAACTGGATGATGCATAGACAAGATGCTTGACAGCAAAGTTTCTGCAGCATTCCAGGATGTTCAGGAACCCGGCAAGGTTGCTCTGCAGGTAGGCATATGGATTCGTGATTGAATACCGCACTCCTGCCTGGGCCGCGAGATTGATTACCATGTCAAATCTTCCGGTCTCGAAAAGCCTCTCCATTGCTGCCCTGTCATCTATTGACATCCGGATGAAGCGGGCGGCAGGGAAGATTGTGCTGAGGACTTCTTTCCCGTAGCTTTCAGCATCCATCCCGACACCTGATTCCGACAGGCGGCCGTATTTCATCCGTACGTCATAATAGTCATTGATATTGTCTATTCCTGTAACTTCATATCCTCTTGATGAAAGTTCCTGGAAGACACGGCTGCCAATGAAGCCGGCAGCTCCTGTCACAAGAATCCTGGTATGTTCCATATCTCTATAGCTGATAAATTGTGTATGGGCCGCATTGGGCCAGATCTTTCTCTTTCAGGAATGCTTCAAGTTCTGGATTGCCGGCTATCCTCTCGGTTGTGGCTATAACCAGTCCGCCTGCAGGTGCTGATTCAAGGAAGGCATCAGCATCCTTCCCGTAGTCAATTATGTCATGGCCAAGATAAACGTCCATGTTTTCGGGACGGTTGACAAAAAGGGTCATGACGGCTGTCTCTTCAGTACCGGTGTTTTCTTTTATTATATGGCAGAGGTTGCCGTATCCGATATAGTCATTTGCCAAAGGCAATGTGAATGAGGCGGAAAATACAGCAGTCAGCATGGACAGCGACAATGCAATTGCTGCATACTGCCATGATTTTGTACGGAACAGGCATACAAGGGATGATATTCCGCCCGCCGCAATCATGGCAGCGGCAATATATGCGGCTGCAGACCGTGCAAAGGCATATTCCCGTATTGGTGCCAGCTGTGTGACAGAACTGGACAATGGAATCAGGACAAGGGCCGCCAGTCCTGCCGCAGCAAATATTGCTGCCGGCAGGGCGAACCCCGCAGAAAAGTATCTGTTCCATCCGCATCTTGACTTTACGAGAGGGAACATATAGACAAGGAAGGGGAATATCGGTGCCAGATATATTGCCAGCTTGGAACTGAAGCATGAGAGCATGGCCATTGTGGATATTGCCGCTGATGCAAACAGCAGCTCGGTGTCTGTGACCGGCTGTCCGTTTTTCCTGCCAATGAAAAAAGATGCCGCCATTGCCGGTATGAGCACAATGGAATAGGGGGCGGTCACATACCATATAGTCAGGAAGTAGTACCAGAAAGGCTCCTTGTGGTGGAACGCATTGACTGCACGGTCCACTGTCTGGTGGAAGAGCAGGTTGTCGAGGTATTCCTTTCCTCCCTCGATATATACACCTGCAAACCATACCGTGCACAGCAATGCTATTGTACCCCATGTCTTCAGTCCCAGATATCTGTCTGCTTCATGCAGCTTTCCGTTCATGAGAAGGAAAACGAGGATTGTCACGGGAGGCACAAGAAGCCCGACAGGACCTTTGGTGAAAAGGGCGAGGAAGATGAAAAGCGGCATTAGATATGAATCCCTCCTGGCAGAGCCTTCTCCTGTGTACATCCTGTAGAAGGTATACAGGGCAAGTACGATGAACATGCACATCATCATGTCCATCCTAAGGAATATGGACATCCCGAGGAACAGGGCGGTTGTTATCATCATAAGTGCCGATGCTGCCCTTGTCACCGCGCTATATGCCGGCAACGAATGTCTTTTTGCTGCAAGTTTGAGCCATTTGTCCATCACTGTGACTATGATGAAGGCCGGTACAAGTGACAGCAGTGACAGGACGAATATGCTGTGGCGGCCGAAAATGGTCCTGCACTGCATTATCATCCAGAAATAGAGCGGCGGCTTGTCGGCATATGGCTTGCCCTGGTTTGTAAATGTGAAGATATGTCCTTCTGCTATAGCTTCATCTGCGATTGACAGATAGCGAAGCTCATTTGATGGGGTGAAATCCCTCATCATCATGAGTGGCAAGAGCATAATGGACGACAGAAGTATGACACAGCCAACAGGATGTGCCTTAAACAGGTTTTTCATGTCTTATGATATTGTCTGGAGTTTCCTTGATCTATAACCTATGACGAGATTCCGGAAATATGCAACAAATCCGAATGACTGGCCGAGGATCAATACCGGGTCATGCCTGAGTATCCCGTATGCGATGATGCTTCCCGAACCGATCAGGCTGATAATCCAGAAGCCCCGGGGCAATGATGATTCGTGCCTGGCAATTGAATAGAACCATTGGTAGACAAAGCGCAGTGTGAATGTCACCTGTCCGGCAGAGCCGAATATGACAAGCCAGAGCGGGATGTCCTTGTTCTGCAGGAATAATTCCGTGAATGCGGAGGAGTCCCTGAACATGAATCCGGCTGCGATGAACGGTGTGGATATAAGGACTATACGTACCGGGAGATGCAGCTGCTTCCAAAGGCCTTTGAGGTTCAGGTTCCACAGATATATGTAATATGAAATGAACTGTCCGAGTATTATCGAGAAGTCATTGCGGAGATATCCATAGATAAAGAAAAGCCAGGAACCGATTACGCTGAGCACCCAGTATGATGACGGGGATACAACCATCTTCGCCTTTTCTGACTTGATCCATTGGAGCAGTGTCCTTGCCGAAAACAGGAGCTGGGCGGCAAAGCCTATTGTAAATATTACCGCTGTACTCATTTCTCTATTGCAGCCTTTTCTGTAGGTTCAACATTGCAGAGGTTGCTGGAGGCTACAGAATAGTTGATATAGCGAGGTTTCATCCAGCGGTATGCAAAACAGTCTGCGAATGGTCCCCACAGCCTGTTCCATAGATGGTATTTGGATACTCCAGCCGTTCTCGGGAAATGCCTTACAGGAATCTGCCTGTATGTCGCCCCGTCCTGGAGAAGGACGAGAGCCGGGAGAAAGCGGTGCATCCCCTTGAACAGGGGAATCCGCTTTGCAACGTCTGTGTGGAGCACCTTCAGGGGGCACCCTGTATCAATGGCCCCGTCGCTGGTCATCATTCTCCTGAACCCGTTTGCTATTCTCGACTGGAGATTCTTGAAGAATGAGTCTTTCCGGTCTGCCCGGATTCCTATGACCATGCTGTAGTTCCTGATTTCGGCAAGCAGGAGGTTGAAGTCCTCCGGGGCTGTCTGAAGGTCGGCATCCATATATCCGGCATATTCAGATTCCGTATAGTCGATTCCGGCCTTCAAGGCTGCGCTCAGCCCTGCATTCTTTGCAAAGCTTATATAATAGAAGTCCTTGTGGCGGCTGCATGTCTCTGCCAGCATTTCCCCGCTGCTGTCACTGGAGCCGTCATTGACGAAAAGCACACATGCCTTATAGGTGCAAAAAGGAAGATAGGCCGAAAGTCTATCTTCCAATGTCCTGATATTGTCCTCCTCATTGTAGATCGGGACAATGATTGTAAATGAGTATTCCGATGTCCTGTTCATAGTAATTTCATAAAAGCTGTTGCGCTGGACACAACTTTTATGCGAATTTTCCGGACAGGAGACTTATCGGAAATAACTATTCTCCTTTAGAAAGTTTTTTGCTGAGGAAACATTGTATGGTGTTTTCCATAAGGCAGCATATTGTCATGGGACCAACACCTCCAGGGACAGGTGTTATGACAGAGGCTTTAGGCTCAACTTCCGCGAAATCAACGTCTCCACACAGTTTTCCTGTCTCCGGGTCACGGTTTACGCCTACGTCAATTACCGCTGCGCCCTCTGACACCATGTCAGCTGTCACGAAACGTGGCCGTCCAATAGCCACTACAAGGATTTCCGCCTGCCTCGTTACTTCTGCCAGGTTGGCCGTGCGGCTGTGGGCGATGGTTACCGTGGCATTCTCATCCAGAAGGAGCTTTGCCACAGGAAGGCCTACGATATTGCTCCTTCCGATTACAACAGCCCTTTTACCGCTGATTTCAATGCCGGCCTCTTTCAGCATCTTTATGATGCCTTTCGGGGTGCAGGCCACTGTGCATGGCTGCCTTTGCCATAAGGCTGCAACATTGAGGGGATGGAATCCGTCGACATCCTTTTCCTTCGCTATGGTCTCGATTACCTTGGCCTCGCTGATATGCCTTGGAAGAGGAAGCTGCACGAGGATCCCGTCCACCGTGTCGTCTGAATTCAGTTCAGAAATTAGTTCCAGAAGCTCGGCCTCGGAAATTGTTTCTGGCTTCCTGATTGTTGTGTTCCTGATTCCTACCGTCTCCGATGCCTTGGCCTTTCCTGTCACGTAAGAGACGCTTGCAGGATTGTCTCCCACAAGAATAACCACAAGATGAGGGACACGGCCGTATTTCTCGGGAAAACCGGCGACCTGGGCCGCCATTTCTTCTTTGAGCTTTGCTGACAGTTCTTTACCGCTGATTATTTTTGCCATTGTTCTTGTTCTCTATGCAATTTCTAAATCTTGTTGCCATGATGTCTGTTGTACATCCAATGGATGTCTACAGCACTCTCCAGCCTATGTCGCGGCGGAAGAAAAGGTTCTCGCATCCGATTTTTCCGACGGCCTCAAGTGCCTTGTCATGGGCGTTCTGAAGAGTGTCTGCACTTCCTACTACCATCAGGACACGTCCGCCTGATGTGACAATGCTTCCGTCCTGCGATGATGTCCCCATGTGGTATATCCTTACGGACTTGTCAGCCATGGCATCCTCGAGACCTGTGATTGCGTATCCTTTACCGTAGCTTCCAGGATAGCCCTTAGAAGCCATTACGAATCCCATCGTGACATCTTTTGACCAGATGGTCTCCGGCATAGGTGTACTGTCTGCTATGGATGAGAATATGTCATATATGTCGGATTCAAGGCGCGGGAGGACAACTTCTGTCTCCGGGTCTCCGAAACGGCAGTTGAACTCGATTACCTTCACTCCTGAAGGTGTCTTCATCAGTCCGCCATAGAGTACTCCCTTGAAAGGACATCCCTCTGCCACCATGGCGGCAGCTGTAGGCTTCATTATATGCTCCAGCGAATATTCAATGTCCTCATCAGTGATTATCGGGACTGGGGAATATGCTCCCATTCCTCCTGTGTTCGGCCCTTTGTCTCCCTCGTATGCACGTTTGTGGTCCTGTGAGAGTGTCATAGGGGTCACCTGTGTGCCGTCAACGAAGCACATGAATGAGAATTCTGGTCCAGTGAGAAATTCTTCAACCACGACCTTGCCTTTACCGAACCTTGCATCAAGGAGCATGTCTTTCAATGCTGCATCTGCCTCTTCAAGTGTCTCCGGGATTACAACTCCCTTGCCTGCTGCCAGCCCGTCATATTTCAGGACTACAGGGAATTGGCCTTTACCTACATATTCGATTGCCTTCCCGTAATCGTCAAAGGTCTCGAATGCCGCGGTCGGTATTCCGTATCTTGCCATGAGGCGTTTAGCGAAATCCTTGCTTGACTCAATTGTGGCAGCAGCCTTTGACGGGCCGAATATCCTGAGTCCGGCCTGGGTGAAAGTGTCAGATATTCCTGCTGCAAGTGCGGCTTCCGGGCCTACTACAGTCAGGTCTATACCGTTTTCGGCAGCGAAATCCTTCAGCTGCTCGACCTGGGTTTCCTTAAGTGGTACGCACTCCGCCATGGCTGCGATTCCCGCGTTTCCAGGGGCACAATAGATTTTTCCGACTTTCTGCGAACGGCTCAGGGCATCCACGATTGCATGCTCACGCCCGCCGCTTCCTATCACCAAGACTTTCTTCATAATGAAATAATATTGTTTAGAGTTTTTCTGTCGCTGTCCTTAGATGTTCGGGCTGTCCCATACTACAGTTTCTGTGCAGTTGACTGTCACGCTCTCGTCTCCGATGGACAATACAAATACGCCTTCCTCCAGGGTCCATTTCCCGTGATAGTTCACGAATGCAAGGTCTTTTGCAGGGAGCTTGAATGTGATTGTCTCTTTCTTTCCCTGACACAGGTCCACCTTGGCAAAGTCACGGAGCCTGCGAATGTCAGGTATTGAGCTTGCGTACATGTCGCTGGAGAACAGGAGCACACTCTTCTTGCCATGTACCTCGCCGACATTTGTCACATCTATGGAGATGTTCAGTGTGTCATCTGCGGAAAATTCACATTTGTCGACCTTCATGTTTGAATAGACGAAGTCAGTGTAGCTCAGTCCATATCCGAATGGCCACTGGACGTCCATGACTGCATTGTAGTTATAAGCCCCGGACATTGTCTCCTGGTTCTCGCAAGGCTTGTAGTCATACACAGCCAGCTTATTGGTGTATTTAGGATATGTGAAAGGCAGCCTTCCGCTGAAATTCTCTTCTCCTGCAATCAGGGCGGCAAGTGCATCTCCTCCATAGTTTCCTGGAAGCATGATGTCGATAATCGCATCGGCAAGAGGCTCAATCTCGTTCATTACGCGCGGCCTTCCTTCATTGAGCACGAGTATTATAGGCTTGCCGGTCGCAGCGAGTGCCTTTACAAGTGCCTTCTGGTTTGCAGACAGATTGAGGTCAACATCGTTTCCCGGGGTCTCGCAATATGTATTTTCACCGATACATGCGATAATTATGTCTGAACTGCGTGCCGCAGATACGGCAGGAGCGATGTCAACAGTCTCGTTTTTCCATTCAGTGCTTGTCAGGTCATATGACACTCCCGGAACAAAGCGCACATTGCTGTATCTTGCGGCAAGGGCTTCATATATGGTGTTGTACTGTTCTGTGTTGCCCGGCTCTTCTGCACCATGTCCCTGCCAAGTGTATGACCATCCTCCGTTCAATGTCCTCATGGAATTGGCATTCGGTCCTGTGACAAGTATGCGCAGGTCCTTGTTTGCTATAGGGAGTATTCCATTGTTCTTCAGAAGGACTTCAGATTCAACTGCAGCCCTGTACGCCTTTGCCGCAGAGAGGTCAGATGCGAAATCTGGATAGTCCTCAAAGCTTGTGTCCGGGGTATCGAAAAGGCCGAGACGGAATTTCAGGCGTAGAATCCTCCTGACAGCATCGTCAACCCTTGACATTGGGACTTCGCCCTCTTCGACAAGTTCTTTGAGGTCAATGCAGAACTGGCACTCATATGGAACCATAGCCATGTCTATTCCTGCGTTTATTGCAAGCTTTACAGCCTCTTTCTTGCTTGACGCCACACGCTCCCTTGTGTAGAGGTTGTTGATGTCAGCCCAGTCTGTGACAATCATTCCGTCCCAGTTCAGCTCTTCCTTCACCCAGCCTGTAAGAAGCTCATAGTTGCAATGGAATGGCATTCCGTTGTTGCTGGCGGAGTTCACCATCAGTGAAAGTGCACCGGCCTTCAGGCATTCCTTGAACGGCTCGAAGTATTTCTCACGCAATTCTGATGCTGTGATTGACGACGGGGTGCGGTCCTGGCCTGTTACAGGGACGCCATATCCCATGAAATGCTTTGCGCATGCGGCGATGTGCTTGGAGTCCACGTGGTTAGGGGCGTCTCCCTGCAGGCCTTGTGTCATGGCTGCTGCCAGCTTGGCGTTAAGGCATACATCCTCTCCAAAGCTCTCCCACATCCTTGGCCATTCCGGGTTGCGCCCGAGGTCCATTGTAGGTGAGAATGTCCATGGCACGTTTGCCGCACGGCTCTCATATGCCGTGACTTCTCCCATGTTGAACGCATGTGCACGGCTGAATGTAGCAGCTATATTTATTTCCTGGGGGAAGAGCGTGCCGCCCTTTACGTAGCTTGTGCCATGTATATGGTCTAGCCCGAATATACATGGGATGCCTGTCTCCTCCAGTGATATCTTCTGGATGTGCTCTATCAGGGAATTGAAGACCATAGGGGTCTGGGCTTTGCCGGCAGGCGTGTTCAGGACAGAGCCTATCTTGTAGGTCCTCAGCACTGAGTCGCCCTGGTGGCTAAGGTTAATGCCGCTGCCGTCAGTAAGTGCTTCAATGGTTATCTGTGTCATCTGGCCGACCTTTTCTTCCAAGGTCATGTTTTTCAGGAGTATCTCGCCGATTCTCTCGAGTTCAAGGTCCTCGCGGAT
>CAMXAU010000022.1 GCA_947179325.1 uncultured Bacteroidales bacterium | reverse complement strand
CCACCTAGTGTTTGCCTATGGATCTTTGCAAATTTCTTTTATCTGTATTTTTATATATCTTTGTAGTTAATGTTGGTGAGATTTCTTTTGTAGAATTCATTTATATAACTTTGATATAATCCCCTTATTTACAGCATCTATAACGCTGTTTTCCAACGACGAAAGATATATTTGTGTTGTTTGTTCCGATGTATGGCCAAGACCGGCACTTATAACTGAAATAGGAGCATTATGTTTCCGAGCCGCATTTGCCCAGCTATGACGAGCCGTATATGAAGTAATCGCACTTGGAAGTGACAACATCCGGGACAATTCTTTTAATTGTCTATTATACATATTTATAGCCTTTCGATACTGATTATATGCATCACGTGTTTCAGATGAAATTAAAATTGGGAAAATATAGATTGTATCTTTAACAAAGTCAGCATATTTTTCGACAATTTTCGTCATGTTCGGCTCCATTCTGACAGATATAAGTTGCCCCGTTTTATGTCTTGAATAGCAAAGTAAATTGTTCTCAATGTTTTTCTTTTTAAGAAACGCAATGTCCACGAACGCCATTCCTCGAGCGCAATAGCTAAAAATGAATATGTCCCTGGTCATTTCCAGATATTTTTTGGGGGTTAAGTCAAGCTTACACAATCTAGCAATTATTGCTTCATCAACAGATCTTTTCTTCGTTTTATCTATGCCTGTATAAACATTCCGGAAAGGACTTGTCTGCTCCACTATATGTCGGTGTACAGCTTTATTGTATACTGCTCGTATTATACGCATATAGAACGAGATAGAGTTTCTTACCAAACCACGCTGCAACAAATATGCATTATAATTTTCAACCAATTGTTCATTGAAGGCAATAATAGCAATATCCCCATTGAGAAATTCCGCAAAACTTCTCATTGCCCGCTCATAATTTTGGGCTGTTCCATATCGATGGCAGCGTCTTAAATAGTCAATTTGTTCTTTCATAAAAGATATTACTGAAACATCTTTATCAGGAGTCCTGAATTGTCGAACTACATCATCTGTAGAATATGGCCGTTCTAATGCTTCCATTTTTTTAACAATCGCGTTTAATAGTGCAACATCACGCTCTATACGATTCCGAAAGAAGATAGCATCAGTATCAGTCGAGAGCATTCGCTGAGAATATTCATCCCAATCTTCAGGATGAATATGTAAATCCGTAGATATGTGTCGTATAATACGACGATGAGTTACTTGATAAAAAACTGTCCCAACTTTACCTTGAACGCTGGACGGACGTACTTTTACTTTAATTGTTGCCATTGTTTCATAATTAAATCAATAAGATAAAGCAAGTCCGATATAGTCTAAGGAACAGCCGATATCTTATTAGGTTATAATATTATTTAGCATTTTCTTGTTGCAAATATCAGCTATAATCTCTTTCATATCCTGTCCTGCCCACACGAAGTTCCTGTTGTGTATTTGCTCCGCTCATAACGCTGAATGTGTAGAATTTACACACCTATGACGTTTTTCCTTGATAAGCAGGTAGCCAGACTATTATTTTTTTGGGGGCATATCAAAGTAATCGCAGCCCTTGCGAAACATCCATTCCTAATGGAAATTTACATCTGCCATCTGAAACAGACAAAATCACTAAAAATTAATCTTCAGCATGCTGTAACGCAGAAAAGATTATATTTGCAGAGCAGGCATAAAGCCGGCACACCCGATGCCGGAACGACATGGGGCCTGACAGCCACAAATACTTACTGATACTTATAACAAAGCCAATGAGAACCGACACATTGAAAAAAATCACAATTGCTGCATTGACATTATCTCTTGCGTCGTGCAGCCACAGCGTAAATGAAGAAGCAGGCATATTCACGGATGCCCTTGATGACACTGCATGGAATGTATCATCGTGGATATCTGCTGCAGATGCACCTGTTGCAGAGGGACGGATCCATGACGGGGCGCGCGCGGCAGATGGAGCAAGCTGGTTTGTATCAACACTGGAAAACGGGCAGGATATCGTCTCCGCCAAATGGATGACCACCGGGCTCGGGGTATATGACCTTTATGTAAACGGCAGGCTCATAGGCAAGGAGATCCTGAAACCGGGATTCACCCACTATGCCAGGACAAGGAGGTCATTCACATACGACATAACTGATGCCATCAGGAGAAAGGCCGGTGCCGGGAATGTATTTTCCGTACAGGTAACACCGGGATGGTGGGCAGACAAGATCATCACCCCGGGAGGGCATGACGGAATGGTCGGAAAGAAATGTGCATTCCGTGGAGTCATTGAACTGACATGCGCTGACGGGAGCAAAAAGCTTTACGGCACTGACACACTGAACTGGAAGGCCGGCATTGCAGGACCTGTCAGACATGCCGCGATATTCGACGGCGAGGAGTATGATGCACGCGAGCTGCCGGGATACGCGACACCGGAAAAGTTCTCCACACCTGAGATAAACAACGAATTCAGCGGTGAAATCCTGCCTTCTGACGGAGGTGAGATATATCTGCGTGAAGACCTTGCCCTATCCCCTGTCAAGGCCTATATATGGGCAGATGTGGAAGGCGAGCGCGAGGACGAATACGGAAAAGTGAAGATTGCAAGGGAATTCAGCGATGGAGAGACCATCACTGTACTTCCCGGAGAAACCCTTGTTGTCGACTTCGGGCAGAACTGCGCAGCTGTACCGTCATTCGTCTTCAATGCAGAGGAAGGCACAAGGCTCACCTGCCTTCCCGGCGAGCTGCTCAATGACGGCAACGGTGCCAGGAGCCGCGGAATGGACGGACCAGAGGGAAGCGTACACCGCCTGAACCTCCGTATCCCTGACACTGGGATGATTCTCGGATATACATTTGCCGGTTCAAGGAAAGACGTATCGTATTGCCCTCGCTGCACATTCTTCGGCTACCGGTTCGTATCAATTACCGTTTCCGGCAAAGTCCGGATCAAGAGCATCAGGTCCATACCAGTCTCATCCATAAGCAAAGAGATAGAGACAGGAAGCATAACCACCGGAAACGACCTTGTGAACAAGCTCATATCCAACACGGTCTGGGGACAGCGTTCCAACTATCTGTCCGTCACGACCGACTGTCCTCAGCGCAACGAGCGTCTCGGGTGGACCGCAGACACCCAGGTGTTCGCGGAAACAGGCACATTCTTCGCGGACACCGCACCGTTCTTCCACAAATGGATGAGGGACATGCGCGACAGCCAGAGCGAGCTTGGAGGCTATCCGGGAGTCGCACCGCTGGCGCAATACGGATGGGAGATGATGCGCGTGGGCTGGGCCGATGCAGGAGTTATTGTCCCATGGACAATATGGAAACAGTTCGGTGACACACAGATAGTAGACGAATGCTGGGGGTCCATGGAAAGATTCATGGGCCACGTAAACGAGACCAGATATGACCATAACACCCTGATTGCTGAAAACGGCAACTACCAATGGGCTGACTGGCTCAGCTATGAACCCCTCGAGAGCTGCAGCGGCCGCGGCTTCGGAAGGGACGCTTCAGGCAGATGGGGACCGCTGCCGGAAGCCGTTGAATACTGGAACTACCTATGCGCATCCTATTGGGCGATGGACGCAGGCATGATGCGGGATATGGCAAAGGCGACCGGCAGGGAGGCTGAAGCCGTGAAATACAGTTCAATGGTGTCTGAAGCCAAATCATATATCAGCAAGAACTTCCTCACTTCCAGTGGAGAATTCAGGACAGAAATACTGAACACCATGCAGACACCGGCCCTCTTCGCATTGAAAAACGAGATTGTGGAAGGAGCTGCAAAGGAAAAGATGATTGAACGCCTGCGTGAGAATTTCTCTCTCCACGACAACTGCCTGCAGACAGGTTTCCTCGGGACATCGATACTCATGGGCACTCTGACAGACAACGGGATGGCAGACATAGCATACGAGCTGCTGTTCCAGCGCAGGAACCCAAGCTGGCTATACTCAGTGGACAACGGAGCAACGACTATATGGGAACGCTGGAACAGCTATATGATAGAGAAAGGCATGGGCCCGCAAGGCATGAACTCCTTTAACCACTATGCATACGGCGTTGTCTGTGAATGGATATGGGAGACGGTGGCAGGCATAGCGGCGGATCCGGCCTGCCCTGGGTTCAGGCATATCATCATGAAGCCGGTACCGGACAAAAGACTTGGATCTGTAAATGCCGAGTACAGGTCCGCATCCGGCCTGATAAAGAGCTCATGGAAATATGACGGCGACAAATGGATATGGGATTTCACAATCCCGGAGGGGGCGACAGCATCTGTCACCCTTCCAGGAAGCACTGAGGTTTCCGAATATGTAGCCGGAAGCTACAGAATTGAGATGTAAGCCTTAGCTTACAACCTTCAGCCCAATGACTGAAAGTATCAGCGTCATGATGAAGAATATCCTCCAGAACGACACAGGATCATCCAGGAAGAGGATTCCGACCACGACAGTGCCGACTGCACCGATTCCTGTCCACACAGGATATGCGGTCCCTATCGGTATAGTCTGCACAGCCTTGGACAGCAGAAGCATGCTCATGCAGAGACACAGGACAAATCCGGCCAGCCACAGCCAATGTGCAAGGCCGGCAAACTCCTTGGCCTTGCCAAGGCAGAACGCGAACCCGGTCTCGAAGCATCCGGCTATTATCAATATGATCCAGTCTATCGCCATAATACAAAAATCTTTCAGCAGTTCATGATTCACATGCGTAGATGCCGCATTGCTCCATCTACACAAATTCCCCGCAAAGATAGCTATTTTGGATATCCTTTCCATTCCGCTGGACACAAATGCCCGCCTTTCCTTCAGGAGAGGCGGGATATTTGTATTAATATGCGCACATTATTATCAAAAGGTCGCTTTTGGGGAAGGATGGATTATAACTTGCTGAAGATTTGGCTACTTTCACATCCGAAAACCGAAAGTACAATATTTTATAAAATTAAATTATTATGTTATTTCACGTCTATGGCGATATGGCCGTCTATCAGTGGATTGCCATGCTGGCAGTTCTCGCCGGCCTTATCCTCTTCAATGAATTTGCACGTAAGACCAGATTCGGCGGTGCTGTAACTTTCTTTGCAATACCGCTTGTGCTCACAGCCTATTTCATTGCAGTCGAGATCGGCGCGGCACGAGGTGCTGAATGGGCAGTCAACAATCAGACTCACCTCTACATGAATGGATGGTTCCATTATGCGAAGCTATATGCCGCCCTCGCCGGGTGCATCGGATTCATGATGATCAAATACGGATGGGGAATCGGCAGGCAGCACTGGTTCAAGCCGTTCCCATTTGTAATTGTCGCCATCAACATACTTATAGCCGTTGCGTCTGATTTCGAGACGGCTGCCCTTGGCTGGTACAAGTGGAGACTTTCCCCGGAACAGGTATGGCTCTACGGAGGATGGCACAACATATTCAATGGAGTAGCCGGCCTGCTGAACATATTCTGCATGACGGCATGGTGGTCTGTATATTCGTCAAAGGACAAGACCGACATGCTATGGCCAGACATGACATGGGTATATATCCTTGTATATGATGTATGGAATTTCGCATATACATATAACTGTCTCCCTACTCATTCATGGTTCTGCGGTGTAGCACTCCTGCTCGCCCCGACTGTTGCCGCACTCCTCTGGAACAAGGGAGGATGGATCCAGAACAGGGCAAACACCCTCGCCATATGGTGCATGTTCGCCCAGGTATACCCTCTATTCCAGATCACATTTGCAGACGGCACACCGGCAAGCAAATGGGCGACCCTCCCTACCCTTTACGCTGACGGCACGCTGAACGGCATTGTTGAAGGCGGATGCGCAAATGCAGACCCGACAGCGATGACCATTGTCAGCCTGACCGCCCTTGCTGTAAATATCATTGCGCTGGGATATATCATACATATATCAAGGAAACGCCACATCAACCCTTACAAGGAAGATGTATTCATACATCAGAAATACTACAAAGACGCAATTGCACGCATGGCCTGACGATTGCCGAAGACAAAGGAAGCTCCCCCTCAGAAGTATGCCGGTACAGGCAGCCTCTGGGGGGCTGTCATTTACAGCAACACCACGTCCGGCCTGCATGTGGATGGATGACTAAGAATGATTCAGGACTTTCTGCAAAAAAATCGGCAATGTACCGCAATCCGGCACATCAAAAGATTAACTTTGCAGCAGAAATACGGAAACAATGATAAGGATACTCCATACAAGCGACTGGCATCTCGGTCATACACTATATAATTATGACAGAAGCGAAGAGCAGATGTCCATGCTCATGCAGATAGAAAAGGCCATATGCGTGCGGCAGCCAGATGTGCTGCTCATCTGCGGAGACATATTCCACACGGCGCAGGCATCAGCCTCAGTGCAGACAATGTTCACGGAAGCTGTTGTCCGCATGCACCGTGCATGTCCGAAGATGACGACAATAATAACTGCGGGCAACCACGACAGCGGGAGCAGGCATGAGATATTCAAGGCTCCATGGCGCGCACTGAATGTACATGTCATCGGAAACATTGAAAAGGAGAATCCTGACGGGCACATCATTGAGATTCCAGGGAAAGGGACGATAGTAGCTGTCCCCTATTCGCACGGGCGAAATATACCGGAAGGCTATTTCCAGAAGCTGCTTGACATAGCCATGGAGCGCAACGGGCACGGGCTTCCGATAATCATGACAGCGCACACGACAGTCCGGGGATGCAATGCTTCCGGACACGACAACGCAAACGAGTACACTGTAGGCGGCATCGATTACCTTGAACTCGGGGAAATGGGCCATGGGTATGACTATCTGGCACTCGGGCACATCCACAACGGACAGTTTGTACAGGGCAGCCAGAAGAGAGCGAGGTACTGCGGGACACCGCTTGCTGTGAACTTTGACGAGACATTCCACCACAGCATAAGCCTTGTGGAAATTGAAAGCCACGGCTCTATGCCGCAGGTCGAAGAAATCACCATCGAGAATCCACGGCCGCTTGTCACACTGCCGACTGAAGGTACGGCTGATCTGGACGAAGCGATGGGGCTGCTGAAGAATTTCCCGGATGAGATCCCTGCATATATCCGCCTGAACATAGCCATTGAAGACTATCTTCCTGCAGAAGCATTCCAGGAGGCAGTTGCACTGACTGCAGGCAAGCAATGCAGGTTCTGCCACATCAACGCAAAGCGCAAGAACAGGAAAGAGACTGAGGCAAAAGCCCTTACAGTGCAGGAATTCCAGGAAGAGGCCCCAGTTGACATAGCGCACAGGTTCGCAGAAGACACAGGACTCACTTTCGACAGGGAAATGGAAGATATGTTCCGCGAGATTGTAGAACTGCTTGAAGACGAAAGACGTAACGGATAAGCATCATGAAACTCCAGAAACTGACAATACACAACATAGCATCGATTGAAGATGCTGTCATAGACTTTGGCGCAGAGCCTCTGTCCTCCAGCGAAGTCTTTCTCATAAGCGGCAAGACAGGTTCCGGCAAATCGACCATACTTGATGCCATATGCCTTGCCCTGTACGCCAATACCCCACGGCTGGAAAATACGAACATGCAGGGAGATACGCCCGACGGGGACAAGAATGTAAAGATATATGACCCTCGCCAGCTGATGCGGAAAAACACCGGTGAGGCCTACTCTGCACTTACATTCATAGGCAGAAACGGAATACATTACGAAGCCATCTGGTCCGTGGCGCGCGCACGCAACAGGGCAAACGGTAACATCCAGGGCAAGAAATGGAGCCTGACCAACCTGGAGACGGGCCACACCTTGACAAAAGATGAGGAGATCAGGGCCGGGATCAGATCAGCCATAGGACTGGACTTCAGCCAGTTCTGCCGCACCACAATGCTTGCACAGGGGGAATTCACCCGTTTTCTCAACAGCAAGGACGATGAAAAGGCAGCCATACTGGAGAAAATCACGGGAGTTGACATCTATTCCAGGATAGGAAGGAAAGCCTATGAGGTCTGCACAGCCAAAGAAACGGAGTGGAAAGATGCCAAAAGAAACATAGAGGACATCAAGGTGCTTTCCGAAGAAGAGATATCCAGGAAAAACTCCGAGATTGCATCAATTGAAGCCGAATATTCAAGGCTTAGGGACACACGTTTGTCCGAGGGACAGAAATGCCTGTGGCTCAGCAGGGAGAAAGAATTAATCGACAAAATCTCAAAGGCCAATGAAGCCTTCATGGCTTCACTGGAGGTAGTCTCAGGAGAAGAATTCAGGCGCAAGGCAGATTTCATATCACTGTGGAACAGCACAATTGAGGCACGCCAATGGCTGCGTAGCGGAAAATCTGCAGAAATTGAGAAGCAGAAGCTTGAATCCTCACTTCACAGGCTCGCGGGGAATTTCAGCAAACTCATGTCAGGCAGAAAATGGAATGCCGCAGAGCTTGACAGGACAGGTGCGAGCCTTGCTGAAGCAAGCCTATACATAGAATCTGAAAAAGACAGGGAAGAAATATATGCAAATGCCCAGACAATCTGCGGACATGTCGATGCAATCCTGAACTGCCGTAAAATCATTGCAGAAGAAAGCATCAGGATCTCCTCGGAGGAGAAGTCACTCCAGGGAGAACTGCAGAACTTTAAAAGTGCTGCGGAGCGTTCTGAGCAGATGGCAAGATCCGCCTTCGAGGCGCAGAAATCCCTCTACGAAAAGAAAGGAGAGGAACTTGCTGCCGCAGACATGCCTGCCCTCCACATGCAGAAAGAGGCGGTCCTGGCCAGGATTGCCGCCATCGGGATTGCCATGGAACGTATCAGGGAATTCGAAAAGGAAACAGAGCGCGCAAGAAAAGCGCGCGAGTCCATTGCATCGATGTCGCTGAAGATTGAAAGCCTGAAAGAGTCAGGCAACGGGCTTTCCCCTCTGGTCCACGATGCCAGGATACGCATGGAAGAACGCAAGAAATCCCTTGAGGGACAACGCATATCTGTTTCCGACTGGACAAAGCGGATACGGAGCAGGCTGGACATCGGGGACAGATGTCCGGTATGCGGACAGGCAATTGATGACGCACTTCCCCATGAGGAGGAGCTGGATATGCTGTTTACTGTTGCAGAAAAAGCCTTCAATGAATCCGAACAGCAATACAGGCAGCTTATTGAGCAGCAGAACAGGCTGGACACCGAGATAAATTTCCTGACTCATAACCTCTCGGACAGCATAAAGGCTCTGGATGAAGACAGAAGCCTGCAAGACGCTGAAGGCAATGCCATTGCTGCATGCCGCAAATGCGGGGTCGAGGAGATTGGCACTGGGACAATGGACTTCCTTGATAATGCCCTTGAAAAAGAGAACAACGCAAAAATTGACATTGAGCGGAGGATATCCGCTGCAGAAGCCATTGAAGCTGAAGTGAGGGAAAGCCAGAGACAGATGGAGATTCACAGGAAGGAATGGAATGAGGCGAAAGAAAGGACAGCAGAGACCGACAGGAAGATAGCAGAGAGCAAGAACCGGATTACTGTCGCGCAGGGCATAATCCGCACCAAGCAGGCAGAAGCATCTGCTTCAGAAGCCCTTATAGGGAGTGCCGCTGACAAATTCGAATGGCGGAATGACTGGAGGACAGAACCAGGCTCATTCAGTCAGGAACTGGCATATGCAGCAGGCAAGTTCACCCAGGCGGTAAGGCTAAAGCAGTCACTGATGGCAGAATACAACGAAAGACAGATTATTATGGAAAACATTGATTCACATATGTCTGCAATCATAGAGCTTATGCCGGAATGGGAGAGACTGCATACCGGCTCCCCTATCAGGATAGACAGGCTTCAGGACAGATTCTCCATATTGCGCACCGAAGTCAAATCAGCCAGGGACTCAATCATGCGTGAAGAGAAGCTGAAAATGGAGGCCGAATCCAGGCTTGATGAATACCTTAAGGCAAACAGCGGCCTGGGGGCCTGGGACCTTGAGCAGATTGACAGATACAGCCCCAAAGATATCGAGAAAATGTCAGAGTCCATAAATGAATCGCGCAACGCATTCCTGGTCAGCGAGACAGCCCTGAAGGAGGCCAGAAAGCTGCACGAAGAGCATTATGCCGCCAGACCTGCCATAGAAGAGAATGAAAGCATGGAATTCCTCTCAGGGCACATTGAAGAGCTTGAAAAGCTGATGAACAGCCTGCTGTCCGCAAAGGGAGCAATCTGCCAGGAGCTGAAGACAGACGAAGAGAACAAGAAAAGGCTGAGCGGGCTTATAGATGAGGTGGAGAAAAAAAAGGATGAATATCTCAAGTGGTCAAGGATGAATGACCTGATAGGAGACGCCACAGGAAACAAGTTCAGGAAAATAGCCCAGAGCTACGTGCTCGCAAGCCTTATACGCTCCGCCAATACATACATGAAGACACTTACAGACAGATACGTCCTTACTGTAAATCCCGGAACCTTCGTGATTTCAATAGAAGATGCCTACCAGGGATTCGCCCGCCGTGCAACAAGCACGATCTCAGGCGGTGAAAGTTTCCTTGTCTCATTATCGCTTGCATTGGCACTCAGCGACATAGGGCAGCAGCTGGCGGTGGACACCCTATTCATAGACGAAGGATTCGGCACACTCAGCGGCGAAGCATTGCAGAATGCCGTCAACACCCTGCGCTCTCTCCACACAAAGGCGGGACGCCATGTCGGAATCATCAGTCACGTAGAAGAGCTGCGCGAACGCATTCCTGTGCAGATCAAGGTCGAGCAGGAGGGACACAATTCCTGCAGCAAGGTCAGCATAGTTGCAGGATAACATGACAACAGCATTGACGGCATAGAAAAGATGGCACCAGCAAAGGGACAGATTACGCACTTGACAGACGTCCTTGTTTTCGGGACAATGGGCAGCATCTCACAGCATGTATGCAGCTCTCTGCAGTCACACGGACTCAAGACAGTCAGTGTACCATTTGCACAGAATGTGTTCAATGACGAGCCTGGCTACCGTAGGGTCCTCACACAGGCGATTGACACTCATCGCCCGCAAGCTGTGTTCCCAATAGGAAACCCTATGGCCATGTCGCGTTTCAAGGCTCTTGTTGAGAAAGGAATCCCGCTGGACAGGATCATAAACAGCAGGAAGACATCTCCGGAAACGGAAGATGCCGTGCGATGTTGCATATTCGCTGTTGAAAGCGAGGAGAAGCTGCGCCTGCTGGACAGCAAGGTGAAGTTCTATGCAATGGCACATAGACTCGGCCTAAGACAGCCTGGTACATACAGAAGCCCGGATGACATTCCTGTAGACAGCCATGTGATATTCAAGCGCGACATATCGTTTGGCGGGCACGGTGTTCATCAGCCACGCAACATAGAGTCGCTAAGGAACCTTATATCCCACCAGAGCCCGGGAGAGCCTTATCTTATACAGGAGTTCATTGAGGGCGAGGACTATAGCCTGGATATTGTCCGAAAGAAAGCCACTGCCCCATTGGAACAGGGCACCTTGGACGCGATTGCCTGGGAGCAACCTGCACCTTTAGCAGGAGAGAAAACCGGAAATCCCGTGAAATACAATGACGGATTTCAATACAGCGGCTACAAGTGCCTGTCATCCAGAGGCAAGGGGCCAGCCGGAAGCAGAGAAGTGCTGATTAAAGGTGACCCTATACTTGAACAGATGGCGGAATACGCCGAGACAATCATGGAACATCTTGACTATCATGGAGTCTGCGGCTTTGATTTCCGGATGGATAATGCAGGCAACGTCTATATGATTGAATGCAATCCCCGTTTCACTGGCGGAATTGAGGCACAGCTCTCCGCAGGATTCGACATACCATGGCTTCTATACAAAGCCGTCATATCATAAGCATGATCCTCCCCTCCGCCTTGACAAACATGTCTGGATAACGGCAGACTACGGCATAGACCTGGGCGGATGTCACCGGTTTGCCGTCCTTGCGGAGATGAAGTCTCCTGGAGTTGATCATATCAGCAATCTGCTCCGTGCGCATTCCGCGGTTGGAGCTTGCAAGGCAATACACTATAGCTTCCTCTATCTTCATTTGACTATATTTCTAAGCCAGGATGTCACAAAAATCCCGTGCCCCAGGCAGCCGTACACTTCCAGCACCAGGCAGGACGCAAAGTTAGGGATAATTATCCTATTTATTCAGCCATTCCGGCCCGGGAATACCGACAAATCCCGCAGGCATTCGTTTAATTCGAAGATTTTCAATATTTTTGTGTCCGAAAGTGAAAAAATAAGACATCAGTACAGTCATCGGGCAAAGCAGATATGAAAACCATTGCATATATTGACCTTGAAGTAAGTGAAAAAGGACGTATACTGGACATAGGTGCCGTCAAGTGGAACGGAGACAAGTTTCATTCTTCCATAGTCAGCGAATTCACAAATTTCATAAGTGATTGCGAATACCTGTGCGGCCACAATATCATCTCCCATGACATCAAATATCTGACGTCATTTTTAAATAAGGGCTATACTCTTATTGATACACTTTATATGTCACCGCTCCTCTTTCCTGAAGAGCCATACCACAAACTCCTGAAAGACGACAAGATACTGTCGGATGACAAAAACAACCCGTTCAATGACTCACTGAAGGCCAAGCTGCTTTTCGAAAATGAAGTCACTGCATTTTCTGCCCTGCCGGACAAAATGAAAAGAATCTACTATGACCTCTTGTGCAATGATGAACATTTCAAGGGATTCTTTGAGTATTGCGGCTATTCGGCGAGCCGTCTGTCATCTCTGTTCAGGCCAAAGTCAGACAACATCAGGGAAGTACTCCACGGCCAGATCTGCAGAAATGCGGATTTAGGCACAATTGTCAGGGAAAACAGCATTGAACTGGCATATGCAATTGCACTCATACGGACCGAAAGCAAATATTCCATGACTCCGCCGTGGGTCTTCAGGAATTTCCCGAAAATCTGGAATATCACCCACCTGCTCCGCAACTCGCCATGCAAAGATCCGGAATGCAGCTATTGCTCAGATCATCTCGATGCTTCAAAAGCCCTGCGGAAATGGTTCGGATATGACAATTTCAGGAGATACGACGGAGAACCTCTACAGGAAAATGCCGTCAAGTCAGCACTATATGGTGAATCACTGCTGGCTGTCTTCCCTACAGGAGGAGGAAAATCCCTGACCTTCCAGCTTCCCGCACTGATGGAAGGTGAAGTCTCCAGAGCTTTGACTGTAGTCATATCCCCTCTCCAGTCATTGATGAAGGACCAAGTTGAGAATCTTGAGAAAAGGGGCATTCCTGATGCCGTATATATCAATGGAATGCTGTCCCCCATTGAGCGGGCGGAAGCACTTGAAAGAGTCAGGAGCGGAAAAGCATGCCTTCTCTACATCGCACCAGAACAGCTCAGGTCAAAGACTATTGAAAAGATTCTCCTGTCCAGGTCCATCTCACGCTTTGTGATTGACGAGGCCCACTGCTTCTCTGCATGGGGCCAGGACTTCAGGATAGAATACATGCACATCGGGGAATTCATCAGCAATCTGCAGGAAAAGAAAGGCCTTGACAGCAAAATCCCGGTTTCATGCTTCACCGCCACTGCCAAGCCTAAGGTTATAAGCGACATAACGGATTATTTCTCCCAAAGCTGCGGCATAACCCTGAAAAAATTCACTTCGGGCGCAACAAGGACGAATCTCAGCTATACGGTATTGTACAAAGATTCGAAGAAGGAAAAATACATTGCCCTGCGCACCTTGCTTGAAGAGAAAGAATGTCCGGCCATAGTATATGTGTCAAGAACGAGACTTGCAGAAGAACTTGCGGCACAATTGCGAAATGACGGTTTTTCCGCCAAAGCCTTTCATGGACAGATGGAGACAATCACCAAGGTCCAGAATCAGGAAGACTTCATAAACAACAAGATACAGATAATTGTGGCCACCTCTGCATTCGGCATGGGAGTAGACAAAAGTGACGTAGGCCTCGTGGTGCATTTTGACATTTCAGACTCCCTGGAGAACTATATCCAGGAAGCCGGGCGCGCCGGAAGGGATCCCCTGTCGACAGCAGACTGTTATGTGCTGTATAATGATGACGACCTGAACAAACACTTTATTCTGCTGAACCAGACAAAGCTGACTCTCAGTGAGATCAATCAGGTCTGGAAGGCTGTCAAGCAGCTGACCCACAGCAGGCAGAAAATAAGCATATCCTCACTTGAGATTGCCAGGAAGGCCGGCTGGGAAGAGACACAGGACATCGAGACCAAAGTCAAGAGCGCAATTGCAGCACTGGAGAATGCCGGTTTTGTCAGACGCGGGATGAACAGTCCGAGAATATACGCCACGAGCATTGTTCCGGATGACTATGAGACAGCTGCAAAAGAGATTGATTCGTGGCCGGATTTCACAGCGGAGGAAAGAGTAAACTCAAGGCGGATCATCAAGTCGCTCATTTCTGAAAAGAGACGTGCGATTGCAGGGACAACAGAAGCCGAGTCGCGCATTGACTATCTTTCCGACATGCTCGGAATAGAGACATACAAAGTTATAAAGGCTGTTGAGAGAATGCGCTGTGCCGGTATTCTGTCAAAAGACAACGACATGACAGCCTTTCTCAAGAAAAGGCTTACGCCAAGGCTTGAGTTTTTTGCGAAATTGGAATCACGGCTCCTGGCCATGCTTGACGACTGTCCACAATCGCTTGACCTGAAAAAAATCAACGAAGAACTGCTTGGCAGCGGAATGGCAAAATCAAGCATCAAAGACATAAGGACCGTGCTGTTTTTCTGGAGGATTCAGAACTATCTGAGCAAATCAAATCCGGCCGGAAACGACCGCATGGACATTGAGCAGGATTCCCCGGTTTCAAAGCTGCAGGAGAGGTCTATTTTCAGGACAGAGATATGCCGTTTTATTTTGGATCTGCTGGCTTCCCTCGAAAATCTGTCTCCGGAACAGGAATACATGACAGTGAATTTCTCCCTTGTAAAATTGATGGAGAGATTCAATTCAGAATCAGGGCTATATTCCCGGGAAGCCACACTGGAGGAAGTACAGGAGGCTCTTCTTTTCCTTTCCAAAACCGGGATAATAAGCATCGAAGGCGGCTTCATGGTTCTTTATAACAAGCTGGAAATCGAACGCACTGCGGACAACAAGCTGCGCTACAAAAAAGAAGACTACCAGAACCTGGACGAATTCTACAGGCAGAGAATCCAGCAGATACATATAGTCGGGGAATTTGCCAATATGATTGTCAAGGACTATGGAAAGGCAATGGAGTATGTCAGGGACTATTTCCACATGGATTTCAAGAGATTCATAAAGAAATACTTTGATTCTTCTCGCGAGAAAGAGATATCCATGAATATCAGCCCAAGCAAATACCAGGAGATTTTCGGTAATCTTACGATGACACAGAAGAAGATAATATCAGACAAGGATTCGCAATATATAGTAGTACCTGCCGGGCCCGGAAGCGGAAAGACATATGTACTTGTCAGGAAACTGGCATCACTGCTGATGATGGAGGATGTAAAGTCCGACCAGCTGCTGATGCTGACATTTTCGCGTGCTGCCGCCACCGAATTCAAGAGCAGGCTGTGCGGACTTATAGGCAATGCAGCCAAATATGTAGAAATCAAGACATTTCATTCATATGCATTTGACATTCTCGGGCAGCACGGCTCTCTGGAAAAATCAGCTGATGTAGTCAAGACTGCCGTCATGGAAATAAAAGAAGGCAGAGCAGAGGCAAGCAGAATCACAAAATCCATTCTTGTAATTGACGAAGCACAGGACATGAGCGAGAATGAATTCGCCCTTGTCGAGGAACTCATGAAGAAAAATGAGGACATGAGGGTCATTGCAGTCGGAGATGATGACCAGAACATATATGCGTTCAGGGGGTCGGATTCAAGACATTTGGCCACATTGGTCAATAAATATAATGCAACGGTCTATGATATGCTTGAAAATTTCAGAAGCTGCGAAAATGTCATCGCATGTGCAAATGATTTCGTGACATCAATTTCCAACAGGATGAAGTCCTCAGGCATTGTTGCAGTCAAGCATGACGAGCGCGGAGATGTCAGGTTTACGATGCACATGACAGAGACTTATGAACAGGCTATAGTAAGAGAATTGCTTGAAAAGAAAGCCGAAGGGACGACATGCATACTGACTTTCACAAATCAGGATGCTCTGATTCTGGCAGCCATGCTGAGACGTTCCGGGCAAAAGGCAAGGCTCATCCAGTCCAATGAAGGATTTCCGCTTGGCGATCTGGCTGAATTCCACTCTCTGCTTGAAATTTTCAGGAAAAGCAGGGAGGCAATAATCACGGATGAAGCATGGGAGGAGGCAAAAGATAGGCTGACATGTGAATACATCAATAGCAAATGTCTGCCTATATTGAAGAATTGCCTATCCGTATTCGAGTCAGAATACCCCACAAAATATGTTTCCGACCTGGAAAACTTCATAACGGAATCCAGGATTGAGGACTTTAGCGAAGGCATTGCCGCCGGACAGAAAGATAGTGCCGGGAGCAGTCAAAACATAATTGTCTCGACAATCCACAAATCCAAGGGACACGAATACGACAATGTCTATATCTCTCTTAAAGATATGAGACAACTCACTGACAATGAGAGAAGGGCCGTATACGTGGCACTCACGAGGGCAAAGAAGAATCTTTCTGTACATTTCTGCAACAGCCAGCCCCTGGGCTTCAGGACAAAGACTGCCCACTACATGATTGACAGAAACAGTTATGAAGAACCTTATGAACTGATGATGCAGCTATCCCATAAAGATGTATTTCTCGGCTTTTTCAAAAACAAGGGAAATGTCATCAGAAACCTGTACTCCGGACAGCGCCTGAACATCAGCGGGGAATATCTTTCCGCAGCACTCAACGGAAATGAAGTCAAGGTCGCGAAGTTTTCGGAGAATTTCAGGAAAAGGGTATTTGAACTGGCTGCGGAGGGATATGTCCCATCAAAGGCACAGGTTCGATTCATCGTGTACTGGAGATACGAAGAGACAGAGGACAACGAAACTGTACGCAAAGAAATACCCATTGTGCTTCCGGACATTCTGTTCAGAAAGCAATGACCACGCAAAACTATTTTTTCTCTGCAAATGCAGAATAGTTGGCAGCGGCCCAGGAAATGAGCCCGCCGATGACAGGAATCAGGCTTTTGCCGAGTGCAGTCATGGAATATTCGACCTTCGGCGGGACTTCCGGGTATATTTTGCGGCTGACTAATCCGTCTGCCTCAAGGTTCCTAAGAGTCTCGGACAGGACTTTAGGGGATATGTCCGGGATTGCCCTTCCTATTGAGCTGAAACGGGTGGCCTCATTTTCGGAAAGGATGCATAGTATCAGCATTGACCATTTTCCGGAAAAGCGTGAAATTACATTTCTTATGGGACAATTTCCTGTCTCTGTATATTTTTTCAGATTTTCTTGCAGTTCCAACGGGTTCATAATCAATAAAGGTTACTTTAAAGTAAGCACATTACATCCTTGTAACGTCTTGCACGTCAAATATTTTCACCCTACCTTTGCATCACTATCAAAAAGATAGCTGATTACGGTTGCAAAGTTAATATTATTATAATATATAATATCATGAGCGAAGTTAAAATCATCAACAAGGGCGAAAAATTCACCCATGCAAATGCAGGAAGCCTGAAAGATTTCGAAGGCAAGGAATTCCTGAAAGACGCCACAGGAGCAACATCATGCGAATTATCATTCGGCACACTTCCGTCCGGAGCTGCAGTTCCGTTTTTCCACAGCCACAAGGCAAACGAAGAGAACTACATCATACTTTCCGGAAGCGGCAGATTCCAGGTCGATACAGATGCATTCGACATTTCCGAGGGTTCGGTCATACGCGTCGCGACAAATTGTGACAGAAACCTGAAATGCACATCGCGGGAACCAATGACATACATCTGTATCCAGGCAAAAGAAAACGGCCTCGAAGGCTACACAATGACAGATGCCGAGATAAATGAGCGCGAAAGCCTGCTCTAACCTTGCCGGCAGTCAAGTCATCAAGCTTCAACTTGGCATTCCTGCTCCCGGTGTAACAGTACACATTACTGTCCACCGGGGCAGACTGAAAGGTTTCAATGGCAACATCAATCTCATAATATCTATCGTACTACCCGACAAAAACGACATCATTGTCCCTGCACAGATGCTGGACCGCGGTACGTCCGGACAAGGCTGCTACTGGAAGCCCGCCGGAATAGCCGGTACGCTGTCCGGCAAAATACAATCCCTTTGCCTTATGATATTTGACCGGTACGGACGGTGGGAATCCGGACGGCTTCCACAATGACATGAAGCTCCCCTTGTGTGTCCCACAATACCTCTGCAGAGTCATCGGCGTTGCAAGATCCGTCATCTCTACCTTGCCCTTGGCCTCAGGGATCAGGCTCTCGATCAATGCGACATACCTCTCGCATATATCCTTCTTTTTCTCCCGGTAGCTTCCATCATCCTTCGCCTTTTTCCAGAAATCATAGATGTCGCCGAAAAGCAGTGAAGTGACAGCAGTACAGCCCTCAGGGGCATAGGAGTCAGCAGCGTAGTTATTGACCATCAGGACATCGGCTGCCGTTCCGGAATATTCAAACGGCTTGTCCAGGGAGAAGACCATATTCCTCGGATAAGAAGACAGGTCCGCCTTTATTCCTGCACTCATGATAAGGCACTGGTCAACATCAAGCCCCTGTCTCATCTTCTCTGCCCAAGGCTCCTGTACAGGTTCATCGAACATATTGTCAATGACCATCCTCGCATCAGGCGAGACAATCACGGCATCAGCCGGAAAGAACTCCTCCCCGGCCTGCACTCCTTTGACTGTACCATCCTCAACGACAATACGTGTAACAGACTTATTATACAATATCTCCCCTCCAAGGGAAGTGACTGTGTCCGCAATATTCCCTGCCATGACAAGAGAGCCTCCTTTAGGGTAGCCTCCGTCACCTACCATATATGAGCTGAGCGTATAGACCAGCGACAAGGCGTTCTGTTCATGGTTTATGAAAGAGCCAAGCAGCGTCCTGAGGTCATTGTTCTTGAAAGACCTGAGATAATCACCGATTGTCCTGCGCATCAGATGCGGCAGCACAAGGAAAGCCGGAAACATCTTGAAAACATCCTTCATGCTGGCTTTTGACGGATATTTTGCTTTCAATCCCCTTATATCTGCGATAGGGGCATGGAAATGCTCAAGCGAGCGTATATGCTTCACGAGCCTCCTCAACGGTCTGATATCCTCCGGAGCAGCCTCTGCCAATTCCTTAAATGTCCTGTCCAGGTCGCGGTACAGTGAAAGCCGCCTCTTCCGGCCCATAAGTGTGTACAGAGGGTCCTTGACATATACAGGGTTATTGTCCTGCAGGGCACCTATTTCCTTCCATATCTTATGGTGAGGAAGCCTCGGGCTTGACCCGGTAAGCCAATGGATTCCACCTTCAATGGTATATCCTTTCCTGCGCCATGATGTCGACAATCCTCCCGGGACAGTGTTTTTCTCAAGGACCAGGGTCTGGAAACCGGATTTCCTGGCATATACAGCAGCACTCAATCCTGCTATTCCGGCACCGACTATTACAAGCTTAATAGGTTTCAGTATCATTTTTCAATTGATTATGTGATTATAGTACACCTGTTCCAGGTCCATTATCATATCCAATGCCAACTTCGGGACAAATCTTTCAAAGGTAATAAATTAAATCGGATTATCAACATTTTCAATAAAGCGGACGCTACACCTTGTCTACCTGATTGCGGACAGGCTCCACAGCCACCTTAATGACTCCGTCCAGACGGTTCCCGAATATCCTGTAGGCCTCATCTATACGGTCCAGCGGGAAACGGTGCGTAATAAGAGGCAAAGTATCAATCCTCCCCTCCTCTATCAGCTGCAGAATCTCCCGGCAGTCGCATCCGTCGACCCCTCCGGTCTTGAACGTCAGGTTCTTGCCGTACATCTGCGGCAGAGGAAGGACCTGCGGACGGTCATACAGGGCAACAACAGTAACCGTAGCGTTCGGACGTGCACATTCCCATGCCATACGGAAAGTATCCTCCGAACCTGCCACTTCCAGAACAACATCCGCCCCTCCATGCAAACTGTTCTCCAGGACAACGGAACGGCAGTCTTCCGGCCCTGCCACAATCACATCCGGATAGTGCTCCCTTATAAAGGCGGCCCTTTCAGGAGATTTTTCACATACGATTATGCAGCGCGGCCTCTTCAGCATGACGCACAGCAAAGTGCAGATTCCGGTAGGCCCGGCACCGATTATCAGGACTGTATCGTCCTCAGATATGTCAGAAATGCGTGCAGCCCAGAATCCCGTGGCAAGCACATCCCCGACAAACAATGCCTGTTCGTCAGTGACAGAATCCGGAATCTTAGTCAATCCCTGGTCGGCATAAGGCACTCTCACAAACTCAGCCTGTCCTCCGTCAATACGGCATCCGAGTGCCCATCCCCCGTCAGGGTCAGTGCAGTTGTTGACATAGCCCCTGCGGCAGAAGAAGCACTCGCCGCAGAAGGTCTCCACATTCACCACCACCCTGTCTCCAGGCTTCACGGAAGTCACGTCCTCTCCCACCTGCTCAACAATCCCGACCATCTCATGCCCTACAGTAATTCCGGGAACAGCCCTCGGCACACTCCCGTGTCTGATGTGCAGGTCACTGGTGCAGATGCTCCCGAGGGTTACGCGCACGATGGCGTCACGCGAACTGTGCAGTACAGGCAGCGGTTTTTCCATTAATCCGAACCGGCCTTTTTCAATATAGGTATATGCAAGCATTTCCACTTTATTTTAAAACTACGTTTTACAAACACTAACGCCTCACATAGCCAAAGTAAACTTTGTCTCTGCTCTCGGCTTAATCGTTTATTTTAAGATGATGCAAATATAAATGTTTCCATAAGATATCAGCCCTTCAGATGAGAATCTCAGGATTATTTTTAAATCTATATAGAATATTTTCATTTTTCCCGTTAACAATTTTGATTATCTTGCGTCTATATTGCCGGAATCAGGTTCCAGCGCGCAATACTCCGGCATGCATCCGGAAACAGACCATTGTTAAACCAGCCGGCCACATGGCCCGGGAATGCAGAAAGAAAGGCATCATGGGCAGGCCAGGCACAGAAAACAGAAAAAAAATGAAAAGATTTACCATAGCACTCCTGATGCTCGCAATATGCATTACAGGATGCGCACAGACAAAGAAGACAGGATGCCAGAATGACAGGCTGATGGAACTTGTCAGTGAATACAGCGGAAAGGACGGATTCGAGGCAATAAGGATCGGTTCATTCGGGACTTCAATCATGAAGGGTGCAGTCAAGGTTGCCGCAGCAGCTGAAGACGACTGCGATGCACGCAAAGCCGAGAAAATGATGAAAGGCATTAACAAGATGGCAATCGTAAGCTACGACAGCTGCAACAGCAGGACCCGTGACAGTTTCAACTCCAGGCTCGAAAAGATACTTGAATCATCCGAGATGCTCATGGAGATGAAAGACGACAGCAGCTCGATGAAGATATACGGTTCCTTAGCCCCCAATGGCAATACCATACACGATATCATAATGTATGCACCGGCCGACTGTGCGCTGATATGCCTCTTCGGCAGCATCCCGACAGACAGCATCATGGAGATTTCCGGCATGTTCGCCGCAAACAATTAATGTCCCTGGAGATGACAGGAAAGGAATTCATAGACACATATATTCCTCTTGGCGACGGGCTATACAGGATTGCATTCTACATCCTGGAGTCACAGGCCGATGCCGAGGACGCCCTCCAGGACCTGTATATCAAGCTATGGAATTCCAGGGAAACCCTCGACACTGTCAACAACCCGATGGCCTATTGCATGAAACTCATGAAAAACATCTGCATAGACAGAATCCGCCAGGCATCAAGAAGCCCTGGACTTGCAGAACTTCATGAAAATATCACTGCAGGCGGGCACCCGGATGACGGGATAATCGGGCAAGAGACAATGAAACGTATTGCGGGCGCAATAGACAGGCTGCCCAAAAGCCAGAGAGAAGTCCTGCTGCTGAGAATATCCGGAGAATTGTCCAATGACGAGATCTCGGCAAGGACAGGGATGAGCAACCTGACAGTAAGGGTTCTGCTGAGCCAGGCGAGAAAGACATTAAAGAAATTACTGTAAAGCGTGGATTGACGGCCAGGAATGGCACATGAAAAACTACAAGGTATGAAAAGTCTAAAAGAGATAGAAGAAATGGGCCTCGATGCCCTTGAAGCAATAGCCCGCGACAGCTCCATTGAAGTTCCGGAAAGCGTTGCCGGCAGGATACACTCGACAGTCGCCGCCGGACAGTTCGGAGAGGAATCCGTCAGCAAGACGGAGACAGGCCAGCCAAGGCTGAGGCGCTACCTCCCTTACGCAGCTGCAGCCGCCGTAGCCGCATGCTTGGCCATACCGGTGTTTTTCCATAGCCAGCAGCCCAAAGACACGTTTGAAGACCCGCTCATGGCATACGCTGAGCTTGAAAGGACATTCTCATACATTTCATCAAAGATGGACAAGGGAATTGAAATCGCCTCGGCAGCAGAGCCTGTCATAGAGAAGGCAGGCAGCGTATATGGAAGATAGCCGGGCACACATAAGACACAAAAGAAGATTAAATTTAAACGACATGAAAAAGATATTTATAATCGCTGCCATGATACTCATTGCAGCCACAGGTTTCGCACAAGACGGAAAAAGCATCTACAAGAAATATTCAGACGCAAAGAATGTCAGTGCAGTATACATCTCCCCGGCCATGTTCCGCATGATGGGAAGGCTCCCGGACATGGAAGTCGGAGATGGCGGCCTAAACCTCACACCTGTAATAAGGTCACTCACTGGAATGTACCTTATCAGCAGCGAGAACATTGACATAAATTCAGACATCAAGAAAGACGTTGAATCATTCGTCAATGCCGGCTCGTACGAGATACTCATGGAGGCAAAAGATGACGGGGAGACCATACGCATATATGTGGTTTCACACAAGGACATCGTCACCAGCTTCGTATTGCTGGCCTACGAGAAAAGCGAATGCACATTCATATGCCTTGATGGCCAGATGGAGCAGAAACAGCTGGAGAAACTCCTCGGACAGACTGTAAACTAAACATCACCGGCAATCTACAGAGATCCAGCAGAGGAAGCGCAGGAAGTTTCCTCTGCATAAATCATTTCAAAGCACTGCCTGAGCCTTGCCCTGTCACTGATTATTGCCCTCAGCTCCGCCAGGCGCAAGGCATTCGGAGACTCCGGAATCCACAGCTGCAGATAGCCGCCCTCCCCATATTTCTCGTCCAGATGCTCCACAGTGCGCATGTAATGCCCCTCCATATCAAGCTCCGGATAATGTGCCAGGCCATATTGGACAGTCCTCCTGATAACAGTCCCGGGAACGATAAGACGGTCAGATTCCGCGATAAGCTTGCCGTATATTGTCCTCGGGGCATGCCCGAGAGAAGCCCTGTGGTCTTCCGCGGCATCCGCAATGGTCTCAATCTCATCCTCGCTGAACCATTTCCTCAGATTGATATCCTCACGTATTATACGCGCAGACACGACATGGTGAGTCTTCCTGTCCTCGCAAAGCCCGGTATCATGGTACGCAGCAGCGGTATAGACCATGGCGGGATTGACATCATAATGCACACAGAGCGACATAGCCTGGCTTATCACCGTCTCAGCATGGTCCCGGCGATGCCCTTTGTCAAAATGGTCATATCTGGGAATAATCTCTTCTGCAATATACTTACGCAGTCCTGGGTATTTTTCTTCCTGTATCATACTGGTTTAAATTTACTGCCGCCCACCAAGGGTCCGGAGATGGCAAATGACGGAGCCACCGGCACAGTCCAGGGGAACAGAAACGCAAAGATAGATATTTCAGCCAGATTCCACAGCACATGAATCAGTAAAGAAAGCAAATAAAAGCCGGGCAGATAATTTTGAGTATTACTGAATAATACTTAATTTTACGGCCCTAAAAAACGCAGCCCTCTTGCAGTTCACAGGAGATGGCAGGCAAGACATTGATACACAACAATACAGCTAAACACAATGCAAGTAAAGACATTCTCCACCCCACGCGGTAAACTGACTTATTGGGTAAATAAATTCCAGCCCGAGAGGACAACCCTTGTATTCCTGCCTGGAGTGGCAGCTGATGCCAGACAGTACTTGCTGGAGATTGACTATTTCTATGAAAAATACAATCTGTTCGTATGGGATCCACCTGCACACGGAAAGTCTAGGCCTTTCAGCCTTGACTTCACACTCATGGAATGTGCTGAATGGCTGGAATGCATACTCTGCATGGAAAAAGCGGAAAATATAGTGCTGATCGGCGCGTCCATGGGAGGATGTCTTGCGCAATGCTATATTGAACGGTATCCTGAAAGGGCATCCGGATTCGTATCAATCAACTCTGTCCCGCTCAAGGAAGGGAATTTTACGTCAAGGGAGATATGGGTACTCAAGAACATAGAGAAGATACTCAAGATTTTTTCATGGGGACGTCTCCTGAAAAAAGTGCCTGACAACAGTTCATTGACAGTTCTGGCGCAGGCCGGTATGCTGGAGATGATGCTTTCCTACGAAAAGGAATACTATATCAATCTCATAGGACATACTTTCAGGAACCTTCTTGGAGCCATCGATGCTGGTCTCCCATACAAGATCACCTGCCCGGCCCTGCTGATACGCGGTGACCACAACTATTTCAAGGCCATAGATAGATGCAACCAGACATGGAGCAAAGAGACAGGCATAAAGCTTGAAACCCTCATCGACGCAGGCCACCAGGCCAACTCCGACCAGCCCGAAGAAACCCAGATGCTCATCGATGAGTTCCTTGAGAGCAATGGGCTGAATACTCTATAGAGTATAGATATTTCAGAAGCCCTATCCTATAAGCTGTAGCGGGATGATCATCTGTTCTTCCTGCCTTCATGTACAGGTCATTGTCCCCCAGCAGCTGCAAGGCCATGATATAGGCATATCCTCCAATGCCTACAGCCTCACAAAAACGATAGGCCGCCCCATCTTCAAAGCGACGATGAATTATAGGCAATATATACACTCCAACAAGCGATTGTAAATATTTAATGCTCACCATAAACAAGAACATCATGAAGGCTTTTTTCAAAATATTGATTACAACGATATTGTCACTCGGATGCTCAAAAATGACAATATCAGAAGAAAACTACAGCTATAATCTGCCTTTAGGCAGTACAACACTTCTGATTTACGGTGGCAAAGACAATGACGAATATCTCGGAAAGCTGAACGCCAGCAAATACGACTCCGAGTCAATATGGAACCAGTACGGGAAATACGGAAGCCGTTACAACTCAAAATCCATCTGGAACCAATATGGAACCTACGGCAGCAAATACAACACCTGCAGCCCATTCAACGACTATGCATCCTATCCTCCTATCCTGGTTGACAAGAACGGCAAATTCTACGGCTACTTTACAAGCAACAAATATAAAAGCCAACGCGCAAAACTGAAACTGGTTGACATAATATGCGAAAACCACGAAGCAATCAGCGAGGACGTCAGCGGGTGGTATGACAAGATTTTTTAGATTCTATGCGCGGAACTTGTACAGTTTCCTATCCGATATACAAGTCCTTTTGATACGCTGCACAGTTATGCTCATTTGCACTGGAAGACATAAATAGAGTAAGACGGAGCTGACAGGACAGTTTATCAGCATAAGGGCCCCTTACTGTTCATCGTCATTTTATGATTATCATTTTATGACGATGAGAAAAATTCATTATCTTTGGAGAAAAATTCCACGCAATGAGAAATCCATTTGTCACCAACGGATATGCAGGTGCAGAATATTTCTGCGACAGAGTGGAGGAGACCGAGGACCTGAGGTCACTCCTTACAAATGAGCACAATGTCGCGCTCATATCTCCGAGAACGAAATATTCTCTTACCTCCAGTCGGCAGACCGTCCCTGCATAGTGGCTATCGATGAGTTCCAGCAGACGACCAATGCCCATTTCATCTTCTCAGGAAGCCACAGGCATCTTATGGACGGGATATTCACCTCCCCTTCCAGACCGTTCTACCAGGGAGTCACTATAATGAACCTGAAGCCTCTGTCACTCCAGAAGTACACTGAATTTGCCATAGAGAAATTCAGTGAAAGGGGCAGGAGCATAGACCCGGATGTCGTAGGAATCCTTTATTCACGTTTTGATGCTGTCACAAGCTACATACACAGGGTGCTCAATGTACTTTTTCACGTACTGACACCGGAGAAAGATGCAGCACAGACATGATTGACGAGGCTATAGACTTCATAGTCCGGCTGCCATCTGACACGTACGAATCCCTGCACTATCAGATGCCGGTAAAGCAGAGGGATGTGTCCCTGGCGATAGCATCTGAAAGGAACGCCAGGGAAATCTCCGGAAGCAGATTTGTAAAGAAATACGTTTTTTATCTTCCTGCAGCGTATCTTCTGCCGTCAAGGGGCTTCTGGACAAGGATTTCATCACCAATGACCTTGGTTCCTATTCCGTCTATGACAAATTCTTCCTGCTGTGGCTCGAAAGCCGCGGTCTGCTGCGCAGGTGAGGTCAGACAACGGGTGGGTGCCAATAATGTTTGCCTTCAAAAATCCAAGAAATGCCATAAATTCAGGAAAGCTCTTCACTCACATAGGAAACCCGAACTTTTACATATTTTAGCAATAGTTTGAAGCAATTCACAATAGGGTTCGTTTGTTGTGAGAACATTAAAAGGGGTCGACTCTTACCTTTGCAAATGACTATAGATATTGTAAGCTGGCGATCAATGGTTTCACCAATGTGTGGGAATTGATGTCGCCAAAGAAAAGTTTGATGCTTGTCTGTTCATGTATGCCTACAGAGAGCGATATGGAATGCTGCACACAATCTGTGAAGTTCCCAAACGACAAGACCGGATTCAACCAACTGATCAAATGGAGCCGGAACGTACTACATTTGAATACAGGCTTTAGTTCATCATTGTATAAATGTAAATGATTTTTCCGTTTTGTTGTTTTGGGGCATCAAAGGAAATGTTGAAACGGGTTTTAAGTGCTGCTTTTCGTGCCGCATCAATAGTGCTTTCATCATTTATGGTTGTTGCTGAAAGATCGATTTTTGTCTTGATTACAGTTCCGGTTTGATTGACATCAACATCGATGGTAATCTTACCAGTCTCTACTCCCGAGATTTCTGGAGCGACAACCTTACCGATGACATATCTGTCTTCAATTAAGTATTAGCTATTTATGTTAATGTTGGCCTCTTTGTCCAATGTTCCTGAAATAAACTCATTAGCCTTGCCGAAAATCATATTATAGAATGAAATAATATTGTCGCCTAATTCCTGTACATTTTCAGGAAAATCCATATCACCGTCTGCGAGTAACATATCTATGTCATTCTGTAGTTTTTCAATCTGTTGTGCATTTTTTATATTCATATAGATTGAGACACCACATAGAAGGAATAGAATGGCAATTAAAATATTTTTGTTCATAGTTGTTGTAATGAGTTTAGTTATAGTTGCACTCGTGTTACGTGGCTATATTTTTGGAACCACCTGTTCTGCAAATATAGTTTATTTTTCATTCCGATGTTCTTCTTGGCAACTATAGGAATACCGTCACATCTCACCGCCTGTCAGATATTCATACAAATTCGCCTCAACTGGACGCAGCAGGCGGTAACCGATTTCCACTGCCGTGGCCTCCGTATTCGGCATTATGATGTCTTCGGCCTTACCGGTAGGAACTATCGGACCAAGATAATAGAACTCCTTAGATTCCTTGTCATCCTTGTTCTTGCGCACAAACAGATCCATCCGCACTCCCCTCTCAACTGACTTCAAAGCCATCTGCACATCCGGAGACTGAGTTGTCCTCTTGCTCTTAGAAATTGCTATCAGGTCAGACGGACTTTCAAACCTGTCCTCGTATTTCGTGGTATCACTGATATCCTCCTGCTTGTGATAATTTATGAAGACAGGATATGTATGAGTCAATTCATCATATTTATAGCCTCCGATATTTGTAGCGACCTGATTCTGCCTCCAGTTCAGCAGGCGGCACACATCCTCGTACGTATATTTCTTATTCAGGACAAACGATGTACCTGCCTCATGCCCAGCATAATCCCTCCTGTAACGCTCAAGCCCAAAGGATATTATTTCACGCATGATTTGTATAAAATCCGTATCCGACATATACTCAGAAAATATGTCAGAAACAGCATATTTACCGGTGGCTGTCTTCTCAAGGAAAATGCAATTTCTGAAAGTTTCACGTGCTGCCCCTATTCCAAAGAATTCATTTGTCAGTACATTTATCACATTTGTCCTGGCAAGTTCATCTATTTCAATTCCATATTTTGCACTCATTACAAATTCCCAGTCCTCAAGCAAAGCTTCAGAAGAATTAATGAGCAAGTTAAGTAGAGCAAGTTCATGAACACGCTTTCCTGCCGCAAACTTCCTCGATACAAACTCAATCATTTCTGTCTGCACCAAGTCAAGTGAAATTCTGTAATCAGGTTCATACTTTGACAGAAATCCATGATAAGACCCACATGCATCTATTATTCTCAGCGGATCCAGTTCTCCATATTCATCAAAGTCTGCCATAGTAGGAATTCTGCCCAACTTGAATTTCAGATTCTGATACCCTTGCTTCAAGACCTGCACACGATTCAATTTTGCTGCATCAATTGAAGCGTAAATCCTCTGCTTTGAGATTTCATCAAAGTAGATTGTCGAAGCTCCGCTGATGAGATTATTCCCTTCCATAAGACTACGCCTGATATTGTCCTTATTTCCCGTACGGTCACCAGACAAAGCAATGGGAATCATATAGTTATTATCATAATTTGCAATGAAGTCAAGTACGATGACATACTCTTTCCCCTCAGATTTCCTCAATCCACGCCCAAGTTGCTGCACAAATACTATGGGCGATTCGGTAGGCCTCAGCATGATTACCTGGTTAATCTCCGGGATATCAACGCCTTCATTAAAAATATCCACCGTAAAAATATAATCAAGAATATCTTCCCCGGATTTGGCCGCCAATCTTGAAACAGCCTTTTCCCTGACCTCCTGAGAATCCTCACCACATAATGCAACAGTACGATACTTCCCTGTCTCATTGAACTTCAGGCTAAGTTCCCTGGCCTCTGCCTTTGTACTGCAAAATACCAGCCCACGTATCTTATCCCCACTATATCCGAAATATTCTGCCTTAGAAATTATATATTCCACACGCCGGTCAGAAGTCAGAAAGCCAAAATCCCTGACATCAGAAGATACGCCATCTATTTCCATATCCGTGATTCCATAGTAATGGAATGGACACAGCATCTCATTCTCCAGTGCCTGCTGCAAACGGATCTCACATGCTACATTATGGTTAAACAGACTGAATACGTCAAAATCATCCGTCCTTTCAGGAGAAGCAGACATCCCAAGTATAAGATCAGGTTCAAAATAATTGATAATCTTCTGATAACTTCCGGCTCCGCTTCTATGACATTCATCCAGTATAATTATCGAAAACTCATTTCTGGAGAAATTTGATCTGACATCATCTTTTGCCATCATCTGCATAGTTGAAAACAAGAAATCAGCAGACAACTCCTGATGGCTGCCGGATAAAAGCCCCATATGCACACCATTGCCGAATATACGTGCATAGCTTTTCATGGCCTGCTTATTAATCTGTTCACGGTGCGACAGAAAGAGTACTTTTCTATTGGAAACAATAGATTTAGAGAATATATCCCTGACTGCAAATGCTGACGCATATGTCTTTCCAGTACCTGTTGCGGATATAAGCAAAGCTCTCTTCTCTCCACGCAACAACAACTGCTCTATGTTATCAATGAAATGCCTTTGCATCAGATTTGGATTCAAGACCTTGGAGTAACCGAGATCTAGTGTCCGGCAAAGTCTGTCAAGTTCTTTTCTCTCAGAAGTCTTATTGCGATAATTTTCTGCATATTCATCCCGGTAGTCATCATAACATACTGAACTGTTCCACAACTCGTTGAATTCTGACTCAATATCAGCAGCAAATTGTCCTTCCGCCATTGAGACAATCTTTGTATTCCATTCATGGTTTTTGGTTATGGCGGCCTGTGTCAAATTTGAACTTCCGACTATTATTCTCAACGAATCACCCTTATAGAACATGTACCCCTTTGTATGAAACCCCTTCCCGGCTTCTGCTGTTCTGAATACACGCAAGTCAAGATTAGACAATTCATTAAGTGTATCCAAGGCTGCAGGATCACTGAAAAGAAGATAATCTGTCGTCAATATACGTCCTTTAATGCCCTTTGCTTCAAGTTCTTTCAGCGTTCCAAGCAATGGGGCTACACCTCCCCTTGTAATGAAGGCCACAGATATAAAAAGTTCATCGCAATCCCGAAGTTCACGTTCAATAGCAGTCAGTACTTTGTTTCCCGCATGATTAGAAATGAATTGCGGACTATACTCAAGTTCTGCTTTTTTGCTGGAATCAACAAATGCCCAATTATAGCCCGCAACAATTTTCGAGGTTGAAAAAATATCTTTTTCAGAATCATTCATAACGAGAAAATATTTATCTTTACACTTGTTCAAAAAGATGTACCATCAGCCATTTTTCTGATGGTTGAATATGTTTTACATTGATGATTTGAGGAGGGAGATTGACATGATATATGGCTACATCAGGGTCAGCAGCAACAAACAGACTGTTGAGAATCAAAGGTTTGAAATCAGCGCATTCTGCATCAGGGAAAAACTTTCCATCGACGGCTGGATAGAAGAGACCATCAGCGGAACAAAGACATACAGTAAACGCCAGCTCGGAAAACTTCTCAAGCGTGTCCGTAAAGGAGATATCATTATCTGTGCAGAGCTCTCCAGGCTTGGCAGAAACCTCTTCATGATCATGGAAATCCTTGGAATATGCATGTCCAAGGGCTGTCATGTCTGGAGCATCAAAGACAACTACCGCCTTGGAGACGACATTTCCAGCAAGGTACTCGCATTTGCATTCGGCCTGTCTGCAGAAATCGAACGCAATCTCATCAGCATGCGCACGAAAGAAGCCCTTGCCCGAAAAAAGGCTGAAGGCGTCAGACTCGGCCGTCCGAAAGGCAAACCCAATGCTCCCGAAAAACATAAACTCTACAAAAAGAAAAACTACATCATCAAGCAACTCAGCTTAGGCATGTCTCAAACTCAAATAGCAGCTTCCTGCAAAGTTGACCGCAAGACTCTCTCCCGATTCATCAAAAATTTCATTGGGGAGATATAAGGGTCGATAAATATGGACAGATTCCAAGTCTTTATTTATCGTTTTCCGCCAATAATGGAAACTGGGCTTACTTTTGATTAATCATGATTTTTACGTAACTTCGCAAATTGATTAACAAGGCAAGAATAAAACAAAATATGGCAAAAAAGCAGTTGACATTTATCGACCTATTTGCAGGGTTAGGAGGGTTTCATCAGGCATTAAGCCAATTAGGTTGTACATGTGTATTTGCATCGGAATTAAAAGTTGACTTGCAAAAACTTTACAAGATAAATTTTCCAGATACTCCCATTTATGGAGACATAACTAAGATCAAACCATCCGAAATTCCGGCACATGATATTTTATGCGCAGGTTTCCCTTGTCAGCCATTCAGTCAAGCAGGTAAAAGACAGGGATTTAATGATGAAAAAGAACGAGGCAATCTCTTTTATTACATTTGTGGAATTTTAAAAGAGCACAATCCTAAATATGTCATTTTAGAGAATGTTGCCAACTTAAAAGGGCATGACAATGGTAACACATGGTCTGTAATATCGACCGAACTGGACAAACTCGGATACTCAGTAAAAGCGGAAATATTATCTCCACATCAATTTGGCATACCGCAACATCGAAAAAGAATTTACATTGTATGCCTGAGAAAAGATTTCGGCAATCTTGATAATTTTGAATTTCCGAAAGGCGACAAGAATGCAACTTGTAACATAAAGTCTATAATTAATGAACATGACGAGAAGATTACACCTTTAAAACCCGAGACATTAAAACAGCTTGAAGTCTGGCAGAAATTCATTGATCAGACTATAGCACACGGAGACTCTATCCCTACATTCCCTATTTGGGCAATGGAATTTGGTGCGACTTATCGTTACGAAGATCTTGCCCCTGCCTTTCAATCTTATGAAGAACTAAAAGGCACAAACGGCAAATTGGGAGTTATAGTTAAAGGGGTAAATAAAGAACAATGTCTTAATCAATTGCCTATTTACGCCCAAACGAAAAGCAGCAGAAGATTCCCTCGATGGAAGATCAGGTATATCAGTCTGAACAGGGATTTTTATGCCCGGCATAAATGCTGGATAGACGAATGGCGACAAAGTGTGGAGACATTCGACAATAGCCATTTAAAATTTGAATGGAATTGCGGCAAAGACGCATCCCCCATAATTGAAGATAAGATTGTGCAATTCAGGGCATCAGGAATTAGAGTGAAATTACCGACTTTTTCTCCTGCACTAAATCTTGTAGGCACACAAATTCCCATATTCCCATGGATAACCCTTCCAGAAAAACACACAACGGAAAACATTCATTCCAAAGGAAGGTACATGACGCTATATGAGGCAGCATCAGTACAAGGCATGCAAGGTTTATCTTTTGGCTCAGAATACTTCAGATTGCCATTATCAAGGTGCTACGAAGCTCTGGGAAATGCAGTTAATGTAGAGGTTGTTAAAAAAGTTGCAGAAAAACTTTTGGATTATGGCAAATAATGTCTCAATAGCGACAAAACCTTTAGTGTACGAGGTTTTTAGATTTATCAATAATAAAGTATGGAATGCTTTAGCCGAATATGTTGATAATTCTATTCAGAGTTACCTTAATCATAAGGAAATTCTGAATAGAATCAATCCTGATGGTAAACTAACCGTTACTATTAATATTGACTTTGAAAACGACACAATTACAATTGAAGATGATGCCTTCGGCATAACACACGACAATTACCAAAGAGCATTTGAGTTAGCCAACATCCCTCTTGACAACAAAGGACTAAATGAATTTGGCATGGGCATGAAGGTTTCTTCAATTTGGTTAAGCAATATATGGAAAGTTGAAACTTCTGCCTACGGAGAGCCTGTCAATAAAACTCTTATCTTCAATTTACAGGAGGTCGTGGACAATGAAGATTTAGAACTTCCTGTCTTGGAAGAAGAATGTAATGCCGACACTCATTATACACGCATTACACTAACAAATCTGTCTGCTAACAAGCCAAGCCCAAGGCAGCTGTCATATATCAAAAAACATATAACAAGCATTTATACGCAACAATTACGTGAGGGCATATTAAATCTTATCATAAATGGAGAACAAATGGAATACCAGGAACTTAAGTTTCTGAATGCTCCTCATTATAATTCTCCTGACGGTGAAGTTATTCTATGGAAAAAAGCCATTGACTTTTCAGCGGGAAAATACTCTGTAAAAGGTTTTATTGGAATATTGGAAACAATGAGCACTTCCACTGACAATGGTTTCTTGCTATTCAGAAGAGGCCGCGTTATCGGCAGCAGCTATGATGACAGATATAGGCCCAAAGTCCTTTGCGGGCAAGAAGGGTCCCCTCAATATAAAAGGATTTTTGGCGAATTACACTTAGAGGGATTTGATGTCAGTTTTACCAAAAACTCATTTCAGGAAGATTATGAGTTCAATTATTTTGTAGAATTACTGAAAGATGATTTAAGCAAGAACAAATCATTTGACATCTTTGGCCAGGCACAGAATTACACAAAGCCTAAGACCAAGAAAGAAATAAAGAATCTTGGCACAAACCTCATAAAACAGATTGCAAAAGGTTTCACTAAACCGATTGATAATTTTACAAATGCTGAGATTCGGCCTATTGGCACATCAAATAATATCATTAGTTCAATCCCAGAATCTGTTACTACTGAAGAAATACAGCCACCAACAGATCTCTTTGGTAACCCTATAATAGAAAATGACGAGTTTCAGATACCGCCCGTTTCTATAGATGTTACATTAAGTAATGGTGAAAAGATACCTTTAACAATAAAAGGTGAAAAAAGTGTAACAGAACAAGGATTATATAATTTGAGAAAAGTTTCCGATGATAATAACTATATAGCGACAATAAATCTAAGCAACCCAATCTTTGACAGATTTGACAAATCACTGGCAACACCTGAAGGACAAGAGCAACTTGCCTACATCATTGAGGTAATGGTTGCTACAGAAATAAGTCTGTCACAAGGTGGCCAAAGCGGTGGAAAGTATTTCAGGGATAAGTTCAATTCATTATTTGGCGTAATATAATGGCAAATACAATAGAAGTCATTAATCCTGTCCATAACCCAAACCAAATTAAAATCGGAGACAGGACAGTAGCATTCATGCAGTCACAAACGAAACTGGATGAAGACAGTAAAGATATTATAATCGAAGAAGCCATAAAGATTCTTAGCCATTGTACAATTCCAGGCCGCAATGGGCACATAACCAATATCGCTGTCGGCTATGTGCAAAGTGGAAAGACACTGTCATTTACGACATTGACAGCACTGGCGGCGGATAACGGCTACCGCATGGTCATCTACCTTACCGGTACTAAAAACAATCTTCAGAGTCAGACATCAGAACGCCTTCGCAATGATTTAAAGACTGATGAAGGTGATGACTACATAATTGTTGATACAAATGAAAGCACTTTTGCCGTTGATGACTATATTTATAATATTTTAGAGACTGGGCCGGAAGTCTTGTTGTTTCCTATTTTAAAACACTACCTGCACATAAACAGGCTTGCTGACATTTTTTCAGCACCTACTTTGGTTACAACAGTAAAACAATGCGGTGTCTTAATCATAGACGACGAAGCAGATCAATCAAGTTTCAACACTTATGCAAGAAAGAATGCAAGTAAGCCAGAATGGGAGGAGGATGATTTCAGCAGGACATATTCAAGCATCCTGAGTTTAAAAAAGTCATTGCCAAGCCATTCCTATATACAATACACAGCAACCCCTCAGGCTGCTTTTCTGATTGACAGTAACGACATATTGTCTCCTACGTACCATACAGTCCTCACACCGGGGAAAGGTTATACAGGCGGAAAATTCTTTTTCAAGAATCAAGACTTGCAGTTAATTTCTATCATCCCTGACACAGAAGTATATCATTATAAGGACAATCCCTTGACATCTGTCCCAGACAGTCTGTCAAGAGCATTGCAAGAGTTCTTGATAAGTGTTGCTATCGTTGTCCTTATACAGAAACGTGAAAAATATCTTTCTATGATGATTCATGTTGACGGCAGATGCGACACTAATACAAAATTTGCCACATGGGCCCAATGCACAAAACAAAACTGGATTAATGCATTAGGAGGCCCAGCAGATGATTTCGGCACTCAAATAGTCAGGGACTCATTTAAACCAGCATATAATTCTATTACCAAATACATGACGGATATTCCATCATTTGATGAGGTAATGGGTACTCTAATTCGTGCTATGGTAAGGACAAAAGTCCACCTTGTTCAATCCAAAGGAGGCACAGTGGCAGAGCAAGGAATATCATGGGAATCGGAGAAAGGTCACATTCTTGTTGGAGCAGACATGCTTAACCGTGGATTTACCATTGAACATTTGTCCATGTCTTACATGCCTCGCACGACAAAGGGAAAATCCAATGCAGATACAATAGAGCAGAGATGCAGATTCTTTGGATACAAGTTGAATTATATAGATATATGCAGGGTCTATCTGTCAACAAAAAGCCTTATAGAGTATAACGACTATGTCGATCATGAAGAGAATCTTCGTGCAAACCTCAACCAATACGAATCGCTGGCGGAATTTTCAAAACATTCCAACGCTATGCTTCTGGCAGATACCCTCAATCCAACCCGTAGTAATATACTATCATCAAAGCTTGTGAGAAGCAAACTGTCAGGTTGGAAACAAATGATTTCATTAGATTGTTATCAAGAAAATAAGCAACGCATCCATGATTTACTTAAAAGTCTGGATGGCAAATTTGAAAACTGCCCTGACTATGATGGTAACATTATTAGAAATCATAGATTTGCTTACGTTCAGGTAGATGAATTCATTGATTTCTTCAAACATATAAGTTATGGAGATGTCCCAAACATAACAAGAAGGAATGTTACAATTCAATATTTGATACATTTACGTGACAGCATGAATATTAAGTATGTAAGATTGTACGAGATATCATATCAGGCAAAGAAACTGGATGATTTACGCAGTCATAAAATCAATGATTTACGTAATATTCAAGCTGGTTATGCAAAAAACGGGAGCTATCCAGGTGACAAAGAGTTTAAAGAAGAAGGAACTGTATGTTTCCAATTACATCATTTCAGAGTCAACCAGCCAATGCATCCATTAAACAATAAAGACATATACAATTTTTGCGTATACTATCCTGACATTCTTGCTACATCATTTGTTGGTACCGAAAATGATGAAGATGATTATGATGACACTGTACAGCCATGACAAACTTATATTCAACTTTTTGCCGCGTCAAGCCAGCCGAAGGGCAGGACAAGTGTTTTTCTGTAGAGAAAATTGCTTCTGACATGCCACATAGATTAGGATGTTCACAAGAAGGACACCCAATATTTTTTGTAGAATGCAATGATGAGACTCCAACTACCAATATCAGTCTGAAATTATTTAGTGTAAACTTTAACCAATTGTGCAAACTGCATGAAAACGACAATAATATTATATGTAAGAAATATACGATAATATTACTAAAGTCACAAGAAATTGATCTGCAGAAATATTTCTTGGATTTAATCTATATAGTTTTAAAGAAGTTAACTATAAAGCCAAATGTAAATTCACTAAAACATGAAATTTCTAAGGTCATTTCATTGTTTACATCTCCTCCTGCTTTCTCAAAAGAAGTTGTCAAGGGGCTATGGAGCGAATTGTTTGTAATAGCAAAAAGTAAAGATCCCCTATACCTCATTAATGCATGGCATACCTCACCGGAAGACAAATATGATTTTAATGACGGCATTGACAAAATTGAGGTAAAAGCCACGAACAATCATGAGCGGATTCATACATTTTCATTAGAACAGCTTAATCCCAATAAAGGTTCGGGACTTATTATTGTATCTATCATATTTGCTGCATCAGGCATAGGAGCAAATATATTTGATTTAATAGACTGCATATCAATGACTGTTACGGACGCAGATGCACTTCTAAAATTAAAAGAAATAACATATCAAACTATCGGCCCTAATTTGGAAGAAGCAAAAAAGGTTCGCTTTGACACTACTATGGCTGCTAACACATATATGTTATTTAATCATTATAATATTCCTGCCATCTCCTCATACGACATACCGGCTGAAGTATCAAACGTCCACTTCACATCATGCTTAAAAGACGTTCCAGCAGCAGATATATCTGTTTTAGACAGCAAATTACATAAAGCATTATAGATATGGCCAGAAAAATATATCCAAAAGGGAAAGCATTAATTGAGAAATTCATAAATACCATTGGTGACTATGAGGGGTTTAAAGTCATAAGACAAGACTCAATCTGTCAGTTTACGTTTGATGGCAATAGCTATTATGCTTATTTCAAATGTATCACGCATGAAGGTAATCCACATCCATTAGAACATCAGCGTGCCCAATTGCCACAGCGCGAGGAGTTCAACGAAATAAAGGAGTCGACTTTACCATTCCTTTTTTTAGGATATGATCTGGATAACGATGTCTTTGTCTGTTGGGAGCCCCATAAAATCAAGCCACGCCTAAACAAAAAATCCTATGTCTCATTCTATAGCAGACTGTCAGCCCAGCAAAGTACTGTTGAGGGTAAAATTAAAGAAGAAATCCTAACAAATGGTGACAAATTTGTTCTTTTTAAGCGTACCGATTTGATTCCATTTCTTCAAATGATTGAGACCCATTTTCCAGAGCTAAGACACAAAGGCACAGTTACTTCTAATGACAAGGAAGATGAGAACCAGAATGTAGACATTTCTAAAGGAATATCTTTACAAGGACGTATAATAGACATCAGGGAAGATGAATCTGTGCGTCTTCTGGTCGACAGTTATCCAGAAGGCACGCCAAAACTAACCATTATTGGAGAATGCATGAATCAGTTTGGAGACTATTACGATAAAATGCAATTTTCTGACTGGGGTAAAACTGTAAGGTCTTATCTGGAAGCAAAGTTCAATGAATGAAGTATTCCAAGATGGAATAAAAATTCCTCCGAGCACCGTGAAAAATCGAAATTTATCTGGAATTCAGCAAGAGATTGCATTTACATAGTTTGATTTTTATCAACAGCATGTAGAGACCTTCAAGACAAGCGAACTTGGTAAGATTAAGTCACTTTTTCCTCTTCGCGAGATGGTAATATCGTTTGGCTTGATAGAAGTGAAAACTAAAAGTTTGAGAGTTCCTCGCGGTAGGAAATCGTTATTATGTCCGGAGGGTCAGGTCGCTTTGACGTTCTTGAAGCTGCATACCTGCTTGCCGGCACCGAAACCGAAACCGATGAAGGCTCCGAATGGAAATGTCCATTACCAGTTCTTCTGCGGCATCAGGAGCTATCCTGATAACCAGTTGACTAACTACAAACTGATTGACAGTATCATAGTTAGAGCTGTCCAAGAAGTTGAAACTCCAGGAGAAGCAGAAAATACTTTCAGATGCATGGAAGTCTTACATGAAGAACTTAGATACAGTCTATACAGATGCAAGCTGTTATGAGAGTCTGATGCGTTTCCCGAGCGACGTGAAGTGACAAAGACAAGCCCATGTGACTTGCTTTTACTGTTATGCGTCTTGGATATTATATGACATTCAAGACTCTTTTGATAATTAATTAGGTCAAACTGTAGACAATGATTGTCCAATAGAAAATTTAAGCCGAACTTTGCAATTCAATACTCCATGAGTGTTGTCCATTAAATTGAAAATCTTTTCTATCTTTGTGGCTGTTGAGAAATCAACTACATACTGATGAAAGTGTTTTCATGAGTCCTTTATAGAAAATGTAGAAGTTTTCAAGGAAGAAAGAATAATGGACAGCACTCTTTCATTCATTTAGACTATGCGGAAAGGGGATTTTGCATCCTCCGGTTTTACATATTCTGAGTATAGAGTATTGGATGTCATTCGTTTTCTTCCGTATTCTACCACAACCTTCTATAAGTCAAGTGAAATAATCAGCTCCACGCTTTCTTTTTGCTTAATCACCAGAGGTCAGGAGTTGGTCTGGATTAGAATGCCTCACTATTTATAGTGTCAGCAAGAATGTTTATATGGCACAAGATAACACTAAAGCAAATGATGCTCCCAAACAAGGCGGGTTTATAAACAAATTAAAGGATTATGTAGAAGTCAATCAATGGAAACTTGTGGCTGGTTCAGCAAAACAAATTTCCTCAAAAGACCTTAATAAAGTCAAAAGGATTGAGGTTAAGTACTCAAAGAAATATGAACACTTATATGCCACTGTTTTTCTTGATGATGGATATGTAAGTTGGAGGTTGGATGATAAATGTGAATGTAAAAAGGGTGATATGATAGACCCTAAAACATTCATTATATACCAACTGACAAATGGGACTGCTACAATCACAAGATGTAATGGAAAGGTCATCTCAAATTTACAGAAAAGAATAAATGATTTCAGGAAAAGGTCTGTAGGCATTTTGGTAAGTGAGCCAACCTTATATACTTATGGAATGTATCTTCTTCCTATTATAGACAATGGAAAGATTGGATTTATCAACCATGAGGCAGAGGTTGTTATAAAGCCTGTATATGATGACTTCAAGGGTGTTTTTGTTGATGAGTATGATTATATATGTGTAAAACAGAAAGGCAAATGGGGAATAGTAAATAGTCAAGGCTACTTGAGTTGTGAAATAGAGTATGACAATATAATTCCTGGTATAGTAAACTATAGGCAAAATTGGTTATATAGAGACCATCTATTTTCAATAAACAAGAATCATCAGTGGGCAGTAATAACAGGACAAGATGACCTGTATGTGGATTTTGGGACATTTGACTGGATTGATGGTTATGACCATGGTCTTGCCAGAGTCAAAAAAGGGAACAAGTGGGGTATTATAGCCCCTTCTGGAGAGATTGTATTGCCTGTTGAATATGATAATATCTATAATTTCTATGACAAGGATAGAGATTCAACAAGGGTGGAAAAGGGTTCAGAATCTTTTGAAATAAAGTTTTCAGACTTATACAAAGAGGTTTATTATGATGATAATGAATATGACCCTTGTGATGGATATTATGATAGGAATGGGCAATTGACTGCATCTAATGACCCATTGTTTGATTCTGGAAACAATAATAATTATGGCATAATGGATGCCTTTGAAGATGACCCACGCGCTTTGTGGAATATAGACTAAATAAATACCTCAATTCCAATCTTAAAATTATAAAACAGCTATTGAGTAATTGATAATTTTATTAGCAATTACTCAAACTTTATTAATCCATATCAAGAATATAGCAATGAAGGGACAATAAGTACTCTCCTTGTCATAACCATACTTGCCATGTATCTTAAAGATGTAAATGCTAAGTCAAGAAAAGGATATATCAATGCACAGTCAAATACTGAATCAGTAAAAAGTATTTTAGAGAATATATAATGCTATATTAGCCCCCTATTGAAGGAGCATATTCTGTAGAGAAGGTTAATAAAGGATAGAATAATTACATAACATTTCCTGAGGAAGCAAACAACTATTATTTTATAATAGTTGAAAAAGACAGCAAGTTCATTTGTCTTGTAAAGACAAGTACATCATTTGAAAAAATCAGTGATTGTAAATTTAAGTTAAATGGTCCTGATGGTGATTTATGGCTTAGTCCAAAAGTTGTTTTGCCAAATGGCGCACTAGGATATAAAGCGCTTATTACACTAACAATCAACCGGTTATATTTTAAGTTTATTTCATAACTATCCATAATTTATCAAGGAAAGCGGTAGTAAGTATCATTGCTTGATATAAAAAGAATGAAATCCGACTCACGAGATTTCATTCTTTTAGGCAAAACCTATAAGGTCGTATGCAGAGCTATGTGTGTGAAGTTATTGCGAGCCTTGCTACTACATTATTTCCGAAATTCGCATCAAGTGTACACTTCCTGCGAAACTTTCGCGCCTAATTCTTTTGTTAAATCAACATTAGTCCATTTTGTGAACATAAATTTATGTCTACGAAAATACCTTTCTATCAAAGTTTGTTGAACTTCATCTATTTGCAAAGCCTTACACATAACTTTTCTATCATTATGGGTTATATACGGGCATGCTAATAAGTCTAAAGCAAGAATTATCAATTCAGCATCTTTCCTTTTATCGGGCAAATTTACAGATTTATATTTATTGTTTATTCCTTCTATAAGATATTTTTTGTCGTTTTCAAATGCTTTTGTATTGCCATAATAATACATCAGAATAATAATTGATAGAGCATTAAGCTTTGAAGTATCAAATCTATCATTCCCTCCACTAGATAAATAGTTATTTAGAGAGTTAGAATCTATACCATAATGTCTTGGCATAGATTTCAAAGTTATTAAAAAATACAATGTTTCTATTTGTGCATTAATGTCAAATGAAGTTGTTTTGAATACTATTGTTATTTCATTTTGTATCTTTTTAAATATTTCATCTCGCAATGCAGATGAGAATCTTTTGATTATCCTCCCATCTTTTTCTTTATAATTACTCCCCAAATAGATAATCATATTATTCAATATGTTCATCATCTTAAGCGTGGTATTCACTCGTTTGCAGTCAGAGTACAAAAAGAATATTACATTTATCATACCATCAAGATATTGATGCAACATTTTCTCCATTTGGTGAATTTTCTTTTGGCATTCGTCCTTGCGTTTCTGCTGTGTAACGGCTTTGCTTAATATATAGAAATTTTTATCAAACTTCTTCAAAAGAGACTCGAGCTTTGTAGAGATTACTGCAAGAGTATAGTTCATAACATCTTTGCTTTTTACATCATTCTCTACCATTAATGATTTGAATGCTCTATTGATGTCTTTAGAATTAATGTACACAAAATCTTTACACTCTAATGCCTTCTCGATTTTTCTATCATCAATATCATCTATTTCCTCATCTTCAGCGATTTCATCTTCCAGCATGTCTATATACTGATGAGATTTACGCATCCTTATAAAGTCTGATAACAGTGCATCAATCTTGATTTTAGACATTGAGATAGGTGTAATGAAAGGACGTTCCCAATCAATACTTTTTTCTTTACTAATGCACAGTTTATATTCATGCAATAAGTGCTCAAAAGCAGAGATAGCCCGTTCCAGAACTTTATCATCATTGTAATAAAAGAACACATCATCAACATATCTATAACAACTATAGTGTTCGTTATTTATATAACCCACGTCCAAAAGTGTCTGCTTTACTTTTCTGTCTATATATTGGAGTATTATTTCTGCAAATATTCTGGAAAATTCTGGTCCTATGACAATTCCATTAGTTTCATTGTAGTTCATTCTTTGCATAATACCATCCCAATCATCTCCGAAAGACTTACCTCTTCCTCTAAAATGCCTTTTATATTCGTCCTTGCCACCACTAACAGCCCAAGTGATAGAATGAGTGTATATGCTATCAAAACAACTTTGAATGTCAAATTTATGCAAATGTTCAAATCGTTTCTCTGCATTTTGATACCTATAATCCTCATAGAACTTATATATATTAGAGTATTCTTTATAACTAAAGTATGTTCTGAGATTTTCATACTCATTGAAGAATAACTCCAATTTATCCATCTTTTGACCAAGTAATGTATGATGTAATCTATCTTTGTAATAAAAATAGCAAGCTACACGTTCAGGATGTCTCAATGAGAACTCATCCTGACCACAATAATATAATATCAAGCTCTTATATTTCTCATAGAATGATACTATTTCCATTTGGTTCACAGGATGGATCAATGCAAGTCTACGGAGTTTGTGTGGCTTGTGTTTAATCTTATATAAAAACGGAATACTTACTATCTTATCTTTAAATACAATCCGATTATTTGCTAATGTTATTAGATCTCTTTTTAAATAAGGCGAGAATATAAAATTTAACACAGCTAAAGCATCTTTCTTGATGCCTTCTTTCCATGACAATTCGGTACCGTCAAACTTAACTCCATTACTAACAAGAAATCTATAAAAGTAACGGTTAGTAAATATTACAGGCAGTTCATATGGAAGAACATCGGATAGCAACACACGTTCTTTCTTGTATTTTAGACGTATTTTTCTTCTTTTTTTCATGACAACCAATCACTTATTTCTGCCAATCTTTGTGGGCTGAATTTAAACATAATATGGTCACGCCAACATTGTTTAAAGTCTATTTTGCTTATCTTTCGTTGGATTGATGCTATGTATTTTTGTCTATCGTTTGACCCCTTTAATACGTTTACATACGGTATTATGACCTTGCCAGATAGATAAGTAGTTAAATCCTCTAAACTCTTTAAGTCTGTCAAAAGATCATTGCCAAAGAATAACCCCGCCTTTACTCGTTCTTTAGACTTGGTTAATCTATAATTACCTGATATAAAATCAAGCGAGTCTAATAAATCTCTTTTGGCCCGTTTAATATCTATCGCACTTGTTTGTTCAAAATGTGTAAAGGCTGCATCTATCTTATGTTTAATTTTTGCCACTTTTTTATCTGTCATCCCAAATTCCACATTACTAACATTACTAGTTTTGCTAATAGTAATATTATAGCCTAAATATGTAAATTGTTGTTTAGCTGTACTATTGTAGAAATCAATAAGCTTACACTTATTTTCTTTAGGGTCATTCTTTTTAAGCTCTAACCCATAGTTTTGAAATAGATTCTTTAAGCCCTTATAATATTCCGATATGTGTTGATTATTAGGAAGTCCAGCTAATATTATCAAAATATCATCCACATAACGAGCATAAAATATAACCTCTTCTCTATTTTTAATATACTGATCAATATCATGCATATATATTTCCGAAAGATACGAACTTATGCCAACCCCTCTAGGTACACCATAATTTGTTTTGATTTTATTGAGGTCTTTTTGTTTATTGTATTCTGCCAATATTCCTTTAATCATTCCCTTCGTCTTGTTGTTCACTAGGTTATTGGCATTTATTTTATCCAATAACGCTTGCTGCGGAATAGACTCAAAGAAACCGGTAATATCGGTACGAATAAGATAAAATGGCGTTGTTGTATTCAGAAGCAATTTAACATTAGACATAATCTGATGTTTATTTGCCTGTTTTACATTAAATAATCCTCTCAATATTCGCTGTAGATTCTTAATAGCATAAAAATACTCCCACTGACTAGTATCGATTGTAAATATCTGTTTATCATCATCTATATAATTTGTTATCGGGAATGTGAACTCTTTATTATTGGCAATTTGGGCATATTCACTTAGCTCTTTGTATAATTCATTATCTCTGTCTACTTGTTTAGCTTTTATTGAGGATTTAAGACTCTCCAATTCCATGACCTCTTCTGCTGTTCGATTATTCTTTTTCTTTTTTGTTATTTCATTGACCTTACTTTTCATCATTTTCATTTCCACGACAATATCTCTATAAGGCTCTGGCATATCATCTAATGCAATATGTCCCTTACGATTCTCCTCGTGAAAGATAGACAGATAACTCTCAACTGAAAATGATTGGTCAAACATATTCGAATAAATCTTATTATTTATGGTTTAACATTTAATTGCTTTGTTGAAATTATCGAACAGGAAGAGACTATGAATTTATTCATCCTGTTCCTCTATCCACTCTCTCAATTTTGCTTGTAGCAACTGCTTATCAGGAAGGTAAAGGGCGTATTGCTGTGCATAGATATTGGAATCTTTTGGCAGAGTAAGTTCTACCAACGCATCTTTCTTTTCTTTGCAAAGCAAAATGCCGATTGTCGGTTTTTCAAAATCCTGCTTGACATAACGGTCATAGTAGTTGACATACATCTGCATCTGTCCTAAATCCTGATGAGCCAGTTTATCTACTTTCAGGTCAATCAGCACATAGCATTGTAAAAGTCGGTTATAGAAAACCAAGTCGACATAAAAATTTTCTTCATCGAAAGTAAATCGCTTCTGACGTGCTTCAAACAAGAAACCTTTCCCTAGTTCCAATAAGAAATGCTGCATCTTTCCTATTATAGCATTTTCCAATTTGGTCTCAGAATATGATACATCAGATTTAAGCCCCAGAAACTCTAATGTCAACGGATTCTTGATGATGTCATCAGGATTGTCAATAGTTTGTCCCTCTTGTGCCAAACGCATGACTGCCTCCTTATCTCTGCTGAGAGCCAATCGTTCATACAGGCTTGAATTATATTGTCTTTGCAGTTGTCGAACACTCCAATTCTGCTTTTGGCATTCGATTTCATAGAAACTCCGTTCTGCTTCGGACTCGATACGCATTAACACCAAATAATGAGACCAAGAAAGCCTAAACGGATACGAGTCAATCAATTTTGTTGAGCTTTTTACCGTTTTTTGAATTGGGTCAACAGTGTTGACCCAATTACCATCCGATGATTCGGTCAACACTGTTGTGCCGATCTGTTTTACCGAATATATCGTAAAAAACCTACGGCATCTTTTCAAGGTTTCTACCGACCATCCATCGCCAAGTCTTTCTGTCAATACCTCTGATATACCGTTCAATAACTGTTTACCGTATGTTGCACGTTCTTCACCTTCTTGTACGACATTTACAATAATGCGCCCTATTTCATATTTGGTGATGACTTCGGTAATATTAACTACTCGTGCAACATTTGCTCGTGCATTCGTAATCAATCGCTCGATGCGTTCTGCAATATCTGCGATGATGTGGCTATCTTCTATATTTTGTATCTTACTCATGGTCTTTAGAGGTATCTTTACTTATCAAATCTTGAACTTTGGCACCTGAACATCCTGCTCTTCAATGCTCAGCTGACTGGTATTAGTACACCATTTTGCAACTGTAGCTTGATCTTTTCCCAATTGTTCTTCCAACCATCTATTCGGGCATCATAAATTTATCGTGACCACAAAAATAAGCATAATCCCTATATTTAGAGATAAAAATATCTCTTATAAAATAATTGTTTTGCGTTTTAGGAAAATACATATTGAAATTTATCATTTGCATTAAAGCAATGCAATTAGCTATGTCCGATTGATAAAAACCATATTTCTGTTTAAAAGATGAGAATTAGAATATTTTCAGAGGGGACAATTTTAACACTGTCAACAACAGCGCTCGTGCCATCGGAAACACTAATACGAGAACGCCAAACAAGAGGAACTGCGCCAGCGCATGAACGCCCGCTACGTAAGTTGAGGGCAAAAACCATCTGACCAATATCAAAAGCCGCCTGAATTTATTGTTCAGGCGGTACCTTTATTTCTGTTTTTTAAGCCGTCATCCCGCTCCTAAACTCCTTCAGCGTGCAGCCTTTCTGCCGTTTGAAGAACCGGATGGAATGCTGCTAGTGATGGATTTCTCTGAAAAAAGTTGCGTATTCCGGTACAATGCCGACCAGGTGATACTTGATCACCTTTTTTAGACGTTGCAAAGATATCAATATTTTTTCTCATGCTATCTCCTTTGAGAGTGAAGCGTACCACTTCGTAAACGATTCTGTCCAGACAAGCCTCAGTGAGCATCTCATTACTGAAGATTGGAATATCCAGCAAGGATTGGTAGGCCGTGAATCTTGTGGATTACATTGCCATCTCTCCATACATGCCTATAATATCAGCAACAGAGGATGGATTATATTCTTCTATACATATAATGTTTAGCGTATAAATAATTGATACTAAAACCAGTCTTGAATCTTCAGTAAGTTTTGAAGATTGATTCTAATAAGTGTATACAACACAAAACCGAAAATTGCCCAGGCATCACAGTCCAATTAACTTTGTGCCAAAATGAAATACAGTCAAAGTAATCAGAGCCAATGGAAGAGGAGTTCTATCCAATGGTTAAAAAAATCGCAAGTTATTTGTACATTTGTAATGATATAATTTTATCATTATGAAAGAAGATCTTACAAATATCCAATACTCCCCAATTAGACATATCAGATATGCCCAGTGGTTTGAAGACGTGCAATACAATGGCAAGACGCTTTCTGAGTCCGAACGTAAAGAATGCGTATCAGTCATAGATAAAACCATTGAACAATATTCCAGCGGACTTCCTATGATGAATGACATTCTGGAAAGTATTAAAGACCTTCATGATGAATACCACGAAATAGAACGGACAATTGTTTCTGTTTCCCTTTTTGTCATCATCACAATGATTGACAGTATGATAGCCAGCAAATACTTCATTCTTGCGGACAAAGACTACGACAAGCGCTTTATGCGAGGGAAACTTTTTATCATCCTGAATGAGGGATTCAAGAAATTATATGGCTTTAATGAAAACACGCATAAGAAATCAGAATGGGACAGACTTCTGCCGCTGATGAAACATTTCCCTGAAGCAATTAACCATCAGTATCAAGAATTGACATACCACCTTGAGAAGCATTCAAAATCATCCTCCTGGTGGAAAGACGAGCGTAACCTTGAAACTCATCTTGACGCAGAAAAATTATATAAATCCCGTCAAGAAGAAATCATCGAGAGCAAAGTGATGACGGATTCCTTAAAATTATTCAGAACTCTGCTGGCTGTAAGTAATTTCATAACGAATGCACACGCCTGCATAGTGAACTTTCTCGTCGAAAAATATCATAGGGGTGAATTAGCAGGAGAAACCACATAGTGTGTTTCCGATCTCAATTAAGCTTAATTTATCGGAATAATAGCCCTTTTATCTTTGTTTTGCGACCATTGGACCTGCCACGTTGAACCATTTATTGTATCAAGCAAGATAAAAGTCCATATATTCTGGGTTGGATATAGCGTGAATCTACCAGGCCTTTTATCTTCCCCTAAAGCAAGAGGGACCATGTTTAAATATGTTTCAAATCGATTGGGGCCATTTACATCATACTGGACTTGCCATATCCTCCCGTCGGCTGTATTAAGTTTGAGGAATGTCCACATATTCGTGGTAGGGAATAAACGATATGCCGCATCTGGACTATCCTGTCCCAATGCTGTAATTTGTTTTTCTTGAGCACCAGAGAAAATGCCTATGAAGATAATTAACAGAGTTATTACAAATCGTTTCATTATATTACTTGTTTTTAAAAATTAAGTATCTAAAACCAATCACTAAATCCTACAATTTAGTACAAACATATTCATCGAAGTCCACGACCGGAGGGCAGCTCCCCATGCTTCTCACTTTTCTTATGAACTCTTCCGCTTCTTCTTTTGTCAAAAGTTCACGACGGATAGCATAAAACAAAAAATCATTTGTAGTGAGGTAGGTGATTCCATGATCATTGCAATATTGTGTTACATCTTTTGTATTGCTGCTGCCGACCACATCGTTGTGAAACCTGCAATAGACCATGCAGGCACTTTCGCCTTTTCCCAAATGCAATCCCCCGGTTGCAGTCAGTCTGAAATACTCTTTCTTCTCTGCTGACGAAGCGCCGAAAACCTCTTCACAGATATCTTTCCCTTGAGAAATTTGCCTGTCCAATGCAGACAGAATCAAAAGAGACAATTCTTTCTTTACGACATCAAGGACAATAAACTGATACTCAGGAAATATCTTCGGAAGCAGAGACAAACGATTCCCTCTCACAAAATGATTTATGACATCTGCGTCAAGCACAATTTTAGTTGTCTTTCCTGCCATCAGAAATCATTTTTAGCAGTTCAAGATAATGACCTTCCGATATCCGGCCTTCTTCAAACAAGATTCTTGCTTTCTCTCCGAAATCACCGATCACAACTCCCTCATTGCCTGACTCATACAAGGATTTGTCGTAGCCGTATTCAAGAGCGGATTCCTTGACAGGTATACTTTGCATGGCTTGGCGTTCATTCTCCGAAATCACACCGAGATCCCTTAAGCGAATGAGCAACATTGATCTCGACACCTGAAACATCTGCTCAATCCGAAGAACTGTTGCAAGTTTTATATTATGCTGGAGAATCTCATCTTTGCTAAGCATAGCGTATACACCTTCCTTGGGAAGAAGAAGAACAGATGCAAATGTATCTGCATTTTTTTCCTCCACAGAGGCACCTCCACAACACATATGCGGCATAGGATTCTCATCAAAATAAAGGTGATACAATTCATGAGCTATCGTGAAGTGCTGCCGTCCACGGGTTGAATTACTGTTAATCAGCATGAACATTCTGCCGCTCTTGGACTTACAGCTGATTCCATAAGAAGAATCTGACAACGGACGATACATTGCCGTGACCTGAAGTTTCCGCAACAACGTCTTTGCGCTTATAGGTTCCGTCTGCCCAAGTCCATTATCTGCTCTGAATTTACTTGCAAGCATTTCGGCCTGCTGCATCTTTAGTCTTCTCATCTCGCCAACATTGAATCCATCATCAAAGAATTTTTAACAATCCGCTTGAAAGCCGCTATCTGCTCCATGTCATTGGAAGACAAATTATCTACCCTGAAGGCAGTCGCAAGCATATTTTCAACAATATCCGCGTCCTCTTCATATAATACATATGCATCACAGCCATACAAATCCGCTAACTTTTCCATGCACTCCAATGGCAATTCCCTCGTCCCGAGTTCATAATTGGAATAGGCAGAACGGGTTATTCCAAGAAACGATGCAACATTATCTTGGGTATAGCTGCTGGCTTCACGCATCTTTTTGATGTTCCGTGCTATTATCTGTATATCTTCCACAGCGAGTCTGTTTTATTTGTCCACATTTCTGTGGCAAAAATATAATCAAATGTTCATTTATCCAAATTTTTGCCACAGCAGTATATTGCACTTAATGATATACACATAATCATGCCCCTCACCTCTCCATAATCCTGGCCGCAAGAGTGTCTGCTACCTGGAGAATCGTCACCAGGGCATATTTGTCCTGGGCGGCCTTGAATGAGAGTTTCTCGTCATTGTTCTCCATGTTCACACTCCATGGGCCCATATGCCACCTTATGGCAACCATCTCCGAATCGCACAGGACGACACCGGAACAGAGTGCCAGGATTACCGATTTCTCGCCATGGCCGATCGGGAACTCATCGTATTTTGCGCTATAGCGGGATTCTTCCTTGGAGTAATTGTACGGCCGCGTACTTGACTCTCGCTTGCGTTTGTATACATCGCATTTGCAGATATCATGAAGAAGGGCCGCCATGATTATGTTGTCCGGTTCTACTTCCTTTGCGATATGAGGACAGTAAATTTTCATGTTTTCCCACACTCCCAGGGCGGCATAGTATGTATTGAGTGAATGCTGAGCAAGACCGCCCTCGCAATTAAGATGATGGACAGCAGAAGCCGGGGCTGTGAAAAAGCCCATCTTTTCAAGCTCTATGATAAGATACTCAATCCCCTCCCTGCCAGTTGAGCGAAGCAGTTCGATGCATTTGTCTTTGTTTGCTTTAATATTGATGTCCATAACTAATGTTTTTTGTTCTGATACAAAGTTATGTTTTCAATGTGCCAAAGCGAAGCACAGTCCACAAAAAAATTCCAGGAGGGAGAAAGCTGTGTGTAAGCGAACTGAAGCAACAACCATTCAGCAGTTGCTTCACGGCATCAGATTTCCATAGTTTTCACTTTCCTTATGAATTGTTCTCCACCAATAATCGGCCTCCTGAAATGAATGAGGGATGCAAGCCGAAAAGTTCCTAACGGAATATTGCGGAAAACGGTGAATACACAAGCGGCAAATCCTGGAAAAGCGGCAAATCCACAAGTATAAGCCTTGGAAAAGCGGCACCAGAATTATGGAGACATTGAATAATAGAATAGTTATGATAAAAAGGAAAATTATACGATTACATTAGCATTTATTACGAAATTACTCATAATGCCCTGCTTATAACCGGAGCACGACAAATTGG
>CAMXAU010000021.1 GCA_947179325.1 uncultured Bacteroidales bacterium | reverse complement strand
TCGGACGTCTTGAAGGACTGCGGGATGGACGTCTTGAAGGAAGGGAGGAAGGACTAAAAGAAGGCAAAGCGGAAGCCAAAGCCGAAATAGTCAAGGCGATGCGAAGCAAAGGCATGGACATCAAGCTGATCTCCGAGGTCACAGGACTTAGCGAAGAGGAGGTCAGGAAGATTTAGATGCTTTGCCGGTTCTCCCACAGGATGACATAAAAAGAGGATGACTAAAAAGTCAAATCGCCGTTGCGGTATACACAACGGCGATTTCATTATATTGTTCCTGATTATCTATCAAGATCGTTTCGAGAATCTATTTTGCACATTGGCAAGGACACGCCTGACAAGATCCTTCTCAGAGCTATCCAATGTTACTGCAAATGCAATAGATACAGTTATTATTATTGAAATACAGCCAGACAGCAGAATACGCACAAGCGACGGAGAGACAAAAGCAGTCAGCATAAGCATAGCCACAATCTCTGCAATTGTCTGTATAGAGCATGGTACAACAACTTTATAAAGGTATTCCATAATACCTATTTCAGGAAAGACCTTATGGAGAATGGCAACACAAACATATTGATTGATAGCGGTAAGAATAACCATTGCAATATACATAGATACTGGAGAGCAGCCTAATTCCAGGCAAATCCATGTTACAGGGAGAATCATACTGACAATAATACTGGACAATAACATATATCGCTTGATATTTCCTGTTGCCTGAACAACTGTTGTTATTGGTGTATTAAGCGAATTAATATTCTTAACAATAAGTATCAATATCGTAAAAGGGATTGCATATGATGGAAAATTATTTCCAAGCCATAGATGCAGCACATTATCTATTTCAAACATTAACGGAATAAATATCATTGACTGGATAATAAATGATATTTTTGACATACTGTATAGCAGCCGCTTTGTACGATTATATTCCCCTGCTGAATACGACTGGATAAGTTGAGGACGAAATGCCATGGAAAAATTTCCAGCAAACTTGTCTAATGCGACAGCAATTTGATTGGATAAGCCATATGCTGCATTTACAATAGGACCAAAATACAGATTAAGAACCATATTACATCCTTGTCCCCTGATTGCATAAGCGATTGGATCCAAAAACGACCAAACAGAAAAAGACAACATAGACTTGAAAAGGAATTTATCAAATCCCCTCTTTAAACGTATGACCTTACTGAAATGCTTTTTGCAATAGATGTAGTACAGAAGAAAATTCAGAATTGTTATAACGAGCGTCCACAGCCCATAAAACCACAATTTATCGTGTGGAGTAAGAACAAGCAGATAGACAATCAGAAGTTTAAGCACGACATCAATCAAACTGACTATGGCATAAAAATCCAGCCGTTCATATGACAGAATTGCAGAAGTATATGGAATCTGAATAATCATAATTACAGTTGACAGCACTGAAAACTGAAATAGCCAGTTGGCAACCCCTATCCGTTCTTGAGGTAAAACCATCTTTGCATTCAGATACCATAGACCGAATATCTCAAGCAGCAAGACAATCCCTATGGCCATGAACACTTGAATCCGGAATGCCATATTATATACTTTATGTATTCCATCCTCATCAGATTTACCAATTGCAATATTAAAATATCTCGTGATACCGCTTGACAGGCTTGTATTCAAAACGGCAAACAAACCTACAAATCCTCCGACAACATTATAAATACCATAGTCCTCAACTCCAAGTTCCCTCAACACTACTCTTGTTGTGAAGAGTGATACGATTGTAACAACAATCATTCTTCCATACAGGAAGAAGGCATTTCTGGCAATTATTTTATTTTTATTGGAATTATTCTGCATTATATAGATTATTAAGCAACCATTTTTTTGAATATTCCACAGATATCTCTAACTTATTTCTCACCAATTTATAATCAACAGGCTGACTCGGCACTATATTATCCGAGTTCATCAAGAATCTACTTTCCAGACCAATGGAAGAAAGGAAATCAGACATCCTTGAACTATTCTCTTCACCTTTTTGGGCAAAAGTATAAAAATCCTTTTCAAACAAGACACTGAATGCAGTTGCATGAAATGAAGTTGAGACCACAAAATCAGCACCTTTTACAAGTTCCAGGAATTCAATTGGTCCTACTTTTTTCAAAAAGCGATCAGCATACTTTGGAGTAGAATATATAGAATATATTTTCAAGCATCTTTCCTCGGCAACTTTCCTTGCAACCTTTTCAACTTCAGGGTCATTGAGTTTAAAATCATAGAGAAGCAGATACCTATTACCAGATAAATCTTTTTTGCAAAGGTCCATCCACTCTTTTTTCCGCAACAAGAACACTGGATCCACGACAATCTGCGATTCGATACCATATCGTGCAATTATGTCTGCTCCAGTTTTTTCCCTTACTGAAATTGCGCGGAAATGCCGTAATGACTGCCGGACAAAATCTTCATGCTCTGATGGTATCTGTGAGATTCCGAAACTTGCTGAATAGGTAATGCATTTGTCTTTTATCTTTTCAAACAGGCAATAAAAAGCAGGATCAATACCATTGCCATGTGCCGTATTCCATATCTGATCGCTTCCAGCTATGAATAAATCAGCATAAGGAGGATTCTTTTCCAGATCCCGATAATCATTGTATTGCCTACTGGTCAAGTGCAAATAATTCCTTGTAAAGCTATCAAAATACTTCTTCTTAGGCAAAAGCCTGATAGTTTTGCGATTATGTATCAACGCCAGCAATCGTTTTAAAAAAGGCATAATTCTAATCATTTTTGCCATTTTGCCTTTTTGGGGTACTTTTGTAAAGTTGTAGACTTTCTTGTAATCCGGAAGATAATCTATAATCTCCACATCATGCCCTGTATTTTCCAAATAATGCATAAGTGCATACGCCTGAAGCGATGCACCATAATTATATACATTATGACAAGTAATCGTCTTTATTTTCATTATCTGATGATTTTTAACATAGCATTTGCCACAACATGGAATATACGTCTCATGCGGCGCCTTAGCTTCTCACGTTTTTTTCTTTGCTGAATTATTCTGTAAAGCCGGGTAATTGTTGAGTCATCACGATGAAGCAGCTTAATAATCTTATCATATGAGCCAGGCCTTTGCGGACAAACCTTCATTTGCTGCTCAGCCAGATCTTCTAAAGGCCGAGGCTCCAAATGGCAACCGCACTCATGCAATATAGCATCGCCTCTATCTGTATAAGAGACAGCTATACTTACCCCCTTTTCATCATCTTGATAACACTTTCCCCATGCATCACCGATTCTGATATCAGCTAAAGAATTATCATATTTGAACCTGCAATTGTCATAACACGCCTTATTTAGACAGCTGTCACTTAAGAACAAATTAAAAAACTTGTCTCCATTAGTCCAATATGATGTAATTTCTTTCTTCTCTCCTGTTATTTTCAGTGCCCAGGAGTTATGCCAACCTGAAAACTTATTCCTCCATGACACAGACTGTATCCGTCCTACATCTTTAGATATGTATCTGATATATTTATCCCACATCAATTTCGATGGAATCCCATGGCAAAAGAAGTCAATAAGAATAAAATTGTCTTCTCTCCTGAACTTCTTGATAGCCCTACGCAGAGAGCTTATCATACAAGGTGTTCCGACAACAAGATATTTTTCATTCAAATCAATACACTTAAAAGCATCGACCGGATAACTCTGAATATATTTACTTCCTTTACTCTCATTTAAATCATCTGCGGTATAAGAGATATAGTGCTCCGCCCTATTTGTCTCTGCATTATATCTCACTGAGCAGACCTTATAGCCTTTACCTAACAGATATCTGCTGATATCATATGAGACACCACCACTTGAACATGATTGACGCACTGATGGATCTTCACTCCATGCTCCATAGGCGGAAATAACAGGTCTAAATGAATCTTCATGGTGCTTAAACGAACATATCTCACTGCAAAGGCCACAGTCTGTACAGTTTTCAATATTCACAATAGGCTCGTAAAATCCATCTTTATTTACAGTTAAATCTATCAGGTTCTTTTTACAGGCTACAGAGCAGACACCACAGCCAAAACAATCATGAGTACCAATGACACTCTTATTCATAATAGAGTTTCTAAATTTCTTCTAACTTCTATATTCCTCGTAAAACTACCTTCAGCCTTAAAGTTGCCATGGCCAAAACTATTATAATTATCAATGATTGATTCAGCTACGCTATCCGCTAAATCAAAATCCATCAATACCGCACTGGCATTTTTACTTAATGCAGATACGATAGACTCTATCTTCGATGCTATAATTGGTTTACCTAAAATCAATGCCTCTTGAATTGTGACCGGATCCGCCTCGACATAAGACGGAGCCACATAGATATCGGCACATCTAAAGTACGGATATGGATTTGTTTTGGCACCAACAAATTTACATGAATCCATCAAGCCATACTCGCGCACTTTCTGCTGACAAGCTTCTTTATCAGGTCCTTCACCAACAAATATCCATAAGAAATTGAAATTACGCATTTTCAAAGCATTCGCCACCTCCAGTGCTCTCAACTGCCCTTTTTCGTACGACAAACGTCCAACCGTTACCAATCTACATTTATCTACAATACCAGAAAACTCCTCACAATGACCTTTAGAACATCTTATTATGTTCTTCTCATCAATAAGATTATTGATAACAATTATATTTGGCTGGCAAGTCGGAACTTCTCTAATAAGGATATCACGTATACTTTCACTTACAGCCACGACATTTGTAAAACGCGGGTAATATTGAATATCAAGCAGCTGTCCGGCTCCGGAATGTATATAAGCTCCATGATGGTACCACAAATATTTTTTTTCGGCATCAACACAATCTATAACATAATAGGGGGAATAACCATCCTGCGTATATGAAATAGCGACATCATATTTCCCTTTCAGCTTCGGGAAACTTAACCATGGAGTACCTTTACGTGTCTGCCACTTTAAAGACATATAGCGGAATATACGAAAAATATTGCATCGTAATAAGATGCTCTTGATATCTCCTGGAGCTGGACTTGGAATAATGCGGACAGAGGAAGGTATATCGTCCAGCAATTCTCCCTTGCATTTCCAAAGCATAAGTTCAACACAAGTGTCAGGCATAGAAGATATGAAAGATAAAAAGTGAATCATACTTTTCTCTATACCTCCTAATCCGGCACTCATACTAACAATCAGGATACGCTTCATTTCCTATATTTTAATACTCTTGCTGGATTCCCGCCAACTACAGCCATTGGAGGTATATCTTTAGTTACAACAGCTCCTGCGCCTAAAATCGCCCCACTGCCTACATGAACACCCGGCAGAATAGTGACGCGTCCCCCGATCCAGACATCGTCTTCAATGATAACGGGCTTTACCTCAGAGAATCCTTGCCTGCACATCGGAATGTCTGTACGTGAGAATGAATGATTGCGAGAATATATGATACAATTTGTCCCCATCATGACATTACAGCCAATACGGATATCCCCGTAAAGTTCCGAATACTGTCCTATACCAGAGTTGTCTCCAATCTGCAACGCAAGGTCAAAATACACATGTGGCTCAATATTTACATTACTGCCACACTTTGTGATAAAGCCGCTTGCAAGCTTGTTTCTCAAAGACTTATAATATTTACCGAATCGTGAAGATGATTGAGGTAACAGATTCGCAAAGTTAAAGAAAAGCAAACCACTGATGTGGCTTTTAACAGAACGGTGTGCCATTTTATTTTTTCAGTTGTTTAAGAATTTTGAAATACAGAGGGAAATGCATTATACCATAATAATCTAACTTACGAAACATACCAAGACGTGCCAAATACCTTCTATTCACTTTCAGATATTGCTTCTCCACATTAAAGAAATCTTCGTATTCAGATTTCTTTCCACTCATCATGATTTGTCTAAGTGTTACAAGTACATGGGAATAGAGCCATATTTCTGCTGATGACAAAGCATACTCAGCATGTTGACGACAAAGATTCAGTATATGCCTTCCTGCGTCAATATAATCAAGGCGCTTCCGTGAGAAACTTGATGTCATGGCAGATCCTTCCCTATGCATATAATGATATCCGACATAATCATCATAATAAACCCTATCGCACGCAAGCAGCAGTTCAAACATAAAAAGAATATCTTCCCCTAATCGGTATTGTCTGAATCTATGCCCCTGCAAAAGAGTATATTTCATTAATTTATTACATGGTCCATACATCTGGTCCTTTGTAAATTGATCTGAGAAATAATTTGAAATCACTTCTTTTGAAGGAACTACTCCCTTAATACCGTCTGCCAGATGACGGCTTGTCCCGTCAATCTCAACAACATCAAGAAGACAACATGAAATCTGTACGTTATATCTGACAGCATTGGCAAGCGTTCTCTCCAGCATGTCTTTTTCTATGACATCATCAGAATCTATAAAGGCGACATATTCACCATGAGCTTCATCCAGGCCAATATTACGTGCAGAAGAGACACCGCCATTGATTTTATGTATTACATGCACACGAGAATCCGCTGCTTCATACTCATCGCAAATCTTCCCTGAATCATCGCTGGAACCATCATCAACAAGAAGTATCTCTATGTTGGAATAGGTCTGATTAATTACTGAATCAAGGCAACGTCTTAAATATGGTGCAACATTATAGACGGGAATAATTACAGTTATAAGGTGATTCTTTGTCATATACACTTAAGCAAAAGTCTATAAAGTATCTTACAATTCATGAAGAGATAATATTCCAGCAGATCTTTTTTTGAAAGTGCCGGCCTGACTTTATTAAACTCATCTTTCAGATAGGCAGTACATTTACTGATCAATGCACTTTGGCTGCTTTGAGTTCCGCTTCTGTATATGGACCTCAAGACATTCAGCCTAGAACGAAAACAATAACGATAGGCGACAGGAAGTAGAGCAGGACAATTCTTTTCAACGAAACAGCATGCCATATCCTTTGATAACATTTCGAACTCCTTTTTTGCAGAAAACGAGCTTGTTGTCACTGAGTTCGCCCTCTTATAGTAATTATATAGCTGTAAATCAGTTATTGCAGCTGTCTTACATCTATTTATATATTCAAGATTAAACAGCAAGTCTTCGCCATGGAATATTCCCAAAGGAAAAGAAATTCCTTGAATCAAATCCTTTCGATACAATTTATTCCATACAGCATTATTCAGTTTGCAGAATATTTCCTGCCAAAGAGCATTTTCATCGAGTTTTCTGACAATTCCTTTTCCATAGAGCTTATCAGTAATCTTGTTTTCCTCCGTTAATATTCTATGTGAGCATATTGCCAGATCTGAATTTTCAATGATTGACACCAATACTTCACAATAATTTACCTCTACCCAGTCGTCACTGTCTACAAATCCGATATATTCCCCCTCTGCTATTCCAAGTGCATCATTCCTCGCTGCGCTCTGACCTTCATTTTCCTTATGGATGACTTTCACACGAGGGTCATTAGCAGCATACCAGTCACATATTGCAGGAGACTTATCTGTACTGCCATCATCAACAAGTATAATTTCAATATCTTTATATGACTGCCCAAGTAATGAATCGACACATCTATGAAGATAAGATTCTACATTATATACAGGTACAATTATAGATAGCATAACTATTGCTTTTGACTTTTTCTATATTGAGGCTAATCCAAGCGCCTTGGCTAAATATACAGCTGATACTTTACGTGATTCAGCTATGAATTGTTCAATTGCGACTTTATCGGGTGCCGCTAAATTTATTCTATCCAAATCAGCGTCACTGCTTAAGCTACGATCTGTCAGTCCGGCCTTGTCCAGGATTGAAGATATGCGATTATCTTGCATTCCATCAAAAACATAGAATGGCTTATTATATATTATGGAAAATGCAGTTCCATGAAATGAAGATGACAGGACTAACTCTGCATTGTCAATATATGACAGAAAATCACATGGACCAGCATCATATTTCTTTATAAATGGATTAAACCAGTCGTTCTTGTTATTGTAACGCAGGACGACAACCGGCAATCCTAATCTTTCTGATATAGACCGGGCCATGGAAATCTGCTTTCTGGATGGTTCCAGACAATAAAGCAATATGTATTTGCCGTTATTATGATTGGCATTAGACTGTATCTTACGCCATTCATCGGCAGTTAATAGAAAGGTTGGATCAAGATGCTGCTCCGGACTTTTCCCTGTAAGCAATGCTACATTTTCTGCACTGCCTGTCTCACGTGTTGAAATATAATTATAGCGATTCAGGAACGCCTCATACATGGTTCTGCCATACTTATCCCAGTCAATTCTAAGAGGTCCAAAACTTGCAGCAAAAGAAATCTTCCTGGCATTATCAGATGCGAAATCAAGATAATAGACTGGTGAAAAATCCTTGGACCGAACATTCCATATCTGGTCACTGCCACTGATATAGCAGTCTGCCTCTGGAGGATTTTGCTTTATGCAGGCTTCAGTATCATAACGTTGCGTGAGGTTCAGATAATAATCTACAAATTGATTAAAACTTTCATGTCTACGACATAATGCTCTATAATGGCGAAGTGCCAATAGATTCTTAACAATAGATTTCACAGAAAATCCTGGCTGGAACACAGCGTACAGTTTTTTCTGGACCTCTGGGTAATAATCTATTATCTTATAAGAACAATTTATCCCACATTCTCTGCATATTTCAGTAACAAAAGTCTGTAATGCATAGGCTTGCAGGACTGACCCATGATTATGGGCGCGATGGAAAGTCACAGTTCTGACATTAATCATTGGTATCTGCGTTTTATTACACATTGTTTCAATCTTAATGAAAATCCAGGAGAAAGTCTTGTCAGGACAATATTAGCTTTTTCTATATATGAATTCCGCTTTTCTTTCATCACATCACTCCAGAACAATTTAATTTTAGCATTAAGCTCTGAAATTAACTCCTTATCATCAACTTTAGAAATTGACAATCTCCCAAGAATATTAAGATATTGTTTCAGCAGGTATTTTTCAACTATATAAGATATACCCGGATATTTACTTCTATAGACCGGCAATATATTTTCATAAGCCTTTATGACAGACAATTTCCGGAATGAATATGAAAAATTACCTGTCATTGAACCTATACGCTGGCGGTAGTGATATAATTCAGAAGGTGTTGACACGGCACAATCTATCAATTCTGAATATCTGACACAGAAATCAATATCTTCACTTGAGAACAGTGTCTCATCAAAAAGAACCTTTTTGACAAGGTCCGTCCGGAACAACTTATTACAAGCATATCCAAGAACCTGATAATCTGTCAGCAATGCCATCATCAGTTCCTCTTTGGACAATATTCTTGCTATACCGGATTTCTGCATATCAGCACCGTCTTCTGTATAATCTGGCTTCAAACTGCATATGCTAAGGTCAACCATGCTTTTCTTTGCATTGCCTGCCAGTACTTCAAACATCTCCGGCTCCACCCAATCATCCCCATCAACAAAACCGATATACCCGCCCCTTGCCGCATTGACACCAATATTTCGAGCTGCACTTAAGCCTCTGTTGGCAGAATGGATAACCCTGATTTTATCTGGATATGCAAGACAGAACCTGTCACATATCACTCCCGAAGTATCGGTAGAGCCATCATCTACCAGAATAATTTCTAAATCGCCATATGTCTGGGCCAATAAAGAGACAATACACTTTTCCAGATATGTCTCTATATTATATACTGGTACTACTATAGTAATCATAAGCAGATATTTATTCTTAATTCATTACCTGATATCAGAATCCTAAGGCATTCAGACACTTTATTCCCAAAATATCACTCACATATGTCAAATTATGCCATGCGACACACATCTGATAATAGAAAAAAATGCTATAAAACAGCACACAGGCAAAACTCAGTATCGGGTTAGGATAGAATTTCTTTAACAGCCAAGGTATAAGGATATAGTTATAAAGCGTAAAATAAATAGGCATGCGACCTGCAAGAATACCACTTGAAAACATTGCGACAAAGAAAAAGCATGCACCGATAAAACTCATATTAATTGAAAAATTTATTATTGGTGTTGCTGCCTCCCTTACTTTCTTTAATTTTGGTAGAACCATACATAAAGGAACCAAAGATATAAGGAATCGCTGGTAAGAGGCACCTCTTGACTCGCTCATTGAAACTGTATAATCCTTATTCATGACATCAGATGCAAACTCTACGACATTGCCTGTATTCATTGTAACGAAAACAGTCCCAACAAGCACTATAAACATCCATTTATCAAGCAGTTTTCCACGTGCACTCATATAGACCATCGGAAGAACAAACCAGACAGAGGAATGTATTGCAGTCATTCCGAGGGCAAGAAGCGCATAAAACAGTTTGTGCTTTCTATCACCGGACACCCACCAGTCCACAAAACCGATGAGAACACAGACTGCAAGAAACTGACGGGCACCGTTAAGAAGCCATGTAAAGTTAGTGCTTGCAATGAAGAGAAAAAATGTAAACGCGTAATCACAAGAATATTTTCTATAGAAACGGAAAAGGCAATACAGCGAAACGCACGCAACAAATCCCAACCAGAGATAATGGTTTTCTGAAATATAGATCTTAAATAGCCCCAGTATAAGATTAAAACCTCTTCCGGAACTGGATACAGCCTGCCTTATCATCATTTCAGGCTCTGTAGACATATTCTCAAATGTGTCTATATAGGCATAAGTATCCAGCACAGCGTCGCGCAGACTTGCGAAAACAGCTATATAGCCAGCTGTTAAAACGACCAGAATCCTGGATGTACTGTATTGTATATCTCCATTGGGTTGAATGACTCCTTTTGTTGCATATCTGCTAAAAAGAATCAACACCACTGCAAATATAAACATTGACCAATATACAGGCATTGCTAATGGCTACGTTTATGTAAATAATTAAATAGGAAAGAAGGAATCAAGCCGACAAGAACAGGTCTCATACAATATATATAGTTCCACAGAGGCAGATTAAGCAATGAAATTGCGCAATGCTTGACATACGCCTCATTAAAACGATATTTTAGCTTCTTGCGTCCAGTTGCATTACGGTCATCGCGCATCTGATAGAGCTGCTCCTTTATATTATAGCCACGGTAACCTTTAGCATACATCTTTATCCACAAATGATAGTCCTCCACACGGAGCAGTCTCTTGTTTACACTATAGCCTCCCACAGCATCATATGCCTGCCGGCGCACAAGACAAGGCGCATGGCAGAAGCATGTCCTGTGAATAAAATCTGCAGGTTGAGGTTTTTCTATTGCATTACTCTTCCCCCATATTCCATTTTCGTCAAAAAATGACATTTCCGTACTCACAATAGCATACTCTGGATGTGATTCCAGAACTGCCAGCTCTTTTTCAAAACGCTCTGGAGAACAGGTATCATCACCATCCATACGCGCAATAAACTCTCCACGTGCAACCGCCAGACAATTATTTAGAGTCTGATTCAACCCCATGTTACTGGGATTCTTCAGCAGTTTTATATTAGGATGACTTTGCTGATTTTTATAAGCGACAGCAAAAGTCTCATCATCAGAACCATCATCACATAGTATTATCTCAAAATCCTGACAAGTTTGAGCATATAATGATTCCAGTGATTCCTGAAGTGTAGCGGCACAATTATATATGCCCATTATTACCGAGATTTTTGGTTTTCTCATATCATCACTATAAGCCATACACTTTGCCTAAATCATCCACAACAGATTCAAAACTATAATTTGCCGCATAATCTAAAGCTGATTCACAGATTCTGCCCCGAAGAATATCATCCGACAAAAGCTGCAACACACGCAATGCCATTTTCTGCGAATCATCCAATGTTACAATAAAACCATTATCCCCATCATGTATAAGTTCACGATGTCCACGATTTGACGATGCAACAACAGGAGTCCCGGAAAGCATTGCCTCGACAACATTCAAAGGCAGACCTTCCCTTTTGCTACATGCCACCTGAAGATCTACGATATGTTGATAATCCTGTAGATTTGTCACATATCCTATCATTTCCACATTTGCAGAAAGACCTCTGTCTTGAATATATTGCTTTAAATATTCTTTACGGGGACCATTGCCTGCAAGAATAAGAACTGCATCATGATATTGCTCCTTGACATGAAGCATCATGTCTATTGCCATCGTCTGATTCTTATTCTGCAGAAGTTCCCCGACACAGAGAATCAACTTTTGTCCAGGAGCATACCCCATCTGTTTCCGAAGATTATTTTTTTCAACCTCAGAGACAGGGAAATATCGTTTCGCATCAACTCCTACACCATGGGTATGGCATACTTCACAATGGAATTTACGCGATGCCAGATTATAATCCTCGTGAGTGATGGTTATCAATTTATCTGTTAAATGTGAAAAGTATTTTTCTATTGGATAGAATACAATCCAATTCTTCTTAGGTGCACCACCATAAAAATGAAATCCATGTGCAGTATAGAATACTTTTGTGCCACGCCTGCGGACGCCACGTGCGGCCAGTCGTGTAACTATCCCTCCCATTGGCGTATTGCAATGGACAATGTCATAATTCTCACATTCAAGTATCCGCTTGAGCTGATGATATGCTCTAATATTGTCAAGGCTTTTCGGTGAGCGGGCAAATGGTATATCAAAAACCTTTTCCACAAAATCTAGTTTCAATCCATTTTTTTCCGCCAGATTATTACGTGCAGCAACATGTACCTCAGCCCCATGAGAATGGAGTAGATCAACTAACGGATGATGAAATTGGCAAATATGGCTCTGCACAGTTGCAACAAGAAGAACTTTCATTCTATATTACTTAAGTAGATTATGTTAAACTATGGATAAACTCTGCCAGATTAGTCTTCATGAGATTAAACATACGGCTGTTGTTGACATCTGATACAAATGAATTATGCGGACTGACTGCAATATTATCCATTCCCCACAACGGCGATGTATTAGGCAAAGGCTCATCTTCAAACACATCCAATGCGGCAAAAAGGTCCTTACGCACCGAAAATACTTCAATCAGTGCCGCCTGGTCTACAAGGCCTCCGCGCGAGATATTTACAACGGATGCATCATGCTTCAAAACTTGCATTAATTCACGGGAAAAAAGCCCACGGGTCTCCGGAAGCAATGGCGCTGTAATGACAATGATATCAAACTCCGGGACGCGTTCTTTCAATGCTGCTATGTATTCCATTGAATCAAATCCGACTGTTGGATTTGTATGGATATCAAATCCTGTAGTGAGTGTTCCCAATGCCTGAAAACGCTTAGCCACTTCCTGCCCAACATTGCCTGCTCCAATGACAGCGACTTTCGTTCCTGCCAACTCACGTAATTCCCGATGCTTTTCCCAACAGCAGCAATTCTGTTTCTGACGAAAGAACCACCCCTGCTTATAGTGTTCCAGAATCCTGAACACAGCCCATTCCGCCATCGGAATACTATACACCCCCCTTGCATTACGAATAAGTATACCGCGCTTTGTAATTTCATCAAGAGGAACACGGTCTAAGCCAGCACTTGTAAGCTGGATAAACTTCAGTCTTGAAAAATCACCTATATCATGATGCAGAAAAATACTATTGCACACGATTGCATCGATTTCACTTGCACATAATGGAAGTTCCTCTGCTTCATGCTGCATAAAGTGCACATCATATCCTAAAAGACGCAACTGGGAAAACTCATCTTCAGAGTAGCGGAAACATCCGGTAAGCAATAAGTTCATTATATTTATGTCGATTTATTTAAATTACGTCCACAAAACTCTTGACAGCCTTTTCTAACCGCAACCTGTTATCTTCAAAGTAGTGTAAAACTGTTTCTGCTTCCATCTCCTGTTTACGGATAGCAGAGATGCCACTGCTAAAGATCCTCCTCACTTCATCAGGATCTGTAAGTATATCTGTGTTACAAAAACTTCTGCTGACAATCACCATTGATGATCCAAGCCTGACATGCTCTTTAAGAATCAGCCTTCCAGGAACTTTCCCTCCATCTAATGCCGCAATTCCCCCAAAGCCAAAAGGAATTCCATGGCTCTTGACCTTATCTGCAATCTGTTCTACAATGCCATTGGCCAGAAGTTCAAACATGAATTTCATATCAAGCGCCAGATGCAAATCATTTAAACCGATATGAATCATATCAATACCATCAATAGTCAGAATATCATCAAGCAAAACGACAGCCTCCGGAGTTTCAAGCAACAAACAGGTTTTGACACGACCTCCTACATATTCTAAAAATTCCCTTACTTCATGTACAGTTTTGAAGAAGGGCAGCATGATAATATCGGCACCGGCATCAATTACTGAGTCAATCTCTTCTTTAGAGGAAGAATATCCACTACTGCCTTCATGAATCGGATTTATGCGGACCAAGACACTCGCTTTAGTCAATACAGACTTGATTCTGCGGATATCATCAACGGTATGATGATTCTGTACCGTATCCAGACCTCCCTGACGAACATCCTTTCCAATCCACTCCATATCAACAAAAATCCAGTCAACTCCGGATTCTTCTGCAATCTTGGCGACCCAAGGCTTGTTTGTTATGTACATTAGATTCAGCATAACTCCAGTATTTATTATGAAAGCCCCGTTTTGCCTACATTCTCATTGTTGGCATTAGTAACAACCTTAAATATCGTCATAAAGAAAATCTTGATGTCGAGCCTAAATGACATATTCTGTGCATACCACACGTTCAATTCAATACGTTCAGGCCATGGTACTTCTTTACGTCCATTAACTTGTGCCCATCCTGTAACCCCAGGCAGGACATCAAACATATGCTTCTGATATTCAGTATAATGTTCATATGGCCAAGGGTGATATGTCAATGCAGGACGTGGACCAATAAGTGCCATATCCCCTTTAAGGATATTCACCAGCTGCGGTAACTCATCAATACTGGTTGCCCGGATAATTTTACCGACCCTTGTTATACGGCTGTCATTTTTGTATGAATACACTCCTGTACCCTGGTTTTCTGCTCCAACACACATAGAGCGGAATTTCCATATTTCAAATGGTACACCATCTTTGCCCAAACGTTTCTGCTTAAAAATAACGGGACCTTTAGAATCCAATTTAATAAGCACTGCCACCACCAAAAGCGGAATAAAAAGAATAATCAATAAAATAAGTGCAATAATGAAATCAATTACACGTTTCAAATACTTATACATATCGTAACTTTTAAACTGCAACAAAAATACTCCCTTACATCCTCAACGGTCATAATAGACATGCCTTCCACAGGAATCATAAAGTTCCGGGATGTCAGAGGAGTTTCCTATGCCGAAATGCGGCAGGAATATCACGGCTGCCGCCATCAGTACGAAAGCAGATACGACTGCTATAATTACCGCTGCCATGATACCCATTTGCGTGTTCTTATCTGGTCTTGAAGGAGGAATCAGCAGGAAACCGGTCTGTCTCAGGCATTGATTTCCTTGTCATATTCCTCAAAACGGGAATTCTTGGACTTGAACTCCGGTACCGTATGTTTCATAAGGCGCACCATGTCAGGAATCTCCACCGCGCGTGAAAGACGCTCCAGTTCATCAGCGGCATGGCATGCGTCCATCCATTCATATTCACGGACTTTAGCTATACGGATGCGGTCATGAGGAGTCGGAAGTGTATTTTCTGTATTTGACAGGACTTCCTCATACAGTTTCTCACCAGGACGAAGGCCAGTATATTCTATATTAATATCCTTTCCCGGCTCAAATCCGGCAAGCTCGATCATCCTTTCTGCAAGATGTGCAATCTTCACTGACTCTCCCATGTCGAATACAAATATCTGATTGCCGGTTGACATCGTGGCTGCCTCCATCACCAGACGGCACGCCTCCGGGATTGTCATGAAGAACCTTGTAATCTCCGGATGAGTCACAGTAACCGGACCACCCTTTGATATCTGCTCCCTGAAACGCGGGATTACAGACCCGTTTGACCCGAGTACATTTCCGAAACGCGTAGTCACGAATTTTGTCTTGCCTGCCGCCTTACCCTGCTCTATGGCAAGGCCAAGAGACTGGACATAGATCTCAGCAAGGCGTTTGGTGCATCCCATGATGTTGGTTGGATTAACCGCCTTGTCCGTAGAGATCATGACCATTTTCTCCACATCATATTCAATACATTTATCCGCTACATTACGCGAGCCTGCCACATTTACCAGCACAGCCTCGCAAGGATTCTCCTCCATGAGCGGGACATGTTTGTATGCAGCAGCATGGAATACAACCTGCGGACGGAATTTGCGGAAAGCATAGTCAAGGCGCTGGACAATACGTACATCACCGATGACAGGAATGAATGAAAGGTCCGGGTAGCGTTCTTCAAGTTCAAGGCGGAGATTATGCATCGGAGTCTCAGCATTATCGTAGAGAATCAGGCTGCGCACACCGAAGGTGGCCAGCTGACGGCACAGCTCCGACCCGATAGAGCCTGCCGCACCAGTGACCATGACGGTCTTTCCGCTGAAATTTGACTCAATCTCATCCATCGAGATCTTTATCTCTGGACGTCCGAGAAGGTCCTCAATCTTGATTGCACGTACAGACTGGCGCATCACTCTGCCGTCAATGACTTCCTCGACTGAAGGTGAGTATAGCACCTTGATCCCGAAATTGTTGCTGTAGCGTATGAGGCGGTTCTCCTCCTCACGCGCATCTTCCCTATGGGCAAAGATGATGGAATCAACCCTATGCGCCCCTACGACATGGCGGAAATCGCTCTCAGTCTTGAAGTTGAACACCCGTTTCTCCTGTATTATCTGATTCTTTTCTGCATCACCGTACATGATGAACCCGACTACATTATATGTCGCGTTCAACTGCATTGTACGCACAAGAGAAGAAGCCTTGTCGTCTATTCCATAGATAAGCGCCGTCTCGCGACCCTTGCTGTTCTTTATCTTTGAACTGACAATGTCATAGGCAATTATCATACATACGCGTATGAGCGTAAGCAGCACCATCGTAAGCAGGAAATCCAGCAGAAGAAGCATAGACATCGCCACGCCCTGTACCGGATAGTCCGGCAACGACATTGCCATAATCCACAGGACAAACACCTTTCCCACAGAGGCAACTACAAAGCGGCTTATCTCGCGCAGTGTCGAGTGCCGGATAATGATACGGTATGTCCTCAGAATCCAGAACCACACAAAAGAAGCTGCGAATGCGCCTCCAAGCCATACCAGCGCAGGCTGCCAGGCATCAGGATGGAAGTCAAACAACAGATTCACAAGCAACATCGACAGCAATGTCGCACAGACTGAAACAAGCAGGTCAATGACAAGCACTATCCTGAAGTTCATATAACGTTCCAGGCGCAGCCCGGCAATAAGACTGTATATTTTTCTCATATTTTGAGAGTGATTATAAGTTCGTTTTAATGTGTATTATGCTGTTTCTGCAAATATTTCATGCTGAATATTCTCCTGGATTTCCAGGCACGCATCCTCGAAGACATGCCCCATCGCCATATGCCATCCGTCCGAGAAAGCCGGCACCCTATTGGAGAATTCTTCCAGCAGCCCGGCAATCCGGCACCTCATCAACGGTTCATCATCAAAGCGGAAAGAGTTCTTAAGCAGGTCATGCCATGCTGCAAATAGATTGACATTGTGCTCTGTAACAGATGCCTGCAAGTCCAGTCCGGAACGATAGGCCGCATAGATTTTCTGCACAGCCTTATCAAGGCTTCTGTCACCGAAAAACATGCTGTTGTCCTGCAGAAGCATCAGACGATGCACTGCAACGGTTTCATCAACCCCGTCCCAACGCCCCGAAGCATCTGCAGCTGCAACCCAGCTGCGGCATCTCTGGCCGAACCAGCGTAAATCCCACAGATCAGATATGTCCCCGATTGCGTTTCCAAATTCATAGATGATGCACCTCATTGCATATATCTCCTCCTCATCGGAAGCAGCCGAGATCAGTTCCGGTATCGCCTTCCGGTAAAGCCTGCTGCATTCCTCATCCTTCTGCCCATAGACTGACATTGTAAAATCCTTTGCGAGACGGAACATCATTTCAAGATGCCTGATATCAGAAGATTCACCTTTGGCTTCCTCTATACGCAACGCATCATATAACGCATCTGCAATTGCCGCAATCCTCCCCCTGCCGTCAAAGTCATCATACGCCACCGCGCAAAGCACATCATTGTACGCGATGCACACCCTGACAAGAGCATCGGCTCGTGCAACACCAAGTCCTGCAAATGAACCGGTGCACAAAAGATTGAATATGTCCTGCAGATTTGTCTCCGTCATATCTTCAGCGTGACCAGCTGTCCGCAATTACTGTATCTTCTCAATAAAATGCCTTGGAATATAGACTGTCGCTATAGCAGCAACACCTTCTATCATGACTACAAAACGTCTTGTACCGTGAACACGCGTAATATATCCTTCTGCACCGCAGAACATCCCTCCTGTAATCCTGACCCGGTCCCCTCTTATGAAATCAAGGCCTATGGACTCTACCGTACGGCATCCCGTACGTGTCACAAACATGAAAATCTCCATTTCATTGTCTGGAATGACAGACGGGTTCTTCGTCCCGGGACTGCAATAGACCCCGAGAGGACTTTCCGGATTCTTCCTTATGGACTCTACATATCCCGGAGTAGAACGAATGAATATAAGTGAAGGGATTACAGGTTCCTCCTCATATGCATCTTCCTCTGAAAGCCCATACGAATCATTTTTCATCACAGGGCGCATTGGCACATAATAGGTGAAACCATCCCTCAGGACCGTTTCCTTTACTTCTTTCATCTTATTTCGGTAGACCCTGTAGGCATACCAATGCTGCTCTTCCATATCAGAAAATAAATCGAAACCACATAAAGGTACTCCTCCCCATTTCCGCAACCGGGACAGCCGACCTGCGGAGCGATAAAGACCCGGCCGCATCATGCCACACGGGCATGTCCGGCTCTCAGGTGAGCCACGAATCCGTGGTTGCTAACTGTGAGTCTTTTAATATGATACACGTTTCTTTACAAGAAATCGTCATCTTATCATATTTAATTGTATTACAAACAGATACTGCAACAATTATATTAAGATTCCAACTGTTTTTATACAAGATTCCTGTTTTTTATAGAGGAAACAACCATGCATTATAAAAGTTGCCACAACACGCAAAACAGCAGTAAAACGGCGACAATCCGCATAGTTGAAAACACTGTTTATCAGAGTGTTATTTACGGGGGGTAAATATTTTCTATAACAAATGCGAGAATTAATTTGCTTATCAATATTCTATTTTATACTTTTGCAACCGGAAGTGACGATTTCTTGTAAAGAAACCGTCACTTTGCATATATGCTATATTCTTAATACACACCACTTTAAGAAATCATCTGCAAAAGCAGTGGTGGATCTGGTCAACAACAGATCCCCCGGGAACAAAAAGGCCGCAGTACAAGAGCTGGCGCATAACCGCCCGTTGCTCCGCAAACAGGAGATCGTGAGCTACAAGCAAATCATCCGGCGGATGTTCGCAACTGACAGACTACAAAGTTGCAGGAGGGAGGGAGGGAGCAGGAACAAGTTCCGGCGAAACCGGGACGGTGGCTTGACTCAAGACTCCACATGGCAAGACTTTTGAATATACGGCACGGCTCAAGCCCAATACCCCATATAAATTTAAACCAGACGGACCTTGTCCTGTATTCTGTCACATATCGGCACCTTATTTTCTGTAGCATGGATTGCATACGGAACTTGTTTCGTGCACATTGACTCCATTGCACAGCAAAGGACGGGGAAAAGCATATCAAAGGAAGACACAGATGCAGTGCAGCTGCCCCTGAAGAGACAGGAGCAATCTCTTATTGAAGACCTTGAGGCATACACAGAGAGAGCTGTAAAGGAAAAGGTCATAAGCAGACATGAGGCTGATTCTGTGATGTCATTCATCCGTGACTCTCTCCCTGAGACACAGGAACTGCGCATCAGCACCCTGCAGGCACTGAGGGACCGCATTGACATGCGATACGATAATCTCCCGTACAGCACTTCTGAAATTACACCACAGGACTACACATACATCGCATCAAGGATGCTTCCCGGAATCCTGAAAGAGCCGGAAGGATTCATCGACCCGTTTGAAAAACGGCATAAGTCAGAAATGGCGGCAGCGATGAAAGTCAAGGAGATTGCAACAATGCACTTTGCACAGGACAAGGCACCTGTCCCCAAGTGGTCAATCATGCCGCTCAGACTGCTGTTCAACAATGGCATGGATACTTCGGGCAAAACAATTTCCGTACACGGGGGACTGTACTATATCCCGATCCCTCCTGGCAAGCCGCAGACATCCATACCGTGGACCAAGACTACACCAAAGGCATATGATGACAACTAAGGTACAGAAGGCATAAAAGCCGCAACTATAGTGTAAAGAGCGGAGATGGATGACGCCGCGGAAGGCACCTGAGAGCAGGGACAGGGATTCCTGAAGAGGCACACACATCCTTCAATGCGGCAAGAGTACAATCGTGCGCCATCTGATGAGTATTATTATTCTCACTGAGGTGACAGAGAAAAATATTCCTGAGTCCAGGATGCAGAAAACGGCGGACAGCGGAAGCACACTCGTCATTGCTCAGATGGCCATTCCCCTTGACAATCCTCATCTTGAGTTCGTGCGTATATGGGCCTCCCATCAGCATATCCATGTCATAGTTGGATTCTATCACGACAGTCTCCGCCTCCGAGGCTAAAGCTACAGCCTCATCAGTCATCCGTCCGACATCTGTCATTATTACGAACCGGTGCCCGTCCAGCTCAATGGAATAGCCGACAGTCTGCGTCGCATCATGCGGGACCTCAAAGCACCTGACAGAAATGCCGTTGATATCATTGTAGACATCATCCTCAAGCACTGCACTGTATGAGCCTATTATCCTTGATGTAAACGTATGCCGGAGAAGAGCATTGTGCAGAACCGATGTCGCATAGACCGGCTTCATCAGTTTCTTGCAGAATGCCGCAAGATGACGTATATGGTCAAGGTGGTCATGCGTTACAAGAATCGCGCTGAATGAATCAAATGACATTCCATTATCCTCCAATGCCCTCTTCAGCCTGCGCACACTGACGCCTGCATCTATCAGTATTCCTTTCTGCCCGTCCCCAAGATAATAGCAGTTACCGCAGCTTCCGCTTGAAAAACTCATGAACTTCACCATTACTCCGCCTCCTGCTCACAATATTTCTTAATGACACCATACGCATCCTTCACTCCAAGTTCACCTGCACGGGAAAGGTCAATACAGCCTTTCTCCTTATCCCTCAAATAGATAAGGACAAGTCCGCGGTTATAGTAAGCATCACCCATATAAGGATAAAGGTCAATTGCGCGGGTATAGTTCTCTATTGAGGCTATATGCTCAGATGCAAGGCAATACAGGTTGCCAAGGTTATAGTATATATAAGGGATGCCCGGGGCGATTCCAGCCGCTGAAGCCATATCCTCTATAGCCTGCGAATAGTCATACTGCTGGCTTACGCGGTCCTTCACCCTTGCCCTCGTAGTCTTTGAGTCATCCATTGTCAGGACCTGGACATTGTTGTCAATTGAAGATATGAATTCAATCATGTCCGCTCTCAGGACTCCCCTGTTCATGAGGTAGAAAGCACGATACAGGCGTGGAAGTTCACCGGCTGGCTCAGCATCAGCCGCCTTGTCATAATACGCAAGGGCGAAACTGTACTTCTTGCCCTCGGCCTCATACAAAGCCCTCAGGAAACTTGTCCTTGCATCACTGTCATCAGCGCCATCACCATAGAGTACATCCTCTACAGACTGTGACTCAGGCTGCTGGACAGTACCGTTGGATATCACGACCGCCACAGGGCAATCTGCCTCGAACCTTGATATGAGAGGATTCTCATACTCATGCGCAAGTGCATACCTGGTATCCTGCCGCGCTGCTGAAAGCTGGAACCTGTACAGAGGCCTTAGCTTTATGTCAATGTCCCTGTGCTGCAGAAGCTCGTCATTGAAATCCTTCTTGGCGAACTCGGCATCAAGCGCAATAAGCGAACTGTATTTCCTTGTAGTGTCGGCAAAAGAGCCGGCCTCATCTGCGTTCTTAGTCCTGTATTCGGCAACTTTCTTCTGTCCTGTCTGGTAATCAGCCTTCGAGCCGCGCATATCCCCCATCATGTTCTTGACATAGGAGCGGTTCATATATGCCTTCGCGAAATCAGGATAAAGCTCGATGGCCCTGTCGTAGTCTTCAAGGGCGTCGTCATACCTCTCCATCTCGATGAAGATAGAGGCCCGGTTGAAATATGCGAGCACATTCTCGGGATTTATGTTCAGGACCCTGTCCATATCCTCAAGAGCGGCCTCGTAATCACCTACCTGGGCATGGATAAGCCCCCTGTTGTACAAGGTAAGCGCATTTCCAGGCTCCTCACGGAGCACACGGTTGAGGTCAGCCATAGCACCGATATAATTCTTCTGTTCATAGAGCATTATCGCCCTGTTGAAATACGCAAAGGTATTGGTGGTGTCGAGCTGTATGGCCCTGTCCATGTCTGCTACCGCCTTTGCATAATCCCCGGAAGAAGCATATAGCCTTCCCCTGCGGACATACCCTTCCGGATCAAACCTGTCAAGCTTTATGGCCTTGTTGTAATCAGTCAGCGCCTTCAGCGTATCCCCGAGGAAAAGGTAGCTTGCCCCACGGTTCAGGTAGGCAGACGGGTCCTTCGGCTCTTTCCTTATATAGTAGTCGAAATCGGACACCGCCTTCCCGAACTGCTGCGACAGGAAATATGTCACTCCCCTGCTGAAATACAGCCCGGCAAAGCCAGGCCTGAGCTCCAGTGCCGTCTGAAGATCATCAAGAGCCTCATCATATTTCCCGAAACGGCTGAGTGTTATGGCCCTGTAGTGATATCCTGATGTGAAAACAGGGTTGATCCTGACGGATGAATTGAAATCCTGCTGGGCACCGCGCAGGTCACCGAGATTATACTTGGCTATTCCACGGAAAAAATATGTCCAGTAGTCAGTTGTGTCAAGGCGCGCCAGGATATTGAAGTTCTCTATGGCCTGGGAATATTTCCCGTCAGCCAGGGCCATCCGTCCACGATAGAAGAAGACATCCTTGTCATATTGCGCATATGACTGCAATCCACAGATGGAAAACAGCAGCACTACCGATACTATGCAAATCCTGGCAAGACTTTTCATCCTCATTCAAAAAATTTCCGAATATGCCCCTTATTGTTTAATTTTGTCGGCCTTTCGTAAAAGACAAGATGCAAAGATAAACATTTATTATGCCTTCCATGACAAAAAAAGACAAAAAATTTAAGATTCTGCTCCTGATTGCAGCCTTATCAGGCATATATGGAGGCTTTGCCTACGGGCAGGAGACAAGCATATACAACGAAAGGGCTGTGCAGAACCTTGTCTGGGAAGGCAAGCTCCAGAGGACCGTTGAATTCCTGAGCGACTCGCAATGCGACGGCAGGGCGACCGGGACAAGAGGCGGATGCGAGGCGGCATTCTTCATAACAAGGGCATTCAGGAAAGCCGGGCTGCTCCCGATGGACGGCTCATATTCAATGTCATTCTATACTGCGGACAGCCTGCGGTGCGGACACAACATTATAGGCATGATTCCAGGCTCGCGCAAGAATCCTGTTGACTCCTACATAATAGTAGGTGCACATTATGACCATCTCGGACGTCTCGGCGGCAGCCTGTATCCGGGAGCGGACAACAACGCATCCGGGGTCGCTGCGCTGACAACTGTGGCAGAGATGTTCTCGTCAATGAAGCTGCTCGGAAAAGTATACAGCTCAAGCATAATCTTTGTCGCCTTTGATGCAAAGGAACTGAGCATGGCCGGCTCTGAAGACCTATGGAAAAGGATTGAGGGGAAACGACTGACAGACCCGATAAGCGGCAGGCCGATAACACGGGAAAAGATAAAGCTCATGGCGAATATCGACCAGATCGGCACCAGCCTTTCCCCGCTCGCTTCCGGGAGGGAGGATTTCATGATTATACTTGGAGGACACAGCCTTAAAAGGGACGACCATGAATGGCTGTCGATATGCAACCGGTTCTACGGGACATCACTGGAACTTTCCGGCACATATTACGGAAGCGAGAATTTCACAAGGCTGTTCTATACGCTGTCGGACCAGAAGGTCTTTGTAAGCCACAAGGTCCCGGCACTGCTCTTCACTTCCGGGATAACGCTGGCCACAAACAAGACCTACGACAAGCCGGAAAGCCTGAACTACCCTGTCCTGCGGAACAGGATCCTGCTGATATTCCACTGGATAGAAAAGATGGCTATGTACTGAGAAGGCGCCACGTCACCTGCTCTGTGACGACCAGTGCGTACTTGTAGATATGCGGGAGATATAATACTCCTCTTCCTCGCTCAGGTTGCTGCTGTCAAGATACCACGGAAGATGCCGGACCGAATACGGGAAACCTGTGCGTATGAACATATCCTTGAAATCCACATTCCTGTCCCTGACCTCCAGATACGGCTTGCAGACTGCAAATGTCGTGTCTATAGGCGCCCTGTACGCTCCTGGCTCAATTTCATTCTTCCAGAACTGGCTCTCCCATTCGACTACCTGCCTCTTGTTGCGGAAGCAGTCAGGAAGGTCATCAATACAGATTGAGAAGCCGGCCTTCAAGGCTTGGGGATGCCTCCGGAGAAGACCTATGAATTTCTCCATAAAGTCATCAGGGCAGTCCGGATGTATCTCCAGGTCAGGGTCCGTATAGACAAAATAGGAATCCTGGAACTGTCTGTAGATCCCCGTCTCCCAAAGGGCGAGATGCCCGACATTCCTTTTCAGGAAATAGACCGGATAAGGGCAGGAAACATACCATTCGAGAAGAGGAGGATATGCAGAGCCATTGTCTATGATATAGATGTTATGATAGCCGCGTGAAGTGAGCGAATCAATTAGCTTCATCAGCATCCCGAACCGGTTGAAATTATTGATGATTATAGGTACTTCCTTGTAATTGAAGTCTTTTCCCTCTTTAGTTCCATGCAGGAGCCTTTTACACTCCAGCCTGCTCCACTTCCTGAAAACCCGGAAACAAGTCCTTAATCCCATCTCTTTTGCCGATTAGTATATAATATAGTCTTTACGGTGTAAAGATAAAGCAATTTTTGCGAAACTTAAGTAAAAAGAGTAAATTCGCAGCCCTTAACAAGTCATGGGAATGAAAGAATTTTACAGAATGATGAGGCGTTTCGTTGCGCCATACAAAGGATATCTGGCCGGAGCCGTATTCCTGAATATATTTTCAGCGGTATTCAACATATTTTCATTTACACTGATCATCCCGATCCTGAACATCTTGTTCAAGATGGACGAGACAGTGTATGAATTCATCCCGTGGGACACCCCTGGCTTAGCCTTCAAGGACCTTATAATAAACAACATGTACTTCTATGTATCCAATGTGATAGAAGTGCACGGGGCCTCATGGACACTCCTTATGCTTGGAGTCTTCTTCGGACTCATGACTGCGCTCAAGACATCATGCTATTTCGGCTCATCTGCCATAATGGTCCCTATCAGGACAGGCATAGTAAGAGACATAAGGACATTGGTCTACAGCAAGATACTGTCGCTTCCGCTCGGATTCTTCTCCCAGGAGAAGAAAGGCGACATCATAGCGAGGATGAGCGGTGACGTGTCGGAGATCGAGAACTCCATCACCAGCTCACTTGACATGCTCATAAAGAACCCGATACTTATATTGTTCTATTTCACCACACTGATGGTGACCAGCTGGCAGCTGACACTTTTCACCATACTTGTAGTGCCGGCTATGGCCTGGGCAATGGGAGCCATAGGCAAAAAGCTGAAGAGGCAGTCACTTGAGGCACAGGGGAAATGGAGCGAGATGCTGTCCGAGCTTGAGGAGACACTCGGAGGCCTCAGGATAATAAAGGCCTTCATAGCGGAGGACAAGATGAGGGAAAGGTTTGTCAAGACAAGCAATGAATTCAGGAGGGCATCCGCCAAAGTCTCGATAAGGCAGGCCCTTGCGCATCCTGTCAGCGAGTTCCTCGGCACTGTGATGATAATGATTGTGCTATGGTTTGGAGGCACCCTGATCCTCAGCGAGAACTCACCGATCGATGCCCCTACATTCATTTTCTTCATGGTTATCCTGTACAGCATCCTCAACCCGCTCAAGGAGCTTGCCAAGGCCGGGTACAATGTGCCCAAAGGACTGGCATCAATGGAAAGGGTCGACAAGATACTGCTTGCAGAAAACAACATAAAGGAGAAAGAGGACGCAATAGACATCAGGTCATTCAATGACAAGATTGAATTCAAGGGTGTATCTTTCAGATATGCAGACGGCAAAGGCCATGTCCTGAAAGACATCTGCATTGAGATCCCGAAAGGCAAGACAGTCGCCCTTGTGGGACAGTCCGGCTCAGGCAAGTCCACACTCGTCGACCTGCTTCCGCGCTTCCATGACATAAGCGGAGGCGAGCTGCTGATAGACGGCACAAGCATCAAGGACCTCAGGATAAAGTCACTCCGCTCGCTGATAGGGAACGTGAACCAGGAGGCGATACTTTTCAACGACACGATATTCAACAACATCGCATTCGGCGTGGAGAACGCGACAATGGAAGAAGTCGTCACTGCGGCCAAGATTGCCAACGCCCATGACTTCATCATGGAAAAGGAAGACGGGTACAACACAAGCATAGGAGACCGCGGAAGCAAGCTTTCCGGAGGACAGAGGCAGAGGATAAGCATTGCACGCGCAATCCTCAAGAACCCACCTATCCTGATTCTTGACGAGGCGACATCAGCCCTTGACACAGAATCGGAAAGGCTCGTACAGGAAGCCCTTGACAGGCTTACTTCATCACGTACGACAGTAGCCATAGCACACAGGCTTTCCACTATCAAGAACGCCGACCAGATCTATGTGATGCAGGACGGGGCTATCGTAGAGCAAGGGCGGCATGACGACCTGATAGCACTGGACGGCTACTACAAGAAGCTGTACGACATGCAGTCCCTATAGGAACAGGAGATTCACTGACTAAAGACATATACAATGAAAATACCTTACATCAAATCACTTGAAGACATGACATACGGCGAGCTGGACCTCGCCATGGAGACCGGTGCCGCAAAATCATTCCTTGCACATGTGAACTGGCCGGAGGAATACCCATATCAGCCGGATGTGGCATTCTCCATCGCAAGAAGCGACACGCACATTGCAATACTATACCATGTCAGATGCCTCGACCTCAGGGCTGTGGCACTCGAGGACAATGGTGCTGTATGGGAAGACAGCTGCTGCGAATTCTTTGTCAAGGACAACACAGACGGGACATACTACAACTTCGAGATGAACTGCATAGGCACTCTTCTGGCTTCCAAGAGGAAAAGCAGGGAGGATGCAGTATTTTTCACCGGGGAACAGCTTTCACGCATCATAAGGCACTCCACACTGGAGCGCAAGGCAAGGGAGCTGAACGGAAAGATATTCGGATGGAGCGTTGCCATGTGCATTCCGATGGACCTTATCGGAATAGACCCGGAAAGCCTGCCGGAATCGATACAGGCAAACTTCTACAAATGCGCAGACAAGAGCGCGCACCCGCATTTCATCAGCTGGAACAGGATCGACACCACTTCACCTGATTTCCACAGGCCTGAATTTTTCGGGGAGCTTAATTTCTAGACAGCGGCACAGATGGAGAAGAAGAAAATAATATCACGTATCCTGCTTGCCCTCTATCTGGCAGCAGTATGCATTCTCTGCTTCATAAAGATGGACTCCGGGATTGACTTCGGAAGCACATGGTTTGGCCTGCCTAAAGACAAGGTCGTGCATTTCCTCATGTTCATGCCATATCCGGTGCTCGCATATTTCGCGTTCAGGAAAGCAGACGGCAGACCAGCGTCATTCCTTATGTTCATGCTTGCCATCATCGTGATAGGGATAGCCATCGGGGCGGCCACAGAGATAATACAGGGACTGACAGACTACCGGAGCGCAGACATCAATGACCTGAGGGCCGACAGCCTCGGGATATTCACAGGCTCCATATTGACACTCATATACGCTGTTATTTCAAGGAGATGGTAGCAATACGCCGCAAATACACCCTATTATTTGCCTTTACTGTCCTCTTCTGCCTGGACGCATTCCCGCAGAGCAGGATTGTGCGTGACTTCAAGCCGGCATGTGACTCACTGTCTGTCCTCATGGAGGAGCGGAACGGTGTACATGTCTGCCTGAGGCTTAAGTCGGTGATGAAAAGAGGCAATGTCCTTGACTTCTACTTTACAGAAAGCCTGAGTGACTATCCATTAAGACCCGATGATGTCAAATGGTTCAGGAACAGGCTGAATGAACTTTTCCCCGGGCAATACTCCGGCTTCAAGATGGGAGACATATACACACGTGGCGACAAGATCGGCACTTTGCCCGTAGAGTCCATTGGATTCAGCGGGAATCCATCCTCGTCCAGGAACAGGGTCAAGAATCCCGGAGCCAGCAGAGTTGTAGAGAGGGCCGGAGAGCAGAGATTCAGCAAAGGCCTTGACGGCAGGAACATAGCACTATGGGCAAGCCATGGCAGATATTACGACCAGTCGCAGCAGAGATGGCAGTGGCAGCGTCCATGCCTGTTCCAGACTGTCGAGGACCTCTACACCTCATCCTACATACTGCCATTCCTCGTCCCTATGCTTGAAAACGCGGGGGCCTATGTAATGATGCCGCGGGAAAGGGACACAAACCCGGTAGAGCTGGTCATAGACAATGACCCGTCATACGAAGACACAGGCATGCCGGGCTACCGCGGAGCGGGCAGATACTCCGAGACAGGAAGCTGGTCTGATGCCGGCAAAGGCTTCGCGGATAAAAAGGAGATATATACAGGCAACGACAACCCGTTTTCAATGGGTACCGCAAGGCAGGCCAAGTGCATCTCAGGACAGGGCGGCAAGATTTCAATGGCCAAATGGGAGCCGGCCTTCCCTTCCAGGGCCGAATACGCTGTATATGTGTCATACAAATCACTTCCAAACAGTACAGAATCCGCACGTTACACCGTAAACCACCTCGGAGGCAACACCACATTCATTGTCAACCAGAAGACCGGAGGAGGCACATGGATATACCTCGGTACATTCGAGTTTGACGCAGGATGCAGCGTAACCCTCGACAACGTCTGCCCGGCAGACAGGAAATTCACCGCAGGAAGCGTTGTAAGCGCAGACGGAGTAAAATTCGGGGGCGGAATGGGCAATATCGCAAGATACAGGCAAGGGGAAGCCATCCTGACGGCCGAGACTTCCGGGCTGCCAAGATATACAGAAGCGGCCAGGTACTGGCTCCAGTGGGCCGGAATGGACTCCACCGTATTCAGCCAGAACAAGATGAAAGACGACTACAGGGACGACCTGTTCTCAAGAGGCTCCTGGGTAGACTACATCAGCGGAGGCTCGCGCGTCAACCCCGGAAAGCCGGGCCTCGGCATCCCGGTCGACCTTGCATTCGCCTTGCATTCTGATGCAGGCACGGTACAGAACGATTCCATCATAGGCACACTGGCGATATTCTCCAGCAGAAGCGACTATTCCAGAAAACTGCCATCAGGAGAGCCGATGATGACCTCGAGGGAGTTTGCCGACATCATGCAAAGCCAGATTGTGAACGACCTCAGGACCCAGGCTGACTGCACATGGACAAGAAGACAGATCTGGGACCGCGGATACAGGGAATCACGCACACCTCCGGTACCGACCGTCCTGATGGAGAGCCTTTCCCACCAGAATTTCGCTGACATGAGATTCGGGCTTGACCCGGCTTTCAGGTTCATATTCAGCCGGGCCATATACAAGGGAATGCTTAAATACCTGAGCAACAGATACGGCTGCCAATATACTGTGCAGCCGCTTCCCGTGAACTCTTTCGCCGCCATCCTCAAAGAAGGTGGGAAAGTGGAGCTTTCATGGAAAGAGACAATTGACACCATAGAGCCGACTGCCGCACCTGACGGATATATCCTGTACACCCGCGTGGACGGACGCGGATTTGACGACGGAAAGATAATCAGAAACACATATTCAAGGGACGGAAGGATATGCACATCAATTGACATTGACCCTGGACACATATACAGTTTCCGCATCGCTGCATACAATGACGGAGGAAGGAGTTTCCCGTCAGAGACATTGGCCGCCGGAATCCCTGAGTCAAGATGGAAAGCATCAGTAGACTCAACAGTGCTCATCGTCAACAACTTCACAAGGCTTGCTCCGCCCGCATGGCTTGACACCCCAGGATACGCAGGCTTTGACAACGGGCACGACAGAGGTGTCCCTTACATTAAAGACATTTCGTTCATCGGGGAAATGTACGAGAGGCGCAAAGACAATGTGTGGACATCCAACGAGAATCCCGGATTCGGCGCGTCGTATACAGACAAGGCTGGCGTCACATTCCCTGGCAACACTTTTGATTTTGTAGCTGTCCATGGGAAATCAATATTCGATGCAGGATACCCGTTCTGTTCTGCCGGGACAGATGCATTTTCTTCAGACAGTGCAACATACAACGGCATATGGTCTGCTGACATAATATGCGGAAAGCAGGTTACAACACCGTATGGCAATGCAAGGGGCAGGCAGAGATATGCTGTGTTCCCGGAGGAACTCCAGGCCGCGCTGCGCAGATTCACTGAAAGCGGTAAAAACGTGCTTGTTTCTGGAGAATATATCGGGACTGACATCTGGGACCGCATATATCCGATAGCAAAAGACAGCTGCCTCATGGCTTCATCAAAAGATTTCGCAGAAAACGTTCTGGGATTCAGATGGACTACAGATTATGCCTCACGCAGCGGAAATGTCAGGAGCGTGCCATGCAAGGGATTTGCCTTTCCTAAGAATATGGTATCATACTGCAATATACCTGAAATGGACATCTATCCTGTAGAGACCCCGGATGGCATTTCACCAAGCCAGACACACGGGAAAACGATATTCCGGTATACAGACACAGGCATATCGGCAGGAGTTCTCTTCTGCTCCCCAAAAGGCTACAGGACAATATGTCTCGGCTTCCCGATAGAGACCATATACAGGCAGGAGGAGCGTGATGCAATAATCAAGACAACACTTAAATTCTTTTCAAGATGACAGAAAGACAGGCTGAGATAATATCCCTGATCAGGCAGGAAGTCAAGCCGGCCCTCGGATGCACAGAACCGATTGCTGTTGCCCTGGCTGTAGCCAAGGCAGTAGAAATCCTGGAAGAGAAGTGTCCATGCATGAGGGACGGCCGCTGGAGGATGTCAGCAGACTTCAATGTCAATGTATCAGTCAGCGGCAACATACTGAAAAACGGGATGGGCGTTGGCATTCCCGGCACAGGAATGATTGGCCTGTACATCGCATCTGCACTCGGGGCTGTCTGCGGGAAATCGGAATATGGGCTTGAAGTGCTGCATGACCTTGACAGCAGGTCCATAGAAAGGGCCAAGTCACTCGTTGAGAATAAAAAAGTCAAGATAGACATCGCGGATACACCCCACAAGCTATATATCAAGGCCTCGGTATCTGTCAGTGTCAAGCCAGAGTGCTGCCACGGCTCCTATTGTCCGGAAACCGGCGAGACACACAATGACGGGCACTATGCATCCGCCGTGATTGAAGATGACCACGACAACATTGTCGAGACATGCTTTGATGACAAGATACTCCTCTGTTCACATAAGGGCCAGGAAGGATGCGACGGAGGAAAGGACATAAGGGACTATGGACTTACTGTAAAGGAAATCTACGACTTTGCCGGCAGCGTGGACTATCGTGACATCGAGTTCATACTTGACTCCAGGAATCTCAATATGGCACTTGCCGACGAGGGGCTGAAAGGAGACTATGGTCTCAAGGTCGGAAAGACAATAAACTGCTCAAGACATAAGGAAGTGTTCGGTGATGACTTCATGAGCTATGCCATGGCCCTGACGGCGGCGGCCTCCGATGCAAGGATGGCAGGATGCACATTGCCGGCAATGAGCAATTCCGGCAGCGGCAACCAGGGAATTACTGTAACAATGCCTGTAATCGCCTATTCCAGGATGTACAGCGTATCTGACGAGCAGCTTGCCAGGGCACTTGCATTGAGCCACCTTGTTGCAATACACATCAAAGGATACCTCGGGAAGCTATCTGCACTGTGCGGGTGCGTCATCGCATCTACGGGGTCGTCGTGCGGCATAGTCTACCTGCGAGGCGGTTCCTACACACATGTGTGCTCCGCCATAAAGAACATGATAGGCAACATAACAGGAATGGTATGCGATGGCGCAAAGGTCGGATGCGCAATGAAAGTTGCATCCGGAGTATCAAGTTCTGTCCAGTCCGCTGTACTGGCCATGGACGGGACATGCATATCGGAAAACGATGGCATCATAGAGAAAGATATTGAGAAAACAATACACAATCTTGCCAAAATCGGTTCTATCGGCATGCAAAACACTGATACAATGATACTTGACATCATGGTATGCAAATAACAGAAGGGGTTGAGAGAGGAGGCTTTCAAAAAAAGTGATAAAAAAATTAAAAATTTTTGCTAAAAAATTTGGAGATGTCAAAGTAAAGTCATACCTTTGCAATCCCGTTTGAGATAAGAGTCTCCCGGGCCGATTCAAAACGATTTGGATTGATTCGTTAGCTCAGTTGGTAGAGCACAACACTTTTAATGTTGGGGTCTTGGGTTCGAGCCCCAAACGGATCACAAAAGTTCTTTAAATAACTGCTTCCCTAGCTCAGTTGGTAGAGCACGACACTCTTAATGTTGGGGTCCAGGGTTCGAGCCCCTGGGGGAGCACAGAAAAACACTTTCAGTAATTTCTTTCTGAAAGTGTTTTTCTTTTATGGCCTGGGCTGACATGGCCCCCTCTCCATTTTGATAGTAAGCACTTCGTCCGGCCAAGGGCACGGCTGACCGGTCGACCTGACCGACGGACGCCCTGCACCGGCAGCGCGAAGGCTTGCTCCGAGTTCCTTTGACAAAGCCTCCACGACCTCCGGATAATCTGCAGCCAGATTGCGGCTCTCGCCTATGTCGGTTTTGATGTTGTACAATTCTTTCCGGTGCGTTGCATAATTATAGATAAGTTTCCACTCATTTTTCCTTATCGCACAGCTCAAGTCTATTCCAGGGCCTTCCAGTCCCCACACATTCGGATAGTTCCATATCAGGGCGCGGTCCGCAGACGGATCACCCGTACCGTCTATAAGCGGGACAAAGCTGCGGCCATCTATGCTGTGCCCGTAATGGTCCGACTTCTCAGGATCAATGCCGGCCATCTCTATAATGGACGGATAGAAATCTTCAATCATCACATATTCCCCGCATTCCGAACCGGCCCTGGTGCGTCCCGGCCAGCGCACAATCATAGGCTCGCGTATTCCCCCTTCCAGAAGTGACCCTTTTCCAGAACGGAGAGGAGCATTCTGGGTGTGGAGTTCACCGTCGCGCCAGTACGAAGACGCAGCAAGGCCACCGTTGTCGCTCATGAATATTATTATGGTATTGTCCGCTTCACCATTCTCCTCAACCCAGTCGAGCAGATCCCCAAGACTTTTATCCATCCCTTCCACCAGCGAAGCATAGGCCGCTTCCTTTTCCGTAAGGCCACGGTCAATATGCTTCCGGTAGAAACGGGGGTCACGGTCGATCGGTATATGGACTGCATAATGCGACATATACAGGAACCAAGGCTGATTATATTTCTTCGCCTTGTCCAGCTCCCTGACAGCCTCCAATGTAAGGGCCTCTGTGGCGAACGTACCTGTCCCCCAGTATTTCTCCAGGCCCTCTACAGCAAATGGAGAGAGCTTGTTCCCAGCCTCGTCATGTCCGAAATTTGCTTCGCTCAGATATGTCGCAAGTCCTCCCGCCGCTGTTCCGGCAACGTTCACCTCAAATCCCCAGTGGTGCGGATCCTCCCCAGGAGTATCAACCGCACCGAAATGAGCCTTGCCGATATGGATCGTATGATAGCCGTAATCCTTCAGCTCCTGGACAAATGACGGCCCGACAAATGTATTGTTAATTCCGGGCACACGGCTTATGCCATTATAATTCCACTCCGGCGGTGCAATAGAGTCACACACTTCATCCTGGGATATATCACGGCGAAATGTCCAGTTTGTCACCCCATGCCGGGCGGCATTGATCCCGGTCATCAGACTGCAGCGGGACGGTGAGCTGATGGCACAGGCATAAGCCTGCGTGAATTTCATTCCGCTCTCGGCCAGCCTCTCCATATTAGGGGTCAGATATTTGAGGTTATTGTCCGTTGGTACAGGCGTGAATGGGACGGAAGTGTCCTGCCATCCCATGTCATCCACCATGAAAAGGAGTATGTTGGGCCTGCTGTCCGGTGTCTGTGCTGCCGCAGCTGAGGCAAATGCCGCAAAAGCGGAGCAGCACATAAGGCTTTTGTCTATTGCTGACATAGTGTCTATCATTTTTTAAATATCTGTATATCCTTGCCCTGGTTCTACAAGTGCCGAACCCAGGCGGCTATACTTCATTGCAAATTTAAAAGTTTTCAGCAGACATCCTCCGAAAAACATGATTGCCATAGACACAGAGAGCAGACACAGCTTGGCACACCGGGAAATCACCCTCAACACAGGCATGCTAAACACGCCATAGCGCAGCCAGGACCGTGCGGTTGGCCGAATCAATCACGGAATTTTCAATACTGTCAAGATATATCTGCGTTGTGCGTTCAGACGTATGCCCAAGAGCTGCGCTGATTATCGTGACAGGCACCTCATGCTTGCGCGCAGCGGTAGCCCAGCTATGCCGGGAAGTATAAGACGTCAGATGACAGGCAACAGGCAGCATTCCCGACAATTTGCGCAACTTGCGGTTGTAGCTGTTGAGCGCGGACTGATATTGCCTGTATGCCGACTCCGGATCAGTTGCCCGAAGCAGCGGAAACACATACACTGAATCAGCACAAGCTCCGGCATACCTGTCAATTATCATCCTTATGCCCGGCTCTATCCTTACATGCATGACCTGGCCTGTCTTACGGCGCGCATAGCGTATAGTCCCATGCCTGAGATCTGTTTTTCTCAGATAGGCAAGGTCAACGAAAGCCATCCCGCGTGTACAATAGCTGAAAATGAAAAGATCCCTGGCAAATGCCATTGAAGTGCCAGGGGCAAGGTTCAGGCGGGAGAGCTGGGAGACAATATCCTCATCTACAGCACGCTTGCATGTCCTGTCTACCCCTGTGTATGCATTGTCAAACGGGAAGGCCTGACTCACAAGCCCCATCTTGACCGCACGGTTATACACTGCACGCAAGATTCTCATATAAAACGAGATGGAGTTCCTGGAGACTCCCCTTCCATTGAGAAACGAGACATAGCCATCCACAAGAGTGTCTGTAATGTCAGTAAAAGGGACAGCCCTGCCACCAAGATACATTTCAAAGCTGCGGCTGGCCCTTTCATAGTTACGGGCCGTACCGAGACGCCCACACGAATAAAGATGCGAAATGCGGAGATGCATGAATACAAGAAAATCCGCGGTCTTGACTTTTACCATAATCTGATGAAATTTTAAAATTCCCTCAAATTTTAAAATGATAGCTGTCAAAACATCAGGTTTTCCGTAAGTTCCTCAAGAAATACTTCCGGGGCAGAGCGCACCCAGTCGACAAAATGATTATCCGGACTAAATGTCTCGGCAAATTCAAGCAATGCGTCCATGTCAAATCTCCCGGCCGAGACACCGGCATTGCTCCTCTTCGCATCAAAAGCGTTGATTTCCTGCTCAATATGAGACGGGACCATAAGCACTGGCTTTCCAAGATACATCGCCTCGCATATAGATTCAAAGCCAGCCGTGCTTGCATAGGCCCGGCAACCTGCCATCTGCTTCAGGAATTCCTTGTCGTCAATAAGATGGAAACTAAGCTTGTCATCTATCTTCTTGACCTTGCCCTCGGCCCAGTTGTCCCAGAAAAACCTCAGCTCCGTATGCGGATGCCCGCGATGCCATGCCAGCACATCCTCAGAAAAGCCGGCATTAAGCATATAGCCGAGGATATAGTCCCCACGGGACATTCCCGGTCCGTCGCTCCCGTCATCATTACGCAGGCCAAGCACTTCCCGGCGCAAGAGCGGCGGGACGACCCGGATTCTGCCGGAGAGGTCATCAGGCATAGGCCTGAAAGAAAGTGCGAGCCGTTTTACTGCCCCATAGCTGCTTATCCGTGAGAAGAGGTTCAGGCTCTCGTGCCCGGGATAATGCCCGAAAGGTATGCCGAAATCTTTATGGAAAAACAGATACTGATGGCCGATGCTCACCTGGGGGACCTTGATACGGTGAACCATGTACGTCATCCCAACAAGCATCTCATAGAAGTTCACCACCACATCTGCACCGGAAGTCCTTATCTTCCTGTTCAGGAAACGCATGCTCGGGAAATACCGGAAAAACGCGAATGCATTATACAGGACACTTTTCACCATGCTCGGTTTCCTGTTCTTATGGGACGGAAGAAAATTTATGCTGCTGAACTGTGCTACAGGAGCGCATACATTCCGCGTGAAGAACTCTGGAAGCCGCCTGGAGGGACTCTTTCCGACAAGCATCTCAACCACCTCGTGCCCGTTTTCCCTGAGAAGCCTTTCAAGTGTCATCGCCTGGGTCAGATGGCCTCTCCCCTCCCCCTGTATTATAAAAAGATATCTCATAACGCGCCCTCCATCCCCTGATATCTGAAAATGCTCCAGTTTCCGTCCATGTCTTCAATAAGCGCGGACATCGTCTCTACCCAGTCCCCGGAATTGAGATAGCGCACATTGCCTATCATACGGTCTTCAGGCTGGTGGATATGGCCGCATATCACACCGTCGCAGCCATGCGACATAGCCACATCAACAACCATGTCATCAAGCCCGCTTATTGAAGATACTCCTTTCTTCACCTTGGCCTTGACAGCCTGTGCAAGAGAATAGTATGGCTTCCCTCTCCACTTCCTGTATCCGTTATACAGCACATTTATCTTCAGGAGCGCACGGTATCCTATATCACCGAGCTTGGCAAGCCATTTCATGTTTGACGTGACACTGTCAAAGACATCACCATGCGTCACGAAATAACGGTGACCACCGCTCTCCAGGACATAGTCCCTTACAATGCTGACCTCAGAAAAAGCGAACGGGGCCACATTGTCAAGGAAATCATCATGATTTCCGACAACATAGATAATCCCCGTCCCAAAATTCTCCATCATCTTCATGATGATCTTAAGGAACTTCGTATACTCCGGCTTCCACTTCCTGTCACCGGACTTCCTCAGTTTCCACCCGTCTATTATATCTCCGTTAAGAATCAGCCTCTCGCAGTCCACAGAGCTAAGGAAACGGCTTACTTCGCGGACCTTGGACTGCTTATACCCAAGATGGATATCTGAAACTACTATTGTTTTGTATTGCTTCCTTTGTAACATGCAGAAAAATCTTTTATCCTCTGTTCTTCCGAAAGCCTGCACACGAGGATATCACCGTTTTTCTCCGATATGATATACCCTTCCAGGCCTTCAGCGACCACCGTCCTGGCGTCGCCTGCATGCACTATACAATTTCTGCACCCAAACAGGCGGACATCCCCGCCTACAACTGAATTCCCGTCACCGTCTTCAGGTATATGAGTCTTCACCGAGCCCCAGCTTCCGAGATCGCTCCATCCTGGGCTGCAAGGGATTACATATATATCTTCCGACTTCTCCATCACTGCATAGTCAATGGAGATCTTGTCGCACTGCGGAAACAGCCTTTTGAGCTCCTCATCCTCCTTCTCTGTATAGAAAGATGCCTCCAGGGCATCCATTACAGAGGATATCTGCGGAGCGAACCTGCGCAGCTGCTCATTGATGGTGCGGACATTCCACACGAATATGCCGGCATTCCAGAAGAAGCCTCCATTCTCGATATACGACTTTGCCGTCTCCAGGTCCGGCTTCTCACGGAACTCAGAGACCTTGCACACCTCATCCTCCTGCGCCCCGCATGAATGTATATATCCATATCCGGTCTCAGGCCTTGAAGGCGTGATTCCGACTGTAACTATGCCATTGCCGCCATCTGTAAACGAAAGGGCCTTTGCGATATTCCCCGCAAATATTTCCTTGTCAAGCACCAGGGCATCAGACGGGGTGACAACGACATTTGCATCCGGATACCTCTTCCCGATCTTGCGGCATGCATATGCGATGCAAGGAGCAGTATTTCTCGGCTCCGGCTCTGCAAGTATCTGTTCATGCGGAATCCCCGGGAGCTGTTCCTTTACTGTGTCGACATAGCGGTCAGATGTCACCACCCAGAAGTGTTCCGGACGGCAGACTGCACTGAAACGTTCAACAGTCAGCTGTATCATGGATTTCCCGACCCCGAGCACATCAATGAACTGTTTCGGCATCTCCGGTTTGCTTATAGGCCACAGCCTGCTTCCTATGCCACCGGCCATAATGACTACATGCGTATTATCCCTCATAACTGATAAACTTTTACGGATTAACTTCAAGCATTCCGTCCACGGACTGACTCTCCAGGCCCATGGACGGAAATGAAAACGTAAATATATCAATTTTTCGCCATATATGATTAACTGCGAGCAAGAATAGGCAATAATTATTGCATTTCAGGCCGTGGACAGGGCGAGCTGCCCCTGGGCGGAAACAGACATCACGGAAAAAGCGGCATGCCAGAATTAAAATGGGACAAATCTCAACAGAAAAGAATACAAAAAAAATCTTTCTTGAATAAAAATTGCTACTTTTGCCAACCTTATAATTTTATAGACATGAGACTTATTATTGAAAACACCTGCCAGGACGGTGCTGTCTGGGCAGCAAGACACATCGCAGAGGCAATCAAGGCAAAGGCGGCAGTCACTGACAAGCCTTTTGTGCTTGGACTCCCTACTGGTTCAACTCCAATAGGAACATACCAGGAACTGATAAGAATGTACAAGGCCGGGGAAATTTCTTTCGAGAATGTCATCACTTTCAATATGGACGAATATGTAGGGCTTCCTGAAGAACATCCAGAGAGCTACCATTCATTCATGGCAAGGGAATTTTTCAGCCATGTAAATGTCCCTGAAGGAAACATAAACATACTCAACGGAAACGCGGCTGACATTGACGCCGAATGTGCATCATACGAAGAGCGCATCGCAGCTGCAGGAGGGATAGACCTGTTTCTCGGAGGAGTCGGAGAAGACGGCCATATCGCATTCAATGAGCCATTTTCATCATTCGAATCCAGGACCAGGGTCATGACACTCACATACGACACTATTGTGGTGAACTCCCGTTTCTTCGACAATGACATCAGCAAGGTTCCGACAAAGGCCATGACAGTAGGCGTAAAGACAATATGCTCAGCAAAGGAAGTAGTTATACTTGCCTTCGGCCACAAGAAAGCCCGCGCACTCCAGCAGGCAGTAGAAGGCCCGATGAGCCATGTATGCACTCTGTCTGCGCTCCAGGCACATCCGGACGGAGTGATTGTCTGCGACGAACTTGCAGCAGGCGAGCTGAAGGTCAACACCTATAAATACTTCAAGGATATCGAGAAAGATAACCTTTAAGAAAGAGCCATACAGAACGGGCTTGACGGATTCTTTTCCTGTCAAGCCCGTTTTCTTTCACACGTGAAGTCAGCGGATCAGGTTAAGGAACTCATTGCGGGTCCTCTCATCCCTGAGGAATATTCCGGAAAAGGCTGATGTCGTAGTCTTTGCATTGGCTTTCTGGACACCGCGCAGTGTCATGCAGGTATGTGACGCCTCAATGACAACAGCCACCCCGAGAGGATTCAGTGTATCCTGTATGCAATCCCGGATCTGCATCGTAAGCCTTTCCTGCACCTGGAGACGGCGTGCATATGTCTCAACCACCCTCGCAATCTTGCTCAATCCAGTGATTGTACCGTCCGGTATGTATGCAACATGCGCCTTACCGATGAAAGGCATCACATGATGTTCGCATGTAGAATAGAGTTCAATATCCTTGACCAGCACCATCTGGCTGTACTCTTCATTGAAGATTGCGCTGCGGAGAATCTCCGCCCCGTCAGTAGAATACCCGCTTGTCAGAAACTGCAATGCCTTGGCAACTCTTTCCGGAGTCTTCAGAAGTCCCTCCCTTTCAGGGTTTTCCCCAAGCAGCCTGAGTATTTCACGGTAATGAGCCGCTATCTCCGCGGTAGTCTGCTCATCATATTTTTCTTCTTTAATATATGACATGTGTATATATTGGTATAAATGTTGTGTATTAAATCGGCTGCAAAATTAGTAAAAAGAATTCATTTTGATTTTTTTTCCTATATTTGCGCCCTCTTATGAGGGCTTTGACGCACCATGCGTCTGTTAACTATTGTAAATTAATAAATTAAAATAGAATAGACATGTATTGGACACTGGAACTTGCTTATAGGCTCGAAGACGCTCCCTGGCCAGCAACCAAGGAAGAGCTGATTGACTACGCTACCCGCTCAGGAGCCCCTCTTGAAGTCGTGGAGAATCTTGAGGAACTTGAGGACGACGGAGAAATATACGAAAGCATCGAAGACATCTGGCCGGACTATCCGACCAAGGACGACTTCTTCTTCAACGAGGAGGAGTATTAATAGGCTAATCATTTGAAGCCCATTTAACTATAACAATATGGGACAATCCTTGAGGGTTGCCCCATATTGCATTTGATGACATTCTATAGTATTTCATCAAATTCAGACTTACCAAGAAGCTCACCCAATAAGTTAACATAACCTTGAAAAAATCACTTTTACTTGTAATCGCAGTTTCCCTGATGATCTCGTGCCATTTCAACACAGGCGTGGCCTGGAAGCTTAGAGACATTGAGGGCTATCTTGCAGAAAGGCCGGACAGTGCCCTGACAATGCTTAAGAAGATACAGGAAAATGAACTTTCAAGCCCATGGAACAGAGCCAAGTATGCTTTGCTCAGCTCCATGGCCCTGGACAAGAACTATATAGATACTGCTGATGACAGCCTGATTAACATCGCAGTCGGATACTATAAAGATAAAGGGACCGCAAAGGACAGAATGCTGGCATATTATTATCTTGGCAGAGTATATCAGAACGGAGGAAATTACACCCAGGCTATCATTGCTTTCACGAATGCGCTTGACAATGCGGAATGCGTCAATGACATATTTTATAAAGGTCTGATTTACCGTGGGTTTGCGGACATTTATGGACTCACATTCAACCGGATGGAAAAGCTGCGTTACAGACAGTTGGAATATGATGCTTTCGTTAAAGCAGGTGCGGCAAGATATGCAGATTTTGCAATAAAGCAACTTGCTTCGTCATATACTGCAATCAATAATTTTGAAAAAGGCGGCGAGTATTATAATAAAGCCATAGAGATTGCCAAAGAAAAAATGGATACGGCCCTATTGCTGGAAAGTCTGCAGGATTATGCACATATGCTTACGGTAAAAGAGTCTCCCGAGCCTCAACTGGCAATAGACATATATTCTTATATTGTAGATACGCTGAAGAAGCCCATATCTTTATATGATAAGGCTGCATTGGCAAATGCTTATCACCAGACCGGGCATAACAGAATAGCGCAGAAGACAATAGACGAAATAACACCATACATTGGCGAAGACAAGACACTGCTGGCTATAGTCGCGCTGAATGAATATGATATCGCCAAAGACTTAGGATACTATAAGGATGCTGCCAGATTTCTTTACAAATCCACAAAGATACAGGACTCATTGTATTATTCTGCACTCAACAACTCAATAACGGCTGCACAGCGGGACTATATCAAGCAGCAGCTGGAGCACGAGAAATACAAGGCAAGAAGTTCAAGGACAATTGCTGTCCTTGTAATCATATCCTTATTGCTGATAGCGTCCATTATCGGATACGGTTTCTATAGATACATCAAAAAGAAGAACTATGAGATGTCCAACAATCTGAGTATGCTGGAAGACACAAGACGCCTTCTCCTGCAGAATGAGCAGAAAATGTCAGGCTTTTCACAGAAAATAGGGCAGCTTTACAGGACAAAGCTGGAACTGATTGGAGGAATATGCGAGAAGTTCTACGAGCACGAGAATATAGGAAAGCGTCAAACATTTGTCTACCGTGAAGTAGAGTCTGTCATTGACAAGTTGAGCGCGGATGAGGAATCGCCATTGCTTGAAGCAATTCTCAACGAATACAAGGATGGCATTGTCTCAAAATTGAAAAACGACAGTGAACTGAAATTCAAGCATAATGACTACCTGCTTTTGGAGTATTGGTTTGTAGGGTTTTCCCCTACCGTCATGAGTCTTTTGCTGGGAAAGGAAATTGATGTCATATATAATATGAGATCCAGAATCAGGGCAAAAATCAGGAACTCAAATTCACAATATAAGGACTTATATATGAACAGCATGATAAACAACTGATAATCAAACATCTATAAATCCCGAAGAATTACAATTGCAATTACTTGTAAATCAACAAGTTGAAAAGGTGATAGAAACAATATTTCTATCACCTTTTGTATTTATATAATAACCAGCAAGTTACGCACATATCAATCATAATATTTTGATAGAATGAAATAGATAAATGATAGCTGTTATTATGTTGCTTAATCATACATTCGCAATAACTAAAAACAATTATTATGAAAAAAGGGTTAATGATTATTTCACTATTGTTGAGCATATTCGCGACTGTTTATGGAGCGCCCAATGGCTCATTTAAAATCTCACTTGAAAGAGCAAATAAAGAAGTTACATCCTCGCGTCCAAGAAATGTCATTAGGATTCCTATATATGCGATTTGGAATGGATTGGACAATGGAATTTATCTGAATTTTATGGATAATATCGGCAATGTATCAATATCTGTATGGAATATGTCAACCGGAGAGATTTACAATGATTTTATAAACTCCAATGTAGGACAGGCAATTTTATATACTTCCGGTACTTCAGGAGAATATTTCGTTCAGATAGAAACGGAATATGGAGAAGTTTATGAGGGGAAATTTAATATATAATAACCTATAAATTAATATGTGATGAAAATGAATGTTATAAAGATTGGCATTTTTGTATTTGCTGCAATTATGTTTGCCGCGTCTTGTACGAAAGAGCTTGTAACAGAACAGGTAATTAATCTGTTGGATGAGAAATACTCGCCAATGACAAAATCAGTTGATACCACATTCTGTAATGACAGTATTTTGCCGTATCCTGAAGGAGAAAGGTACGACTTGTCGTTAAAATATGGTCTTGCCAGGGCAAATAGTATTTATGATGACATATATAGTTTGAGAGATTTGCCGATTAATATAATCGTTAAGGAGAACATCCAAGGCGGAGGCAGATATCTTACAACCCAAGGTAAGGGTAGCGAAGTTGTGTTTTCTGGAAGAAAAGATGACAGAAGCCAGCAGTTTTATATTAAAGCGTTGCCACTTACATCTGGCATACCATATATGATATATTCAATGTCTACAGAAACACCAATGTCTGTTGGATACTATAAAAGTGCACCAGATACTCCTGTGCTTTATATGATGGATGGTACAGGTAGTTCGTGGGGTGCAAGCTGGGATTTTTATAGTGGTAACATTGATGGAGCATTAGTAATAAAGAATAATGACATTATGGAAGGTGGTCCTAACTACTGGGACATGTATAATGTTGTAATTGGTGCCGCACAAAATAATGTTTTTTTAGATAAATATAATAAGTTGGCAACTCAGCAATTTGACCTTGTGCCTTTAGAAGAATTTGATGTTACAGCGATAGAATTTATTAATGATGCTACGGCATCTTTCACACAAACTCCAGGAAAAGTGCTGAAAGATAGTTATGTCAACAATAGTGATATCGCTCAAAGTTATTCCCTTACGATTTCAGAAGAAGTAACAGAAACATCAAGTTTTACACATAAAGGTTCTATATCAGTCTCAGTATCTGTTGGTTTTAAAGTAAAAGCACCATGTATTGCTGAGGGGACAATTAGTACAACAGGGACAACAAGTTACGAAGTCACATATGGAGAGACTACGACTAATAGACGAACGATATCCAGGTCATATCCAGTAAACATACCGGCAAGAAACAGAGCTCAGTTAACTATTGCTTTGTCAGATGACACAATTGATATGAATTATGTGGCTACCTGTGTCGGAAGAGACTCAGGCCGTACTATACAGCAATATGGAACTTGGCAAGGAGTCAGTGTTTCGCAAGGTGATGCAATTCTGACTATTGAACCATTGAATGCAAGAGCATCTGCACAAAAATATATATTCGATGAAGAAACAGAGTTATGGATTCCGCTTTCCTAAAAACAACTATTATAATCTTTGCTATTGGAATCGTATGTTCTTGCGGAACAACAGCCTATTCAACAAAATATAGGAATGATGCTATAATTATAGGTATGACTAAAGATGAACTGGTTCTCAAATATGGTAATCCGTATTCCGAAAACTTGTATGTGGAAGATGGCAAAATATCCGAAGTCTTGTGCTATAAAGAGTTGATGTCATATGGGTATTACCTTTTTACAAAGTTCTATTTTGTGGACGATAGACTTGTAAAAAAGGAGCAAATTGACATTAATCCATATGAGGCGGTGTTAAAATACAGAAAATCAAATTAAAAGATGCAGAATTTACATTGGTCAAGATACAATTTTCTTGTCAAGACTAAGGACAATACAAACTATTTGTATAACAGCTATTCAAACTGCCTCATTAGGGCGGACGAAGCTCTGTTTTCTGCTTTCCGGACATTGTCTGATGCTGGTGAACTTAATGATGAATCATTGTTTTCAGAAGACGAGTTGGAATATTTGAAGAAATGTTACGTTCTTACGGAAGATGATGACACGCTTGTGGAGATTCTGCATACACATAGTATGGCACGACTCTTCTCTCGTAAAACTCTTGTTTTAACTGTTGCACCGACAAGAAGCTGCAATTTTGCGTGTACCTATTGTTTTGAGAAATGGAGGCGGTCATCTGCTATGACGGATGAAACAGAGGAGCGATTATGCAGTTTATCATAAATGAACGTGATAATAACGGATTGGAGACAGTTAACCTTACTTGGTATGGAGGAGAGCCTTTGCTTCAGCCTCAAAGGATTGTGTCATTGTCTAAAAGGATTCGTGGGCTTTGCTTACAGATAAATGAGAATCTGCTGATAACAAATGGATATTTCTTTACTCAAGATACGGTAAAGGAACTATATGAATCGGGCATCACGAATGTTCAGATTACGTTGGATGGATTTAAGGATGTTCACGATCAGAGACGTCCTCTTGCTAATGGTAAAGGTACTTTTGATACCATCATTCATAATCTTGACAGACATTTTTCAGGTGAATATAAGGATAAATTCACATTTTCCATAAGGGTCCGATAGCAGGAACTATAGGAAATTTATTGATTTATATAAATGGATGAAAGATAGGTATAAGTCAGATTTATTGTATGTTTATCCTGGTATCATAGTGCTTGATGAAAAGGATAAGAATGCCTCTATGTGCCTTACTCGCAATAATGTTACTGACATTTTTTTTGAACTTTTCCGAAAATATGGCATTATATCAGAAAGATTTTATCCTGATGACATCAATGTGGAATGTATGGCACGTAGCCCATATAACAATATGCTTGTAGGAAATGACGGTGAAATTTATAAGTGCTATGAAGATCTGGGTAATAAGGAACTCATTGTCGGCAATATCAACAATACAGAAAAATGGACTAATTATGCACTTATAGCTAAGTATGCTACCGGCATAGATCATTATAATGATCCAATATGCCGCAAATGCAGCTATCTTCCGATATGTCGTGGAGGATGTCCTATCCGCAGATTCGAAAATGTTTATGCGGGAAAACACAACGACTGTTGCACACCGTTTAAAGGAAGAATACAGGACTATGTTGAGTTGTATTCCGAAATTATGAAAACCAATAATTGAGGTATGCGCATACCATAGGGAGGAATCCGAAAATCCTGTAAATAGAGTAGGAAATTTAACCAATAACCTCATATAACAAAGAAAAGGTTTGATGTAATCAATCCATCCAAATTCGAACGATTGTCGAATGCGGATATGTCATCAGTGAAAGGTGGTGCTGCGTGCATTTCATGTATGAAGCGCACAAGAAAAGTTGAAATTTCATTGGGTGACAGAGATCCTTTGGATCAAAAAATCGAAATAATCCATATCGGATTTAACTTTTAATTAATCGGCCCTATGAGGAGATTGCTTATTTCCATCCTCATAGGGTTTTCAACGTTGAATTTAATATGAAAACACATATAGTATTATTGCTTAGTGGCTTGTTATTCATATCTCCTTATATATATGCAGAATCAGATGGTATAAATTATAAAGGCATTAAAGAGTTAAGTGTTCTTGCTGGTGATGTATATGTCGCAAGACCGGAAAAATGGACTTGTTTATATGATATACCGGAGCATATCGGCATAAGCCAAGAACTTACAGACAACATCAGGGATTCTCTTCTCTATGAAATAAATCATATAAGCGGATGCATAGGAAAAGACTCCTTGATGACTTCTGATATCTTCAGAATATACAAACCATATTTTGATTGGTTGAGATACGTTGACCCTCATTATAGAGTTTCCAACTATAATGTATTATCCACTGTTTATGGCAGTGCCGCAAAACAAAAGAAAGCGTTGAAAAATAATGTGAGCGTACTCCCGTTCAATGTTCTTAATATAAACGACACTTTGATCGTATGGACATCACTTGACAGCCAATTCCAAAAAGGAGATATGGTCAAGTCCATTAATGGAATCCCAGTATCGGAACTTTTGAAATATAACTATACAGACAGAAGAACAAACCCGGATATTTTACTGAGGAATTATTTTGCTCAGGATTTTGTCAGTCATTACGATGTGGATCTTATAAGAGGCAACAAATCGCTTCAAGTCAGCACGTCAGGTTATGGATCTCAGAAAAACAGTCTGTATGTTGAACTTGCTCAGGCTGAATGCACAGAAAAAAACATATTTACATATTCTGAAACAAAAGTTGGCTATATCTCAATACCTCGTTTCTTTCCTGATAATTCGCGTATAATACGGTTGGTTGCAAATGCCTTGCTCGGCTTTCAAAAAAATGGGATTGAAAATGTGATTTTGGATTTGAGAGGAAATCCTGGTGGCAATGGAGATAGATTTGACGAACTGTTGTCTCTCTTTATACAAAAAGATTCTATACCATATATGAAAAATCAAAAAATCAAATTGAATGGTGTTGTGTCTGAAATGCCTAAAGAAGAATACTGCAGCAATATAGTATTGGACAAATCCAAATATATGTCCGGAATGAAATACTATGTTCTTATGGACAGCTCTACAGGCTCAATTGCAGCATCTTTCTGTAATATCCTGAAATATAACAATGCGGCGGTCATTGCAGGAGAAGCATTGCTTCACAATGCGCTGAAATATGGTGAAACCGTAAAATCTGCAAGGAAATTCCCGAATAATGAGATGCCTGCACTTTTTCGTGAATCTGGCATATCAATAGTTGAATACGACGAATACACCAAAGCCGTTGACGGTGTCCTTATGCCGGATATTCATATTCCATATGTGGCGAAAGACTACATGACAGGAAAGGATGCGATGCTGGATAAACTTCTTGAATTCATCAGGAGCAACAAATAAAAATTCTTTCTATGTCATTCCCTCATTATATACAACGTGATGCGATGGACTGCGGCCCAACCTGTCTCCGAATGGTGGCGAAGTTCTATGGCCGTAGCTATAGCCTCAGAACCTTGCGCGAAAAATGCCATATAAGTAGAGAGGGGGTGTCGCTATTAGGTATAAGTGATGCGGCAGAAAGCATCGGTTTCCATACGGTCGGAGTGAAGATTACTTGGGAGCAGTTAACCCAAGAGGTGACTATGCCTTGTATTGCCCACTGGAATCAAAGGCATTTTATCGTTGTATACGGGACACTTAAGAACCGAGGAAAATATGAATTCTTGGTAGCGGACCCGGCTTCCGGCAAAATGGCTCTTCAGAAATATGAAATTCAAAAGACCAGGATACAAAAACAGGATTTCCGAATATCATTCCAAAATCGAAGACAAGACCTGTAAGCTTCAAGAAAAGGAGTTGGAGCACTACTAGCATATCAGAAAAGCAGCAACTTGTAAATAAAATATGGGCATCGACGAACAAGATGCATTAGAAGAACGATGCCAACGAATACAAGGATTATATCCTCGGTCTCATTTTCTATAAGTTCCTCTGTGACAACGAGGAGCAATATCTTCGCAAGGATGGATGGACTAATGGGCATATGCCTTATCTCGTTGAAGACTATGAAGATGCTAACGCAAAGGATACTATTGAGTACTGTAAGAACAATACCTGGAAAACAAGAAGAAATTGCACCGTCAAAGCGGAGGTGCAGAAAACCTTCCATATTAAATAGTCACTTTTCGTCTCGGCATAGTCAAAAAAACTTCGTACCTGCCCTCAAGTTAACGAAAAGGTTCCTATATTTGCCACAATGGATTTCCGGGGGAAGAACGGTTTCCGGGAACGGTTGAAACAGATATGGAGAAGGATGCAATTTTTGAGATGGCCGAAAGGTATGTCAAGCTTACCGGAAGGTCTATTTTCTTGACGGGGAAAGCAGGGACAGGAAAGACAACATTCCTCAAATACATAACACGGACAACCTCAAAGAGGTTCGTTGTGCTTGCACCTACCGGGGTCGCGGCAGTCAATGCTGGAGGCTCGACAATACACTCGTTCTTCCAGTTGCCGCTATGCCCATACCTGCCTGATGTCAAAGAGCTTGTCACAGAATACCAGATGCCGGAGAGCTACAGGAGCCTGCGCAAGGAACGCATAAAGATCATCCGCACTCTTGACCTTATCATAATTGATGAGATATCGATGGTAAGGGCCGACCTGCTTGATGCCGTAGACATGACACTTCGCAGATACCGCCGCAGCGACAGGCCATTCGGTGGAGTACAGCTGCTTATGATCGGCGACGCGCAGCAGCTTTCGCCCGTTGTAAAGGATGAAGACAGGAAATATATGGCACAAGTCTATCCGTCCCCGTATTTTTTCCACTCAAAGGCATTGCAGCAGCTCAGATACATAACAATCGAGTTCGAGAAAGTCTACCGCCAGAAAGACCTTGAATTTCTGGAGATCCTCAATGCCGTCAGGGAGAACAGGGTAACTTCCGATGTCCTCAACAGGCTTAATTCAAGGGTGAAAGACACACACGGCAGCAATGCCAGATGCGCATCGGAAGCATCTGAGCCGATACGCCTCACGACCCATAACAGGCAGGCAGATGAAATCAATGGCCAGAAGCTCGATGCCCTGCCAGGGGAAGAATTCCAGTTTGCGGCTGAAGTCGAAGGTGAATTTCCAGAGACCAGCTACCCTGCCGAGCAGGTACTTACGCTGAAGGAGGGAGCACAGGTCATGTTCCTCAAGAATGACCCTGACGGAATGTTTTTCAACGGAAAGATAGGGAAAGTGGAGTCTATAGATCCTGACGGAAGAATCACGGTATCTGACCAAGACGGCAACCTGATACCTGTCACCCAGGCGGAATGGGAGAACATCAGATACGCCCTCGACAAAGAATCCGGAGAAATCAGGCAAAGCACTGCCGGCATATTCAGGCAGATACCGCTGAGAATCGCATGGGCAATCACGATCCACAAGAGCCAGGGACTGACATTTGATGAGGTCACAATTGATGCAGGCTCGGCATTCGCATTCGGACAGGTATATGTCGCACTCTCAAGATGCCGGACACTGGACGGGATAAGTCTCGAATCCCCGATAAGGCCTTCTGCCATATATTCAGACAGCAATGTTTCGGACTTCAACGACACGATTCCTCCGTCCGAAGAACTGCAAAAGAATCTTGAAATAGAGGAAAGCAGCTACTATTTCAGTACTTTGCGGGACATATTCTGTTTCGACAGCATCGGCAAGCCGATGGGATGGATGACAAAGGTCTGGAGGGACGGGCTTTACAAGATTTATCCGACAGAATTTCAGGAACTTGAGACAAAAAGCCAAAGAGTGCAGGAGCTGAGGAAGATCGGAAGCAGCTTCAACACACAGCTTTCCAGGATCGAGGCGGATGGAGAATCCGGCAGCGCATTCCTGAAAGAACGGCTTGAAAAGGCAGCAAAGTATTTCAATCCTGAATTAGAGGAGATAATGAATCTCGGCATCAAGCTGTCATCTCTCGAAATCGACAACAAGGAAACCGGCAAAAAGGTAAAAGACGCCAGCGACGAGCTGCTGACAAGCCTTGAAATATCCTTAAGGACAATGCAGCTGATAATTGAAAAAGGATTCTCGACTGAAGAATATTCAAAAATCAGGACAGACTGCATGCTTGAGGACAAGCGCAAGGCCAAGTCACGGAAACTCAAGAAGATAATCAAGAAGGAAGGTGAAGCAAGCATTGTAAACGAGAGTCTCAGGGCAAGGCTGATGGAATGGCGTACAGCAAAATTCAAGGCTGACAATGTCCCTGCCTATACAATCATGCACCAGAGCACATTGCTGGAAATAGCGTCACTTATACCCAGGACAAAGGCAGAACTACTGTCAATCAAGGGATTCGGCAACGCAAAATTCGAGAAATACGGAGAAGAGATACTGGATATCTGCAATGCCTGCAGCGTTGAACCATAAATCCAGCATATATGGCAGAATCACATCCAGGACCCACCAGGACATCAGTTCAGTCAACAATTACTAACGCCAATGACATGGAAGATATAGCAATAGAAAGACATCCTCTCGCCCCATTCACTCCAGATGGAGCTAAAATACTGATGCTCGGGAGTTTCCCGCCGAAGAAAGAACGCTGGTCAATGGAATTCTTCTACCCGAATTTCATCAATGACATGTGGCGTATCACAGGACTGATATTCTATGGCGACAAAGAGCACTTCATCGCGAAGGACATCAACGGGAAAAACCTGAAAAAATTTGACAAGGAAAAGATTGTCTCCTTCTGCATAGAGACAGGAATCGCAATGTACGACACAGCAACAGAAGTCCGTAGACTGAAAGACAACGCATCAGACAAATTCCTGGAGATAGTCACACCTACAGATATCCCGGCCCTGCTGGAAAGGTTGCCGGAATGCAAGGCTATAGTTACAACCGGACAGAAGGCAACAGACATAATTGTCGGGACATTCGGATGCATAGAGCCAGCGACGGGAGGAGACTCCAGCATTATCCTGCACACAAAAGACGGCGGCACACGTGAACTGACTTTCTACCGTATGCCATCCTCTTCAAGGGCCTACCCGCTTTCCGTAGAGAAAAAAGCAGATTTCTACCGTCCCATGTACATCCGCGAAGGACTGCTTAAATAATCCTGCTACCTCTCCGCCCTCACCGGGTTATTGAGGAAGTCATCGTACGCAAG
>CAMXAU010000020.1 GCA_947179325.1 uncultured Bacteroidales bacterium | reverse complement strand
TGAGAATCAGTAGATTACCCTAATCTTTTTGCAACAAATTTGACGATGAACCACGGAAACGAATCTTCTCGTGGACGAGGGACGTGATTCGGGTGTTTCGGCCACGGGAATGGCTTCATTTCGTGGCCGAGTGACGTGATTCGAGTGTTCTGGCCACGGAAAGACTTCATTTTGTACGAGTGACGTGATCCGAGTGTTTCGGCCACGGGAAGGCTCCATTTCGTGGCCGAGAGACGTGATTCGAGCGTTTCGGCCACGTAGGGGCTTCATTTCGTGGACGAGTGACGTGATTCGAGTGTTTCGGCCACGGAAAGTGCTTCATTGTCAAATTTGTGGCGCATTCAAATTTTAAATGCAATTGATAGGTAAGTGATTGAATATATGTCACTTGTGTTTTACGAACTAATGCCCTCCCCCCCCAGTTCAGATTTTCCAACATAGATGCGTGGACACAGGGTTTTGCAGGTGAGCCCAAATACTTCCTCTTCAGACTTACAAACATATATGCGTAGACACATATTTTTACTGGTGAACCGGGTTTTGCATGTGATCATCATTGCCCGAATCCAGGATGCTCTCCACAGTAGTCAGCAAAAATAAAACAGCCACCCCAAAAGGTAGCTGCTTTTATGAAGTCGGGGTACTGTGACTCGAACACAGGACCCTCTGGTCCCAAACCAGATGCGCTAGCCAACTGCGCCACACCCCGAATATTTTGCCCTTTCTTTCGATTGGGATTGCAAAGATAGATATCTTTTCTGTAACTGCAAAATTTTTTTGAAAAATATTGCATGTTTTTCTTTCTCCTTGTATTCTGGGCCATTCGGACACTCCTTTCTGTTGTCAAATATTTGTCTTTCTGTTGCCATATACTTGTCCGGAATCTACATGATATGCTTCTGATTATATGTCGTTTATGGATAAGATAACTTATATGTGGGGATTTTGGGTGGGTAAATTCAAAACAGATTCTTAACTTTGACAGTTTTTTGGTCGGCAGGGTGCCGCAAAGTTTATTTGTTATGATAGAAGCAAAAGGAATAGTAAAGTCGTATGGCAGCCTGCAGGTGCTGAAAGGAATAGATTTCTCGGCTGAAAAGTCAGAGGTTGTCTCCATCATGGGGGCTTCCGGGGCTGGCAAGTCGACTTTGCTGCATATACTTGGGACGCTTTCTTCCCCAGACGGAGGTTCGCTTGAGATTGACGGGACCGATGTCCTTGGGCTGGGCGGGAAGTCTTTATCCGTATTCCGGAACAGGAAGCTTGGCTTTGTGTTCCAGGCGCATCATCTGCTCCCTGAATTTACGTCGCTTGAGAATGTCATGATTCCTGCGCTTATTGCTGGGCTTTCATCAAAAGAGACAAAAGAGGCGGCGGCGGCTCTTCTTGATGACATGGGGCTTGCGGACAGGCTCTCGCATAAGCCTTCGGAATTGTCGGGAGGGGAGCAGCAGCGCGTTGCGATTGCACGTGCGCTTGTGAATAACCCTGCTGTGCTCTTTGCTGACGAACCGTCTGGCAACCTCGACAGCCGTACAAAGGATGATATACATTCATTGTTCTTCAGGCTCCGTGAGAAATATGGACAGACGATAGTGATTGTCACGCATGACCCTGGGCTGGCTGCATTGTGTGACAGGTCTCTTTTCATGCGCGACGGTCTTTTTGTGGAGGAGTGACCATGTGGCTTAAGGCTTTGCGGACAAATATATAAAGGTGAATGTTCTATGGGGATTTTCCGTTTCAAGAGATTTTCTGTGAAAAATGAGCGTTCTGCGATGAAGGTCAATACGGATGGAGTCCTGCTCGGCGCATCCATGACTATCCTGCCTTCGGACATGGAGCTTCTGGATATCGGGACAGGGACCGGGACAGTCGCACTTATTGCGGCACAGAGGCTTTATGACCTCCAGTCCGGCACCTTGCCTGCATCGGCGGCGGATTTCCTGGTCCAGGCCATTGACATTGACTTGGATTCTGCGTCGGAGGCAGCCGAAAATTTTGCGGAGTCTCCATGGAGCGGTAATCTGCTTGCGGAAAACATTTCACTCGATGGCCTGGAACTTCGTCTTGACGCTGGAGACGGCCTTGGGGCCTGTGATTGCGGAATGCGTGCCGGCACCGCGGTGGGCAGAGGGGGCACTGGGCGCATGGAATATGACTTTATATTTTCGAATCCTCCATATTTTGAGAGTTCGCTTAAGGCTCCGGACGAGCGCCGCCGTGCTGCACGCCATGCGGAGACAATGTCGTACCGCGATATAGTTGATTTCTCGTCAAGGCATCTCAAGGCAAATGGCAGGCTGTCAATGATTCTTCCTGCAGAAGTAGAACAGGACCTGCTGAGATATGCTGCTTCTGGCGGGCTTTTCCCTTTCCGCATACTCAGGATAAAGAGCGTGCCTCGCAAAGAGCCGTACCGTATCATGGCCGAGTTTTCAAGGGTGGCGCGGGATGGTGAGGCAGAGGAAGGGCTGCTTGTGATACAGGATGGCGGCAGATATACGGAGGAATATTGTTCAGTGACGCATGAATTCCTTCTTTATTCATAGACTTCTTTAATCATAGAAAATAAATTTGTTATGGAAATATCTTTATCCAATCCAATGCTTGAAGTCAGGGTCGCGGAACATGGCGCGGAACTGCAGGGAATCATGAAGAATGGCCGGGAATACCTCTGGCAGGGTGATCCGCATTTCTGGGGAAGGAGGTCGCCTGTCCTTTTCCCTATAGTCGGACGGGTCTATGACGATGTGTACCGTTATCGTGGAGGAGAGTATCGCCTTGGACAGCACGGCTTTGCACGTGATATGGACTTTGTCCTGGAGGGAAAAGGGGATGACTGGGCTGTCTATTCCCTGGAGTCTTCTGAAGAGACATTGAGGCTTTACCCTTGCAGGTTCAGGCTTGAAGCAGGGTACAGGCTGGACGGGAGTTCTGTCATTGTCACATGGAGGGTGGAGAACAAGGATGCGGAACGTATGCATTTCCAGATAGGTGCGCATCCGGCATTCTACTTTCCAGACCAGCTCTCCGCTTCAGGAGAAAGGGGATATTTCTCGTTTGACAATCCTGGCAAGCTGGAATATATATCGCCTGTCGGCAAGGGATGTGCCGGTGATGAGTCCTATGTGCTGGAGCGTGACGGGAACGGGATGATGCCGGTGACGGCAGGGACATTTGACTGTGATACGTATATCTTCCAGGACAGCCAGCTGAAGAGGGTGACATTGCATGACCGTTCGGGAAAGCCATATGTCAGCCTGGAGTTTGATGCTCCTCTTGTGGCCCTGTGGTCTCCTACTGCAAAGCATGCGGACTGTCCTTTCGTGTGTATAGAGCCATGGTACGGCAGATGTGACAGATATGGATATGACGGAGACTTTTCCGGAAGGGAATGGAACCAGACACTGGAGCCAGGGGAAGTGTTTGAAGGAGGCTATCGTATTGTCATAGAGTAATTGTGCCGGATTTAGATTCTTTATATATTGCATATTTCTTTAATTTTTGCGAACTTGCCATGATTACTTGGTAAGTCGCGTAGATATGGTGAATGATAGGTCTTCTATGGGGTACTTGAAAAGTCTCCTGCTTTCAGTTCTGATGATGTTCTCGTGTGTGGCAATGTCACACGCCGGGAATGACGGGGACTATAGCCTTTCACGTATAGACTGCCAGACCAATTTGTCGCATAGTGCAGTCCTTTCTGTCTTCCAGGACAATTCCGGACTGATATGGTTCAGCACATACGACGGGCTTAACAGCTATGACGGCAGGGAGATGATTGTGTACCGTTCCGACTTCTCAAAGAAGACGACACTTTCCAATAATGTCATACACTCTGTATGCCAGGCGGACGGGGACTGTCTCTGGGTGAATACCTATCTGAACCTGAACCGCTTCTGCCATGATTCGGTGCAGGAGATATACGATTTCGGCAAAGAATATTCAATCCATTCCAATTCAGGCGGGAACACCTTCCTTATATGCAGGGACAGCCTTTACTATTATAATGTCTTTGACAGGAAATTCATAGGCCTTGATGTCAGGTTCTGCAGAAGTGCCTCCAGTACGGACAAGAGGGTGTTTGTGACAGAGAGCGGGGAACTGTGGTATTTCCCTGAGGATTCTGGACGTATCAAGATATATTCAGTGTCGTCTTTCAGTGCGGATTCCTCCTCTGTCCGTCTGCTTGCGTCTTCCTATGACTTCCATTCAAAGGCTGTGTCCGAACTGTTCTATCAGGACGGGACCGTATGCTTTGTCGACAGTGACAATGACCTTTGGATGTATGACATAGACCGGCGTGCGAAGATGTATGTCAGGAATGTGGCTGAGCTTAAGGCTGAATATGGCGACATAAACGGGATTGTGCCGTTCTATGAAGACATATTTATCGGGTTCAGGATAAATGGGCTGGTGAAACTGCTTGCCTCTGACAAGTATGCCGCTGAGGAGGTTGACAAGAATATGCGTATCTATGGCCTGTACAAGGATAGCGGACAGGGGATCCTGTGGGTTGCCACTGACGGAAAGGGTGCTGTGATGTATGCCCATAAAAGCTCTATAGCCACAAACCTTATGCTGAACCAGATCTCAGGTTCTCTTTCAAGGCAGGTGCGCTCGATACTCACAGACAGGAACGGTGACCTGTGGTTCGGCACCAAGGGGGATGGCCTTGTGCATGTCCCCTTCTACAGGACCGCCCTTGATGACGGGTATCCTGTCCGGGCGGAAGTCTTTTCTGCCGACAGGCGTTTCCCTGCGCAGGAATATGTAAGGAGCAACCAGGAACTCCAGGTATATACGCTGGAGCATAGCCGGTACAGGGATGGATTCTGGGTCGGGACGGGGGAGACAGGGCTTATGTACTATTCCCTTGAGAAGGACCGCCTTGAAACAGTGCGAAATGAGTCGGAGTTCCAGATTGGTGAGATACATTCCATAGTCGAGGACAGTGACAGCGTGCTCTATATCGCGACATCAGGCAATGGATTCTACCGGGTCGATGTCACCGGTGGTGACGAAAACCTGGTTATGAAGAAAGTCAGGCGTTTCTCTTTCTATGACAAGGGCCGTGAGATCGAGATGTTTTTCCCGATGACAGCTGACGGGGACTCTGTCCTTTGGCTTGGAAGCCGCGGCAACGGCCTTGTCAGATTCAACAGGAGGACCGAGGAATATCAGGTGCTCTCCCTCAAGGACATGCTTGACAGGTCTGTTGATGATGTCCTCAGCCTCTGTGTGGCGTCGGACGGCAGGCTGTATGTCGGGACAGCGTCCGGTCTTGTTGCCGTGTGGTATGACGGTGATTATCTGCAGGCCTCTTATGTGGGACGTGAACATGGGCTTCCCAACGACATGATCCATGGAATACTGGAGGATACAATGGATGGATTCCTCTGGCTGTCCACCAACAGGGGGCTTGTGAAATATAATGTGAATGACGGGAAGTCCCATGCCTATTATTATAGCGGCGGAGTATCTGTCGGTGAATTCAGTGACGACGCCTATTACTGCAGTGCATATAGCGGGGAACTTTTCTTCGGTGGGGTTGATGGCCTCCTGTGGCTGAATGCAGAAACGGATTTTTCTCCTGGTGTCAACAGGGACATTATCCTCAGGAGCATGAAGATTGACCGGAAGACAGTCAATCTGGCCGACTGCTATGACTATTGCCGCGGAGAGCGGATTATACGGATGGGGGGGGTAGGAGCTATATCCTTCTCTATCCTGTATGGCGTGCCTGACTTCTTGACGAGCAGGGATATAGAGTATTCCTGCATACTTGATGGACATGACCGCGACTGGTCTGCGTTCAGCGTGAGCAATGAGGCGACATTCTCCTCTGTCCCTCCGGGAAAGTATGTTTTCAGGATCAGATATAAAAAGGATGTATTTGATACGGACTACAGGGTCTTTTCTATCCCTGTATGGATAGTCCCGCCATGGTATAGCTCTCCATGGGCCATTGCGGTCTATGTGCTGCTTGCGCTGGCTTTCCTTGCTGCTGTGTCGGTCGCTCTTTTCCGTATGGGAGTATTCCACATGTTCATAAGGGAGCATCGCGGAGAGAAGCCCGCTGAGGACCAGAGGCTTGCAGACAGGCTTGCCGTGATATGCCATTGCTGCGACAGTATCCGGTCGGACGACCTTTCCTATGGGGAGAGAGTCAAGGCTGTGGACCTTATAAAGGATACCATGAGCGGTATCTTGACAGATGGGCTTTCAGATGACGGATCTATGTCTATGCTGCCATCGGAGTATGTCATCAGCGGTGAAGGGAAAATCGCTGAGGTGTTTGCCGAGGTGGTGTCTGTGCTGGGAAGGGAGGGGGCTGATGTCTCAAGGCTCAGTCTTGATGTCCAGGGTGGCCTTGTCTTTCCGGTGTATATAAATGCATTCAGGAGAATTCTCTACTCATGTCTCGGATGGCTCCTGTCCGGAAAGGGTGATGTCCAGGTCTCTGCCGCTGTGTCAGGAGATTCTCTGGCAGTCTCTTTTGTCTCGGATGGAGCCTCCTCTGTGGCCGCTGAAAGGCTGGGCCGTCAATACGGGGCGATGGCAAGGAAGCTTGGAATATCTTTCAGCAATGATGGAGACAGGCTGGATGTGGTGTTTACGCGTCCTGCGGACAAGGAGCGTGATGACAGCTCAAAGAACACCATTGTCCTTCTCGGAGCCTCTTCTGACCTGTCATGGCTCATCTCTGACATACTTTCATCGTCTTACCAGGTACGGGCGACAGATAGTCCGGATGAGGCGTTCCGTATGGCATCACACGCATCATCTTCGCTTTTCATGGTGGACATGAGGCTTTTCGAGGGGCGGGAGAGAGACTTTCTTGACCAGCTTTACCGGAATAAGGCCGCAGTCTCCAAAGTGTCGTTTCTTCCGATGTTCACATGGAATACGGAGCATTCTGTCTGCCGGGAGCTTATCCTTGTCTCTGATGCCTACATGATGCTTCCGTATGATATACTTATGCTTAAGAATGTAGTGCATAAGGCTATATTCGGGAAAGGCGACATCGTCCACGTCCAGGTTGAGGACATAAGCATACTCGGCGGAAAGCTGTTCTGCACCAATGATGAGGATGCCGGTTTTGTCAGAAAGGTTATCGGCATCATCGATGTAAGCCTGGACAATGACCAGCTCGGGACCCTTTTCCTGGCAGACCGTGTGGCGATGAGCTCAAGCCGTTTCTACAGGAAGGCCAAGAAGATTTTCGGCATATCTCCGGAGACACTGATCAAGAACTACAGGATGGAAAAGGCGGCGCGTCAGCTCAAGGACGAGAGCCTTTCAATCTCCGATGTCATCGCTGATGTCGGCATCCAGAGCCGTTCGTATTTCTATAAAGAATTCGCAAACAGGTTCGGCATGACCCCTGGAGAATATAGGGAAAAGTTTTGTCCCAATCTGTCAAGGCGAACTGTAAGTGATTGATTCAATTTGTTATATCTTGTGCGCTAATCCGGCGTCTTGTGCTCTTTTCTGACATTTTTCTTTTGATTGTTGGGAGGAAAGGAATCGGGTTGATAATATCGTTATTTGTATCAGGACAATAGTCCGCCCATTCGATATTATTAACTAAAGCTAACAATCAAAAGCCATGAAATTATTTTCATTTAGACTGTCAGTCAGGCCGCTTTGCTGGATTGTATGCCTGTTGGCGCCAGTGTTCGCGCTGCATGCCCAGACAAGTTCAGTTACAGGCCGTATCTCTGACGAGAAGGGCGAGCTTCTGATCGGTGTAACTGTGCAGGAGAAAGGTACCTCCAACGGTGTCATGACGGACATCAACGGACAATATACCTTGACCCTGACTACGGGCAATCCGGTTCTCGTGGTATCATGTATCGGATTCCAGACCCAGGAAATCGCGGTCGGCAAAAGAAAAGTTGTCGACATAGCACTTGCCGAGGATGTGTCCGAACTCGATGAAATCGTAGTCGTCGGATATGGAACCCAGAGGAAGATCTCCGTTGTAGGTTCGCAGTCATCCATGAAGGTCGATGAAATCAAGATGCCTACAGCAAGCCTTTCTTCCGCTGTGCAGGGACGTATCGCAGGTGTCGTGTCGGTGCAGCGTTCCGGTGAGCCTGGCCATGATGAGTCTGATATCTGGATACGCGGAATATCGACACTTGCAGGACAGAACTCAAGTCCGCTTGTCCTTGTGGACGGTGTGGAGCGCAGCTTCAACAACATCGACCCTGAGGACATCGAGTCATTCACAGTCCTGAAGGATGCCTCTGCTACGGCCGTGTATGGTGTGCGTGGTGCGAACGGTGTAATCATCATCAAGACAAAGCCGGGAAAGGTAGGAAAGCCGCAGTTTAGCGTTGACTACTATGAGAGCCTTGTTACATTGACAAGGCGTCCGCAGCTTGCTGATGCATATACATATATGGATGCAGCCAACGAGGCCCACATGAACACGAACGGCACACTGCTCTATACTCCCCAGTATATAGAGGCGACGAAAAAGGCTAACGGCGTCATCCCGAATGATGACTATGTGAAATACAATCCGTACCTCTATCCGGCAGTGGACTGGAACAGTGAAATCTTCAATAAGTTCGGCAACAGCCGCAGGGCGAACATAAGCGTACGCGGAGGTGTGCCGAACGCGACCTACTATGTCTCGCTTACCTACTACAATGAAAGGGGGCTTACACGTACCGCACGCATGGAGAACTATAATGCTAATATGCGTTATGACAGGTATAACTATACGGCAAACCTGAACCTCCGCCCGACAGAGACTACAACTATCGATCTCGGATTCAGCGGCTATATCTCTTCTGCCAACTATCCACAGCAGTCTACCGCAGCCCTCTTTGCATCTGCGATGTCCATCAATCCGGTCTATCTTCCACTGATGATGCCTGACGGGACTGTCTCGGGAATATCTTCCAACGGTGATCTCAGAAACCCGTATGCAGACCTTGTCCGCAGGGGATATACAAATGAGATGAACAACCAGATAAATTCAAATATCCGTGTCTCCCAGGACCTTGGCTTCTGGAACTGGAGCAAGGGGCTTTCCGCAAATGCCCTTCTTGCGTTTGACGTGACCAATGCTCGTAACCTGTATTATCAGAAGCGCGAGAGCACATATTATTTTGCAGGCACAAAGGACCCTGTTACCGGACTGTGGAATCCGGATGTATATGGCGTGGACGGAATGTTCAATACAAACAGGACCTATACAGGTGCTTCAGACCTTTCCTTCAGCAAGTCTCAGGGGACTGCAAGGAGCATCTATTTCGAGGCTTCACTCAATTATGACAGGACATGGGGGAAGCATAATGTGACGGGGCTTTTCCTCTATAACCAGAAAGTCTATACGGCAAGTGACCCGGGTGACCTCATATCTTCTCTTCCATACAGGCAGCAGGGTATAGCGGCAAGGGCGACATATTCGTATGATGACCGCTATCTTGTCGAGTTCAATGCCGGATACAATGGCTCGGAGAACTTCTCGCCGGAGAACCGTTTCGGATTCTTCCCTGCCGGAGGTCTCGGCTGGGTTGTCTCCAATGAAGGCTTCTGGGGCAACGGCAAGTTCAGTGATGCATTCTCATTCTTCAAGATCCGCTATACTGCCGGACTTGTAGGTACGGACTCCGTGACAGGACGCCGTTTCATGTACCAGGACCAGATGGGTTCTGCTGGCGGATATTATTTCGGGACAGGTGTCAATGGTGTTGCAGGCTGGGGATTCAATAAATACGGGGCGAATGTCACATGGTCGACTTCATTGAAGCAGAACCTTGGATTCGACTTCAAGTTCCTCAAGGATGCCCTTTCGCTTTCAGTGGAGCTTTTCAAGGAGCACCGTACAGGTATCTTCCTGGAACGCAAGACGATTCCTGACTATTCCGGATTTGTGGAGATGCCGTATGCGAACCTCGGTGTCGTGGACAACAAGGGTATTGACATGAACCTCGAATATAATGCAAGGCTCGGCAAGAAATCTTTTGTGACAATCCGTGGTAACCTGACATACAATGAGGACAGGATTGTGGAGAATGACCAGCCGAGGGCCATATATCCTTGGCAGGAGACCAGGGGCACAAATGTCAACGGCCGCTGGGGATGGATTGCTGAGGGGCTCTTTACAAGCGAGGACGAAATACTCAACTCTGCAAAGCAGTTCGGAGAATCATATCCTGGGCAGCTGTCGCAGGTAGGTGACATCAAGTACAAGGACCTTAACGGTGACGGTGTCATCGACGACTATGACAAGTGCCTTATCGGACAGGGCGATGTCCCTAAGCTTTACTATGGATTCGGTGCAGATTTCCAGGTAAGGCAGGTGTCATTCGGATTCCTCTTTGCAGGAAATGCGTTTGCGGACAGGTGCATCGGTGGTGATGCAATCAACCCGTTCGCTGACCAGGCCGGAATCTCGAACCTCTATGCAAATATAACTGACAGGTGGTCCGCTGACGACCCTGCAAACCAGAATGTCTTCTATCCGCGTCTGCACTATGGGTCGACAGCCAATGCAAACAACAACAAGGTGAGCACATGGTGGCAGAAAGATGTCAGCTTCCTCAGGCTGAAGCAGGTAAGCATTTCATACAATTTCCCGGCAAAGATGCTTGACAGGACTTTCCTCAAAGAGGCGAGTGTATATGTGATGGGTACCAACCTCCTGACCTTCTCTAAATTCAAGCTGTGGGATCCGGAGCTGAATACTAACAACGGTTCAGCATATCCTAATGCCATGACAGTGGCACTCGGTGTCAGCTTCAAATTCTGATAAGGCACTCCCGTAATATTTCAAAAATGGAAATTATGAAAAGAATATTTTTAATATGGGCCGCTGCCCTTCTTGCAGTAATGGGGACAGCTTCGTGTGAAAGCTTCTTCAATCCTATCCCGGGTGAGCAGTATGACCTTGAAAACACATTTACAGACAGGCTCAAGACAGAGGAGTTCCTTAATAATGTCTATAGCTATGTGCCGGATGAGACCAACGAACGCAGCGAGGCCGGCATATGGACCGCAGGCTCTCTGGAAGCCGATATCACATGGAGCGGCAACTTCGCGACAGACTGGGCTTTGGGGACGGTCTACCCTTCTTCGAGCAAGATCAACAAATGGTTCATCGAATACTATAAGGGAATCTCCAAGGCAAGTACATTCATAACGAATGTGGACCGCTGCCACGAGGCAAGCGTAAGCGACCGCAGATACTGGAAGGCTCAGGCAAGGGCTTTAAGGGCGCTTTATTATTTCCTGATCTTCCGCTCGTATGGCCCTTGCATCCTTCTTGGTGAAGAGGCTCTTCCTATTGATACGCCTCTTGCAGACCTTCTCAAGGAACGCAACACCGTTGACGAGTGCATTGACTTTATCGTGAGCGAGTTTGATGCCGCAGCTGCGGAACTTCCGGCACAGTACAGCGGCTCGAACCTCGGGCGTATCGATGCCGCCACGTGTAAGGCGTACAAGGCTAAGGCACTGCTTTATGCAGCATCTCCGCTTTTCAACTGCAATACCATGTATGCAGAGGTGAGAAACAATGACGGCAGGCAGCTCTTCCCCCAGGACAAGAGCCAGGAACAGCTGAAATGGGAACGTGCGAAGGAGGCATACGAGGAATTCCTGAACCTCTATGGCGGCCAGTATTCCCTGCAGACTGTATATGTGAACGGCAACAGCGGTCAGATCGACCATTATGAGTCTTTCCGCCAGGCAGCCTCAATCACAGACTATGCATCCAATACGGAGCAGATCTTCGTGCGCCTTTCCGATCATGACCTGTTCTCCTACCAGATTACCCCTTACCATGTGAACTGCCAGGACGGCAACATGAAAGGCGGCCTCGGATTCGGGACAACACAGGAAATCGTGGACATGTATTTCACCAGCAAAGGACTGCGCATTGTGGATGACCCTGACTACAAGGAATATGATGGAATCCCGTCGTCAGAGTTCTATGGTTCGTCATCGGATTACAATGACCCGTTCAACCCGGACAGGAACTTCTTCAAGGCAAACACGGACAAGACCCTCAAGCAGTGGCAGAACAGGGAGCCGCGCTTCTATGTCTGCGTGACTTTCAACGGCTCGACCTGGCTCAAGACTGACACCAATGACGGTGAGGTCACAACTGAGCTTTCCCTGAACGGGAACTCCGGATTCGCTCAGGCCAACTGGGATGCTCCATATACAGGATACGGTGAGCGCAAGATGGCTCCGATGACAGGCCGCAACACTTCTAAGCATTGTGCTGTGCTTATGCGTCTCGGTGATATCTATCTCGGATATGCCGAGTGCCTCAGCGCATGCGGTGACTACTCCGGGGCAATGGAATATGTCAACAGGATCCGTCACCGCGCCGGTGTGCCGGAGTACGGCACAGGCACTGATTCCAACGGTTTTGCACGCATCGCATACACGGCATCTCGTACAGAGGTTGACAAACGTGTCCACAGGGAGCGTCTGATTGAGCTTTCATTCGAGTGGAACCGCTTCTTCGATGTACGCCGCTGGAAGGTGGCAGGGATGTCGATCGGCGATGACTGGTACTATCCGTCTTACCACCGTGGAGGAGAAGGTGGAGAGATCCATGGCCTGAACTACAGGCAGGACCCTCCTGCTTTCTTCGAGAAAGTCGTTGTGGAGTCACGTGCATTTGATGACAGGCATTACCTGTTCCCGATTCCGGAAGAGGATATCCGCAGGAATCCGAAGATGGTCCAGAACTACGGCTGGTCTTCATCAGCATCCGATGCGGAATAGACGGCTTATAGATTTTCAACAGAATAAAGACTTGTAGCAAAAATGAAGAGAATATTTCTGTCTGTGGCCCTTTTATTCTCCTGCGTGGCTTCATTCGCGCAGAAGGAGCCTGTGGATTATGTGAATCCGCTTATGGGCACGGACTCCAAGATATCCCTTTCAAACGGAAATACATACCCTGCGATAGCATTGCCGTGGGGTATGAATTTCTGGATGCCTCAGACCGGCAAGATGGGTGACGGCTGGGCATATACATATGGATCCGACAAGATACGCGGCTTCAAGCAGACACATCAGCCAAGCCCATGGATAAATGACTACGGGCAGTTCTCTCTTATGCCGGTGACAGGGAAACTTCGTATTGACCAGGAGAGCCGTGCATGCTGGTTCTCCCACAAGGCAGAGACGGCCAAGCCATATTATTATAGCGTGTATCTGTCAGAGTATGACATGACAACGGAGATAGCACCGACTGAAAGGTGTGCATATTTCCGTTTCACATTCCCTCAGACGGACAATGCCTATGTGGTCGTGGATGCCTTTGACAGAGGCTCATATATAAAGGTTATTCCTGAGCTGAACAGGATTGTCGGATATACCACACGCAACAGCGGAGGCGTGCCGAGGAATTTCAGGAACTGGTTTGTGATAGAGTTCGACAAGCCTTTTGCATCTTCCCAGGTATGGGCCGGGTATAAGCCGGTAGAGGATTATCTTGAACTGAAGTCCGACCATGTCGGCGCGGTTGTGGCCTTCTCCACTGAAAGGGGTGAAAAGGTACACGCCAGGGTAGCATCTTCATTCATAAGCCTTGAGCAGGCGGAGCTGAATCTTGAAGAAATCGGTGACAGGACTTTCGACCAGGTGAAGGAAGAAGGACGCAAGGCGTGGAATGATGTCCTGGGCAGGATAAAGGTCGAGGACGACAATGCCGACAGGCTCAGGACATTCTATTCATGCCTCTACCGCTCAGTTCTTTTTCCGCGCAGATTCTATGAGGTGGACAAGGACGGGGAAATTGTGCATTACAGCCCTTACAACGGGAAGGTGCTTCCTGGCTACATGTTCACCGATACCGGCTTCTGGGATACTTTCCGCTGCCTGTTCCCGTTTGTGAACCTTGTCTATCCTTCAATGGGCGAGAAGATGCAGGCAGGTCTGCTGAACACATATCTCGAAAGCGGATTCTTCCCTGAATGGGCGAGTCCGGGGCATCGCGGGTGCATGGTGGGCAACAATTCCGCCTCTGTAGTGGCTGACGCCTATATGAAATCCGTCACAAAGTCTGATGCGGAAAAGATGTATGAGGGGCTTCTGAAAGGGGCCAACAGCGTACATCCGCGTGTCAGCTCTACAGGCCGCAGAGGCTACGAGTATTACAATGAACTCGGATATGTCCCTTACAATGTCGGGATCAACGAGAGCGCAGCCCGCACCCTTGAATATGCCTACGATGACTGGTGCATCTACAGGATGGGGCAGAAGCTCGGACGTCCCCGGGAGGAGCTTGACCTCTATGCGTCGCGCAGCCAGAACTACAGGAATCTCTTTGACCCGGAGACCGGGCTTATGCGCGGAAAGAACCAGGACGGCACATTCCAGTCGCCTTTCAATCCGTTCAAATGGGGGGATGCCTTTACGGAGGGCAACAGCTGGCACTACACATGGTCAGTCTTCCATGACGTGCAGGGGCTTATAGACCTGATGGGAGGGAAGGACAGGTTTGTGGCGCAGCTTGATACGGTCTTCGCGCTTCCGCCTGTGTTCGATGACAGCTACTACGGAGGTGTGATACACGAGATAAGGGAGATGGAGATCATGAACATGGGCAACTATGCGCATGGCAACCAGCCTATACAGCACATGATATACCTGTATGGATATGCCGGGCAGCCATGGAAGTCGCAGTACTGGCTCCGTGAAGTGATGAACCGTCTCTACTGGCCGACTCCTGACGGATATTGCGGCGATGAAGACAATGGACAGACTTCCGCATGGTATGTGTTTACCGCGCTCGGGTTCTATCCCGTATGTCCTGGAAGCGATGAGTATGTCATCGGGGCACCGTATTTCCGCAAGGCTGTAATCAGCCTTGAGAATGGAAAGACGATTGAGATATCCGCCCCGAAGAACAGCGACACGAACCGATATATCCGCACCCTTTCATTCAACGGAAAGAACTACACGAAGAATTATCTCAGCCATTTCGACCTCATAAAGGGTGGAAAGCTGGTTTTCGGGATGGATTCAGTCCCTTGCAAGGACAGAGGGGTGGACGAACAGGATTTCCCTTATTCATTCTCACGTGAATCAAGATAGAAGATGAAACTCAACAGAATCATATCTTTAGCGGCAGGCATTGCGGCCATTGGGGCGGTTTCGGCACAGCCGGTGGCATATGTAGACCCGATGATCGGCACAGATGGCATGGGGCATACCTTTCCAGGGGTCTGCACTCCTTTCGGTGCGGTGCAGCTCAGCCCCGACACTGAGATAATCCCCCATAGCATCAATGGCAGATACCAGGCAGATGCCTATCTGTATTGTGCCGGATACCGCTATTCCGACAAGACTATTGTCGGGTTCAGCCATACTCATCTGAGCGGGACCGGGCATTCAGACCTTGGTGACTTCCTGCTGATGCCGGGAACCGGCGAGGTCAGGCTTGTCCCCGGGACGGCGGAGAATCCGGAATCCGGATACCGTTCTCGTTTCAGCCATGAGACGGAAAAGGCTTCCCCTGGATATTATGAGGTGATGCTTGACGACTGCGGCGTAAAGGCCCAGCTGACAGCCACCCCGCGTACCGGAGTCCATAGATATACATTCCCGGAGGGGACAGACGGGCATCTCGTCATGGATCTCGGATATGGAATCTACGGATACGAAGGGAAGGTCCTCTGGTCTTCAATGAGGGTTGAGAACGATACCCTTGTGACAGGCTACAGGATAACCAATGGCTGGGCGCGTACCAATTACACCTATTTCGCGATGTCTTTTTCACAGCCTATATCGGAATATGGCTACAAGGACAGGGCGGATGTGCCGTACAACGGTTTCTGGAGGAGGTTTGACCTTGAGCATAACTTTCCCGAGATTGCAGGAAGGGATGTTGCCGCATGGTTCAGGTTCGACACGGAGGCAGATCCTGTCGTTGAGGTGAAGCTTGCCATCTCCGCTGTAGGTACAGACGGGGCTTTCAGGAACCTTGTCGCAGAGACTGGAGGACGTGATTTCGACACGGTTGCTGCCGCTGCACAGGAACTATGGGACAAGGAACTCTCTGTCTTTGAGATAGAGGGTACAGAGGACCAGAAGACAATGTTCTATACTTCCCTGTATCATACGATGATAAACCCGTCTGTATACATGGACGTTGACGGGAGATACCGCGGCCTTGACCATAATATCCACAAGGCGGACGGCTTTACCAACTATACTGTATTCTCGCTATGGGACACATACAGGGCAGAGCATCCGCTGATGAATATCATCCAGCCGGAAAGGAGCGCGGACATGGTTAAGTCAATGATACGCCATCAGCAGCAGAGCGTGCACGGGATGCTGCCTGTGTGGAGCCATATGGGCAACGAGAACTGGTGCATGAGCGGCTATCATGCAGTATCTGTGCTTTCCGATGCAGTTGCCAAAGGAATCATCAATGATACAGACGAGGCCATCGAAGCCATAGTGGCGACATCCACTGTCCCATATTATGCAGGGACTGGTGACTATATGAAGCTCGGCTATGTCCCGCTTGACAGGAACGGGACAGCGGCTTCAACCACTCTTGAATATTCATACGATGACTGGGCGATATACAGTGCCGCCCTTGCTGCAGGCAGGGATGACATTGCGGCCATCTACCGTGAACGCGCCTTGAGCTACAGGAACATATATGACCGTACTCTTGGCTTTGCACGTCCGCGCTACAGCGACGGGGCCTTCAAGAAGGACTTTGACGTTCTCCAGACCTCAGGCGAGGGGTTCATTGAAGGAAATTCATGGAATTTCTCATTCCATGTCCCTCATGATGTCTACGGTATGATGACCCTCATGGGAGGTGAAAAGGAATTCCTGCGCAAGCTTGATGAACTCTTCTCCATGCATCTTCCGGAGAAATACTATGAGGACAATGAGGATATCACAGAGGACTGCCTTGTAGGAGGCTATGTGCATGGAAATGAGCCGAGCCATCATGTCCCTTATCTGTATGCCTGGACATCACAGCCATGGAAGACGCAGTATTGGTTGCGCGAGATCATGAACAGGATGTACAGGAATGACATCCACGGGCTTGGCGGAAATGATGACTGCGGGCAGATGTCTGCATGGTATCTTTTCTCCGCCATGGGATTCTATCCTGTGTGCCCAGGCTCAGACCAGTATGTGCTGGGGGCGCCTTATCTCCCTTATCTGAAGCTGAGCCTTCCGAATGGGAATATCCTTGAAATCAAGGCTCCCGGGGTAAGCGACAGGAACAGGTATGTCCGCTCGCTCACAATTGACGGGAAGAAGCATGACAAGATGTATGTCACCCATGGAGACATCATGAAGGGCGGTGTGTGGGAATTCCGCATGGGGGCATCTCCGGACAAGGGACGCGGCCAGGCTGCCGGATCAAAGCCATATTCATTGACTGACGGAAAAATCAACTAATAATGAAGAGAATGAGAAACATATCTATTTTGTCTGCCATGCTTCTGCTCGCGGCTGCAGGATGTGCATCAGGGCAGAAAGCCGACAACAGGGCAGATGTATGGAAAGACTATAATGTCGGCAAGGTCATTTTTGTTGACAAGGCTGCAGGGACAGCTGGTTCGGAAATATACCATTCAATAATTGACGACCCGGATTCATATATACAGGAGCAGGCACGTACAGTCCTGTCGATACTGTATGATTCTCCGGCAGACAGCATCACAGCCGTAAACGAAATCTACTATTCCCTGGAGGATACTGACGGGATCTCTGCCAAGGGAGGCGGAAACGGCTTCGTGAGCATCTTCTACAGCACAAGGCATGTCGAGAAGTCATTTGCAGACTGCGATACCGCGAAAGTGCTCTTTGAGACAAGGGGAGTCCTCCTTCATGAACTTACCCATGCCTACCAGCTTGAGCCTCAGGGAGTCGGCACATATGGTACAAACCGTGTCTTCTGGGCTTTCATTGAGGGAATGGCAGATGCTGTCAGGGTTGCCGGAGGAGGATTCGGCCCGGATGCGCGTCCTAAGGGCGGCAACTATATGGACGGATACCGCACTACCGGATATTTCCTTGTGTGGCTCAGGGACAACAAGGACCCGGAGTTCCTCGTGAAATTCAACAGAAGTGCACTTGAAGTTGTGCCATGGTCCTTTGACGGGGCAGTCAAGCATATCCTTGGGGAGGAATATGACATTGATTCGCTCTGGCAGGAGTACCAGGTAGCCGTAGGAGATATAAAACTATAAGGGATTTCTTTCTATGTCATTCTACAGAATATTGATATTCAGCCTGTCTGTACTTGCATCCATGTCTCTCGGGGCACAGGATGCCGGCCTCTCGGACTATGTCAATCCTTTTGTCGGAACTGATGGCTATGGCAATATCTACCCGGGCGCCCAGGTGCCTTTCGGAGGGATACAGATAAGCCCTGATACGGATGACGACTGGTATGATGCCGCAGCCGGATACAAATATTCCCATCCGACCATTATGGGATTCAGCCTTACGCATCTGAGCGGGACAGGCATCCCTGACCTTGGGGACTTCCTCTTCATCCCGGGGACCGGCAGGAAATATCTTGAGCCTGGCACACATGAGGACCATGCCGGAGGATACCGTTCTGCATATTCACACGATGAGGAATGGGCGTCCCCGGGCTACTATGGGGTAGTCCTTTCCGACTATGGGGTAAAGGCAGAGATGACTTCCGCCATGCGCAGCGGAATCTTCCGGTTTACATATCCAAAGTCGGACGAGTCATTCATCATGATAGATATGGACCACACCCTCTGGTTCTCCTGCGAGTGGGCGAATGTGAGGATGGTGAATGATTCCACCTTGACCGGATATAAGCTTGTGAAGGGCTGGGGGCCTGAGAGGCATGTCTATTTCGTGGCTGAATTTTCGCGCAAGCTGGATTCGTTCCAGATAATGCAGGACGGGAAGCCTGTGATATACAATACCTCACGTTTCCGCAGCAGCCTTGAGGCATGGGGGAAGAAGCTGATGGCATGTGTGTCGTTCGCCACTGAACAGGATGAGGAGGTCATTGTCAAGGTGGCGGTCTCCTCCGTAAGCACAGAGGGCGCGATGAATAACCTCAGGGAAATCGAAGGGATGTCTTTTGACCAGGTGAGGGCAGGTGGCAGAGAACTTTGGGAGAAGGAACTCTCGAAATACGAGGTCAAGGGAGACAGGAAGACACTGGAGACATTCTACACTTCAGCCTACCATGCCGCCCTGCATCCTTTCATCTTCCAGGATTCAGACGGGAGCTACCGTGCATACGACAAGAATATTGCAAAGGCTGAAGGCTTCACGAACCTGACGGTCTTCTCCCTGTGGGATACATACAGGGCATTGCACCCGTGGTTCAACCTGGTCCATCAGGACGTGAATGCAGATGTCGCCAATTCCATGCTCGACCATTATGACAGAAGTGTAGAGAAGATGCTTCCGATATGGTCTTTCTATGGGAATGAGACCTGGTGCATGATCGGATACCACGCTGTCTCCGTGCTTGCGGACATGATTGTCAAGGGAGTCCCCGGCTTTGACTACGGGAGGGCCTATGAGGCAATGAAGACGACCGCGATGAATCCTCATTACGACTGTCTTCCGGATTACCGGGCCAAAGGGTATGTGCCGTTCGACAAGGAGGCGGAGTCTGTCTCCAAGACCCTTGAATATGCATACGATGACTATTGCATTGCACAGGCGGCCAGGACGCTGGCGGATGCGGAGAAGGATCCCGCAAAGCGTGCTGCATATGAAGAGGACTATGGATATTTCCTGAACCGTTCACTTTCCTACCAGGCTCTCATCGACCCCGAGACCAAATTCATGAGGGGGCGTGACAGCAGCGGTGACTGGAGAACTCCTTTCACCCCTGTCGCATACCAGGGACCAGGCTCTGTGCATGGCTGGGGCGACATCACGGAAGGGTTTACGCTCCAGTACACATGGTATGTCCCGCATGATTTCCAGGGATATATCAATGAGGCCGGCGAAAAGCTCCTGCTGAAGAGGCTTGACGACCTGTTCACACAGGAGCTTCCGGATGATATCCCAGGTGCGCATGACATCCAGGGCAGGATAGGGGCATACTGGCACGGCAATGAGCCTTGTCACCATGTGCCTTACCTGTACAACTGGTTCCGGCAGCCATGGAAATGCCAGATGTGGGTGCGTACAATCGCAGACCGGTTCTACGGGAACACCCCGGACGCCCTCAGCGGAAACGATGACTGCGGGCAGATGTCTGCATGGTATCTTTTCAACTGCATGGGATTCTATCCCGTTGCCCCGTCAAGCAATGTCTACAGCATAGGCTCCCCTTGCGTTGAGGCATTGACGGTGACCATGTCAAACGGGAAGAAGATTGTGATGACCGCTGATAACTGGTCTCCAGGCAATGTCTATGTAAAGGAACTGTATGTCAACGGAAAGAAATACGACAGGTCATATCTCACATATGACGATGTGAAGGACGGTGTGCAGCTGAGGTTTGTCATGAGCGGCAAGCCAAACTACAGGCGCGCAGTATCTGGAGATGCGGTCGCCCCTTCCGTTTCAGGAAAAGGGAATACCATGAAATACAGGACAATGGAATGACAAATAAATTTTTTAACATGAAATATAACGGTTTATATAATTGTGTAAAGCTTCTTGCTGCATGTGCAGCCGCCGGAATCTTCTGGACTGGATGTGAAAAGACGCCTCAGGTGTCTTATAAGGCTGTGCCGTACGCATATGTTGCAGCCAGCGACAATATGCCTACTGGAGGGACGGTCTCTGTCGAATACTCCGATTCCCCGGAAGGCTCGGAAATATACAGGCTTCTTGACGGTGACTACAGCACCTGCTTTGCAACTTCGCACGACAATTTCAATGTTGTCTGGAATGGAGACGGCTCTGTGGCTGCAATATCCTACTTTGTAGTTTCTGCATCGGACAGCCCGGAATCAGACCCTGCATCGTGGGTCCTTTCCGGCTCTACGGACAACAAGTCATGGAAGACACTTGACACCCGCTCCGGGGTAGTCTTCTCGGAAAGGGGGGAGAAACAGGAATATGTGCTGGACAACAGCACTGTCTATAAATATTACAGGCTGAAGGTCCGGGCCAATAACGGCGGTTCTTCCACACAGATTGCGGAATGGGGCCTTGCTACCGATACGAAGGTTGTTGAGTTTGTGGATATCAGGAACAGGATTCCTGAGCTTGCACAGTATTTCGGCGGCTGGACGGAATCTGCCGACACACCGATGGGACAGCATATCGGTTCAAGGTCAAGGGAGGCCTCTTCCGATGACCTGAGGTGGCTGGCCAGCACTTCCGAGAATCCGGACGTTGAGGCTTCCGGCGACCTTAGCGTAAGCAAGGGACACAGCTGGAGGGCATGCAATGTCACATTGTACCCTTACGGGAACCCGGTCCCGGCAGATGTGAATCAGCATGCCATAGGCGACTGCAGCCTATGTGCAGTCCTGGCCTCGTTCGCGTACCTGCATCCTGATTTCATAAAGGATATAATAAAGTCGAGCGGCTCATCGTTCACCGTGGAGATGTTTGACCCTAAAGGTAATCCGATAACTGTCGGTGTGAACAATGAATTCATCTGCGACGGCAACGGCAACATAGCCCAGCTATCAGGAAAAAGCAATACGGCGACATGGTCTTCTGTCCTTGAGAAGGCACTGATGAAATGGGAGCAGGTCTACAGGGCCAGCTATCCTATAGCCGGAATCGGGACAGAGCATGCTGCACCTCCGTTTACAGGCGAGGGGAACAGCTTCTCCATAAGCCCAGGCTCCGTTACACCTGACCAGCTTGCAAAGATTGCAAGGACCGCAGTCGAGCTTGGCTATGTCGGAATCGGTGGATTCACCCTCAACGACGTAGTGGCGGACAAGACGTTCAAGACAGTAAGCGGCCATGCGTTCACCATAATGTATCCGCAGAACAGTTCGGCCCTGTTCGCAATGAGGAATCCATGGGGAAGCGCGTCCGGAAGCCCGGACGGAAAAGAGGATGGAGTCATGGACATATATGATGACCAGACAGTTCCACCGATGGTGGACTTCCGTATCGTGTATCCTGGAAAACTGTCTGGATACCCATCCGCAGCAGGCCCGTACACGCCTCCCAGTTTTAGCCGGGGAAGTTTTTGGATATCGCCTGAAATGCGCTCCCGCCATGGACTGGCCGAGATTCTGACAAATGATTAAACATAATAATAACATTTTAATTCAATGACTCATGAAGAGGATTAATGTAATCTTGATGATGGTATCGGCTCTTGCGTTTGCAGCATGTGGCCTTGCTGACCCATGGAAGACATGGGAGAACGAAGGCGAACTGCCTTCAGACCGTCTTCTCCCTTCTGGACTGAAGGAAACCCTGTGCCTTGCAGACTGGTGGAAATTCTCATACGCGGACGAGGACTTCTATTTCCAGTTCATCGATGACGGCACTGTGGAGTCTAATTCGACTATTCTTAGTGATGCTGTAAGCACTACTTACTACATTGACTGGGATGAACCGTATGCTGTCAAGCTCACAATTGTCGGTGGAGGGCATCTCGGCTATCTGCCTTCAGGTAAAGAGGAGATGTTTGTCGTGACATCGTTCGATGATGCTGAGATTATAGCCAGCGGAAGCGAGACCGGTGCTGAATTCAAGCTTGTTCCGGCAACATCTTCAGAAGTGAAGGCAATGATGGCGGAAAAGGCCGATGCTGTTGTGAAGATTGAGGCGGCACAGAGGATTGTTGAGGCAGGCATGGCTTGCGGTGCAATCTATGACAATGGAACGCTCGTCGGACACTATGCCCTTGACTTGTCGGCATATGGCTCCTATTCAGTACGTTTTGACATACTTTCAGGCCGTGTGCTCACTCATTCATCTGTGGGTGTGACTGTAGACCTGGGCAATACTGTAGCTCTTGACTCCCCTGTGAGTGTGGCAGGAAAGAGCATCTCTTCTATCGCGGTGAATGTCCAGGACAGGACAGTGTCCCTCGGGAACAGCCTTGTGCCTGTGGTCAGCGATGCCGGATCATGGTATCTCGGGTCATCATATTCGACATATATTGTCAAGAGGAATTCAGAAGATTCAAGATGTGATGCATGCGATGCCATTGCTGCTGAACTGAATGCAAACTATGACTCCTACAGTGAGGTCGAACTGAGCGACAGGACGGACCGCCCGTTCTTTACAATCCCGAACAGCTGGGATGACAACAGAGGATATGTCGCCCTGTATTCGCTCAATACACCTTATGTCTCGGAAACAGAGAAGGACCGTGTGTATTTCAGCGGAGGGACACGTCAGGAGATGCCATACGGCGGTGACACGTCAAGGTGGGTGCCTTGGACCCTGGAGAACTATTCCGCCCTTATCGGGACATATTACAACAATGACGGTGTCATCATAATAAAAGAGCCGGAGGCAAGCATAATATGGCTTCTCAGTCCAGTGGACGGCAGCTGGTTCAAGGCGGCAAGATAATTTGACAACGACTAAATTGATTTACATATGAAAAAGATATTTATATTGCTTTCGCTTGCATTGGCTTCTGCAGCCGGATGCTCGCAGACAGACCCGCTCGCTAAGCTCGGGGCTCTTCCTGAGGACAGGCTTACACCACAGGACGTGCAGGATGTGCTTTCTTCAGTGGACATGTGGAAGCTTGACTATGCCAGCCATACTTTCTACTTCTCGTTCAGCGGTGACGGGGCGCTTTATTCTTCATCCGACTTCGAGAAGATGGGAATCAATACTACATACGGTCTCGGATGGGCTGATTTCCATACTGTGAAGATGGATTTCGGGAAAGGCCATTTCAATTACATAGATGAAAGCATCAGGGAGACGTCCTTTTCAATTGAAGAGGGCTGCTATTCCGCTGAGTGCATCATCGCCACAGGCTTGACGACCGGCAGTGAATTCATCTTCGAGCCGGCAACTGGAAGCGAGGCCGCCGCTGTTCTCGGAAAAGATGACCGGCTTGCTGAATCCTATGCTGAAATCATGTCATCCGTGTCGCGGATCAGGAATGCCGGGCTATGCTCTGGCTCGATATTCTCAGGCAACGACTTCATTGCGCACTGGGCAATAGTGGACATGACAGACGACGGTGACGGAAGCATACGTTTCGATATACTCAAGGACCGTGTGCTGACCCACAGTACTGCAAGGATTACTGTTCTTCCTGGCAATGCTCTTAAGCTGCTTGAGCCTGTCGTAGTGGATGGAGTCAGCATCACAGACATTGCCATGAACACTTCTGCAAAGACAGCGTTGTTCCAGGACGCGCTGACAGGAACATCAGGGAGCGGAATCGGCGACTGGTTCGCTACAGGCGACTATAAGACTTTCCTTCTCCGTCCGGACAGTTCAAGGGGAGATGCGGATGATGCAATGTGGCAGTTCCTGACAGAGGCTACATCCGTATCGTACAGCCAGGTTGAAATCAGTGACAGGGGTGGACGTCCGTTCGTCTTCTGTCCGCGTGACCATGATGGCTATGCCGGATTCTTCTACACATTGACAGTTTCCCCAGAGTTTGGTGACCTTGTCAACTACAGTACGTCATACAGTCCTTCATGGGTTTTCCAGGAGAACGATTCGTCATGGTTTGACAATTGCTACAGGACATTCAAGACTTTCCTTGATTTCTTCACTGCCTCTGAGGGCGTTATATACGTGAAAGGCCCGAATGTTCCGGACAGCGGTTCCAAGATATGGATCCTGAGCCCGGTTGGCGGGACATGGATAATGGCTGACAGGGACGCATAGCAGCGCGCCTGTAATATATAATGATTTGCCTGCACTTCCTTCTGGCCCATTGGCCGGGAAGTGCAGACAAACTTTATAATGCCATGGTGAAGAATTTGCGGCACTGCTGCCTGGATATCCTGTATCTTGAGATTGCATGCTCCCGTCTGACAGGGTCGTGTATCGTCAGGTCGCATACATAGAGACTGTCTACAAGTGACAGGTACAGTGTGGAATACCTGATGTCAAGGTTCATCTGCAGCTCCATGATGTAGTCAAGTGTAAGGCTTATCTCCTCCTCGGGAAGTATGTCCTTGCAGAATATATATAGCCCGTATTCTGAAAATTGCCCGTAGAATCCGGATCCGACCTTGGAGACCTTGCTCTCTATTATTCTTTTCAGCGGGTGCGCGAGCCTCCAGTAGTCATATTCCCTGCTTCCTATGAAACGGCCATCCTGCAGGCCATATGCATATCCGCTGCCTATGATGGCTTCATAGTCGTCCCTGTCATGGGACGGCCGCTCGATTCCTGCCATCTCCTTGAGCAGCGAGTCCGCGACGTTCCTGTTCTCCTCCATAGCCCTTGTCACTTCAATGCCGAGAGAATGGTCTGTAGCCTGGAGGTCCGGCCTGTCCATGTTGACAAGTCCGGAATACCTTTCGCCGAGAAATGTCTCAAGCGTCACTTTTGCGTATCTTTCAAAGAAGCATGTCCCGAATTTCCTGTCTGCCATGTCTTTCCCTTCTATTTACTGTCAGTTATGCGTCTGATTGTACTTTTGAGTATATGAAATGCTGGTGCCGCCATCGCGCCATGGTCGTACCCGTCAAGCTTGTATATCTCCGTGTACGGATGCCCCACGAGTTTCATCATCCTCCACATATAGGCGTTTTCCTCATATCTCCCGTACAGTTCCATCTCGCTGTCGCCGGTTATTATGATATAGGGTGATGAATCCGGACGGACCCAGTACAGAGGCGCAAATTCGTCTATGCACGGCTGCAGCTCCGACATGCCTTTCTGCCTGCGGTAGGCGAAATGCGTGATCACCTGTCCGCTGAAAGGGACAAGGGCGGCAATTGAATCCGCATCAATGCCATATTTTGCAAGCCATTTCCTGTCAAGCCCTATCATGGACGTCAGGTAGCCTCCGGCCGAATGGCCGGACACAAAAATCCGCTCCCTGCTTCCCCCGAACCTCTCGATATTGCCGAATGCCCATGCGACAGCAGCTGCAGCGTCATCTATGCAATCCTGTAGGGTGCATCCCGGAAGCAGACGGTAGTTGACAGCTATCACGATGATTCCTGCCTCCTTAAGTTCCTGTGGAATGAATTTCTGCCCTCCAGTCAGCCCTCCTCCATGGAACCATACGACTGACGGTGCTCCAGACGCGTCTTCCGGATAATAGATGTCAAGACGGCACCGCTCTTTCGCATAGGCGTCGTCTGACTGTGAATAGGGGATGTCTGTCTCTGTCCTGTAATTTCCTGCATACGCGTTGCAGAATCCGGCAAGGACGATGGCCGCAGCCAGTATAAATATGGTTCTTTTCATGTCTGATGCCTTTCTGTGGTTAAACTTTATGCACGGATTTTCCGATGCAGAATGCAAAAATGTGTCTTTTTGTCCGTTTTTCCAATAAAACCCTGGCTTTGTCCTGATGCGCCCGGCCTTTCTATATGCTCTTGGGGCTTTTGGCATGGATAAATCCAAACCGCTTCTTATATTTGCATGAATTTCTTCGAATGACATGGATATAAAAGATACGATAACACTGAACGATGCCGTGAGGATTTCCGGTCCGATGGCATTCAATATCATGATAAAGCCGGCAGGCTCGCTCTGCAATCTTGACTGCCACTATTGCTATTACCTTGACAAGGCTGAAATATATGGGGGCAGGGAACCGAGGATGAGTCTGGAAATGCTTGAGACCGTGATACGTGAATATATCAGGGCCAACGATGTCCCCGAGGTGACGTTCAACTGGCATGGCGGAGAGCCTCTTGTGCTTGGCCTGGACTTCTATCGCAAGGCAATTGAGCTTGAGCAGAAATATGCCGGCGACAAGATAATCCATAACACACTGCAGACCAACGGTACGCTGATTACCCACGAATGGGCGTCATTCTTCCGTGACAACAGCTTCCTTGTCGGCATATCGCTGGACGGCCCAAAGGACATCCATGACCGCTACCGCAAGGACAAAGGCGGCGCGCCAACCTTCGACAAGGTTATGCGTGGCCTTGAAATCCTTTACCGCCAGGGGGTGGAATACAATACGATGACAACGGTCAACAAGGCGAGCGAGGGCAGGGGGCTTGAGGTCTACCGCTTCCTGAAGTCAGTCGGAAGCCGCTACATGCAGTTCATGCCTGTCGTGGAGCATATAAAATATCCGGTCAATGCTGCCGGGAAAGAAATCAAGGGCGCGCGCCCGTTCATAGTCGACCCTGCAGAGGAGGGGGCGAGGATTGCGCCGTGGTCTGTCAGTGCCATCGCATACGGCAGGTACCTTTGCGACATATTCGACTATTGGGTCTGCAATGATGTCGGGCAATATTTTGTGAACCAGTTCGATGCAGCTCTTGCATGCTGGTGCGGCGCGATGCCCGGGACCTGCGTCTATGCTGAGACATGCGGAGGCAATTCCATCATAGAGCACAATGGCGACCTTTATCCGTGCGACCATTTTGTATATCCGAAATACCGTCTCGGCAACATCATGTCAGATGACCTGAGGACAATGATGGAGTCGGCTGAGCAGACACGCTTCGGTATCGGGAAACGTAATTCCCTGCCAAGGAGATGTATCCGCTGCAAATGGTTCTTTGCCTGCCATGGAGAATGCCCGAAGCACCGTTTCAACAGGACAGAAACCGGAGAGACCGGCCTGAATGCCCTGTGTGATGGGTATATGAAATTCTTCTCCCATGTAGAGCCGTATATGGAGAAGATGAAGGAACTCCTTGCCAGCCGCCAGGCCCCTGCCGGCGTGATCACGTTCGCGCGGCTCCGTGCCAACGCATGTAAGCGATGATTCCTGCCCTGTTTTTTTTCTTCTTGTGCGGCCGTGCTGGCCGGAGTAAGGCTGCACAAGTATGATTTTTTCAATATATGGTACAGCCGTGCTGATGCGGAGCTGCTAATGTGAACTGATGTAGTCTTTGAGCGCGAGCCTCAGGATTTTGAGGGCATACTGGATGTGAGAGGTGACCTGGCGTACGGTAAGATTGTATTCCGCGGCTATTTCACTGTAGTTTTTGCCGTGGAATCGGCTTGAAGTGAAGACTTCGCGTGTAAGCTCGGGAAGCCGGTCTATTGTTTCCATGAATATGTCTTCGATTTCTGCCGCGAAAATCTTGTCAGGGTTGCAGCTCCTCAATGAGGCTATTTCGTATATCTGCATTCTTTTCATGATGTCGCTCATGTCCTGCTTGGCGTTGCTGCGGACTTGCTGGGATTTCAGGTAGTCAAGACATTTGTTGATTATGATCTTGAAGGCATATGACTGGTAGTTGTCCGTGTAGATATCCTCCCGTTTCTCCCATAGCCTGATGAAACTGTCATTTGTGATATCCTCGGCAACTGAATGGTCATGGACGTACGAATTGGCTATTTTGATGAAAAGGGAACGGCTGTCACGGAACAGCTCACTGAATTCATCCTCAGTGAGCACATGCCTGCTGTTTGTATCCTTTCCATTCATAACTTTTTCCTCCGGACGGCAAAGTTCGGCAAAAAAAGTAAAAAAGTGAAGAAAATTATGTAGAACACCTCCGTTCGCTCGTCTATAGTATGTCGTTGATCAAAAACGGTTGCATAATTGACAAATATGAAAGACGAGAAACTATATAGCTATTTCAACAATTCAGCTGACACAGAAGATATTCTATATATAGAAGAATGGCTGAAAGCCGACCCGCATCATCAGAAGGAGTTCGATGATGCCCACGCCGTGTACGACGCGATGGTTTTCCAGGAAGCCAATTATGTTCCTGCTCATGCGGCCGGACGGCCACGCAGGATCGTTTCCCGTTTCTGGAAGCCGTTATGCGGAGTCGCTGCCTCTCTTGTGCTCATTGCACTGGCGGGCTACGCTGGAAAACAAGCCGGGGAAGAAATTGCGATTGACAGGCTTGCCTCGTGCTCAAATGTGATAGAAATTCCTGCAGGACAAAGCATGTCCATTGTCTTGAGCGACGGAACCAAGGTCTTCCTTAACGGAGGCTCGCGTCTGGAATATCCCCCTGTGTTTGCCAAAGATGTGCGCCATGTCAAGCTTTCCGGTGAGGCCTTCCTCAATGTAGAGCATGACGAGGCCCATCCGTTCCGTGTCGAGACCTTTGATTCAATGATAGAAGTGCTCGGAACGGAATTCAATGTATATGCAGACGAAGAAAACGGACATTTTTCCACGACTCTGCTCCGCGGCAAGGTGAAGGTCTCCACTCTCGGTGACGAGGAGTACGAGCAGGTAATTCTCTGTCCTGACGAAAAGGCGACGCGTGTGGGAAGCCATCTTGTTGTGACCACAGTCCGGGCCGATGATGTGGTGAGCTGGATAGACGGATATATAAATATCGGTGGAGTCGGTTTTGAGGAGCTTATGCACCGGTTTGAGGATGCATACAATGTCAGGATTGTGCTTGAAAGGAAGGATATAGGAGGCTATATGAGCGGAAAGATAAGGGTTTCCGAGGGCGTTGACTTCGCTTTGCATCTCCTGCAGGAGGCCTGCGATTTCAGCTATGAAAAGGACGAGAAGAACAATACCATTATCATAAGATAGGCAGGAGCCTGTCACACAGAGATGACATTAACTAAAACCATGATAATTTTATATGTCTAAAAACTTATCTACTAAAGTTGCCAGGCTGCTTGTGCATGTCATTGCGGCTGTCCTTTGCCTGTGCCCGGCTGTGGCGTTTGCCCAGGGGCAGGGGCGTGTGACAATCAATATGACAGATGCCCCTCTTGAGCAGGTGATGCGCAGCATCGAGCAGCAGACTGACTATGTGTTCTTGAATAAGGACATTGATGTAAATCAGAAAGTCAGCATCAATGTCACGGAAAAGACCGTTGAGGAGGCCCTCAAGGTCCTTTTTGCCGGAAAAGATGTGGAGTTCAGGATTGAATCTGCCCACATTGTGCTCTTCAGGAAATCTTCCCAGTCAAATAGGGGGGGGGATCCATCAGATAATATTATATCTGGAACAGTCGTCGATGTAGCCGGATATCCGGTCATCGGTGTAGGCGTGCTCGTGAAAGGTACCACGACAGGTACGAGCACTGACCTTGACGGAAATTTCTCCTTTGAGCTTCCTTCTGGAATGGAAAGCTCTGTCCTTGAATTCTCGTGCCTCGGCTATAGCACCCAGGAGTTTGCAATCGGAGGCCGCCGCGTATTCAATGTGACAATGCAGGACGATGCCATCCTCATGGAAGGTACTGTGGTCACCGCTCTCGGCATCAAACGCTCCGAGAAGGCCCTTTCGTATAACGTCCAGCAGGTGAATGCCGATGCCCTCGTGGCAAACAAGGACGCCAATTTCATCAATTCCCTCAACGGTAAGGTTGCCGGCCTCAACATCAACGCCTCCTCTTCCGGAGTCGGAGGTGCGACCAAGGTCGTGATGAGGGGTGCCAAGTCCATCTCCCAGTCTTCCAATGCGCTTTATGTCATTGACGGTGTCCCTATGTATACTTCTGCAAGGGACGGCTCGACAGAATTCGGGTCACAAGGCTCAACTGACCCTATCGCTGATATCAACCCTGACGACATCGAATCAATGTCAGTGCTGACCGGTGCTGCAGCAGCGGCGCTTTACGGTTCGGATGCGGCCAACGGTGCGATTGTCATCACCACCAAGAAAGGCAAGGCCGGAAAGGTGACTGCCACTGTCACTGCGGGAGTCGAGATGATGAACCCTTTCGTGCTTCCACGTTTCCAGAACACATATGGAACAGGTGACCTTTACTCCTCTGTCGGCTCGATTGACCGCAGCTGGGGTGCTAAGCTCAATTCTGTAAACAACCCTGGCTACAACCCAGCGAAGGATTACTTCAAGACAGGTTTTGTACATAGCGAGAGTGCTTCAGTGTCAATGGGCAATGATAAGAACCAGACTTACCTGTCCGCTTCTGCCATTGACTCATACGGTATTGTGCCGAATAATGGCTACAACCGTTACAACTTCACTTTCCGCAACAATACAGCTTTCCTTAAAGACAAGATGCACCTTGATGTAGGTGCAAGCTATATCCTCCAGAAGGACCGCAACATGATCAACCAGGGTACCTACAATAACCCGTTGGTCGGTGCATATCTTTTCCCGAGGGGGAATGACTGGGAGGAGTACAGGATGTTCGAGCGTTACGATGCCAACAGAAAGCTCTATACCCAGTACTGGCCAGTAGGCGATGCCGGCATGACCATGCAGAACCCGTACTGGATCAACTACAGGAACGTACGTGAAAACAAGAAACACCGTTTCATGCTCAATGCATCTCTTTCCTACGACATCCTGGATTGGCTGAATGTTGCCGGACGCGTGCGCATGGACCAGTCTTTCACTACCTACACAGAGAAATTCCATGCGACCACTGCGACCCAGCTTACCGAGGGGTCACAGAATGGCCTGTTCGGTATCACCGAGATGAAGGACCGCCAGATTTATGCTGATGCACTCGTGAACATCAACAAGAGGTTCAACGATGACTGGACCTTTCAGGCAAACATCGGTGTCTCCATTTCAGATATGTTCTACGATGCAGTGAAGAACAGGGGCCCTATCGCCGATCGCCTGATTTCCGATGAGAAGGCAGGGCTTGCAAACGTGTTCAATATTCAGAACATCAGCAATTCCCAGAAGACCACACGTCTTCAGGAAGGCTGGAGAGAGCAGACCCAGTCCGTATTCGGCTCTGCCGAGGTCGGCTTCAAGGGGACATATTACCTGACAGTGACAGCCCGTAACGACTGGCCTTCGCAGCTGGCCGGCCCTCACTCAAACAGGACGTCTTTCTTCTATCCTTCAGTCGGTGCGTCAGTAGTGCTTTCGGAGATTATTCCTAATATGCCTAAGAATCTGGAGTATATTAAGATACGTGGTTCATGGGCGTCTGTGGGTACGGCTTTCGCGCGCTATATCGCCAACCCTATGTACTCATGGAGCGGAAGCAACTTGAGCTGGAATATCCAGACTGATTACCCTATGTATGACCTGAAGCCGGAGCGTACAGATTCGTTCGAGATTGGTCTTACCATGCGTTTCCTCAAGGATTTCAGCCTGGATGCGACATATTACCGTACCAATACAAAGAACCAGACATTCGACCCTCAGATCTCCACAGGTTCTGGGTCTTCGAAGATTTATGTCCAGTCCGGTAATGTCATGAACCAGGGTCTTGAGTTCAATCTTGGCTTCAACCATACCTGGGGAATCTTCAGGTGGGACACGAACTACACCCTTTCAATGAATGAGAACAAGATCATTGAATTGGCAGACAACGTATGGAATCCTGAGACCGAATCATATTTCAGTGTGCCGCAGCTTGACATGAAGGGGCTCGGCCAGGCTCACTTCATCTTGAAAAAAGGCGGTACGCTCGGTGACCTTTATTCACTCAGCGATTTCAGATATGACTCAAATGATAAGCTGATGGTAGACGAGAGCGGCAAGGTGAATGTCAGCACCATTACCGACAAGGACGACTATGTGAAGCTTGGAAGCGTGCTCCCTAAGGCAAATATGGCATGGAGGAACGATTTCAAGATTGAGAACTTTACTTTCGGCTTCCTTGTTACAGCGAGAATCGGCGGTATCGTATATTCAAGTACACAGGCTTACCTTGACTACTACGGTGTGTCCGAGGCTTCTGCTGTTGCCCGTGACAATGGTGGCATCTGGATTAACGGTGGAGACAACCTCATATCGGCGAACAGCTGGTATACAACTGTCGGAGGTCCTGGCTCTCTTCCTCAGGCCTACACCTATTCGGCAACCAATGTCCGTCTTCAGGAGGCTTCTGTCGGCTATACTTTCCCGCGCAAGATGCTTGGTGACGTATGTGACCTGAACATATCCATTGTCGGACGCAACCTGTGGATGATTTATAACAAGGCTCCGTTTGATCCTGAGGCTGTGGCGACCACCGGTAACTACTACCAGGGAATCGACCACTTCATGATGCCTTCGCTTCGCAATTTCGGATTTAATGTGAGGATCACTTTCTAATTCAGCATGATATGAAAAAATATATTTTTATACTGTCACTTTCAATGACAATGGCGTGCACCGGCAATTATCTGAAAATCAATACTAACCCGTATGAGGTTAATTACGGGCAGATGATTCAGGATGATTATATCATAGGAGCGACTTTGTCTGCTATCTGCGGGACTGTGGTATCGACCGATGTCAATACTGCCCAGTTCACAGACTGCCTTCTCGGCGGCCCTATGGGAGGATATTACTCCTCTACAGGAAGCTGGTCAAAAACCATTGACAACTTCAACCCTACCGACGACTGGACAAGGGTGTTCATGTACAGTGACCATATAATCCCAAAGCTTTTTACCAACCTTAGGGAGCTGAAGAAAATTACAGACGACCCTGTTGTCCACAGCATGGCGAATGTAGTAAAGGTTGCTGCAATGCAGAGGGTGACCGACACATACGGCCCTATCCCTTATTCAAATATCGGAGTAGGCGCCGAACTGACTGTCCCTTACGATTCCCAGGAGCAGGTCTATGACAGGATGTTCGATGAACTGGATGAAGCCATTGCAGTTCTTGAAGATAATGCGGACCTGACATATTCGGCAAATGCAGACCCGGTATACAGCGGCAGTATCAGGAATTGGTGCAAACTCGCCAACTCCCTGAAGCTCCGTCTGGCAATGCGCATCGTCTACACTGAGGGTGGAAAGGAAAAGGCAGTTGCAAAATTCAATGAAGTAATGTCGCACCCTATTGGGGCCTTCACTTCAAACAATGACAATGCAGCTTTGCAGCCTGTCGCATTCGGCGACAAGGGGAATCCTCTCTATACTGCAGTCAAGTATAACCAGATTGCCGGCTCGGAGACTGGTGGAGATACCCATGCAGCAGCAGAAATCACTTCATATATGACTGCATACAATGACCCCCGTTGCGAGAAATATTTCATCAAGTCAGAGTTTGAAGACAAGGAGTTCATGTATACCGGAGCACTCATCAGCGTTGTCAAGCCGCCGCTCGGCACTGTCGGCCGTAAATATTCCGGCGTAAATATCGGATACAATGACCCTCTGCAGTGGATGAATGCCGCTGAGGTCGCTTTCCTTAAGGCGGAGGCAGTGGTTCTTGGAGTTATCAGCGGTGATGCCGGAGAGTACTACAACGAAGGTGTCAGGCTTTCATTTGAACAGTATGGAGTCTCAGGTTATGATTCATACATCAGCAATGATGTCAATACTCCTGTCACCTATGTGAACCCGGAGGGTGAGAGCCGTCCGGTAGCCTTGACTGACCTGGCTGTCAAATGGGATGATGCCGCCACTGATGCACAGAAGCAGGAGCGCATCATGATCCAGAAATGGATTGCCAACTTCAACCTCGGAAACGAGGCGTGGGCAGACCACCGCCGTACCGGCTACCCTAAATTTTTCCCGGCTTCAGACGAAGGTAATATGAGCGGAGGAATCGTTGACAACTCATTCGGAGCACGACGTATGCCTTATCCACAGGACGAGCGCACGACAAATGCCGAGAACTATTCCTACGCAGTGGCAAATCTTCTTGGCGGAAGGGACAACATGGCCACAAGAGTATGGTGGGACTGCAACCCCGCAGTGAATAAATAATTAATCATTCGACATCTATATGAAAAAGATATTTATAGTCCTCTTTACAGCCGTCTTTGCTGCAGTTGCCTGCAGCGACTGGACGAAGCCTGAGGCATTGGATTATATCCACAAGGGGGTTGAGGAGACAGACCCGGCCGGATATGAGGCGTATCTGAAGTCAATCAGGGAGTATAAGGCTACAGACCACAAGGTGATGATCCTTAATGTCAGCGGCACGGATGCATATCCTGTCTCCCAGTCCCAGCTGCTTATGGCAATGCCGGACAGCGCTGACTATATCTGCGTGGGCAATCTGGAAAACCTCCACTCCGAATTTGTGAAGCAGATTTCTCTGGTGAAGGAGAAGAAGGCTACTTCCGTGCTCTCTGCTGTTGACTTTGCTCTTGCCTATGCAGACTGGCTTGACCATAAGATAGCACTCTCAGACAACGGGAGTCCGGTACCGACACTTGACGAGTGCAAGGCATATTTCAAGGAGCATGCTGCAAGGCAGTTCTCCTATTGCGGAAAGTATCCGTTTGACGGTGTAATAGCCTCATTTACCGGAACACTCATCACTGACGAGGAGAAAGCAAGCATGAACGGTTTCATGGAGGCTGTATCTGAGTGGAGGGCTTCAAATAAAGACAAGCTCTTCATGATGCGCGGCAATGTCAATCTGCTTCAGGACAAGTCCATCCTGGCTGAGACCAAGTATATCATATTGGTGATGGGCGGCGACAAGGGAGTGGCAAGCCTCAGGTCGAAAGTCAGAAGTGTCCTCTCCAGTATCGACCAGAAAGACAGGATTATCTTCGAGGCAGTGACCCCGAGCATTGACGAGCCGGAGCCAAAAGGCGAGACAATCTATGAGGCAGCGGAAGACCTTGTCAAGCTCGGTGACTATACCTACGGAGGCAAGACCTATATCTCATTGGGACTTGCCGTATCAAATGCAAACGATGACTACTTCAACGACAGCTATTTCGAGGCCGGGGACACTAAAAGGGAGCATCCTGTGACCTACGGAAATTTCGTCAATATCCGCAGAGCCATCAATTATCTTGCAGCTAATGCCAATTAATCAAAAGGAATTATGAAAAGAAAAATTACAATAGCATCATTGTTTTCGCTTCTTTCTCTTGCCGCCTGCCATGACGATGAGAATTTTGAAAACAAGGTCTACCTTGATTGCGATATCAGGAATGAGGTCAGGGTGGCTGTCGATGAACATGTGGAGGAAATGGATTTTTCCTTCAAGGTCTGCGTGGCCCGTCCGGTATCGGAGAATCTGAAAGTTAATTTTGCAGTTGCTCCGGAGATGCTGGCAACCTATAAGGTGGCGTTCAACGATGAGGATGCCATTCTTCTTCCTGAGGGACATTATGAACTCTCTCAGCTCGAAGCTGAAATCAGGCAGGGGAGGGTTGAAAGCGGCGACATCATTGTCCCGTTCAAGAATCTCGGTGAAGGACAGGGGCTTGACTACACCAAGAAATACGTGCTTCCTGTAAACATCGAGACTGACGGAGTGGAGATGCTGTCAAGGGCCAGGACCATTTATCTTGTGGTGATGAAGGCTTCCCTTGTCAATGTCACAGCTGACATCTACGCTAACAGGGCATGGCCGGTATGGGATAATTTTACAGAGGTCCAGGATATGGAGCACTTCACTATGGAAGCCCTGATTAATCCGCGTGCCTTTACCAACGAAAGCTCCATCAATACGATAATGGGAATCGAGGACGACTTCCTCATCCGTGTCGGAGACGCCGGCCTTGCAACAAACCAGATCCAGATCGCATTCGCCTGCAAGGATGCAGACAACAAAACTTACAGGAACAGTCTCACAGACCCTACCATGCAGCTCAAGACGGACAACTGGTATCACATAGCCCTTACGTTCGACGGAGGTGAAGACAAGACCGACGGAGCAGATATCAAGTTCTATATCAACGGAAAATTGAAGATAGAAGGCAAATCTACCGCTGTTGACGGCGATGGCAATGTCATGGCCAAGAATAAGGTAAACTTCATGGTAGAGCATTCAGAGGAAGACAACAACAAGCCGCGTTGCTTCTGGATAGGCTATTCTTACAACAATGACAGAAGCTTCAACGGATTTATCTCGGAGGTACGCATGTGGAAGAAAGTCCTTACCGAAGAGGAAATCAATGCCCCTGCTCATTTCTACAAGCTGTATCCGGATGAGGAGACCGGCAACTTCCCTGAAGAGCTTGTCGCCTACTGGAAGTTCGACAACGGAAAAGGCAAGATAGTCAAGGACTACTCCATTTATGGAAATGACCTGACAGGCAACCAGAATTTCATCTGGTATCCGGTAAACCTCCCGATAGAATAAGGTGCATCTGAAAGATCAGTTATAATCATAATTAGTTATTATAATAACCAACTCATTTTTTCATGAAAAATTTCAAACAATTGGCAGGAATATTCCTGTGCTGTGCTTTTGGCATGACCTCATGCCAAGACTCGACTACAAAGACTGACAGCTTGTCTGTCGATCCTTCCACACCGATTGTCTTTGCGGCAAGCGGTAACTCTGACGTGACCCTCACAGTCACTACAGACGCTGATGACTGGGCGTACACCGCTCCAGAGTGGGTTTCTGCAACCCGCGACGGTGATGTCCTTGTTGTCAACACAAAGGCTGACAACACTTCCGATGACGCACTTCTGGGCCGTATCTCATTCACTGCCGGTTCTGCAAAGACTGTAAATGTTTCAGTTATGCAGGAAGGAGCAAATGGTGGCGGAGCTGTTGACCCTAATGCCGTTTCAGCAGTTCTTCTTGATGCTTCCGGCTCAAACGATGTTAAAATTGAAATTGCAAAGGAACTTACTGTAAGCGCAGAACTCAAGCTTACCCTTTCCAGGGCCTCTGCAAATAATGTAGAGATCAGGGTCTCTGTCGATGAAAGCTATATCGCCCAGTACGACTATGCCCACGGGACATCAAGCACTCTTCTTCCGGTTGAGACCTACACTCTTTCTGCAGGCAGCACCAAGATTACCGTTGCTGCAGGCGAGACTGAAGTTACTCTTCCTTTCACTTTCAACGGTGAGTCTCTTCCTTATAACGTTCAGTATCTCCTTCCTTTGAAGGCTGAGGTCGTTTCCGGTGATGCAGCTTTCGCCAAGAACTCTGATGCCCGTCTGAACTATGCCGTAATGAAAAAGAGCCCTCGTACATGCAAGCAGCTCTGCGTTATGGAGTTTAATGACACCAACCCTCTTAATGTCCTGACCTACAAGCTTGAGGATGGTTCATACTTCTTTGATGCACTTGTCCTTTTCTCAGGTAATATCGGATGGTATCCTGAGGAGAATCGCGTAGCATTCAACAAGAGATATGGCGAGACTGCAATCAACGCAAACACTGCCGCTCTTATAAGCGAGCCTGAGAAATATCTCAAGCCTATCCATGATGCAGGTATCAAGATCTACATGGGCCTTATGCCTCACCATACCTACGCTGGCCTTACCAACATCTCCAACTGGGGATGCGAGCAGTTCGCAATGGAAATGGCCGAGATTGCTAAAGATTGCTATCTTGACGGTTTCTTCCTTGACGAGGAGTATACCGGAACCCACGGAGGAGCCATGGGCAGCGAATGGGTAAGGAGCGCAGATGACAATGAATTCGGTGACGGTTTCTCTTTCATGGCTTATCAGTTGTGGAAACAGGCTTCTGCAGTCTGCGATTGGCCTATAGACATATCTTACTTCCAGTTCGGCATCAGCCTCGGCCCTGTTACAGACCCTGAAGACAATTTAGTTCACCACGTTTCAGAATTCTGTAATTGCGTAATGGCGAACTATTATGGTTCGGGAAATAAAACAGACGACCAGACCCTGGCTGCTTGCTGCGGTGTAAGTGTCGAGTGTGCAAGAGGATATACTACAAGTGCATCTGCTATTAAAGCCAAGATGGATGCAGGCTATGGCTGGGGTGCAGCATGGTTTGCATGGGATCCTACCACAAGCAGGGCACTCAAGTCTCTTATTTCCGAGACTGCTGAGCTTTGCTATGAGAGCAAGCTCGTTGAGCCTACTATCTACTATAAGAAGATAGGTGAGGGCCAGTATGACGACACTCCATACGAATATTAATAGAACCATTTAATTATTAATACTATATGAAAAAGATTTTATTGCTCGCCGCTGCATTCTTGGCATTGGCGGGATGTAAGGACCAGAACGGTACTACGCCATCTGCCGCAGACGAGATTACAGTTGCTCCAGAGAGCATGACTGTCGGTGGAGAGGGCGGTAACGTCCAGGTAATTGTTACCAGTACAGGCGACTGGACCCTCGCATCTAAAGATGGAAATACCTATGACTGGGTTACTCCCGACAAGGCATCCGGAGTTGACGGCGACATCGTGAAGTTCGTTGTGGACGCCAATGCCACAGAACTGAAGACAGCTGAATTCGTATTCTCTTGCGGTAATGCTTCTGCTCCTTTTACTGTAATTTCAATGCCTGGCGATGTGCCTGTGATAACTCTCATTTCAGACGCAGAGGTGTCTGGAACTTATGAGGCAGGCAAATTCACTGTTGCCGTTGCTCTTAAGAAAGTTACTGAGAGCGATATTGAAGTGGAATGCTCTGAGGAGTGGGTCCGCAAGCTCATCGTACTTGAGGGCGACACCCAGAATTCAGTTAATATTGACTTTGAGTATGATGCGCTCGCCGGACTTGAGCCGCGTACAGCAGAAATCACTGTCAAAGGCGGATCTGCCAACCCTGTAAACGTTACTTTCACCCAGACACCTAAGCCTACCATTGAGCCTGAATCAGCTTCGTATTCTCTTGATCCTTCCGCTGCCGGAACCCTTGAGATTCCGGTTAAGGCCAACGTTGAATATGAAATCACCTATGGTGAGGGTTCAGGCTGGCTTACCGACCATAAGACAGAAGGAAACGTTGAGAAATGGAACTACACTGCATTCACAGAGGAGGGCAAGCAGAGAAGTGCTTCCATCATCTTCACTGAGAAGAATCCTGCAGAAGGTGCCGAGCCTATCGTTGCAACAGTAAGCGTAAGGCAGAGCAACCTTAAATATGCCATCAATATTGCAAATGCACGTATAGCAAGTCCTGAAACCTGGCCAAACGCAGATGTAATGAAAGTGGGCAAGGTGTTCACTGTCGAGATGCTCGCAAGGCATACCGGCTCGTTGAGCTCCCTTGGCTATCTCTTCGGTATCGAGAGACGTTTCCTGATCAGACATGGTGATTCCTATCCTAAGAACGCATGGGAGCTGGTATGCGCAAGAACTACAATCAGCGGAGGCGAAAATGCCGAATGGAAACTGCAGGTAAATAATTCTGCAAACTATCTGCCTGCTGACAAGTGGTTCCATGTGGCAGTGACTCTCGACGGGACAAAGGCTGTCATCTACCTGAACGGTGAAGTTGTTGCTGAAGGCGCACTGCCGTCAGACTTCAAGGACGTGGATTTCACAGAGACTTATACCGGCAACAGCACTACACAGCGTCTCTACTTCGGCTGGGGCTACTCGAATGGCCGTGACTGGAAAGGAGAAATCGCAGAGGCACGTATCTGGAACAGGGCTCTTACCCAGGATGAAATCAAGGCTGAAGGCCACTTCTATTCAGTACCTGCCAACTCAGAAGGTCTTATATCTTACTGGAAGATGGACGAAGGTGAAGGCTCTGTCATCTATGATTCTACATCTAACGCAAACCATTTTACAGCGCAGAATATGCCTAACGGCTATTCTTGGGTAGCAGGTGCAACCTGGAATGAGCTTGACGGTCCTATCGTAGTGGAGTAGTTCTTCTGCAAAGCATTGTTTTTATGGATCTGCGTCTTTGGGACCAGATGCTGATATCAGGCCGGGCTATAAAATATGGCCCGGCCTTTTTAATATTTGATAAAAACAGTTATATTTATTCGTTTTATCATTAAAGCTGTTTGTTGTATGAAGTATATCAAGGTCATTAACGCGCTGTTTGCCACTCTGTTCTGTGTATTTGGGCTAAGTTCCTGCAAAGACAGCCTTGTGGAAGAGCCGGTGGGAGGAAGCGAGCCGCGCCTGGCGGTGGAGCAGACGGAATTTGCATTTGATGCAGATGGAGGTGTGCAATACGCACTCGTCATTTCCAACCGCAATGTAGCCGTCAATACGACCAGGACATGGTGCACCGCAAAGATTGTCTCGCGGCCTGGGAAAGCACCCGAAGACGGTGAGCCAGAACTTAAGTCAATAGGAATCTCGTCTGCCTATATAGAGGTGACGGTGGAGCTGAATGGAAGCATGGAGGAGCGTTCCGCAAATGTTATCCTTTCAGCATCCGGCTGTGATGATGTCCTGATAGAGGTTGTACAGGCTGCACCGGACCATCCGAGGAGCTCGACATGCGACCTCCTTACTTTCAGGATTGACGAGGCTGTGAACGGATTCTCGATTCCTGTCACCTTTGACAGTGAGGCCAGGACAATAACAGGAAAATACCTGAAATGGATAAAGAAGGAAAACCCTGAGATGATAATCCCTACATTCACCTCCAACGGGCATAAGGTCCTTGTCAATGGCCAGGAAGTCATTTCCGGGACTACAGCGATATCATTCGCCGACGACTTTGTCCTGACTGTAAAGGCTGAAAACGGGGATACAAAAGACTATTCCGTCTCTCTCAACTGCCCTCAGATCAACAGGGAACTTCCTTGTCTCCACGTAAGGCCGGATGTGCTCATCGAGGGAAAGGAAACATATGTCCAGACATATATTGAACTGTTTGACAAGACTCCGGGGTCTACCGGCGAGGGCTGGTGGGACAGCGCCGAGAAAGGCAAGATCGAGATGCGCGGACGCGGAAATTCCACATGGATACTTCCGAAGAAGCCTTTCCGCCTGAAATTCACCGAGGAGTTCAGCCCTATAGGCCTGAACCATGCAACGGAGAAGAGCTGGGTCATAATGTCGCAGGATATGGACAAGTCGCTTATCCGCAACTGTATAGCGTTCGAGTATTCAAGGAGGCTGTTTAATGCGGCTGAGAATTACCACCATGAGAAAGCCCTTAACTTCACACCTTGCATGCAGCTTATAAATGTCTATTTCACCGGCTATTACTATTATTCCGACACAAAGCAGACAAAATATCTTGACGGAGAGTATTTCGGGGTCTACCAGATGAGCGACCAGATGCAGCGCAAGCCTGGGCGTATCGCGGTGGACAAGCTTAAGGCCGCTGACGGCAGTGACCCGGAGAAGATTACCGGAGGCTATATCATTGAGACTGATATCCACGAAGGAAGCTATTATTCCCCGTACAAGCGTGTGAAGATGACCTATAAGTACCCTGAAGATGATGACTATGACCCTGCCCAGTACAGCTATATCACCAATTTCATCGGTACGGCCGAGAATGCTCTTTACGGCAGCAATTTCAAGGACCCGGACAACGGATGGCGCAAATATATGGACGAGAAGACCCTTGCTGACTATATAATCATCAAGGAACTTGTCGGTGACATGGACGGCTACACAAGTACCTACATGTACAAGCGCCGCGGTGTTGACAAGCTGTTCTTCGGCCCTATATGGGACTGTGACAAGGGATGGGACAATGACAGGCGTGTCCCTCATTACCAGTACCAGCCGTTGTCAAATCTGATGATCCATGCAGGTTTCTGGATGAATGCCGGTATGGATAATGACTGGTTCCAGAGAGTCTGGCAGGATGAGACATTCCGTGCATTCGTGGCAAAGCGCTGGGCTGCCAAGAAGGATGAACTGCTTGCGCTGACCGACAGGCTTCTTGATGAGATTCCTTCTGGAATGCCGAAGGCCATAGATGCGAATTTCACAGTATGGCCGTTCTATTATCAGTTCAGCTCTGAGGCCAAGATGCCGGCAAAGACATATCCTGAGGAGATTGAGCGTATCCGCACGCTTACCAAGGAGCGTGCAGCCCTGCTTGACCAGCTTTTCAATAAATGATAAAGGAATCGGGGGCAGATGCTGTTTCTGTCCCCGATCCCCTTTTAGCCGCGTCCGTCCATGCTTTCCACTGAAGGGTTGATGGCGGTTACTTCCTGGTTCAGCTGCTGTGCTGTCGGCTCTCCGTCAGCATCGGTGCCTGATTTCCTGAGACATTCGTCTGTCATCAGGTCATCCGGTGTAAGCTGTGTCACTACATGGCCGCTCTTGCGTGATGTCAACTGTTCTGCCGTGTACTTCTGCGCCATATCTGGCGACTTGCATTTATTTTCTGCCGTTTTCATGATATTGCTTTGTTTAATGTTTAAGCCAGCTAATACAAACGCTGTTCCTCTTTTTGCGGATCCATGCCAGGAATATGCACAATTGGCCTGGAAACGTCTTGACCGGCTCTTTAATAAATAGTATCTTTGCATGTTTTGTCATTCAGGCCTGACGGCATGGGTGGAGAATCTATTATACATTTATATATATGGAGAACAAACTAAAGATCGCAGGAGAATCACTTCCTGCAATGCCTTGGGAAGAAAGGCCTGAAGGCAGCAATGCGACAATGTGGCGCTATTCAGCCAATCCGGTAATCCCGAGGGACCTGCTTCCGGATTCCAACAGTATATTCAATTCCGCAGTAGTACCTTTCAACGGAGGGTTCGCCGGAGTGTTCCGCTGCGATGACACCAACCGCAGGATGGCCCTGCATGTCGGATTCTCTAAGGATGGAATCAAATGGGATATCAACCCTGAGGTTCTCAGGTTCGAGTGCAGCAATCCGGAGATCGGTGAGTGGGTATACGGATACGACCCGCGCGTCTGCAAGGTGGAGGACAGGTATTATGTGACATGGTGCAACGGCTACCATGGCCCGACAATAGGAATCGCCTGGACAGAGGATTTCAAGGTGTTCCACCAGATGGAGAACGCCTTCCTTCCGTATAACCGCAACGGTGTGATGTTCCCGCGCAAGATAAACGGCAACTTCGCAATGCTTTCACGTCCGAGCGACACCGGCCATACTGCGTTCGGTGATATCTTCTATTCTGAGTCACCTGACCTTGAGTACTGGGGGCATCATCGCCATGTCATGGCGCCTGCACCGTTTGAGGTGAGTGCATGGCAGTGCATGAAGATCGGTGCCGGGCCTGTCCCTATCGAGACATCCGAAGGCTGGCTGCTGTTCCACCACGGCGTGCTGCATTCGTGCAACGGCTATGTCTATTCATTCGGCTCGGCATTGCTTGACCTTGAGCAGCCGTGGAAGGTGATTGCAAGGAGCGGCCCATACCTGATATCTCCTCAGAAGGATTATGAATGCATGGGCGATGTCCCTAATGTGACTTTCCCTTGTGCAGCCCTTCATGATCCTGACACCGGCAGGATTGCCGTATATTACGGATGTGCAGATACGGTGACCGGACTTGCATTCGGATATATCCCAGAAATTATTGAGTTTACAAAGAAGACCAATATATTGTAGCACATTTTGCAGTCCTGTGGCAATTATGACCGGTGCCTCAGGACTGCTTTCGGAATAAAATGTACCTCCTATGACCAGAAGAATCATTTCAGCCCTGGCCGCAATTGTCATGTGCCAGCTGGCTGCATCCGGAGAAGATCTTACCGGATATGTAAATCCGTTTGTCGGCACAACCAATTTCGGCACAACCAATCCTGGGGCTGTCTGCCCGAACGGGATGATGAGTGTCTCTCCATTTAATGTGATGGGGTCTGACCTTAATGTCTATGACAAGGACAGCCGCTGGTGGTCTACTCCATATTGCTTTGAAAACAAGTTTTTTACAGGCTTTTCACATGTCAACCTGAGCGGTGTGGGATGTCCGGAGCTTGGCTCTCTTCTGACCATGGCTACGGCAGGGCCCCTTGAAGTCGACTATCATCTGTACGGCTCGGAATATACAGACGAGGCTGCTGTGCCAGGTTATTACACCTGCAGATTGTCAGCATATGACATCAAGGCTGAGGCAGCTGCGACAATGCGCTCATCCATTGAACGCTACACATTCCACAAGGGACAGGGGAACATCCTCATAAACCTCGGTGAAGGCCTCACCAATGAGACCGGTGCATGGGTCCGCAAGGTGAGTGACACTGAAATAGAGGGAATGAGGCTCCTCGGGACGTTCTGCTATAATCCCCAGGCCGTGTTCCCGATATATTTTGTCATGAGGGTCAGCAAGTCTCCATCGGAGTCAGGATTCTGGAAGAAGCAGCCGAAGATGAAAGGCGTGGAGGCTGAATGGACTCCGGATAACGGCAAATATAAGGTCTACAGGAAGTACGGGCGAGAATTGGCCGGCAACGATGTCGGATACTGGTTCTCATTTGACACGGAGGAGGGTGAGCAGATAGAGCTTCAGCTCGGGGTCTCGTTTGTCAGCTGCGAGAATGCAAGGATGAACCTTGATGCGGAGCAGGACGGGTTCCAGTTCGACAAGGTGTCTGCAGCGGCAAGTTCCGCATGGGAGTCAGACCTCTCCCGCATAATGGTCTCCGGAGGCTCGCAGAGGCAGAAAGAGGTGTTCTACACTGCCCTCTATCATGCGCTTATACATCCTAATGTCCTTAATGACGTCAATGGTGAATATCCTCTGATGGAAAATGATGGCGTGGGAAAGGTCCCTGAGGGTGAGAGCCGCTATACAGTCTTCTCGCTCTGGGACACATACCGTAATCTCCACCAGCTGATGACGCTTGTCTACCCGGAACGCCAGCTTGACATGGTGCGTTCGATGATTGGCATATATGATGAATGGGGATGGCTTCCGAAATGGGAGCTTTACGGGCGCGAGACATTTACAATGGAGGGTGACCCGTCGATTCCTGTCATTGCAGACACATGGTTCAAGGGACTGAAGGACTTTGACATAGAGAAAGCCTACAAGGCAGCTGTAAAGGGTGCGGTAACCCCTGGGGCGGAAAACCTGATGCGTCCGGACATTGATCCGTACATAGAGAAGGGATATGTGCCTCTCGGGTTCTATGCAGGTGACATGTCTGGAGACAATTCCGTATCTCATGCACTTGAATACTACATTGCCGACTATGCCCTCTCCCTGCTTGCGGCAGACCTTGGGCATATGGAGGATTCCAGGCTGTTTGCTGCTCGCTCGCTCGGGTACAGGAATTATTACAGCAAGGAATTCGGGACATTCCGCCCTATATGTATGGACGGGGAGTTCTATTCCCCTTTCAACCCTCGCCAGGGAGAGAATTTTGAGGCCGTGCCTGGATTCCATGAAGGAAGTGCATGGAACTACACTTTCTATGTCCCTCATGATGTAGAGGGCCTTGCAAAGCTTATGGGAGGGAAGCGCAATTTCATTGACAAACTGCAGAAGGTGTTTGACGAAGGTCTCTATGACCCTGCAAATGAGCCTGACATTGCGTATCCATATCTTTTCAGCTATTTCAGGGGTGAGGAATGGAGAACCCAGAAGACCGTGGCGGAGCTTCTTGAAAAGTACTATTCTACGCAGCCGGACGGCATACCGGGAAATGATGACACCGGTACTATGTCTGCATGGGCGGTGTTCTCGATGATGGGATTCTATCCTGATTGCCCTGGTTCTCCGTATTATACACTTACCACCCCTGCCTTTGACAGGGTGGAGATAACTCTGGATCCGCGCTGGAATGACGGCAGGTCAAAGCTTGCCATAGAAAAGACTGCCGGGCAGTATATCAGCAGGATGACACTTGGCGGCAAGTCCCTGAAATCCTACAGGGTAAGCCACAGTGACCTTGTAGACGGAGAAGTCCTGAAATTCATCTGCCGATAGACCTGATGATAATTAAAAACAGATAAGATATGATAAATAGAATTTTACGTCCATTTTCAATTGCCGCCATGGCATCTGCCCTCCTTGCCTGCTCAGGCAATGCCGGGACAGAGAATTTCACCGGATATGTGGATACGCATATCGGGACTGGCGGCCATGGACATGTCTTCGTAGGCGCGAATGTGCCTTTCGGATTTGTCCAGCTCGGCCCGACAAGCATTCCGCAGACGTGGGACTGGTGCTCCGGGTACCATGTAAGTGATTCTACGGTAATCGGATTCTCCCATACCCATCTTAGCGGGACCGGTATCGGTGACCTCTTCGATGTAACGGTGATGCCCGTAATAGGTGATGTCACATACTCGCGCGGGACAGAGGATGACCAGGCTTCCGGCCTTTGGTCGTATGCTGACAGGAGCCGTGAGATAAGCGTACCAGGCTATTACAGTGTACCTCTTACACGTTATGGCATTACGGCAGAGCTGACTGCAACTGAGCGTGTGGGATTCCACAGATATACTTTCCCTGCTTCAGAGGAAGCGGCAATCGTATTCGACCTTGTGAACGGGGGATGCTGGGACAAGGCCACGGACACACATATTGAAGCAGTAGATGCTGACGGCAATGCCGTCTTGGCAGGCGGCTCCGCTTCCGCGATAAGGGGATGGCGTTTCTCTACAGGCTGGGCTGATGACCAGAAGCTGTATTTCTATGCTGAATTCTCAAAGCCTTTTGACAGCATGGAGTCTGTGCCTGGCTATTCAAGGTTCTGCTTCTCTACATCGGAGGGTGAGAATATCCTTGTGAAGGTGGCTCTCTCGCCTGTCAGCATGGACGGAGCAAGGGCCAATATGGCTGCGGAGCTTTCCGGATGGGACTTCGATGCAACAGTGAAGGCCGCAGACAATGCCTGGAATGAGGAACTCGGCAAAGTACGTATAGAGACCTCTGACGATGTGGACAGGAAAATATTCTATACTGCCCTGTACCACACTATGATAGCTCCGTCTGTATTCAACGATGCAGATGGAAGCTACCGTGGCTCCGATGCAAGGAACTATCCGGACGGAGGCTTCACCAACTATACGACTTTCTCTCTCTGGGATACATACAGGGCGGCGATGCCTCTGTTCTCCATAATCCATCCGGAAAAGGAGAATGACATCATAAACACAATGCTCCATATCTACAGCCAGCAGGGCAAGCTTCCTGTATGGCATCTGATGGGATGCGAGACAGACTGCATGGTGGGAAATCCAGGAATACCTCCTGTCGCAGATGCCATACTCAAAGGCTATGACGGGTTTGACTACAAACTTGCATATGAGGCCCTCAAGGCTTCTGCAATGCGTCCGGACAGAGGACAGGACCTCAGGATGAAATATGGCTATATACCTTGTGACCTCTTCAATGAATCTGTGGCGTATGACATGGAATACGCACTTGCAGACTGGGCTGTGGCGCAGGTCGCAGCTAAATTCGCTGCGGAGGAGACAGACCCGGAGCTCAAGGCTGCATATGAATCGGATTATGCATATTTCATTGAAAGAAGCCGCTCTTACAGGAATTTCTTTGACCCTGAGACCGGATTCATGAGAGGAAAGACTTCAAAGGGTGCATTCCGTGTTCCTTTCAGCCCATTTGCATCCGAGCACCGCGCAGATGACTACTGCGAGGGCAACGCATGGCAGTACACATGGCTCGCACCTCATGACTTTGACGGTCTTGTGGAATGTTTCGGCAGCAAGGAGGCGCTTCTCGTGAAGCTTGACTCGCTGTTTACCGTTTCATCAGTGATTGAAGGCGGTGCCTCGCCGGATATCTCCGGGCTTATTGGACAGTATGCACATGGCAACGAGCCAAGTCACCACATCCTTTATTTCTACACCATTGCCGGCCAGCCGTGGAAGACAGCGGAGAAGGTCCGTGAGGTCCTGAATACAATGTACCACGCTGCACCGGACGGACTTTCCGGCAACGAGGATGTCGGGCAGATGTCAGCATGGTATGTGCTTTCATCCCTTGGCTTCTACCAGGTAGAGCCAGCCGGAGGCCGCTACTGGTTCGGGTCCCCTCTTTTCGACAAGGCTGAGATCAAGGTGGCCGGAGGCACATTCAAGGTGATTGCCGACAATAACTCAGACCAGAACATCTACATAAAGAGTGTCAAGCTGAACGGAAAGCCATACGACAGGCAATATATAGATTTCCGTGACATCACAGCAGGCGGCGAGCTTGTCTTCGAGATGTCATCAGAGGCAGAATAGCCACTCTTGCAGCATTTTGCTGCGTAGTGAACCTATAATGGGGCGTGACTGATTTTTTTCGGTCGCGCCCCATTTCTGTGCTTAAAGAAAATATTCCTATATTTGCGGCCGGATTATGGTGAACCGCGGGATTTTCATCCCGGCGGCTTGAAAAGGGAACCAGGTGTAAATCCTGGACTGTGCCCGCAGCTGTAAGTCCTGTCCGGTATAGCCGGAAATGCCGTGAACTCAATGCCACTGCCCCTGTACGGGGACGGGAAGGCTCACGGCAGGGACAAGCCAGAAGACCTGCCATAGTCAAGTCCAATCCATGATGCCCGGGGCCAGGCATCTGCTGAGACGTGTGAAATGTATTTATCAACAGCCTTGACTATGGTGTGCATGCTTGCTGCAGGCACGCCTGTGACATATCTGCATCATGCAGAACCTGTGGCATATGTCACGGTGGCAGCAGATGCCCCCGACACATTGGATGTCGCTATTGTCGCTTCGGCAAGAAACGGTGCCGTCTCGTCATCGGCCCCTGTCAGGTCGATGTCTGCGTCCGGCATTGCCCGTTCGGGAGCAAGGAACCTGGATGAAGTGATCAGGACATTTGCCGGAATCTCAGTCAAGGACTATGGCGGAATAGGCGGACTGAAGACCGTATCCATACGCAGCCTCGGGGCGCAGCACACTGCAATATGCTACGACGGAATCACAATTTCAGATGCCCAGAACGGCCAGGTGGACATCGGGCGCTTCAATCTTGACAACATCGCCAATGTAAGCGTATCTGTAGCAGGCACAGATGACATTTTCAGGAGTGCAAGGCATCTCACATCATCCGGAATCCTCGAGATAATGTCCGTCAAGCCGGATTTCAGCCAGGGACCTGTGCAGGCCATGGCAAGAATGGACTTTGCATCGTTCGGGACGTACTCCCCGTATCTCCTTTACAGCCAGCGTCTGGCTAATGGATGGTCACTGGGTGCATCCGCGAACTGTCTCTTCTCCAAGGGTGATTACCCTTTTGTCCTTCGCAATGGTACCGTCGTTACAGATGAAAAACGCCTTAACAGCGATGTCGCGTCCATAAATTCGGAAATCAACCTGCATGGAGATATGGGCAGAGGCGGTGAACTGTCACTCAAGGCCATGTACACTGGTTCGGAACGTGGACTCCCCGGAACGGTTATCCTGTATACGCAGAATCCCACTGAGAGGCTATGGGACCGCAGCCTCATGTCCAGTGTCTCGTACGGCAACACTATCGCAGATGCGTGGAAAATACGCGCATCCGTAGGATATTGCATGGCATACAACCGTTATCTGAATATCGATCCTGCATATCAGGTACCGGAAGACGACCGCTATACACAGCAGGAATACACCGTGTCTGCAATTTTGCAGTTCAGGCCAGCAGAGCGTCTCCGGATTGTCCTGGCGGAGGATTTTTTTGTGAATTCATTGGATTCAAGCATACCAGAATGTCCTTTCCCGGTAAGATACAGCACGATGACAGCCCTTTCCGCAAGGTATTCATCGGAACGTTTCACAGCAGTGGCAGGCATGGTCTGGACATACAGCCACGAAACAGTCCGTGCATTCACGCCTGCCCCTGACAGGAAACGCCTTTCCCCTTTTGCAAGCCTCTCATATCGGCTCATGAAAGAAGAAGACCTTCGCATAAGGCTTTCGTTCAAGGACGGTTTCCGCGTACCGACATTCAATGACCTGTACTATGCAAGAGTCGGAAATGTCTCGCTCATGCCGGAGAAAGCCCTGCAGGCAAATCTCGGGCTTGCCTGGCAGCATGACTTCAGGGGAGGCTCATTGTCGCTGACGGCTGACACCTATTATAATAATGTAAAGGACAAGATAATAGCGGTCCCGACAATGTTCATCTGGAAAATGAGGAATGCCGGCAAGGTGCAGATGGCAGGTGCAGACATTACGGCATCGCTCCACTATGTCCTGGCTGAATGGCTCAGTATAGACACTTCAGCCGGATATTCTTTCCAGTATGCCGTAGATGTCACGGACCCGGGGGCAAAAAACTATATGCATCAGATACCTTACACTCCAAGACATTCAGGAAATCTCACAGCCGCCATCGGGACTCCATGGCTGACTCTTTCATATATTATGACGGCTGCCGGGGAACGGTTCAGCCTTGCCCAGAACATCCCGGCTAACAGAATCGCGCCATATGCAGACCACGGGCTTTCGGCCGGCAGGGCTTTCGTCCTGGGGCCCAGGCACCGCTATGAAATCAACATAGCAGCCCAGGCCCTGAATCTTGGCAACATCAACTATGAAATAATAAAATATTATCCCATGCCCGGCCGCCACTTCCGCTTGACATTTAAATTATCATATTAATCATATCATGAAGACACTCAGATCATTATTTTCGGCAGCATTGTCTGCTTTTCTCCTTTTCACTGCATGTGAAAAAGTCCCCTCAACCCCTGGGCCGCAAGGCCTGTCCGGACTTGTAGTCCTTAACGAAGGCAGCTGGGGAGGCAACAATTCGTCTGTACTTGCCTATGACCAGGAATCAGGGACAATGGTCGACAGGTTCTATGACGCCAACGGGAAAAACCTTGGTGACACAGGCCAGGACATGATTGTCCTTGGAGATGATATCTATATTGCTGTCAACGTCTCAAAGATAATCTTCGTAACCGGCAGGGACTTCCGTATCAAGAAAGAGATAATCGCAGAAAAAGACGGCCAGGCACTCTCGCCGCGATATTTCGCGACTGACGGCAAAAAAGTATATGTCACATATTACGAAGGCTATCTTGGGGAAATCGACCCTGCGGGCGGATATTCAGTCCGGACAACCCCTGTGGGCCCGAACCCGGAGGGCGTTGCATACGCTGGAGGCAGGCTGTATGTAGCCAATTCTGGAGGATATAATTATCCGGACTACAACAATACATTGTCAGTCGTTGATGCAGAGTCCTTCAACGAGGTCTCGACGATAGAGGTGAATGTAAATCCTTGCCTTGTCTTTGCCAATGCGGCCGGTACAACATTGTACGTAAGCAGCCTTGGGAACTATGCCGATGTCGGGCCTAAGCTCCAGGGGATTTCAGCGGCGGATGGAAGCGTGACGGATATCGACTGCGACGGTGTCAGCGCAATCGCCTATGGCAAAGGCGACAATCTCTATGTGCTTTGTGCAGGATATGACCAATACTGGAATCCTCTCCCCGGTACAGTCTATACATACAATGCAGCTACAGGCGTGAAGGAGGGAACATTTGCCGACGGGATTGAAAACGCCTACAAGGTTTCCGCAGACCCTGATGCCGGATACGTCTTTGTCACGGCCTCTGACTATAATACGACAGGCGATATGTATGTCTATTCATCTGCAGGAGAGAAGATTGCCGGATTCGACACCCAGGGCATGAACCCAAGTAAAGGACTTGTAATCAGATAGCCGCAGGCATGAAGCGTTTACTGGTTATACCATGTTCCGTCCTTGTTCTCCTCCTGGTAGCGTCTTGCCGTGGAGGACAGGGGCAGGCAGTCTCATATGATAGAATCTGCTATCGGCCTGTATATGCCGGAGGGTTCGACGTTGTAGGGATAGACGGCTACGAAAGCCATATCCTGAGGGTCAAGCTGCCATGGCAGGGGGCGGATTCGGTTGCAATGGAGGTTTTCATCTCAAGAGGAGGGGAGGCCCCACCGCAGTCATTCCGCGGAAAGACCATAAAGTCCGGCCAGTGCCGTATCGCTGCCATGTCATCTTCATACGTCGGGATGCTTGCCTCTATCGGGGCGCTGGACTGTGTCGTGGCAATTTCCGGACTTGACTTTGTGAACACTCCCGGGATTGTCTCCCGGAGGTCTGATATCCTTGAGACAGGTCCGGATTCCTCGCCTGACTATGAGGGCCTGCTTGCGGCAGGAGTGGATGTCGTCCTTCTATATGGCATAGCTTCGGAGAATCCCATGACGAAAAGACTTGATGTTCTCGGCATTCCCTATATATATATAGGAGAATATCTCGAAGCATCGCCTCTCGGGAGGGCGGAGTGGATAGTGGCGCTTTCGGAGATTGCAGGATGTCCCGAGGAGGGGCGGGCCGTCTTCAATGCAATAGCAGAGCGGTACAACGCCATCAGGTCGCGCCTCTCTGCTGTGTCATTCCGCCCGAAGGTCATGCTTAACGTTCCATATGGGGATTCCTGGTTTATGGCATCCTCCGGAGGAATAATGTCCAGCCTTATCTCAGATGCCGGAGGAGATTATGTGTACAGGGAAGATAACGGCAACCGTACAGTGGCCATAGGCATGGAGCAGGCGTTTCTTCTTGCCGGGGAGGCTGATTTCTGGCTGGATACAGGTGCATTTTCATCATTGCAGCACCTGAAGTCGTCATTGCCGGCCTTCGCTTCTGTCAGATGCGTCGCGGATGGGAAAGTCTACAACAATGACAGGCGTGTGAACAGTTCCGGAGGAAATGACTTCTGGGAATCAGCCCCGGCAATGCCCGATGTGCTGCTCAATGACCTTGCCCTTATCCTGCATCCTGAAGTCCTGGCTTCCAGGTCGGATGCCGGAGACTCCTCCAGGCTGTGCACCGCTGCAATGGAATTGGCGGATTCCCTCTATTTCTACAGAAAGCTGCAATGACAAGGTGCATAGTAGTTCAGTCAGACTTGCAGCCGATGATTTGCCGTGATATAGGCAGCCATTCCCGAGGACGTGTAAAGCGGGATTGTTGGCAGGAACTCTATGGCTTGGATAGGTATCATGCCGGCTAACAGATAATTTCAAGGATAATGATATGCGAAATCTAAAAGATATACACAGAAGAGACAGGAAAAAGATGTTTGCCGCTTTGTCATTCCTGCTTTTTTTCCTGCTTTTCGTAGCAGACATCATGACCGGTTCTGCAGACATCTCCGTCCCTGATGTGCTTAGGGCCATAGCAGGAAAGGGTGCAGACCCGATGGCAAGGACAATTGTCCTGGAAATACGTCTCGTACGTGCAGTGGCTGCAATCCTTGCTGGTGTGGCAGTTTCAGTATGCGGACTGCTGATGCAGACATTCTTCCGCAATCCTCTCGCGGGACCATATGTGCTTGGCGTGAATTCCGGGGCATGCCTTGGAGCTGCACTTTTTGTCCTTGGTCTTCCTTCCATGGCTTCCGGTGTGGCTTCCGGTGTGGTCCCGGCCGGCACCGGCATTGTCCTCGCACAGCTCGGCCTCGCCGGTGCCGCCTGGGCTGGCGCCGCCGCCGTCATGATCATAGTCGCCTGGGTCAGCCGCCGCACAAGGAATATAATGACAGTCCTCATCCTCGGGATAATGTTTGGCTCCGGTATCGACGCGCTTGTGCAGCTCCTGCAATATTTCAGCAATGGCGAGACCCTGAAGTCATATGTACTGTGGACTATGGGCTCTCTTGGGCGTGTTACTCTGGAGCAGCTCCCCTTGCTCTGCCTTGCGACGCTTGCGGGACTTTCAATGGCCGCAATGATTGTAAAGCAATTGAACCTTCTCCTTATGGGGGAGGAGTATGCAGTCACGATGGGGTGCAATATATATCGTACAAGGACATTTATATATATAATCATAGTATTGATGGCAGGAACCGTGACAGCCCTGTGCGGTCCAATAGGGTTTATAGGGCTTGCCGTTCCTCATGTGGCGAGATGGCTGACCGGCTCAGCTGACCATAGGACCGTGTTGCCTGGAACAGCTATGGCAGGAGCTGTCGTTATGCTTCTTTGTGACATTGCTGCGACTTCACTTGCAGTCCCTGTAAATGTCTTGACCTCCCTTCTCGGTGTGCCGATAGTGGTATATATAGTGCTCCATGTCAAGGCTGCTCTGTAAATCTGAAGAATTATGATAGAATTAGAAAGATTGTCAATAGGATATGGCGGACCGGCACTTGTCGCAGACGTGGATGTGGCTATCCCCAAAGGCAGGCTTGTCGCGATGGTAGGATGCAATGGCTCAGGAAAAAGTACCTTGATCCGGACAATGGCAGGACTTTGCAGGCCGCTTTCCGGCAGGGTTCTTTATGATGGCCATGACATACTTTCCCTTGATGCGGCTGCACGTTCACGCCAGATAGCACTGGTGAATACAGAAAGGGTAAGGATTCCTGGCCTTACATGTTCCGGGCTTGTAGCCCTTGGCCGCTCTCCGTACACAGGCTGGACGGGCCGGCTTTCGGGCAAAGACCAGGAGGCCGTGGACAATGCAATAGCAATTGTGGGCATGGATGGATTTGCAGACAGGACGATGGGCCTGATGTCGGACGGGGAGTGCCAGAAGATAATGGTCGCACGTGCACTTGCCCAGGACACACCTGTAATCCTGCTGGATGAACCCACTGCCTTTCTCGATTATCCCGGGAGGAGGATGCTCGCTTCGTTGCTCAGCGATGTCGCACATTACGGGGAAGGACGGACAATTGTCTATTCAACTCATGACATCGACCTCGCTATTGAATATAGCGACGACATCCTGCTTGTTGCGCCTCCACATATATACTATGGACCAGCTTCGGAAAGCTCAGTCCGCATACGTATGTACAATGCATTCGGTGTTCCTCAAAAAGCCTAAAAAAACATCTGTGGTGTAAGGTGTTGTTATATAGGGTTTTAACGTAGTGAGTGCATATTTTGGGTGAAATTTTTTCAAAAAAAGTTCTGAAAAAGTTTGGAGGTTATTAAAAAAGTCGTACCTT
>CAMXAU010000019.1 GCA_947179325.1 uncultured Bacteroidales bacterium | reverse complement strand
GACCTCTACATCGCCGTCCGGTCCGACTGTCGCCTCCGGGGCTTCATTCTGCTTTGTCCCGAGATTCTGTGCCTCTGACCTCTGGACAAGTTCCAGCGGCTTTGACGGGTCCGGGTTGACTGCACGCGGCTCCCTTCCTGTCCTTGGCTTTACCGGAGCCTGCTCCTCCACCGTGAAATCAATGAGGATGGACTTCTCCTCTGGCGGGGGATAGATGTATTTCAGCCCGGTGAATACACCGAAGACGGCAAGAAAAACATGGACAGCCACCGTAAGCACGATGCCTGTCACAGTTGAAATCATTTTCTGCCTTGCTCTTTCTCTCTGGTATTGTTCCATTGGCCAAAAACTGTTTTCCTGCAATTTCTATTCCGGAGAAGTAGCCATTATCACCTTGTAGTGGTTTCTCTTGGCTATGTTCATCACCTGGACAACCTCCTTGATCGGCACAGTCTCGTCTGCATATATCGAGAATGTCGGGTCCTCCTCGTTCTGGAGCAGTTCTATCAGCTCGTTCTCGACCTGTGAGAACGGAACTGCGCTCTGGCTTCCATTTATATGGTATGAAAAAGTCTCGGTGTCATGCCAGTGCTTGATGGAGACACTTACGGTCGCCTTGGCGGAAACCTGCCCGGTGCTCTTCGGCAGAAGAAGCTTAAGGGCATTGGGGTTGACCAGGGTGGATGTCACGAGGAAAAAGATCAGAAGGAGGAACACGATGTCCGTCATTGAGGACATCGAGAAGCCTGAATCTACCTTTGTTGTTCTCTTTATTGCCATTTGTGTCCTGGATTATTTGTTGTCACCGGCCGGCTCATGGAGCATGTCCATGAACTCTATTGTTGTGTTTTCCATCTTGAACACGAGGTTCGATATCTCGGAGGTCAGGTAGTTGTATCCGAAATATGCTATGATTCCTACGATGAGTCCGCCCACAGTGGTCACCATTGCCGTGTAGATACCTCCGGAAAGCAGTGTGATGTCAATGTTGTTGCCTGCCTGGGACATGTTGAAGAATGCCTGTATCATTCCCATAACGGTCCCGAGGAATCCGATCATCGGCGCGCCACCGGCTATGGTCGCGAGCAGAGGGAGGTTCTTCTCCAGCCTTGCCACCTCGACGTTGCCCATGTTCTCGACAGCTGTCTGGATGTCGGAGAGAGGACGCCCGATTCTCTCGATGCCTTTCTCCACCAGCCTTGCGACAGGGGAGTCGTATCTCCTGCACAGCTCCACTGCGGATTTGATCTTGCCTTCATGTATAAGCTCATGTATGTCTTTCATGAAGTTCTTGTCTATCTGTCCGGCCTTGTGGATCATCCACCATTTATTGCCGAATATGTAGATCGCCACAATTGACAGGATCAGGAGGACAAGCATGAGCCATCCGCCCTTTGCCGCCATGTCTATGAGGGAGAAACTCATTTCCTGCTGGTATGGTGCGGCGTTCATGGCGTCCATTACCGGTTCCACGATCTCTGGTGTTGACTGTAAAAGATTAAGGAGCATAGCTATAGTAAACATTTTTTAAATTATCGTTCCGGATGTCATCTTGGGATGATGACAAAATAACCCACAAATATAATGCGATTTTTTGAAAAGCGAAAATTATTGTTTTGGGACAAGGGCCTGCAGGTGCTCTGTGAGGATAAATGGCGGTGCTGTCAATAATCTACCTTTGTGAGGAAAAGCGCCTTCCCGGGAACGGATTCCCCAGCATCGGAACGTGTCCCTCCTTCAATCAGTTCCTTGACCCATGACGGCTCCCGCTTTCCGCGCCCGACATCCACGAGTGTGCCGACAATCGCGCGCACCATATTCCTGAGGAACCTGTTTGCCCGGATGCGGAATACTATGTAGTCGCCTTCCCGGCAGGGGAAGCCCATTATGCTGCAGTGGCTCGGGCTGTAGCTCTCCCATCTTGCCTCGAAGACGGTGCATAGGGAAGTCGCATTGTCGCTTCCGGCTTTCTCGAAACATCTGAAGTCGTGTCTGCCGAGCAGGTATGCTGCGGCCTCGTTCATCTTCTCGATGTCGAGAGGGTAGCGGCAGAGATGTGAAAACCTGTCTGAAAACGGGTCCTTTACCCTATGTATAAAGTAATGGTATTCTCTTGATGTCGCAGTGAACCGTGCGTGGAAGTCCTCAGGCATGGCCGAAATCTCATGTATTACTATCCCTTTGGGCAGGATGGCATTTAATTTGTAGCGCATATGCGCCGCATTTTCGGACAGTTGACGCGATGAATCAAAATGGGCGATATAGTTTATTGCGTTTACTCCGGCATCTGTGCGTCCGGCTCCTGTTACTTCAGCCGGCTCACCAAGCAGGATGGCCAGTGCCCTGGACAGCTCTCCCTGTACGGAGACAGCGTTGTTCTGTTTCTGCCATCCGCTGAATCCGGAACCGTCAAATGAAAGCTTTATTGAATATCGCATAGCAATTTGCGGAAATAATGGTTAAATTTGTGCGTTTTTCCGCCTGCAAAATTAGGAAAATGATTTTGTAAGAAAAATTTTGAAATCAATATATACTTCTTATGGAGAGTGTTAACATTAAAGAATTGAATGACCGCATACAGCGTGAGAGTTCGTTTGTGGATATTCTCACGATGGAGATGAACAAGGTCATTGTGGGGCAGAAGCATCTTGTGGAGAACCTTCTTATCGGTCTCCTCGCCAATGGGCATATCCTTCTTGAAGGAGTACCTGGACTGGCAAAGACGCTTGCAATCAATACTCTGGCATCTTCTGTAGATGCCCGGTTCAGCAGAATACAGTTTACCCCGGACCTGCTTCCTGCCGATGTGATAGGAACGCTTATCTATTCCCAGAAAAGCGAGCAGTTCCAGATCCGCAAAGGGCCTATATTCGCCAATTTCGTGCTTGCGGACGAGATAAACCGTTCTCCGGCAAAGGTGCAGTCCGCTCTTCTTGAGGCGATGCAGGAGAGGCAGGTGACCATCGGTGACGAGACGTTCAGGCTTCCGGAGCCGTTCCTTGTCATGGCTACCCAGAACCCGATAGAGCAGGAGGGAACCTATCCTCTGCCTGAGGCGCAGGTCGACCGTTTCATGCTGAAGGTCGTTGTGGACTATCCAAAGAAGGAGGAGGAGAGGCTTATCGTGAGGATGAACAACACGGGCGAGTTCCCTAAGGCTAGTCCTGTGATGACACCGGAGGATATCGTGCGTGCGCGCAGTGTGGTGCGCGATGTCTATATGGATGAGAAGATTGAACGCTACATCGTTGACCTCGTATATGCGACCAGGACACCTCAGGAATATGGGCTAGGAAGCCTTTCAAGCCTTATCTCATATGGAGGCTCTCCGCGTGCGAGCATCTCCCTGTCCATGGCCTCGAAGGCATATGCGTTCATAAAGAGGCGCGGATATGTCATCCCGGAGGATGTCAGGGCAGTCTGCAACGAGGTGCTCCGTCACCGTATCGGCCTTACCTATGAGGCAGAGGCCGAGAATGTAACAACAGAGAACATTATTTCAGAGATTATCAACGCAGTTGAAGTTCCATAATGGAAAACAAGAGTGCAAACGACCTGCTCAAGAAGGTCAGGAAGATAGAAATCAAGACCAGGGCACTCTCGCACCAGATATTCGCGGGTGAATACCATTCTGCGTTCAAGGGGCGTGGAATGGCTTTCAGCGAGGTGAGGGAGTACCAGTATGGCGATGATGTGCGTAATATGGACTGGAATGTCACCGCGCGTCTGCGTTCACCGTATGTGAAGGTCTTTGAGGAGGAGAGGGAGCTGACCGTTGTCCTGCTGGTAGACGTCAGCCGTTCCGGGCTTTTCGGCACTTCGGGCGGCAGCAAGAGGGATACCATCGCAGAGATTGCCGCCGTGCTCTCATTCTCGGCAATAATCAACAACGACAAGGTCGGTGCCCTGTTCTTCAGTGAAAAGGTCGAGAAATTCATCCCGCCGAAGAAAGGGCGCAGCCATCTTCTCCATATAATAAGGGAGGTCATAGAATTCAGGCCATCTTCTGACGGTACTGACATCGGTGAGGCCCTTAGGTATCTTACCAATGCAATAAAGAAACGCTGCACGGCTTTTCTCCTGTCGGATATGCTTGATGTCAATGAGGACGGCACTCCGAGATATGAAGATGCATTGAAGGTGGCAGTGAACAGGCATGACCTTTCTGTTATACAGGTCTATGACCCGAGGGAGAGGGAGATCCCGGATATCGGCCTCGTGCATATAAAGGATTCCGAGACAGGCAGGTCGGCATGGGTGAACACATCTTCCAGAAAGATGAGACAGGACTATGCGAGGTGGTGGGCATCCGCGGCCGATGCTTCGGAAAGGATGTTCATGAAATATAATGTGGACAGTGTCAGCGTTGCCACTGACCAGGATTACGTCAGGAGCCTTATGGCGTTCTTCCAAAAAAGATAGCTTATGAAGAAATCAGGCTTGATATTGTTTCTTGTCATGTCGCTTCCGTTTCTCTCGGCGGCACAGACGGATACGCTGAATGGTACAATAATACCGATGGGCGACGCTTTCCTCCAGCCGCTTCAGGAGAGGGACAGCGTGCTTATTGCGGACCAGCTCATATATGGAATCTCACTTGACGGGGTCGAGTCAGGTACGCAGTTCCGTTTTCCTGAATTCCGTCAGGAGAAAGGGGATGCGGTGATGATTCTCACCCAGTGGCAGATCGATACGGTCAAGGTGCACAGGCAGAAGAAGGGCAGACCTGATCTCCTGGACATCAAGGCCGGGATTGTCATAACTTCATTTGAAGAGGGCGAGTATGGACTTCCGCCGATTGCAGTGGAGAGGATTTCCGGCTCCATGGTTGTGGATACGCTTGTGTTCAATCCCCAGAGGCTGACTGTAAAGACTATGCCTGTTGACACTGCCACGTTTGAGGTGCATGACATCAAGGGGCAGATACGTTATCCTCTGACCTTCATGGAAGTGCTTCCTTACCTGGTGGCGGGGCTTCTTCTTGCTGGCCTGGCTGCACTGGCGGTATACCTCGTGAAACGGTACCGCAGAAAGGCGTATGGTGAAGACATGCGCAGGGACCCGGCGCATATAATAGCATTGCGCAAGCTTGACAAATACCGTGGTGACAAGCTCTGGGCTGCCGAGAAGCAGAAGGGCTTCTATTCCGGGGTTACGGACGCATTGAGGGAATATGTTGTTGCCAGATACGGGATTTCGGCAATGGAGATGACCACAAAGGAGATTTTTGATGACCTGAAAGGGACTGATATTCCGGAAGACATATACGCGGAGCTTAAGAGTCTGTTTGAAAGGTCTGACTATGTGAAGTTTGCGAAATATGTCGCGACAAATGACGAGAATGCATCGGTTGTACCGCTTGCAGTGCGTTTTGTCACCACGACATATCAGGCCGATGTGGAGTCGCAGGCCATGGAAGACAATAAAAAGGAGGATTGAGCATGTATTTCGAATATCCAGAACTCTTGTGGCTTGAGGTGATACCGGCATTGATGGTGCTGCATTACCTTTATCTTGAACTAAGGAGGAATCCGCATCTGAGGGTCTCTTCTTCAGTACCATGGAGGCTCCAGGGCATGACTGTGATGAATTTTCTCAGGCATCTGCCGTTCCTGTTGAGGATTTTTGCGCTTGCGATGATCATCGTGGCAATCGCAAGGCCCCGCTCTTCAGAGAAAGTGGACCGTGTGGACACGGAAGGAATCGATATTGTCCTTGCCATGGACGTTTCCACGAGTATGCTTGCGAGGGACTTCAATCCGGACAGGATCAGCGCCGCAAAGGATATCGCCATAGAGTTCATCGCGCAGAGGCCGTCTGACAGGATCGGCATTGTCGTGTTTGCAGGAGAAAGCTATACGCAGTGCCCCCTCACGACTGACCGGGCTACGCTTATAAACCTGATGAAGGAGGTGAGCACGGACCTTATTGAGGACGGGACGGCAATCGGCAATGGACTTGCCACAGCAGTGGCGAGGATAAAGGATTCCGATGCCAAGAGCCGTGTCATTATACTTTTGACGGATGGAGTCAACAACAGGGGTGAGATTACCCCGCAGATGGCGGCCGAGATTGCCAGGACATACGGTATAAGGGTCTATACAATAGGTGTCGGGGCGAATGGAATGGCGCCTTACCCGGTGATGACGCCATGGGGCATAGATGTACAGAAGGTAAAGGTCGAGATAGACGAGGCGCTTCTGGCTGATATCGCGCAGTCCACTGGCGGACGTTATTTCAGGGCGACAGACAACACCAAGCTGATGGAGATCTACAGCGAAATCAACAAGATGGAGACTTCGCGTACAACGATTGACAGTTTCCCTATATATAAGGAACTGTTTACCGGATATGCGCTTGCCGCACTTGTTGCATTCCTGCTGGAGATGATGTTGAGTTTCTTTGTAATCAGAAGATTACCGTAAAATAGAAAGTTTATGCTGAATTTTGCACAGGCACAATATCTTATGCTGCTTCTGCTCATCCCGGTGTTTTTCCTGCTTTACGGGGGGGCGCAGAGGATACGCAGACGCAGGATACGTAAATTCGGGGATGAGGCTCTTGTAAATGAGCTTATGCCGTCCCGCTCTGTATCCAAGGGATGGGTGAGGGTCACCATGTTCTCTCTCGCATTCCTGTTCTTTGTAATAGGGCTTTCGCGCCCGCAGATAGGGGCGAAGCTCAAGGAGCAGAAGACCAAGGGTGTAGAGATCATGATAGCTCTGGATGTCTCCAATTCCATGCTTGCGGAGGACTATTCTCCCAACAGGCTTGAAAGGGCCAAGCTCGCGATATCGAGGCTTGTTGACAGGCTCAGGGAAGACCGTATAGGGCTTATAGTCTTCGCCGGAAGTTCTTTTGTACAGCTTCCTGTGACAACGGACTATGTCTCTGCCAAGATGTTCCTGAACTCGATTACGACAGAATCTGTCCCTGTGCAGGGCACAGCCATAGGTGACGCCATAAACACTGCATTGCGCAGTTTCAGTGCGCAGAGCGAGAAGAGCCGTGCAATCATTGTGATTACAGATGGAGAAAACCATGAGGATGACCCTGTAGCCGCAGCCAGGCAGGCTGCACAGTTCGGGGCAAGGGTATTCACAATCGGAGTCGGCTCCCCTGAAGGGCAGCCTATACCTGTCAAGGGGGAACTGCTCAGGGACAAGGATGGCGAGATTGTGGTGACAAGGCTTGACGAGACTGTCCTGCAGGAGATAGCTGCGGCAGGAAATGGAGCCTATGTACGTGCCGGCAACAGCGAATTCGGGCTTTCCCCGATTGTGGACAGCATAAAGAAAATGGACTCTGAGGAATTCAATTCCGTTGTGTTTGAAGAGTTTGATGAACAATACATGTATTTTTTCGCCATTGCTCTGGTATTGTTCGTCATAGAGATGCTTATAGGTGAGCGCAGGGCGAAAAAAAGGCTTTTTAGCTGATCAGGCTTGCATATGTGCAATGCCGTGGAATTTCAGTAATACAGGAAAAGATGGATAGGGCTTTGTCAAGATATGTTTTTGCGGCTGTTGCCGTATTGCTGCTTTCGTGTGTCTCCGCGATGGCACAGGCAGACCGCCGCGATGTCCGCCGTGGCAACAGGGATTTCAGGAAGGGAAACTACAAGGAGGCTGAAATCGACTACAGGAAGGCACTGGTAAAGGATTCAACTTCATTTGCCGCCAGCTATAACCTGGGCAACACATTGTACAGGAGTGATGATGCACAGCAGGCCCGCAAAGCGTATGAAGTCCTGAAGGAGGCTGCACCTGCTTCTGAGTATGCGGCAGACTATTATTATAACCTCGGCAATGCGGCCGTTGCGTTGAAGGACTGGCAAGGGGCGGTCGATGCCTATATGCAGTCACTGCTCCGTAATCCGGGGGACCTTGACGCAAAAGAGAACTACATATATGCAAAGGAGATGCTGAAGAACCAGCAGGAGAATCAGGGCCAGGACAACCAGGACCAGGATCAGGACAATGATCAGGACCAGGGAGGGAATGACGGCCAGGACAACCAGCAGCAGGATAGCCAGGACCAGAACCAGAATGGACAGGATCAGCAGCAACAGCAGCAGGGCCGGCAGCCGAATATAACGCCTCAGGCGGCACAGCAGCTTCTGCAGGCGATACAGGCCAAGGAAAAGGAAACCCAGGAGAAGGTCAACAAGGAAAAGGCTGAGGCCATGAAGTCAAGGCAGAAAGAGAAGAATTGGTAAAACAGGACAGGAAGATGAAAAAGTTATTGTCGGTGATAATAATCCTTGCAGCTGCATCAGCGGCTGCATTTGCGCAGTCTGCATTGAGGGTGGAAGTCCCAAATGTCGTGGCTGCGAATGAACAGTTCAATGTAACATTCATATATGAGGGAGATGAAAGCCTGTCTGATTTCAGCTGGAGCACGGGGGATGATTTCCAGCTTGTCTGGGGACCTCAGACCGGACGTTCCACAAGCGTCCAGTTCATCAATGGCAAACGTACGAAGTCTTCCCAGGTTACCTATACGTATATCCTTATACCTAAGAAGACCGGAACATTCACTTTGTCTGCTGCGACGGCAAAGGTAAAAGGAAAGGAGATTGCGTCATCGGCAGCGACAGTGGAGGTCGTGGGGAATGGCTCATCTTCCGATCCCAAGTCCGGTGCCGGGAATGCCTCTGCAGAAAACAAGGGTACGCAGACAGGGAGCATTTCTGATGATGACATTTTCATGCGCCTTACGCTCAGCAGAAGCAATGTCGTCGTCGGTGAACCTGTTGTAGCTACACTGAAACTGTATCAGAGAGTGAATATCGCAGGTTTTGAAGATGCGCGTTTCCCGTCATTCAACGGTTTCTGGAGCCAGGAGGTGGAGGCTCCAAAGAATATCGAGTTCCAGAGAGAAAGTATTGATGACAAGATATATAGTACAGCCCTTCTGCGTAAATGGGTCATTATCCCACAGCAGGCAGGTGCGATTACAATAGATCCGGCAGAACTGGTATGTCTCGTGAATATCAGGGTCTCATCGGGTGGAGCGAGCATATTTGACGGCTTTTTCGATGACTACAGGACAATACGCAAGCGTATTTCTTCCCAGCAGGCCCGTATCAATGTGTCAGCATTGCCTGACGGCGCTCCGGCAAGCTTCGGAGGCGGAGTCGGCACGTTCACGATATCTGCATCCCTAAGCAAGGATTCGCTAGCCACGCATGAGGCCGCATCGCTTATTGTGACTATAAAGGGCCGTGGAAATGTTTCCCTGCTCGGTGCCCCGAAAGTATCTTTCCCACCAGACATGGAGGTGTATGATACAAAGGTTTCAGAAAAGACGGACAAGAGCACTGGAGGTACATCCGGAAGCAAGACATACGAGTTCCCTTTCATACCGAGAAGCTACGGGGAATTCACAATACCTCCTGTCAACTACAGCTATTACGATGTGGATGCAGGACGCTATGTCACTCTCAGTACTCCAGAAATCAGCTATGTCGTATCGAAAGGAAAAGATTCTCCTGCTTCATCCGGTACGGTTTCAGCTCCGTCAGTGAGCAGGACCGGGGTGCGTAATCTCAATGAGGATATACGCTTTATTGCAGTCAAGAAGCATGGGCTTGCGGCAAAGGGGGATTTCTTTGTGCTTTCAGGGCTGTTCTGGGGGCTGCTTGCAGCGGTTGTCGCGTTGGCGGCAATTGCGTGGGCTTCATTGAGAAAGATGGCTGCGCGCCGTGCCGATGTCGCAGGTACAAGGACAAGGAAGGCGAGCAAGGCGGCTGTAAGACGTCTGAAAGTCGCAGGCGACTTCCTTAGGCAGAATCTCTATACGGCCTTTTATGAAGAACTTCACAAGGCCCTGCTGGGATATGTTTCTGACAAGCTTAATATTGCAGTAGCAGACCTTTCAAAGGAGACCATGGCGGAGCAGCTCGCTGCCGGGAATGTGCCTGCCGATGTCATCGGGGAGTTTGTCGGCATCGTGGATGCATGTGAATTTGCACGCTATTCTCCGGATTCCGGACACGAGGCGATGGAAAATCACTACAACGCAGCAGTAAAGGTTATATCTTCAATAGAGACCAGTATGAAAGGAAAGAAGAAAACGTCAGGCGCGGCAGCAAGGGGCGCGGCAATGGCTGTAGTGATGATGCTGGCTGTGCCTTGCGCACAATATGCCAATGCGCAGCAGATTGACGGTGCCACCGTGGAAAGCGCCGGCTCATATATTGACATGCAGTGGGAAAAGGCATGTGCCGCATATACAGAGGGACAGTGGAATGAGTCTATAGAGGCATTCAGCGCCATTGCTGCTGCGGGACTTGAATCTGCTGCCCTTTACTGCAATATCGGTGATGCGTATTTCAAGTCCGGTGACTATCCGCATGCCATACTTTATTTCGAGAGGGCATTGAAGCTTGATCCCTCGTATTCCGATGCCCGCTACAATCTTGACATAGCATCGCATCAGATTCAGGACAGGATTGACCCTGTTCCGGAATTTATCCTGGCCCAGTGGGGGCGCAGCCTCTGCTATCTCCTGGATTCCAATACTTGGGCTGTACTTTCCATAGTTTTCTTCGCCATGTGCACGGCGATGGTCCTGCTCTTCCTGCTCGGTGCCGGGCCTGCAGCAAAGAAGACTGGATTCTTCACTGCCATTGTAATGCTGCTTTTCTCAGCCTCTTCACTTGGCTTTTCACTGTGGCAGAGGACAGACTACATGAAAGCGGACAGTGCAATAGTAATGAGGCCAGTGACGTCAGTCAAGAGTTCACCGTCATCAGAGGCATCTACGGACCTTTTCATACTGCATGAAGGTACCAAGGTCAAAATCCTTGATGAGGTAGGGGCATGGCGCAATATATCTCTTGCAGATGGCCGTCAGGGCTGGATGCAGATTTCTGATATGGAGATCATATAGTGATGATGGAAAATAAATGGCTTACTCTCCTTGCCTGTGTCCTTGCAGTTCTGTTTTCTGTACATACAATGTCCGGCCAGACCCAGTTGATTGTCCCGGACCTGTCAGTACCGACAAAGGTCTCTCCCGGATATTTTGGCCCCAATGCCTTCCCTGTCCCTGATATGCTTGACGGAAGGACTTCGCCTGTGCTGAAGCTTGAGATGTATTCAGACAACAGTTTCGGAACAATGGCCGGGGCTTTGGATGACTTTACTTCAAGTCTCTTTCTGCGTCTTTCCATTCCTCTCTTTACCCCACGGGTGAACCTTGTTGTGTATGGGCCTATAATGGAATATTACAGTGTCTCAGAAAAGGTGGGCAGGTTAAGGAGAATTGTGTGGAGGGGGGATAAGCCTTTACGCAAGGCCATAGCCGGAGATGTATATGTCTCGACAGATATAATGCTATTGATTCAAGATCGGCATAATGTAGATATGACAGTCAGGGCTGCGTTGAAAAGTGCATCTGGGGGATATTTTGAGCAAGCGAGATTCTATGACTGTCCAGGATATTTCTTCGATGCTTCTTTCGGCCGGGACTTCTGCCTTGGCGATGAAAATGTCATTCGTGCTTCATTGAGCAGCGGTTTCCTGTGCTGGCAGACTGCTGACGGCCGTCAGAATGATGCCGTCATGTACGGTATCCAGGCTGCATATCGCCGTGGACCTTTCAATGTTTCAGCTGATTTTGGAGGATATGCCGGCTGGGAAAATGACGGGGACCGCCCGATGACAATAAAGGCACGCGCTTCGTGGGCGTTCAGTCCGGTTACTCTTGTTGCCGGTTACCAGTACGGATTCGTGGATTGGCCTTTCCATCAGATAAGGTTAGGCCTGGCATTAACTTTTGGCAAATTCCAGTATTCCCGGAAATTTCCGGCATGCCCATGACTGTTCTGAAAGTGTGTCAATACTTTTGCGGGTGATTCCTGAAATGATTTGTGCCGATAGTGCAAAAATGTAAATCAACCTGGGTTTTACGTTGATTCACAACTGTTTCCGGGCAGTCCAAATGAAAAAGACAGAGTCTGATACTCAAACTCTGTCTTTTGTGCGGGCGAAGGGACTCGAACCCATACGCCTCTCGGCACCAGATCCTAAGTCTGGCTCGGCTACCAATTACGACACGCCCGCTGAAATCTGTGCTTTGCAGTTGAAACTGCAACAGGACTGCAAATATAGAAAGATTTGGAAGAACTGCAAAATAAATCTAAGGCAATCCGTCCTTTTATTTTGTCTTGACGAATTTTGCACAGCACCAGTTATCCATGGACTCATGGCCATCCGGAGTGAAACCGGCCGATTTGGCCGCCTCTGTTATCATTGGCAGGTCCTCCATATAGAATCCGCTCATGAACAGGAGTCCGCCTTTACGCAGGCTCCGCGAATATGTAGGGATGTCCTGAAGCAGGATGTTCCGGTTGATGTTCGCAAGCATGATGTCATAGCTTCCTGCCTGCAGGAGTGAGGCGTCTCCGCAATACGTCTCCACAATGTGTGAAACCCTGTTCTTCCTGGCATTGTCAAGCGCGGAAATGGCAGCGACTGCATCAATGTCAATTCCATAGACGTGCCTGGCACTGAGCTTGGCCGCCAGTATCGCCAGGACAGCTGTACCGCACCCCATGTCCGTTACAGTCCGGCCTTTGACCTCTTGTCTGTTGTCAAGCAGTGCCTTGCACATCATGTAGGTCGTCTGGTGGTGCCCCGTCCCGAAAGCCATGTTAGGATTGATTGTTATGTTGAACCGTGTCTTTTTGAGGTCCTTGTGGTATGGAGCCTTTATCGTGCATTTCCCGTCAACGACTATCGGGGTAAATCCGCTTTCCCATGCCGCATTCCAGTTCGCTGCACTGATAAGATTGGCGCTGAATCCGCTTGCATCGAAGCCATATTCAAGGCCGCTGAGCACAATCTTCAGTGTCTGCGGGTTGTATAGCTCTTTCTGGATGTAGCATTTAAGGCATCCGTCTTCAGTATCGAATGATTCGAATGGAAGTTCTGCAAGTTCTGCCATCAGGATTTCTGCATTCTCTTCTGTGAACGGTGCTATCCTGACAGAGACTTCAATGTATTCCTGGCTATTCATCTTTCTCTTCCTCCTTCTTGCCGTTTTCCTCAGTCTCTTCCAGCTGACTGCTTTCTTCTGCTGACAGCTCCTCGATAGGGGTCTCGGCTGCATTTTCATAATTTATCTTTTCTTTCAGCTGCTTGATTGCAGCCTGCTCCTCATTCTCCTTTATCGCCTGGTTCACACCTTTGCTGAATATGTCCTTTATTGTCTTGTTTAGATTCAGCCTGGTCTCATCGATTACGGATGAGAAGATCGGAACCTGCGTGTTCTTGTATTTTGCCTTTCCTATCTTGAACTTGAAATTGTCGAAATCTCCCCAAAGGTTCACTCCGAAGCGTACAAGAAGTGGAGATTTCAATATGGAGATATGGTATTTGAATGTCTGGTCCATATGCTGGATACCGCTCATCGCGAGAGTATACCGGTCGATTGAGAGGACAAACGGGAATATCTCGATCCTGTTGTCTGCAATTACTCCCTCTACGGACATCTCGTCAATGTGTATGCTGTGCGTGTCTTTGAACTTGAGCAGCTTAAGGATCTTGTACAGTGATTCTGTCTCTGCAAGTCCAAGGTCTTTGCCGCTTATCCTTATTACGCCGTTGAGGGTCGGCATGATGATGTTCATTGAGGTGTCAAGCTGTGATGTCGCTGCTATCTGGCAGTTGAGCAGACCTTTGAATGACTTCAGCATAGGCATTATTGAATCTACGGCAGGAAGCATCTCTATTACCTTCTCTGCTGTGATGTCTACAAGGTTAAGGTCAAATCCTGTCTTGATGTCCTGCTTTGTCTGAGTCGAGTAGAATCCATCAAGATATGCATCTCCAACATTGGTGGAGGCTATCGTGTTCTTTACCTGGATGCACCGTTCTTTCATTGTTATCTCTGTCCCGACCCAGTCCATCTCAAGCTTTGACCATTTGACATTCTTTGCCTCAAGCGAGATATTGGCCATGATGTTTGCCGGAACTACAAGCAGCGATGATTCAGGGACTGCATTAGCCAGTGTATCTGTGACAATCATTTCCTGATATTCGTTGTCGTCCATATCTCCGGAATTGACTGATGGGTCTGCTACATATTGCGAACCTTTTGAATATGCGCTGAGCAGCTCGTTCGCATTCAGGCTTTCTGCTGCAACTTTCAGGTTGAGCCTGAGCATCCCACCTCCCATAAGCATCCTCCTGATTCCTGTCAGCTTGCCTGCAGCGGACAATTCTGATGTGCCGCTTTTCAATGTCATTCTGTTAAGTGATACTGCGTCATTGGTTATATGGCCGCTGAAGTTCCTGACACTTGTGCGGAGAGGGAAGTACGGTGTTGCTACAGATGCGCTTCCGATGCCCATGTTCCCGCTGAAATCCCATGACTTGTAGTATTGCATTATGGCGTCATCGAGCTTGAATTCAAAGTCGCTTTTCCTGAAGTCTTCTTCAGAAAGCCATTCCGGTGTTACAGCTGGGCCCCTCATTTTCCGCAGGTGGCCGAAGAGGGAGTCTCTCGGTATCTCCGGATATGCCTTGGCGATTGAGTCTATGAATCTCTTTGCCATCTTGCGCCTTCTCGCGTCCCCCTTTGTCGCTGAGGCCTTTATGTCAAGATTCCTGATGAACGCCCTGTTTGCAGCGGTTCTCATACCGATCATGCGGCTGCTGCTTGTCAAGGTCAGGACAGGTATCTCCTTGTCTTCCTTTGACGGGGAGATCTTGAATACGTTGTCTGAGCCTGCGACGAATATCCTGCTGGAATCAATGTCTGTCAGCATCAGGCTGCCGATTTCAAGCTTTCCTCCAAAAGGATAATATGACGAAGAATCCCTTGTGTCCAGGATGGCTGCGTCGTTCTGTGCTTTAAACGAAAGTCCCCTTCCGTTCAGTTTCAGGCTGTTCCTGTAGTTGATGCGGGTGCTGTCCAGTGTGGCGGCCATGGCAATCATCCTTGTGCCTTTATCTACGGCTGTGTCGTGCGTGTTGCCGATTGTGGCAAGCCTCACATCAAGGCTGTCGATATGTATGTCTATCGTGTCTTTCTCAGACCGCAGGTCCAGCCTGTCGCTTCTGATGAATCCGTTCATGTCGGCCTCGGCAAACCTGTATGGGCTGGCCTGGGATTTCCTTATCCTGCCTTTCGCCTCCGCTGATACTGTGCCTGATGCATGTACACCTATTTCCTTCTCTATGAATTCCCGGAGAGTGTCAAGCGACACGGACAATCTTCCGTCAATGGTGAAAAGAGGGTCTGCCCCGAGCATATCGTCTGCCCCTCCCTTGAAAGACATGCCTATGGCCTTGCCGTCAAGATGGAAATCGTTGACACCTATGTCTAGCGGCTTGCCGTCTCCGCCTTTTGCCCATATGTCTGCACCGATCCTGGTGTTCAGCCCGATTCCGCTATGCCTCAGTTCTGCATCAGGGATATTGAATGTGATGCAGACATCCGGGATTCTGCTGCCGTCGAGGTTATACCATCCGTTGACATCTGCCTCCATTGATATTATGGCATCAGTATCCAGTTCCCTGGCACCGTCCCAGATGTTTCTTCCGCAATATTTCAGGACCTCGCTGACCTGGCATCCGTCGATGGCGGCCTTTGTGCGTATCTGTATGCTGTCTGTCAGATACCTTACGTCAGCGTCTGCCTTGAACGGGATTCCGGCAATCTTTGCATTCATCTTCCTTATGGATATCGCAGGCACGCTGTCTTTAGGGAATTCAAGGCCGGTAGTGATGTCTATAGGTATGAACATCCTTCCTATGGCAGGCATTGACACTCCCGTCCTGGCATGCAGGTCAAGGTCATAATGCCCCCTGTGCCTGTTGATGCCAAGGCTTTCGACTTTTATGGCGGCAAAGAGCGAGTCCTGTTTGCTGCAATATACTATGAAAGGGCTTTTCTCCATGAAAAGTTTCCCTAACACTATTACAGGAAGGCTTCCGGATGCCGTGCTCTCAAGCGTGTCCTCCTGGACTGTGCCAGGCGACGGCCTGAATATATTCCAGTTGGCAGTGGAGTCATTGTAGCTCTTGGCAAAGACTCTTGGCTTGCTGAGGTGTATGTATGGAATGTGGACTTTTCCTGCAATGAATGAAGCGGCGTTCATTGCAATGGAGAATCTGTCGAATGAAGCCAGTGTATCCACGGCCTCGCCTTTCCCGGCCATCAGGAGCCTGTTGTCAGGCCCGATGCTGTCGTGCATTGCAAATCTTTCTGCCGGATATGTAAGCGAGACACTGTCAAGTGTTATGCTTATGTTCGGGAAATGCCTGAATACAGAAACGGATGCACGTCCGAACCTGAGCTCTCCGTCAATGTAGTCTTCTGCTGCTCCGTTCAGTATCCCTGTCAGGACTGAAGGGGATAATGCGACCTGTATTATTATCAGGATAATAGCCCACACAGCGATTATCCAGGCAAATGCCTTAAGAAGTCTTTTGACTGCCTTTTTGCGTGGTAGTTTCTGGTCCATTCACTATAATGAATTAAAATCCCACAAAGATATAAAAAGAATCCCAACAAGATATGGCAAAAGAAAAGACGTGGCCCAAAGGTCACGTCTGTATTGATCTGTATTTGATAAAAATCAATTACTGCTCGTCCTGGAGCTGGAGATGCTGAACGTAGATGGCTTTCTTGATCTCATCTCTTCTCTTGACTGACGGCTTTACAAACTGCTTGCGTGCGCGAAGCTCACGGATAGCACCAGTCTTCTCGAATTTCCTCTTGAATTTCTTGAGAGCCTTTTCAATGTTCTCGCCTTCCTTAATTGGAACAATAATCATAGCTTTATCACCTCCTTTTTATTTTGCGGGTGCAAAGGTAATCAAATTATCCGTTATTCAAAATTTTTCTCGCGTTCCGACAGAAGTTTCCTGAATGAAGCCATCCCTTCTGTGGCTACATCCTTGATATGCGTGAGGTTCGGGTCGTGCACATTCACATCCTTCGGGTCTATTATGAATATAGGCGCATCTGCCTTGGCATACCTGTATAGCCCCGCAGCCGGGTATACCTGGAGAGATGTCCCGACAATAAGGATGATGTCAGCCGCCTCTACTATGTCAATAGCCTTCTCTATTTTCGGGACAGCCTCACCGAACCATACGATATGCGGGCGGAGCTGCGAGCCGTCAGGGGCGAGGTCGCCGATGTGTATCTCATCATATCCTATGTCGAATACCTGTTTCTCAGAGAATCCGTCATTCTCATTGCAGCAGTCTACAGGACGTACCTTGGTCAGTTCGCCATGCAGATGGATTACATTTGTGCTTCCTGCGCGCTCATGGAGATTATCTACATTCTGTGTGACCACTGTCACATGGTATTTCTCCTCCAGTTCTGCTATTGCGCGATGGGCATTGTTTGGCTTCACTGTCTTCAGCTGTCTTCTGCGTGCATTGTAGAAATCCAGTACAAGGCCGGGATTCCTTCTCCAGCCTTCTATTGATGCTACATCCTCAACCCTGTATTGCTCCCATAGCCCGTTACTGTCCCTGAATGTGCCTATGCCGCTTTCTGCGCTCACTCCGGCTCCTGTAAGTACAGCTATCTTCTGTTTCATATTCTCCTTATTTTTAACCGACAGGCAGATTCCTCTCAAAATAAAATCTGCTGACCCAGTATTCAAATAGAGGGTCCATGATTACCGGCTCCTGTCTCTCGTCAAATGTTATTATCTCCTTTTTCATGAGGGCCTCCTTCACTCTCTTTACATTTGCAGAAGAGTTAAGTGAGTATTTCATGATTATTTCCGTGGCGCTGAACTTGATGACCCCGTCAAGGACTGCCCTCAGCAGGCTTACCTGATATCCTGTCAGGCTGTACATTATCGCCTCGAACTTCGGGCGGTGGATGCTCAGCAGGCTGTTAAGTGCGTCCATCATTATACCCTCGTTTATGTAGCCGAGGGATAGGGAGTTGCATATTGAGCAGAAATGGTTTATGTACCAGATGTTGTTGCGGAAAAGCTTGCATGCTCCAAGTGCCTGCTCTTTCTCGAACACTTTCCCGCCGGCCAGGAATCCTTTCCTGATATTCTCGATTATCTCCCTCTCGTCGATAGGCTGCAGCGGAAGATGCTCGACAAGCCTGTAGAAAAACCTCCTGTCCTCAAATATGTATTTCATGGCGTTGACCTTTGAACCCATGAGGATAAATGTACATCCGGGTACACTGGTGTCAGGCTTTTCCTGGAAAATCTTCTCCATTATCTTGAACAGGGTCTCATGCTCCGTGTCCTCCAGGATGTTCTGGAACTCGTCAAGTATGACAAACATCTGCTCACCGCTGTCTTCAGCAATTCTGCAGGGGAACCTCATCATGGTCTCAATGTCATTTATGTCCGGAGTTCCGGACAGGGAGACGACCTCGTCGGTGGCGGAGAAGTTTTCCTGGTCAAACGTGAAATGCGTTCCGGAGAGATGCTTCCCGATTACTTCAGAATATTCCGCAGGTGATGAGAATGATGTGCGTATGACTGCGGACCCGAACCTGACAAGGAATTTGTCAAGGCTCCTTATGTTGAACATGTCAAGGCTGACGGCACAGAAACGGTGCCCGCTGCTCCTCATGCTGAACAGGGTCTGCTGTACTACAGACTGCTTGCCGCTTTTGGGCGGTTCGTATATTACAATGTTCTCCCTCTTGTCAAGAAGATTTGACAAGGCGTTGCATTCACTTTTTCTTCCTATGAAGTTCTTGCCTGTTACAGGCCGGTCATAGATGAAAGGTACTTCCATTCTGAAAATTTTGAACACAAAAATAATAAAGTATCTTTGTCGGGCAAAAAAATAGGAAAACAAAATGGTTACATTTCTTGTCTCGATAGCTCTGCTTGTACTTGGCTTTTTCATCTATGGAAAATATGTAGACCGCTTCTTCGGAAGCGACCCGTCACGCGTGACCCCTGCTGTGGAAAAAGCGGACGGTGTTGACTTCCAGCCTCTTCCTGTATGGAAGATATTTATAATACAATTCCTTAACATTGCTGGGCTGGGACCTATATTCGGAGCGATAATGGGTGCTGCGTATGGACCTGTAGCCTATATCTGGATTGTCGTCGGCTGCATATTCATGGGCGCTGTACATGATTATTTCTCAGGAATGCTTTCCATGCGGTGCGGCGGTGCGAATATGCCGGAGGTGATGTCATCCGTCCTCGGGAAATGGGCGAGGCATCTGCTCGGGGTCCTTGTCGCATTTCTTCTTCTGGCAGTCGGGGTGTCGTTTGTCACCGGCCCTGCTGACCTAATGTCGTCAATGACCGGCTGGAGCAAGAGTGTGTGGCTGTATCTGATTTTTGCCTATTATATATTGGCTACTGTGCTCCCGATAGACAAGATCATAGGTTCGGTGTATCCTTTTTTCGGTGCTGTACTGCTTTTCATGGCGGTCGGGGTCGGCGTGGCCATGGTGGCGGGGGATATCCGCGGGAGTGTGGAGATTGTAGAGCTTTCAGCAGGCTCGTTCCGCAACTTCCATTCTGATCCTCAAGACAATATCCTTGTCCCTATGCTTTTCATCGTGATTTCCTGCGGTGCGATCTCCGGATTCCATTCCACGCAGTCTCCGCTTATGGCGCGGTGCCTGAAGAATGAAAGGTATGCGCGCCCTGTCTTCTATGGTGCAATGATTGCCGAGGGGATTGTCGCAATGGTATGGGCGGCCGCGGCCATGGCTTATTTCGGGGGCCCGGAAGGTCTCAATGCCGCTGCAACTGACGGGGTCATGGTAAACGGGACCCTTACGAAGGTGACACCTGCGATTGCTGTGAACATGATCTGCAACAGCTGGCTTGGAAAAGTCGGGGCAGTAGTGGCGGTCCTCGGTGTGGTGTTCTGCCCGATTACGTCCGGAGACACGGCCTTCAGAAGTCTGCGCCTTACTCTCGCAGATGCACTTAAGGTCGGGCAGAAGCCTGTGCTTATGCGCCTGGCTGTCAGTGTGCCTATATTTGCCGTGGCATATCTGTGCTGCATGCTGGATTTCTCTACGGTATGGCAGTATGTCGGAATCGCCAACCAGACACTTGCCGCCTGTGTGCTGTGGACTGCGTCCCTATATCTCGTGTCGCGCCGTAAGGGGCATTGGATTACATCCATACCTGCATCTTTTGTCACATTCATATGTGTCAGCTATTTCCTTGTAGCGCCATACCGGAACGGCGGGCTGCATCTTCATCCTGTGGCCGGATATCTGGCCGGTGCGGCTGTCTCGGTCTCACTTCTTGTGTATGTGTGCAGAAAAGGCCGGAGAGCAAGGCTATAATGCACGGAATTTCTTTCTTGTCTGGCGCGCGATGATCTGGATGTCTATGTCCTCGATCTTGTATCCCTTGAATTTCCTGCGTCCGAGATAAGATTCGACAAGCTCCATAAGCCCGTCATCTATCAGGTCTTTGTACCTGTGGTTCTCGCAGTCATATATGTGTATGTGCCTGAATGTGTTGACATCGAAATACATTTTGTTGTTTGCGCTCATGCGGTGGCGGTATATGCCGAGCAATGCGAGATTTGTCAGTATGTTGTATACGGAAGCCACTGTTACCTTGGTCCCGCTGTTGCTCCTGATCTCGTCGGTCACCATGTCGGCGGATGCATGTCCGAGCTTCATCATTGCTTCATGCACTGCCAGCCTTTGCGGTGTAGCCTTCATTGAATGTCTCTTCAGTGCCGCCTTGAACTGCTCTATTCCGTTGTTTTTGTTGTCCTGTGTCTGCATCGATGTCAAAATGAACTGCGCAAAGTTATGAATAAATGTGACTTGCTCCAAATAATCAGAATAGAATAATTCAAAATTAAGAATTGCTGCTGCTCCCGTGTGGCAAAAAATATTACAGAAATTCCGTACAGTTTCTTAATTTTGCGCTTTTTAACAGAATAATGTAATTGACGATGATAAAGATAGGCCAGAAAAATTTCCGCAGGTATGAGGCGTGGGCACTTGTCACCGGTGCCGCTTCCGGCATGGGACGTCTGTATGCACACAAGCTTGCACTGATGGGGTATAGCCTGATGATAGTAGATATAAACTCACAGAAACTGGAGGAGGTCGCGGCTGAAATACGTTCAGAGGTAGAGGGCCTGGATGATTTCCGTGCAGAATACAGGCAGTCGTTCCGCCTGCTTCCTGTGGTCCAGGACCTTTCTCAGATGGATGCGGCGGAAAAGGTATACGCCGCTGCCGGAGGGTGTGACGTGGAGGTGCTGGTGAATAATGCAGGACTGATGTACTGCCAGACAATTGCAGAGACTTCTCCAAGGTTCCTGTCCCTTATCATGATGGTTCATAACTATACACCTCTGATGCTTTGCCGTCAGTTTGTACCTGGGATGGTCAGGCGTGGATGCGGCTATGTACTGAATATCTCGTCGCTTGCTGCCTGGATGGACTGGCCGGGAATCGGGATGTATGGCAATACAAAGCGTTTTGTCAAAGGTTTCTCACGTTCGCTGCGCGTTGAATGCAGAGGGACAGGTGTAAGTGTGACGAATGCGTACTTCGGTGCCGTGGATACTCCCCTTATCCCGTTGAAGCCTTCCCTGAGGAGGCTTGCGCGCAACCTGGGTGTCATGATTACAGCAGAGAAGGCAACAGACAAGGCCCTCAATGCCACTTTCAGGAGGAGAAAAGGCACTATGCCTGGAATCCTGAACAGGATATTCCTTCCTTTTGTGGCACTTATGCCGGACTGTGTCCTTTCGTGGGCGCTTCGTAAGTTAGGGCCTTATATACTTATGAAAGTCTGATAAAATTACTATATTTGCAGGTTGCTGTGTCTCTGTTGCATGACTGTTGCTACAGGAACCGCATTTTATTATAGTTTTTATGGAAAATACAAAATGTCTTATTATCGGCGGAGGCCCGGCCGGCTATACTGCCGCCATATATACTTCCAGGTCTAATCTTTCTCCTGTGCTGTATGAGGGGATACAGCCTGGCGGCCAGCTTACAACTACCACTGACGTAGAGAATTATCCAGGATTCGAAAACGGCATTGCCGGACCGCAGCTGATGGAGTCCATGAAGGCTCAGGCTAAACGCCTCGGTGCGGACATAAGGAACGGGATGGTGACATCAATAGATTTGTCTTCAAGGCCTTTCAAGGCTGTCATCGACGGAGAGAAGGAGATACTTGCCGAGACAGTCGTCATATCTACCGGAGCTACAGCAAAATATCTCGGGCTTCCTTCTGAGGAGAAATTCCGTGGCATGGGTGTCTCGGCATGCGCTACCTGTGACGGGTTTTTCTACAGGGGCAAGGACGTGGCTGTCGTTGGCGGTGGAGACACTGCATGCGAGGAGGCCACTTATCTTGCAGGAATATGCCGCAAGGTATACATGATTGTACGCAGGGATGTGTTCAGGGCTTCAGCGGCAATGCAGGAGAAGGTCCGGAATACCGGCAACATAGAGGTCCTGTGGAACACTTCAACCCAGGAGATACTTGGAGACATGTCCGGAGTCACAGGGGCAAGGCTGCAGAGAAAGGACGGGGAAGTGTTCGAGATAAGCGTAGACGGCTTCTTCCTTGCTATCGGGCATCATCCGAACTCCGAACTGTTCAAGCCATGGGTCGATACTGATCCAGAGGGATATATATTGACAGATGGAAAGACCTCCAGGACAAACGTGCCAGGTGTGTTTGCCGCAGGTGATGTCCAGGACCCGATGTACAGGCAGGCCATAGCCGCTGCGGGGTCAGGATGCCGTGCCGCGATGGATGTCGAGAAATTCTTGCGATAGAACTGATAACAGATAAATCAAGGAAAATAATGAAGTATGTAAAAATATTGATTGCGGCATTTGTTGCGTGTTCTGCAGTCACAGCATGCAAGTCCCAGTACGAGGCCCTTCTGAACAGCAACGATACAGATGCAAAGTATGAGGCCGCATTCGAATATTTCAACAACAGGAAATACAATAAGGCCGCATCTCTCTTCGAGTCGCTTTCTGTACAGACGGCAGGGACAGAGAGGGATGATACTGTGCGGTATTATTGGGGCCTGAGCAATTATCGCTTCAAGGACTATCTTACAGCAGAGGCGAATTTCGGCCGCTTTGTGGAGAGCTATCCGAGAAGCCCTTTCGCTCCGGAGGCACGTTTCCTCAGGCTGGATTGCCTGTACCGCTCGACGCTGCGTTATGAACTTGACCAGAGCCCTACATACAGGGCGATGGAGGCTATATCGCAATATATGCTGGAGCATCCAGGGTCATCACATCTCGATGTATGCAGCGAGATGATGGACGACCTGCAGACGAGGCTTGACACAAAGGCTTTTGAAGGAGCAAGGCTGTATTACCATATGGAGGATTACCTTGCTGCGAGGGTCGCATTCAGGAATGTCCTGAAAGACAATTCAGAGAACAAGTTCAGGGAGGACATCCTGTATTTCACTGCAATGGCTTCATATAAGTATGCGAAGCTGAGTGTACAGAAGAAGCAGAAAGAGAGGTATCTTGTATTTGTCGACGACTATCTGAACTTTATAGGGGAGATTCCGGATTCAAAGTACAGGAAAGAGCTTGATGCCATGTACAAGAGGACGCAGAAAGCCCTTGGCCGTGAGACTGTTGCTGATGAAGATACCGATAAGAGGGATAAAGAGTTTGCGAAAGAGAGACGCAGGCTGGAGAAAGAGGCAAAGGCGGCAGGAAAAAAATCAGCCCCGGAAGAATAAAAAATGAAACCCTCGCTGAAATCGTGGGTATAATTAATTGGGAAGAAAAATATAATTATTATGGATAACGTAAAAAAAGTACCTGCAAACACAATTACAAGAAACCTCTGCAACCTTGCAGAGCCGACAGGAAACATCTATGAATCAGTGACAATACTTTCTAAGAGGGCTAACCAGATATCCCTTGCAGAAAAGAAGGAACTGACCAGGAAACTTGAAGATTTCAAGAACGACCGCGATACAATGGAGGAGGTTTTCGAGAACAGGGAGCAGATTGAAATCTCAAAATATTACGAACGTCAGCCTAAGCCAAGCCTCGTCGCTATCTCTGAGTTCGAGAACGGTGAGATTTTCTACAGGATGGCAAAAGAGGACAATAAAGACTAAATAAGACCGATGCTCAGGCGGCTCTATGTCAAGAACTATGTACTGATTGACTCTCTGGAAATCCAGTTTCCGGAGGGTCTGGTCATTATTACAGGCCAGACTGGAGCCGGCAAGTCAATAATCCTTGGCTCGATATCGCTTGTCCTCGGGGCCAAGGCTGATGCGTCAGTGATAGGGGAGACAGCAGACAATTGTGTGGTCGAGGCTGAATTTGATGCCGACCAGGATGATATGGCCCTTAAGGAGCTTCTTGAGGAAAACGATGTGGAGTGGGATGACGGGCATCTTGTGCTTCGCCGTGTGGTCGGGCGCTCCGGCAGGCCGAGGGCTTTTGTGAACGACTCCCCGGTCAATGCACATCTGCTTTCCGCGCTCTCGTCAAAACTTATTGACATACATTCGCAGCATCAGACTTTGCTGTTGTCAGACAGGCGTTTCCAGCTTTCTGTACTTGACCATTTTGCCGGGAATTCATCCTTGCTTGCAGAGTGCTCTGAGACATATAGGCAATATCAGTCACTTAAGTCTGAACTTGAAGATATAGAGTCCAGGATACTGAAGGTAGAAGCGGAGAAAGAATATAACGAGACCCGCTATACGCAGCTTGAGGCAGCAGGACTGAAGCCAGGTGAACTGGAGGAGCTGGAGGAAGAGCAGAGGCAGCTCGCAAATGCAGAGGATATAAAGGAGAACCTGTTTGCCGTGGAGAATTATTTCACGGCAGGGGACAGCGATGCCGGCATCTCTGTGGATGCAGTTCTCCGCGAGACCGAGAAAAGGCTTGAAAAAGTGGCTGCGATTATCCCGTCTGTCTCATCGCTTCTTGATAGGGTTTCCTCATGCCGCGTGGAGCTGGATGATGTCATCTCTGAAGTATCATCCCTGAATTCAAGGATGGAACTTTCACAGGACAGGCTGCAGGCTGTTGAGGAAAGAATGTCATTTCTTTATGGCCTGTTCAGCAAGTTTGCATGCAGGACAGTGGAGGAGCTTGTTGCAGAACGTGACAGGCTCGGGGAAGTTCTGTATGATTCCGCTTCACTTGAGTCCCGCCGGGACGGGATAAAGGTTTCTCTGGAAAAATGCAACGGACGTCTTGTACGGATTGCAGACAAACTGCACTCCAGAAGGTGCAAGGCGGCCCCGGAGTTTGCCAAGGCAATCCAGGATTCCATACGTTTCCTTGAACTGGAACATGCTGTCTTTGAAGTTGAGCTCCAGGATGCACCTGTCTCTGCTTCAGGAAAAGATGCTGTGATGTTCAAGTTTTCTTCTACAGGGAGAAATGCCGTTGATGTCGCAAAATGTGCATCCGGTGGAGAACTGTCACGAATAATGCTGTGCCTCAAGGACATGATGGCGCGTTATACAAAGATGCCGACGATGATTTTTGATGAAATCGATACGGGGGTGTCCGGCAGTGTGGCAGACAAGATGGGAACCATGATCTGCGGTATGGGGCAATATATGCAGGTATTCGCAATCACGCATCTCCCTCAGGTTGCAGCAAAGGGAAATGCCCACTATCTTGTATCGAAGGAAACTGATGGACAGAGGACACATACTGTCATAAAAAAACTCTCCGGCGAGCAGAGAGTTCTTGAAGTTGCACGTATGTTGAGCGGTTCTACAGTTACTGAAACAGCTGTTGCAAATGCCAAATCACTTCTTGGCGGATATTAATTCTTCTTCTGCCCGGCAACAATTATTGAATAATCCGGTCCGTATATGACCCTTCGGATTCCTGTGTTGATATAGCCGCCATCCTCTTTCTTAGAGAATTTGTATACGGACTGCAGCATATCTGTCTGGGGCCCGGTCAGCATCTGGGGCCATGCGTCTCCATATCTGGAGCAGAGACTGCAGAAATAATACATCGTGTCATATCCCTGGAATGCAAACTGTGTCGGTTCTGTGTTGTACAGTGCCCTGTATTTCATGATGAACTCCATGACGGCAGGATTGCTGTAGTCAATATAATAGGATTGTGACACATGGAGATTGATGTTGTGCAGGTTCTCAACATCTATGGTCTCAAAGCTTTTTATCTTTGATGCCCCGTAAAGTGTCACTGGGAATTTCTTGTGGATAAGAAGGTTCAGGTTCCTGATTACATCATTGACGAATGCTTCACTTTCAGATGCAATCAGCACTCTGTTCTGCCCTTCTGATGTCATTTTTGCCGAAAGGCTGCCTATTATGTTGCGTCCCTCAAGTATGCTGTAGCTGAAAGCGGAATATTCGATTCCATTGGTCTGTAGCATGCCCTGGAGGGTTGTAAGCTCTCCTGTGTTCTTGCTGCCTTTTTCATGGATGATTATCACCTTGTCTGCATCAGCCTTGTCTTCCTTGACCCATTTGGCAATGTCTTCATACTGCGAAATCGTAGAAGCCGGTGCCTGTATGAAGTTCATATGCCGGCAGGCTATTGTATCCGCCCTATGGTCAAGGGGAGATATTATATATGTGCTCTCCGGTGTCTTCTCCAGCAGCGCAGACAGTTCCTTGCTTGCGATAGGGCCGATGACAACATCGCTTATCCGCAGTCTCTCGTACGTTATTGGAAGTACTTCCCCTCCAGTGTCATACACACTGAAATCTATGTTAAGGCCTTTGTTCCCAAGGTTATATGCGGCCAGCAATGCACCGCTGTAGAAATCCATGCAGTTTTCACTCTTCCTTTCTCCGGCTGTGTTGAACGGAAGCATCAGGACTGCATTTATGCTGCTCTTTGCTGAATATTCCTGTGGCGCAGCCTGGGATGTCCCGTCTCCAGTATTCTGTTCATGTGGTGTGGAGACCGACGGCATGTCCTGCTGCGGGATTATTGTCTGGACTGTAGAGTGGCTTTCCATATATGCCTGCGGGTCAGTCGGAATCTTCAGTTTCTGACGGCTTGAGAGCTTCCTGCCTGTGAGGTTGTTTATCTGCATTATGGCTTCTGCGCTGATGCCGTATTTCCTGGCAATGGCATCAATGTCCTCGTACCACTTTACTGTATGTGTGAAATATTCTTCCTTCTCCTGCTTTTTAGCTTTCCTTGCCTCTTTTTTTTCCGCATTCGCCTTGTCCTCTTTCTCGGCCGGTTTCTCTTCTGCCTTTACAGGTATGAGGATTATTGCATTCTTCTTGAGCCCAGTCTCCTGGAGTGACGGATTTGCGGAGTATATTTCATCTATGCCTACACCGTAGGCCTTGCCGATGGAATACAGGGTCTGCTTCTCTGCCACTATATGCGAGTAGAAAAGTTTGCCGTCGACTTTCACTTTCTCCCTTGAGACATCTACAGGAGGCGCAACATAGTCCTGTCCGTAAGATATTGTCATCGCGGATGGCGCCAGCAGTGCCAATGTCACAAGTATAACATGCAATTTCTGTTTCATAATCAGTGTCTTCGATAGAATAATCATTATAGCTGCCCTGAGAAGGCCAGCAGGTCCCTGCAAAATCTGCTCCATGACAACCTCTCCTTTTCAGAACGGATGCTTTCAATGCATCTGTTCCGGATGGCCGGGTCGCTGAAGAATTTACGGATCTCATGCTCTATTGCCTGAGGGGTACATTCCTTTGACACAAGCCCTGTTCCTCTGTCTCCTATTGTCTCCTTGAGCCCGCCTGTGTCAGTCACTATCATCGGGACTTCAAAGTGATATGATATTGAACTTATTCCGCTTTGTGTCGCGCTTCTGTATGGAAGAACAGCCACATCAGCCGCCGAGAAAAAGCTGCTGACCTCACTGTCCTTTATATATTTAAGGAAAAGGTGTATGTTCTCCCTGTTGGGAAGCCGGTCTATTGTCCTTCTGTATTTGTCGAACGGGCCATATGGCTCTCCTGCGACTATCAGCTGGTAACCTTCCCCAAGTTTCCCGAATGCCTCAAGCAGTATGTCAAGTCCTTTATATTCACGGATCAGCCCGAAGAACAGTATTGTCTTCATCCCGCTTCTCAGCCCCAGCGCGCTTTCAGCCTCTGACCTTTCCGTCCTTTTACCGAAGTGGGAATACAGCGGATGCGGGATTACAGTGTATCTTGCACCGGGCCGCAGTCTCAGGAGATCTTCGGATACAGCCTTGCAAAGTGTCACGTATCCGTCACTGCCGCTCAGGAAATATCTGGTCAGCGGCGTGTCAAAGAACCTCCTTTCGTGCGGTATGACATTGTCAAGGATAGAGATTACCTTTATGCCCTTGCCGATATGCCTTGTTATGAATCCGAGGGACGGGGCGAACCAGGACATCCAGTATCTGACTATGAGAAGGTCCGGTCCCCATTCCCTGATTGCCCTCAGGGTGGATATGTATGAAAATGGATTTGCCGTATCCAATAGAGATGTGCTCTCTATCGGTACGGCATTGTCATCAGGTGTCACGTACTGCGTCTTTCCGGGGAACAGGCATTCAGGGTATTGTCTCTTGAAATTAAACGCCCTGACAATGTTGCCTTTGCCCAGTTCTCCATAAAGGCATGCGTTGAACTGGGATATACCTCCCCTGTAGGGATAGAAGCAGGACAGTATGGCTATCTTCAAGTCTCCCTATTTTTTGTTCTTGTTCTTCACGTACTCGTCATTGAGTCCGGCGAGGACATCATCAGTGATGTCAAGCGAAGTGTCAGCCGCAATTACAGGCGCGCCTCCCTGGTTGGTCAGGATAAGCGAATATTGCATGACAGCATTGTACTCATCAAGGAAAGTCTTGATTGCGTCGGCGAGCTGGTTCATCATGACCATCTGCTCCTCATTGATCTCGTTCTGCTTCTGCTGCGCATAGTTGTTGAACTCCTGCTGCTGCTGGTCAAGCTTCTGTGCCTGCACCTCAGCCACTGAACGTGTCATGAGGCCCTTGTTCATCTTCTCCTGGAAATCATTGACGTCTTTCTCAAGTTTCTTGCCTCTTCTTGTTACTTCTGCCTGTATGTTCTGTATCTTTGTCTCAACAACAGAACGGAGGTCGTTGGCCATGTCATACTCCTGCAGGATCCTGTCGAGGTCAACATACACGATTGCCCCTTTTTCAGCAGTAGTCTCTGGGGACGATGTCTCGGAAACGGTTCCGGCCTGTCTGCCGTCTTTGAGATACAGTACTCCGAATACGATAGCGATGATCAGGGCAACGCAGCTGAAAATGGTTGAAAGATAATTTTTCATTATTAGATTGTTTAGTTGTTAATCTTTTCTCTGCTTTCCCAGCAATGGCTGATGAAAACGCGGCATATTCTACAAAGGTAGTTAAAAAATCTTAATCTTGGACAGGTATTGCCCTATAGTTGCCTCAAGGCCCATGTACAGGGCGTCGCAGATTATTGCATGGCCTATGGATACCTCGTCGGTCCAAGGGATGCATCTGATGTAGTATTCAAGGTTTTCGAGATTCAGGTCATGGCCTGCATTCAGCCCGATGCCGCATCTGCGCGCCTCTTCTGCTGCCTCTATGAATGGGGCGATCGCCTTTTCACGTCCTGCCGCATATCCGGAGGCATATGACTCTGTGTACAGCTCAACCCTGTCGCATCCGCATTCCGCGGCCCCTGCTACCATCACCGGGTCCGGGTCAACGAATATGGATGTCCTTATCCCCCTGGCCTTGAATCCGGCGCAGACATCCGTAAGGAACCTCCTGTTGGATACAGTGTCCCATCCTGCATTCGAGGTGACTGCATCCGCTGCGTCAGGGACAAGGGTGACCTGGTCCGGAGCGACTTCAAGCACAAGTGAGATGAATGACGGGACCGGGTTGCCCTCAATGTTGAATTCCGTACTTACGGCAGGCCTTATCTCCCGGACGTCGGAGTATCTTATATGCCTCTCGTCCGGGCGGGGGTGCACTGTTATGCCCTCCGCACCGAATCTTTCGCAGTCAAGGGCTGCCTTTGCCACATTGGGCATGTTTCCGCCCCTTGCGTTCCTGAGGGTCGCTATCTTGTTGATATTTACACTGAGTCTTGTCATTTACAGTATGTCTAGGACAATGTGATTGTCAATAATGGCCGCAAAAATAGATATTATTTTCAAAATTTATAAATATTGTGTTAATTTTGGCGTTTCTTAGCTTTTTGTTTTTAAAATGAAAATAGCTGTCTATCTGAGGAATCATATGCTGGATGAGGACCCGCGTCTGCTGCAGCTCATGGCGGAGCTTGGCGCGAAAGGCTTTGCTGTGTACAGGGTGGATGGCCGTGCCGACATATCCGGGGGGACAGACGTCATACTCAGTATAGGTGGTGACGGGACATTCCTTTCTGCGGCTGCGCTTGCGGGGGATTCCGGGATTCCTGTGCTTGGAGTCAATCTTGGAAGGCTTGGCTTCCTGTCTGAGAACCGTCCGGAGACAGTGGCGGAAGCCCTTGCCGGCAGAAAATACAATATAGAGGACAGGGCCTTGCTCCATACTTCATTCTCCGCGCCTACAGGATGCCGCCATATAGACGGCTGGCCGTATGCCCTGAATGAGGTCACGGTCCATCGCTCCGGTGCTGCGATGCTCGGGGTGGATGTGTCTATTGATGGTGCAGAGCTGCCGACTTATTGGGCGGACGGGCTCCTGGTGGCCACAAGCTCAGGCTCAACAGCCTATTCCCTGAGTGTCGGCGGGCCGATTGTGCTTCCGGATTCGGAGGTGCTGGTCATAGCCCCGATTGCTTCGCATAACCTTAATGTGAGGCCGCTTGTTGTCCCGAGCACGGCAGCGATAGGGATCAGGCTGAGGTCAAGGGACAGGAACGTCCTGTTTACAATGGATAACCGGACAGTCGAGGTGGATGCGGGGACGCAGTTCTCGGTCTCCCTGGCACAGTTCCCTCTGAAAAGGGTGCGCCTTGGGGAGTCCACATTCATAGATGCGCTTGTGAGCAAGCTGTTCTGGGGGGAAGATATCAGAAATTCAACAGGTCAATAGCTTTTTATGGATATTCAGGAGAAAAACATACCGGTTCACGTGTCCATGATCATGGACGGGAACGGAAGATGGGCGCGCGAGCGCGGAAAGGAAAGGACATTCGGCCATATGGCAGGTGTCGAGAGTGTGCGTGCCTGCACAGAGGCCGCGGTGGAGACCGGAGTTAAGTACCTTTCATTGTTCGCCTTCTCGGAAGAGAACTGGAACCGCCCTGATGCAGAGGTCAGTTTCCTTATGGAGATGATGGTAAAGTCAATGCTCAATGAACTTCCTACGCTTATGAAGAACGGGGTAAGGTTCCGGGTACTGGGCAACAGGGCACGGCTTTCCGGTAGCCTGAATGAGGCTATAGACGACTGTGAGGCAAAGACAGCCGGCAATGAAAGGCTGACCTTGATTGTGTTCTTGAGCTATAGCGGGAAATGGGATATGCTCCAGGCAGCAAAGAAAATGGCATCCGAGCTGCTCCTGCATCCAGAACGTGAACAGGAGATCATGTCAATGGGGACAGATGATTTCAGCAAATATCTTGTGACAGCTGGCGTCCCTGACCCGGACCTTATTGTGAGGACTTCCGGAGAAAGCCGGATGAGCAACTACCTGCTGTGGCAGGGAGCGTATTCAGAGCTCCTCTTCACTGACGTCATGTGGCCTGATTTCCGTAAGGAGCAGTTCCGTGAAGCCCTGGCCGCATATGCTAAACGCGACCGCAGGTATGGAAAAGTGAAATAAATGCTTATATTTGCAGTTTTGAATCAGAATATAGAGATGAGAGTAACAAGAATAGTCTTCATGGTGTGCATGTCCTTGCTTATGACAGTGTCTGCCATGGCACAGCAGGACGGTTTTACCATTGACTATAACAATCCGAAAAAATATATTGTCGGGGGTGTGACTGTAGAGGGCACGAACTATTTCAGCCCAGAGCAGATAAAGCAGCTTACAGGCTTGCAGAGAGGCCTTGAGGTCACTGTGCCGGGAGACGACATCTCGTCAATTGTCAACCGTCTCTGGATGCAGAGGTATTTTGAGGATGTCGCGATCTCCATAGACCATCTTGGTGAGACCCGTGACACCGCCTATTTCAAGGTCTCGATCATAGAGCGTCCGAGGGTATCCCGCTGGAGCTTCACCGGCGTGAAGAGCGGTGAGCAGAAGGAACTGCTTGAGAGGCTCAATCTCCGCAGGGGAGGCGAGTTCTCCGAGTATGTCTCAAAGACAGCGACGGACATAATCAAGAGGTATTATAAGGAAAAGGGCTTCCAGCTTGCAGAAGTTGATGTCCAGACAAAGAGGGACACGGTTGTGAAAAGTGCAATACGTGTCAATTTTGCCGTCAACAAGGGGGCAAAGGTGAGGATCAAGAAGATCACTTTCGAAGGCAATGAGCATGTGAAGGAGGGGAAACTGGTCCGCTCCATGAAGAAGACCAAGGACAACCGCCTCATCAATTTCTTCAGCTCCAAGAAATTCAACGAGAAGGAGTATGACAATGACAAGCGCAACCTTATCAGCGCATTCAATGAGGCCGGATACCGTGATGCAAGGATCATAAGTGATACCATGTATTATATGGAGCCTAACAGGCTTGCCATAGACTTCAAGATTGACGAGGGCAAGAAATATTACTTCAGGAACATAACGTGGACTGGAAACTCCGTATATTCTTCCGATGTGCTCAACAGCATACTCATGATCGAGAAAGGCGATGTCTATGATGTTGTCACAATGGAGAAGAGGCTCTTCGGCGGCGGCAAGCAGAATGAATTCGATGTCTCGAAGCTTTATAGGGACAACGGATATCTGTTCTTCAGCATACAGCCTGTCGAGCTGAATGTCGTCGGTGACTCGGTTGATGTCGAGATGAGGATTGTGGAGGGCAAGCCTGCCACTCTCAACAATATAATAATAAACGGCAACGACCTTACAAACGAGAGGGTTGTACGCCGCCAGGTATTTACCCGTCCTGGCTACCTGTTCAGCCAGACTGACTTCGAGAGGTCGATAAGGGAAATCGCCTCCATGGGCCAGTTTGACCCGGAGGCAATCATGGACCCGAGCAAAGGCTATACGATTGTGCCTAACCAGCTGAACAATACTGTAGACATAATATATAATGTAACGGAGAAGCCGTCTTCGCAGCTTGAGCTTTCTGGAGGATGGGGAGGCAATACGTTTGTCGCCACTGTCGGAGTCAGCTTCAACAACTTCTCGACACGCCGCTTCTTTGACAAATCAGCCTGGAGGCCTGTGCCGCTCGGTGACGCCCAGAATTTTGCTGTGCGTTTCCAGACAAACGGAACATATTATACCAGCCTTTCGGCAAGTTTCATGGAGCCATGGCTGTTCGGAAAGAAACCGACTTCATTGAGCATGTCGCTCTACTATACAAGGCAGACAAACTCATATCTTGCACTCGGAGTGCTCAACAATGATGAGTTCATGGAGGTGTACGGTGCTGCTGCCGGTATAGGAAAGAGGCTTAAATGGCCGGATAACTACTTCGTCATGTACAACCAGCTCAGCTGGCAGACATATAAGCTGCAGGACTGGTTGAGCGGCTACTTCCTCTTTGATACAGGCATCTCGCATAATTTCAGCTACACATTCAGCCTGTCAAGGAACTCGACCGACCAGCAGATCTATCCGCGCCAGGGATCTGATTTCAGCTTCTCGCTGCAGCTTACTCCTCCTTATTCGCTTCTCAGGAGAAAGGACCGCGGAACGCTTGACGAGAACGGGAACCCTCTGAAGGTTGGCAGCTGGAAGGACATTGACTACAGCAAGCAGTCCTCAAGTGACCGCTATCGCTGGATTGAGTACCATAAATGGTCGTTCAAGGGTGCTGTCTATACAAAACTGGCAGGAGACCTTGTCCTCATGGCGAGGGCGCAGTTCGGATACCTTGGCTACTATAACAGGAAATGGGGGTATTCACCGTTCGAGGGATTCCTTGTCGGAGGTGACGGAATGTCCGGATACAACACATATGGTTCAGAGGTGATTTCGTTGAGGGGATATGAAAACTACTCTCTTACTCCTCTTGTGGCAACTCCATACGGAAGCGGTTCTGCATATTCAGGAAATGTATATGACAAGTTCACTGTAGAGCTTAGGTATCCGGTCGTGCTGCAGCCGCAGTCCACAATCTTTGCACTGGTGTTCCTTGAGGGAGGTAACTGCTGGTCTGATATCAAGCAGTTCAATCCGTTCCAGATCAAGAGGTCTGCCGGAGTCGGTGTCAGGGTATACCTCCCTGTTGTCGGGCTCCTTGGTGTTGACTGGGGATGGGGCTTTGACGATCCTGTGAATGGAGGCAGCCAGTTCCATTTTGTGATAGGACAGCAGTTCTAGGATAATGTTTAGTATGATATTTGCTTGATAGCCCTCTTGGGCAAACCGGGATGATAATAATTATAGAAAAAATTATACAATGAAAAAGTTTATGATGATCGCAGCGATGGCTTTGGTAAGCGTAGCTGCAATGGCACAGGCTCCAAAGTTCGCTCATGTAAATTTCAATGAACTTATACAGCTGATGCCAGAGATGGATTCTGCAAGAGACCAGATTGACGCTGCCCAGAAAGAGGCCCAGGAGACCTACCAGGCTATGATGGAGGAGTTCCAGAGCAAATATCAGCAGTACGAACAGAAGCAGGCGACATGGACTCCGGCTGTAAAGCAGAGCAAGGAAAAGGAGCTTGGTGAGATACAGAACAGGATCCAGGAATTCCAGGAAAATATACAGATGGAGCTTCAGCAGCAGCAGCAGGTCCTTATGGCACCTATATACCAGAAGGCTCAGGAGACATTGACTGAACTTGCAAAGGCTGGCGGATATATATATGTATTTGACGCTTCGCAGGTGCTTTATCTGGACCCATCCCAGAGCACTGACCTTACACCAGAGGCACGCAAGGCACTTAATATCCCTGAGGACAGGACTATAGAGTCACTCCAGGCAGAGCTGCAGGCACGTGCGGCTGCACAGCAGCAGTAGACCGGCATCGCTATAGGGAATCATATAGGCAGCGGACAGGAAAAAAGACTGTCCGCTGCCTTTGTTTATTGAAAAAAGTTGAAAGTGTTAACCGGGATACTGATATTTTGTATATATTTGTAGTCCTTTTAAAGAATATATATTATAAATCATAAGGAAATGCAACACGAGGTTATAGATACTAAAGATGTTGTGATACGATTTGCTGGAGATTCAGGTGACGGTATGCAGCTCACTGGATCTCTTTTTGCAGACATGTCTGCCGTCTATGGCAATGAGCTTTCTACATTCCCTGACTATCCTGCAGAAATACGTGCTCCCCACGGGACGGTGTCCGGAGTCTCAGGATTTACTGTGCACATCGGGCGCGAGGGGGTAAAGACGCCTGGGGATTTCTGCGACATGCTTGTCGCCATGAACCCGGCTGCCCTCAGGGCCAATGCAAAATGGCTGAAAAGGACTGCCCTCGTACTGGTTGATGAGGATACTTTCAATGAACAGGGGCTGTCGCGTGCCGGCTTCAAGGAAAATCCTATCACGGAGCTGAACATAGAGGACCGTACCATAATCGTCGCACCGATAACTACATTGACCAGGGAGAGCCTTAAGGACAGCGGGCTTGATGCCAAGACTGTCGCAAAGTGCAAGAACATGTTTACCCTTGGAATGGCCTGCTATATATACAGCCGTCCTATGGAGTATATATACGGCTACCTGGAAAAGAAATTCTCCAGGAAGCATCCCGAGCTTATCGAACCTAACAAGAAGGTGCTGAATGACGGGTATAACTATGCCGCAAATATACAGGCCATACCTAATACATATCATATCGAGCCAGCCCACATGAAGAAAGGCCTTTACCGTAATATCACCGGAAACCAGGCCGTCGCATGGGGGCTTCTTGCTGCCTCTGAGAAGTCTGGGCTGCCTCTTTTCTGCGGTTCTTATCCGATTACTCCGGCTACATCGATACTTGAAGAGCTTGCCCTGCATAAGAGCCTTGGTGCAAAGACTCTGCAGGCGGAGGATGAAATCGCGGGGATATGTACTGCCATAGGTGCTGCCTTTGCTGGCAGCCTGGCTGTCACGACTACGTCCGGACCTGGCCTGTCGCTTAAATCCGAGGCCCTCGGGCTTGCTGTGATGACAGAACTGCCTCTTGTCGTGGTCGATGTGCAGCGTGCCGGGCCTTCAACCGGTATCCCGACCAAGACAGAGCAGACTGACCTTAACCAGGTCCTGTATGGTCGTAACGGTGAATGCCCGATGGCTGTCATTGCTGCGCATTCTCCTGCACATTGCTTTGATGCGGCTTTTGAGGCAGCTAAGATTGCTCTTGAGCATATGATGCCAGTGATTCTCCTTTCCGAGGGATTTATTGGAAATGGTTCCGAGCCGTGGCTGATACCGTCGATGAAGGACTATCCTGCTATCAATCCTCCTTTTGCAACGGATGCGGAGGGGGCTTACCGCCCATTCGAACGTGATCCTGAGACATTGGCCCGCAAGTGGGCTGTCCCTGGCCAGAAAGGATATGAGCACCGTGTCGGAGGACTTGAGAAGAACCATGACGGAGTGCTTTCTTCAGATCCGCAGAACCATGAGATGATGGTCAGGGAGCGTGCCGAGAAGATTGCCAGGGTAGCTGACTTCATCCCGGAGCTGTCAGTTGACGGACCTGATTCAGGAAAGCTGCTTGTTGTTGGATGGGGAGGTACATATGGACATATAATGTCCGCCATATCCCAGGTAAGGGCTTCCGGACATGAGGTGAGCTATGCGCATTTCGACTATATCAATCCTCTGCCAAGGAATACAGCTGAGGTCTTCTCGAAGTTCGGGAAGATACTTGTATGCGAACTGAACAGCGGACATTTTGTGAACTATCTCCGCGGGCTGATGCCGGACCGCAGCTACCTGCAGTGCAACAAGGTGCAGGGGCAGCCTTTCCTGGTGCAGGAGCTTGTCTCAGCAATTGAGTCTGCGCTGCAGTCGATGAATTAATCAGATAATCTATAGAAGAAATATACGATGCCAAAGTATACATCACAGGAATTCAAGAGCGACCAGGAAGTCAGATGGTGTCCTGGGTGCGGTGACCATGCGGTCTTGGCTGCACTACAGAGGGCCATGCCGACAATAAGTGAGGAACTGGGCTATGAGAAGGAGCGTTTTGTCGTTGTGTCAGGTATAGGATGCTCGTCGAGGCTTCCATATTATATGAACACATATGGTTTTCACAGCATACACGGCCGTGCGACAGCGATCTCCACAGGAATCAAGGTGGCCAATCCGGACCTTACCGTATGGCAGGCCTGCGGTGACGGGGATGCCCTTGCAATAGGAGGCAACCATTTCATACATGCAATCCGCAGGAACATAGACATCAACATCGTGCTGTTCAATAACCAGATCTACGGATTGACAAAGGGGCAGTACTCACCGACATCTCGCTTCGGGGCCATAACCAAGACTTCGCCTTATGGTACAGTTGAGCATCCGTTCAACCCCGGAAGCCTTGTGCTTGGTGCAAAGGGGACTTTCTTTGCCCGCAGCCTTGATTCGGAGCTGAAGCTGAATGAGGAGATCATGATTGCTGCTGCAAGGCATGACGGCACGTCTGTAATGGAGATGCTGACAAACTGTGTCATATTCAATGACGGTACGCATAAGGCAATTGCAGACAGGGATGTGCGTGCAGACCGCACAATAGTGCTACGGCACGGTGAGAAGATGATATTCGGCAAGAACCGTGACAAGGGGCTTATGCTTGACGGCCTGTGCCTGAAGGTTGTCACAATAGGTGAAAACGGCATAACTGAGGATGATATCCTTACGCATGATGCACATACTGACAATATCGGTATCCATATGATGCTGGCGGACATGAAGTATCCGGACTATCCGGTGGCCCTCGGTATAATAAGGGATGTAAAGGACATCACATATGATGACGGCGTACGTGACCAGGTTGCGGAAGTGGCCGCGAAGTCAAGGATCCATTGCATGGATGACCTTCTCCGCAGCGGAGCCGTCTGGGAGGTCGCAGACTGACCTTCCTGCAGCTTATAGAAAACACACATTATTACATAAAAAATAACACAATAATGAGAACGAATGATATAATGGCCTCTCTGCAGGCCAAGTATCCTACAGAAAAAGAATATCTGCAGGCAGTGCGTGAAGTGCTGGAGTCTATTGAAGAAACCTATAACAGGCATCCTGAGTTCGAGGCGGCAAAGATTGTGGAGCGTATTGTCGAGCCGGACAGGATCTTTACCTTCAGGGTGACATGGGTTGATGACAACGGTGACATCCAGATCAATACCGGATATAGGGTACAGTTCAACTCTGCTATCGGGCCATATAAGGGAGGGCTTCGCTTCCATCCGTCCGTGAACCCTTCAATCCTTAAGTTCCTCGGATTTGAGCAGACTTTCAAGAATGCCCTTACAACCCTTCCTATGGGTGGCGGCAAAGGTGGTTCAGACTTCAACCCTAAAGGCAAGTCAGATGCTGAGATCATGAGGTTCTGCCAGGCATTTATGCTGGAGCTATGGCGTAACATCGGACCTGATACAGATGTCCCGGCAGGAGACATCGGAGTCGGAGGACGTGAGATAGGCTTCCTTTTCGGAATGTACAAGAAGCTTGCACGCGAGCATACAGGTGTCCTTACAGGAAAAGGCATGACATGGGGCGGATCTCTTATCCGTCCGGAGGCTACAGGTTTCGGGGCTGTCTATTTTGTTCAGCATATGCTGCATCTCCAGGGCAAGGACATAAAGGGCAAGACCGTTGCACTTTCCGGCTTCGGAAACGTTGCATGGGGGGCAGCACTCAAGGCAACACAGCTCGGAGCAAAGGTGGTTGCCATTTCTGGTCCTGACGGTGCAATCTATGATCCAGAAGGAATGGATGAGGAGAAAATCGAGTATATGCTTGAACTCCGCCGCTCCAACAATGATGTTGTCGCACCTTTCGCTGACAAGTTCAAGAGCGCGGTTTTCTATCCTGGCAAGAAGGCCTGGAGCATCAAATGTGATATAGCGATGCCTTGTGCATTCCAGAATGAAATGACTGGGGCTGATGCCGAGGAACTTATCGCCAACGGTACATGGTGCTGCGCCGAGGTTTCAAATATGGGCTGTACTCCAGAGGCGATAGAGGCGTTCCAGAAGGCCGGGATAATGTTCGCTCCAGGCAAGGCTGTAAATGCTGGTGGAGTTGCTACTTCCGGACTTGAGATGACGCAGAATGCCATGCATATCAGCTGGAGTGCCGAAGAGGTTGACAACAAGCTCCATGAAATCATGTCGAATATACATGAGGCTTGCGTGAAATATGGCAGGCAGGCAGACGGATATGTCAATTATGTGAAAGGGGCCAATGTCGCAGGCTTCATGAAGGTCGCGACGGCAATGCTTGAAGAAGGCATTATATAGTGTCCTCTTTTGCATATCTGATATTATTGATTAAATTTACATCCGTTTTGCAACCAGAACGGATGTATTTTGTTTAACACAGTGCTAAACCAATAACTAAACATTTCAATATGGCGACAACTTCTGCCCCTGAGAAAAAATTCTCTGTGAAGCTATTCGTAATGCTTCCGATTGTTATTGCAATCACACTTTTCCTATGGCTTGTGCCAACTTCATTTTTCGGTATTGACGGGCTTACCGTTGTGGAACAGAGGACAATAGCAATATTTGTCTTTGCCGCTCTCATGTGGATGTTCGAGATAATACCGACGTGGACCACATCTGTGCTTATAATCGTAGTGATGCTGCTGACCATATCCGACAGCAGTGTCTCGTTCATGAAAGGTCCAGACATGGGGACGTTTGTAAGCTACAAGTCATTGCTGTCCACGTTCGCTGACCCTGTCATAATGCTTTTCCTTGGCGGATTTGTGCTTGCCATAGCCGCTACCAAGGTAGGGCTTGATGTGCAGCTGGCAAGAGTGCTCCTGTGGCCATTTGGAAAGAAACCGCAGTTCGTGCTTCTTGGATTCCTTTTTGTCATAGGCCTGTTCTCCATGTTCATGAGCAACACTGCAACTGCTGCGATGATGCTCACATTCCTGGCCCCTGTCCTCAAGACACTTCCGCCTGACGGGAAAGGAAAGATAGGCCTTGCCCTTGCGATTCCGATTGCTGCAAACCTTGGAGGTATCGGAACTCCGATCGGAACACCTCCGAATGCCATTGCATTGAGCTACCTTAATGATACCCTGCATATGGGAGTCGGCTTCGGCGACTGGATGCTCCTGATGGTCCCTTACGTCATTGTGATGCTTCTTATTGCATGGGGGCTTCTTCTTTGGATGTTCCCGTTCAAGGCAAAGTCCATAGAGCTAAACATTACAGGAAATGCCAGGAGGACTCCGCATACATATATAGTATGGGCTACTTTCGCAATAACGATTATCCTCTGGATGCTTGACAGGGTTACCGGCATCAACGCAAATGTCGTGGCGATGATTCCAGTGGGAGTGTTCTGTGTGACGGGAGTGATAACAAGGGAGGACCTTAAGGAAATCAACTGGAGTGTGCTCTGGATGGTTGCCGGAGGATTTGCACTGGGAGTTGCGCTTAACAGTACCGGGCTTGCAGAGCATCTTGTGACAGCCATACCGTTTGGCTCATGGCTTCCGATTGTTGTCCTCCTTGCATCTGGATTCCTCGGATACTTCATCTCAAATTTCATCTCCAATACTGCGGCGGCAAACCTTATTGTGCCGATATTGAGTGCTGTCGGAGTGGGAATGGGGGCGTCCCTCGACCCTGTCGGGGGAGTGAAGACGCTTCTTGTCGGTGTGGCACTGTCGACATCGCTTGCGATGCTTTTCCCTATCTCGACTCCACCGAATGCGCTTGCCCATTCTACAGGACTGGTTACAACCAGGGATATGACAAAGGTCGGACTCATATTGGGGCTTATCGGTTTTACCATTGGCTACCTGATGCTGATTTTTGTGGGAATTTGATATTTTATTGATATATTTGCCGCCCTATTCGGGTGTATGTATAATAAGGTTATCCACATCCGGATAACCTTATTTTTATGATTAATAATTGATTTATGACAATGAAAAGACTTATTTGCCTTATGTCTGCAGTCGCAATGATTGCTTCTGCAGCAAATGCAGTCGAGGCTCCGGAAAAGAGCAGGTCGCACGGCGGAAACGCAGTAAAGCAGGAACTGAAGAACCATTTCAAGTTCTATGGGTTTGTCCGTAACTATTTTGCCGTGGATACGAGGGAAAGCGTTGCCGGGACAGGTGACCTTTTCTATTATCTTCCTCTTGATGTCAATATGAATGAGGACGGCTCCCAGGATCTAAACGAGCAGGCTTCTTTCAGATTCCTGGCCTTGACAACACGCCTTGGTGTCGATGTCACAGGATACCAGATCGGAAGGACAAAGTTCGGGGCCAAGGTCGAGACAGACTTCTATGCCGGACTTACCAACAAGATCAATGGTACAGCGCAGCTGCGTCTTCGTCAGGCATATATGACAATCGGCTGGGACAAGCTTGCCATGGGGGATGAAGGCCAGGCGTCAGTTATGCTCAAGCTCGGACAGACATGGCATCCGATGGCTGCGGATCAGCCACATGTCACCAGCCTTGAGACAGGTACTCCATTTAATGCGTTCAGCCGTACTCCAATGGTGCTTATGGATGCCTCACTTGGCAAGTATTTCATGATTACAGCGGGTGCGATATGGCAGATGCAGTATCTGTCACAGGGTCCAAACGGAGCTTCTGCCGAATATATCAAGTATGCCGGTACTCCTGAGGGATATGTGGGGCTTACGCTGAAGACAGATGAAGGTTTCCTCGCGAGGGCAGGAGCGAGCGTTCTGAGCATCAAGCCGAGGACTACAGGAGAGAATTCCAATAATGTTACTGTAAAGGTGAAAGACAGGATTACAACAGTGAATCCGTATGTCTATCTCCAGTACAGGCATAAGACTTTTGAGGTAAAGGCCAAGACCATATACAGCCAGGCCGGTGAGCATATGAACCTCATGGGAGGATATGGCATTTCAGATAAAAGTTTTGATGATGGACATTATGAGTATACCCCTCTCCAGACTTCTTCTACATGGGCTTCTCTCTCATATGGGAAGGAATGGCAGGTGATGCTCATGGGAGGATATATCAAGAATCTCGGGGCAAAGGACGACCTCGTCAATGTAAACGGTGTGGTTGATCCGTCAGATTTCTATTTCAATGCTAACGGCTTCAAGAATCTGAACTCGATGTGGCGTATTATTCCTACTGTCGCATACAATATCGGGAAGTTCACCCTCGCTATGGAATATAATTATACAGCTGCGCAGTACGGTGACGGAAAAAGCTACAATGCAAAGGGACTTTCCACTGAAGGTCTGCACTGGGTCGGTAACCACCGTGTGCAGATGATGGTGAAATTCACATTCTAAAACGGCAGAGCAACAGATCTGCATATATTCGGCTGTAATCCTTGCGGGTTGCAGCCGAACTTGTATATACGCATTTCTGCTAAGCTCTTCTTCGGTCGGAATATATAAAGAGACAAGCGGCAGGCGAAATCTTCGTCTGCCGCTTGACCAGTCGGGATGAGGCGACTCGAACGCCCGACCCCTACGTCCCGAACGTAGTGCGCTACCAACTGCGCTACATCCCGTTTCCTAAAAAAGAAACTGCTACCGAGGCAGCAGCTTCCTTAGCTATAAGAATACCCTTAAAAGGTTGACTTTCATTAAGAAAGTTTGTTTATATAGACTGCAATTCCACTTTTGAGGTTTGCTGCCTTGTTCTTATGGATAACACCAATCTTAGCAAGCTTGTCAATCATGGCATATACTTTAGGAGCATTTGCTTCTGCAGTCTTCTTGTCAGTGGTGTTTCTCAACGCGCGAATTGCGTTCCTTGTTGTCTTTGCATAATATTTATTATGCAATCTGCGTCTCTCGCTCTGGCGATAGCGCTTGTCAGCTGATGCGTGATTTGCCATTGTTTTTATTTTTTATATTTTTCGTAGTGGGTAGGGGAATCGAACCCCTATTGCAAGAATGAAAATCTTGAGTACTAGCCGTTATACGAACCCACCAAAATTACCTTTGAATCCGGTGAACTATCAAAGGGAGTGCAAAGGTATGTAATATTTTTTTTAAGACAAAATATTTTTGCCTTTTTATCTTCAAATATCAATAAACTTGTGTGATTTTCTGCTTTCCGGACTCCTGCTCTGCCCATTCGAATGAATATAGAATGGATTCAACCTGGCGGAGGTAATGTCTCTTGTCGTATCTTGGAGCGTAGACAAAGCCTTCCAGCACGATTATGTCCTTTCCGTCCCTGCTGTAGAATGACTGCGAGACAAACGGGCCGCCCATATAGTCATTGTGGACTTCCCAGTATCCCCTGACCTCGGCAAATTCGCGTCCTTTGTATTTTATATACTCGATTCCCGGCATTGTGATGTCGCTGGTCGTCATATAGGTGTTCTCAAACATTCCCGGTACGTTTTTCTGCAGGACTTCATTTCTCATGGCGATAATCTTTTCCACGCTCAGGTCATCTTCCCCGCTTACAGGGTATTTGTAGATGAATATGCCCTGGTTGATGTAGGTTGTCTCGTATGCAATCCATATGAAATCATTTGTCTTCTTCTTCAGTACATACCCGGTAGGGAAGTGAGGCGAGCCTCCGACCATGCTTATTACGGCTGGCGGCAGCGAGCGCTCCTCGTATTTTTTCGCGTTGCCTATGATCCTGTCCCTTTCTGCCTGCTCAAGGGTGTGGAGAATCCTTTCCTCGTTGTCCTTTATGAGCTGTGAGGCGGATTCACTGTCTATCGCGTTTACGGAAATGACACATTGCGGCTGTGCCCAGACGTCGTTCCTGTAGACTACCCCAGGTTCTGTGACATCGTTGCTGATGTTGACAATCAGGATGTTCCTGTGTATCTGGAATATGTTTGTGAATGCAGAAGGAGAGATGTTCACAAGTGTATATAGAGGCTCTTTCTGTGGCAGGAAAGGGCAGTCTGTTGCAAGGATGTCGCGGATTGTAGTTCCTGTGGAGCTTTCCCATTCGCCTTTGCTTATTACGACTATGACTTCTCCGGCCTTTCCGCTGATTGTAGGGAGAAGGGCTTTCTTGCGTGAGCCTTCTTTACAGGATGTGAAAGAGAGCAGCAGGGCGGCAAACGCCATTATTGAAAGAAACTGTTTCATATCATTATGTTGTTATCTGAATAATCTTGCGAAATCATTGCCGAACGCAAGCAGCATAAGGCAGAAAAGGAGAATCATTCCTGTTATCTGCGCCACAGTCAGGAATCTGTCGCTTGGCTTGCGGCCTGTAATCATCTCATATATTGTGAAGACGATGTGTCCTCCGTCAAGTGCAGGAATCGGCAGGAGGTTCATTACTCCAAGCATGATTGACAGCAGCGCAAGTATATTGATAAAGCTGAACCAGTCCCATGCCGACGGGAATATCTGCCCGATTGTAATGAAGCTGCCGACTGACTTGTAGGCTTCAGTGCTTGGCGTAAAGACAAGCCTGAGGTCTTTCAGGTAGCCTCCGATTGTGCTGAAGGTCATCTTGAATCCTGCCGGTATCGCTTCTGTGAAAGAATATTTCCTTGTCTTTAGCCCTGGCATAGACGTGTAGACACCCAATTTTCCTGTGGTGTCGACCTGCAGCATCATCTGGAGAGTGTCCGTGCCACGGGTTACACTTACAGGGACCTCCTGTCCGGAATGTGCAGCGAGCAGTTTCCTTGAATCCTGGATGAAATCAATCCCTGTGCCGTCTATAGAAACAATCCTGTCGCCTTTCAGAAGGCCGGAGCCGCTGTTGGGTGATGCAGGAGGGACAGTGTCGATTATGAACGGCATTGCAAGCCCGAACATCCCCGGCGTGTTCAGGATCTCCCCGAGCCTGTTATGGTCAATGTAGATGTCTATCGTGTCTTTGCCACGCAGGATTGATGCCTTGCGTGCAGTCTGGCGCGCAAGGTCTGCCTGGAGCATCCCGAAGTTGTCAGGAACGTAGTCATCAAACTTTATTATGTGGTCTCCATTCCTGAATCCCATGTCGTATGCCAGTTCGTTGACGTATATCTGGCTGTCCTCGTTGCTGATATAGCTTTCTCCCCAGCCTGCGAGTATGCCTATGTACAGCATTATTGCCAGTATGAAGTTGAAAAGTACTCCTCCTGACATCACGAGCAGCCTCTGCCACGCAGGCTTGGAACGGAACTCCCATGGCTTGGGATCCTGCTTGAGTGACTCCGTGTCCATGGATTCATCTATCATCCCGGATATCTTGCAGTATCCTCCTAACGGCAGCCATCCTATACCGTATTCTGTGTCTGAGTTTCTTGGCTTGAACTTAAGGAGGGAAAATCCCCCTATGTCAAAGAAAAGGTAGAATTTGTCCACTTTTATCCTGAACAGCTTGGCGAAGAAAAAATGTCCAAGCTCATGTACCAGTACGAGTATTGAAAGTGCAAGTATTACCTGCAACAGTTTGATAAGAAAAACCATGTCTCTGCTAAAAAGTCTTTTGTGCCGCTATCCTGTCTATAATTTCATTCGCTTTTATGAGGGCGGCGGCGTTTGAACTGAAAATGTCTTCAAGGGAGGGCGATGCAGCAAAATCTGCACCATCCATGCATTCAGCTACAGTGTCCGTTATATCGTAGAATCCGATTCTGCCTTTGAGGTATGCCGCTACAGCCGCCTCGTTCGCCGCATTCATTATGCATGGCATGTTGCCACCCTTTTCAAGTGCCTTGTATGCCAGTCCTATTGCCGGGAACTTTTCTGTGTCCGGGGCGAAGAATGTCAGGGAGGCAAGTTCTGCGAAATCCAGTTTCCTGTTGTCAAACGGCAGCCTTCCAGGATATGCGAGGGCGTACTGTATAGGCTCTCGCATGTCCGGGTGCCCGAGCTGTGCAATTACGGCCCCGTCCGCAAATTCAACCATGGAGTGTATTATTGACTGCGGGTGCACCACAACATTGATCTGCCCAGGCTCAACACCGAAAAGCCACTTGGCCTCTATTATCTCAAGGCCCTTGTTCATCATTGTGGCGGAGTCGATGGTTATCTTGCTGCCCATGTTCCATTTAGGATGCCTGAGGGCCTGCTCCATGGTGGCCTTTGCGATATCTTCGCGGCTCCATTCCCTGAACGGCCCTCCGGATGCAGTGAGGTGTATCTTCCCGATTCCGGCCCCGTGGGATCCCTGCAGGCACTGGAATATGGCCGAATGCTCCGAATCCACTGGGAGGATGGCGGCATGGTGCCTTGCCGCAAGGTCCATGACAATCGAGCCTGCCGCAACAAGTGTCTCCTTGTTTGCAAGGGCGATCGCCTTTCCTGCCTTGATTGCGGCTACTGTCGACTCAAGGCCGCTGAAGCCAACCATGGCTGTGACGACTATGTCTATGTTGTCCCCTGCGACGAGGTCGCATACGGACTTCATTCCTGCAAATACTTTTATATAATGTGGCTCAAGTGCCCTGGAGACTTCTTCGTATTTCTCTTCGTTGCAGATAACAACGCTGTTTGCGTTGAACTTTATTGCCTGCTCGACAAGAAGTTCGCTGCTGTTGTTCGCGGTAAGCAGCTCGACTTCGAACATGTCGCTGTGCTGTGAAATGACATCAAGGGCCTGTCTCCCGATGGACCCTGTGGAACCCAATATGGCAATTTTTCTCTTGTCCAAGTCTGAAAAATTTTAGATGTGTCAGAAATTAATGTATCTGGTCGGGTCAATCGCCTCGCCCCTGTACCATAGCTCGAAATGGAGATGCTCCCCAGTGCTCAGCTCACCTGTGCCGCCAACAAGGGCTATCGGTGTGCCGGACATCACTTTGTCTCCAGTCTTTTTCAGGAGCTTGCGGTTATGCTTGTATATGGATATGATGTTGTTTTCATGCTGTATCTGTATCGTATATCCGGTGTCGTCATTCCAGCCTGCAAAGACCACAGTGCCGTCAAGCACCGCCATTACAACGGAATTTTCAGGTGCAGTGATGTCAATGTACGGGTGGACAACATCATACCCCTGGGAAATCACGCCCTTGAGAGGGGTGAAGAAATGCATGCCCTCGATCGGGAGGTTGCGGGAGTGCCTTGCGGACAGCTCGAACTGCTCCTCGTTCATCACATTCTGCCTGAGAAGTGAGTCCTTCCTGCTAAGCTCCTCGCGTGATTTGCCGCCGGCATAGGCATTTGCCTGGATTATGCTGTCTATCTTGACCGGCTTTTCCCCGTCAATGACCCTGCGGAGATTCTCTGAGTATAGCTCCCACCTTGAAATGAGCCTTTCGAGGGAGTCTACCTTTATTGCGTTCTGTATCGCTATCTTTTTTGAATGGGAGTCCGGGTAGCCCGGGATTGTCTTGCGTATGGGAGTGAATGCAATGAGACAGTAAAAGCCTATGAGAGCGAATATTATGGCTGATATTGAATATGTGATGAACCCGGTCCTGGAGAGCCGGATGTTCCATAGTGTCTTGTGGCTTCTGTCATCTACAAGGTCAATCCTGTAGTCCTTAACTTTTCTATCTTTGTTTTGTCTTGCCATATTTAATGTTAACTTTGCACCCGATGGACAGGATAGTCGGCATAGATTATGGTAGGAAACGGGTCGGGCTCGCTGTGAGCGATCCGCTTGGAATCATAGCGTCTGCGCTGGAAACTGTCCATTCTGCAAAGATAATAGAATATCTCAAATTATATTCTCAAAAAGAGAATGTTGTCCGTTTTGTTGTAGGATATCCAGTCAATATGGATGGACGTCCTTCGGAGGCTGCAGCTGACGTGAAGGTCTTCCTGAAGCATCTTGCCAAGGCTTTCCCTGATGTCCCTGTGGAGCTTGAGGATGAACGTTTTACTTCTGTTCTCGCGCATAGGGCAATGATTGACGGGGGCATGAAGAAGAAGGACAGGATGAACAAGGCTTCTGTGGACCGTATAAGTGCCGCTATTATCCTGCAGAGCTATCTGGACAGGAAGAATGCGTCCGGAGGCATCCTGTAGTGCATTGTTAATGGAAATTAATTTATAATATGAAGTTACCTATTTATTTATATGGGGCGGAAGTCCTGAGGGAACCATCTGCCGAGGCTGATATCAATGACCGTGAGGCGTTGACGGCCCTTATCGCAGACATGAAGGATACGCTCAAGGTTGCTGACGGATGCGGCCTTGCCGCTCCGCAGGTCGGGGTCGGGCTGCGCGTCCTTATTGTTGACGGGACAGGAATGGCAGATGTGTACAGTTACCTCAAGGATTTCAGGAGGACAATGATCAATCCTGTGCTTGTGGAGGAAAGCCAGGCGACATGTGAATATTCTGAGGGGTGCCTGAGTGTGCCGGGGATATATGCGGATGTCCGCCGTCCGTCCAGGATCAAGGTGGAGTATTACAATGAGGATTTCGAGAAAGTGACGGAGGAGTTCGACAAGTTCGCCTGCAGGATGGTGCAGCACGAGATGGACCATCTTGACGGGAACCTGTTTGTCGACAGGGTTGCCCCGATCCGCCGGAAAATGATGTCCAAGAAGCTGCAGAATATTTCGCGCGGCAAGGTCTCGACACATTATAAGACTAAAAACTAACGGGCGCGGCAGCAATTAAGGAGAATCTGCCGCCTTAAAGCATAAACATTTATGGGAGCATTTCATGCATATGATATCAGAGGCGTATATAACGTCGATTTTGACAAGGAGACTGCCTACAAGGTAGGCTATTTCCTTCCTGGACTTCTCGATACGGACAAGGTGCTTGTCGGGCGCGACTGCCGGGTATCTTCAGATGAGATACACGAGTATCTGCTCAAGGGCCTGACTGATGCAGGGGCGGATGTCTATGACATCGGGCTGAGCACAACACCGATGGTGTATTTCGGTACAGCCAACTATGGCTTCAAGGCGTCAGTGCAGATAACGGCGTCGCACAATCCTGCTGAATACAACGGCATGAAGGTTTCGCGTGAGAACGCGCTTCCTGTCGGGTTCGACAATGGACTGGGACAGATAAAGGAGTGGATTGACAGCAACAGGGAATGCCCAGTGGCAGAAAAGAAAGGCCAGGTCTTCCAGAAAGATATACATAAGGACTACCTTGACTTCCTTCTGAAATACAAGGGCGACTACAGTGCGCTGAACATTGCCATGGACCTTTCAAACGGCATGGCGACACTTTATGCCAAGGAGATATTCGGGGAGCAGCCTTCATATATCTTTGATGAGATAGACGGACGTTTCCCTAACCATGAGCCGAATCCGCTTGTGCCGAAGAATGTCGAGGCTCTGCAGGAACTTGTGCGCAAGACAGGTGCCGATATCGGTGTAATCTATGATGGCGATGCCGACAGGGTGATGTTTGTAGATGAGAATGCACGGTTCATCTCTCCAGATCTCATGATTGCTGTCCTTGGACATTATTTCCTTGAGGAAAGAGGTGAGAAAGGAATTGTCCTGCAGGATATAAGAAGTTCAAAGGCTGTAGGGGAGTACCTTGCCCCGATGGGAGGACAGATGCAGACCTGGAAGGTTGGCCGCGCGTTTGCAGCACGCAAGCTCCGTGAACTTGATGGAGTCTACGGAGGAGAGCTTGCCGGGCACTATTATTTCCGTGATTTCTTCTATTCGGACAGCGGACTGCTTGCATCCATACTTATACTCAATGTGGTTGCCAGGATGAAGGCGGAGGGTGTATCTCTCAGCCAGCTGATAGCAAAGGTGGAGCGTTACCAGAATTCAGGGGAGATCAATTTCCGCATAGAGGACAAGGCGGGCGCCATGGATGCTGTGCGTGACTATTTCATGGAGTCGGAGCAGTCTACTGCGTATATGGACTTTGACGGATACAGGGTCGAGTTCCCGCAGTGGTGGTTCAATATCCGTCCGTCGAATACAGAGCCTTATCTCAGGTTTATCTGCGAAGCTACATCCCGTGAACTTCTTGACGAGAAGGTCGGCAAGGTGAAGGAAATACTGACAACGAGGTTTGGAGCGAAGTAGGATGAGGAGGAATTTGCTTGTATCGGCTATGGCACTGTGCCTTGCTGCCTGCCTTTCCGGCAGTGTGCAGGCGCAGTCCACTCTTACAAAGGAGGAGGCGGAAATTATATTGCCACGTCTTCCCCTGCATCCTGTCAAGTCCCTTATTGACTGTGATGCAAGGGCACTTGACACACTTGACACTGGGGTTGAATATGTAAAGGTGGTATTGTTTGACAACAATACATGGCGGTACATAAAGGACCCCTCGTTTGTGGAGTCTTCCGATGTCTTTACGGAGAGCTGGGATATAAATGCCATTAACCCGTACCGTGTCCCGCTTGACAGCCTGCCTGAGTCGTGGACCGTGTGGATGGTGGACAGCCTCGGGCAGTATCATTGTCCATATCAGGGCAATATACATCCGAGGGGTAAGTTCGGGATAAGGCGCGGACGCAGGCATCAGGGGGTTGACCTTCCTTTCCCTAACGGCACTCCTGTATATGCTACCTTCGATGGAAAGGTCAGGATGTCGAAGTATGTCAACGGATATGGAAATCTCATCATTATAAGGCATGAGAACGGGCTTGAGACATTCTATGGGCACCTTTCAAAGCGCAATGTGGAGGCTGGTGACTGGGTGTCGGCCGGTGATGTCATAGGACTTGGAGGTTCTACCGGACGCTCCAGCGGACCGCATCTCCATTTTGAGGCAAGGTATAAGGGATATGCCTTTGATCCGCAGTGGCTTATCAATTTCAATACAGGTGAGCTGAGGCATCGCCTTTTCCTCTTGAAACGTAGGCAGTTCAATCCTTACAGCAATTATGAGCAGGATTTCGAGGACGAGTTCAGGAATGATGAGGAGGACCGTAAGGAGGATGCAGAGAAGGCTGCAATGAAATATGTTACTGTGAAATCAGGAGACACGCTCGGCCGTATCGCTATAAACAACCATACAACGGTCAATGAGCTATGCCGCCTGAACGGGATCAGCCGCAATACGGTGCTCAAGATCGGACGCAGGCTCCGGGTTAAATAGCCTATGGCGCATTTGACGGGCATCTGTGCCATTTATGCCTGATATACTTTCAGAATAATCTGAAAATTGATTAAATTTGCAAAATGTCCAGTTCTGTGGCGAACTGGCATTTTGCATTAATTTTTGCTTATCAGATGATAACTACAGATCAGATAAAGGCTTTGCAGCAGCGTGTCGAGACGTTGCACAGATGTCTTGATATAGACTCGAAAAGGGTTGAGGTTGAACAGAGGCAGGACAAGACCCTTGCCGCTGATTTCTGGAATGATCCGAAGGAGGCTGAAAAATTCCTGAAAGAGCTTGCTGGAGTGAAGTTCTGGGTCAATGGATATGACAAGGTGGCATCCGGAGTTGCTGACCTTGACGTCCTTTATGACTTTGCCAAGGAGAGCGTTGCTGATTCTGCTGAGGATGCCAGCACGGACGAGGAGAAGGAGCTGGAGGAGGCATACAAGGCTGTTGAGTCTGAAATAGAGGCTCTTGAGTTACGCAATATGCTTGGTGAGGAAGGTGACGGCCTTGGCGCAATCCTTACTATAAACTCAGGGGCAGGAGGAACGGAGGCGAATGACTGGTCCGCAATGCTGATGCGGATGTATATGCGCTGGGGCGAGCGTAACGGGTACAAGGTTACGGTGACAGATGAACTTGAGGGCGAGGATGCAGGTGTGAAGTCTGTCACTATACAGTTTGAAGGCGACTATGCCTTCGGATACCTGAAGGCGGAGAGCGGTGTGCACCGTCTTGTCCGCATATCTCCGTTCAATGCCCAGGGCAAGCGTCAGACAACATTCTCTTCTGTCTTTGTCTATCCTCTTGTGGATGACACTATTGAAATCGAGATTAACCCGGCAGACCTTGAGTGGGATACCTACCGTTCGAGCGGGGCCGGTGGACAGAATGTTAACAAGGTGGAGACAGGAGTCCGTGTGAGGCATATCCCGAGCGGTATAGTTGTGGAGAATACAGAGACAAGGTCGCAGCTTGACAACAGGCAGAACGCCTTGCGTATCCTGAAGTCACGTCTGTATGACATTGAACTGAAGAAACGCCAGGAGAAGCAGGCTGAACTTGAGGGACAGAAGAAGAAGATCGAGTGGGGTTCGCAGATACGGAGCTATGTGCTTCATCCGTACAAGATGGTGAAGGATCTCCGTACGGGGCATGAGACTTCTGATACCCAGGGAGTGCTTGACGGGGATTTGAATGAATTCATGAAGGTGTTCCTTATGGGAGCTGCAAAGTGACGCATGGCGTAAGTTTTTAAAAAGAGAAAAGGTATAAATACTTCCTATGAATAAAAAAATTCCTCCCCTACGGCAGGGGAGGATTAAGGAGGGGTGGCCGCACACATGATTCCATAATTTGAAGTATTGTGTGCAGAGTTTTGGAAAAGTGGGAGTACAAGATAGGTTCAAAAAAGAGAAAAGGTATAAATACTTCTAATTATGGAATTTAAATATGCACCAATGTTTCAGCTTGGCGAGGACAAGACTGAATACTACAAGATTCCCGGCTCGGAGAAACTTGTCTCAGCTTCTGAGTTTGAAGGAAAGAAGATTCTGAAAGTTTCCCCTGAAGCCCTTACACTCATGACGAATACGGCTTTCCGCGATGTCAGCTTTATGCTTCGCCGCTCACACAATGAGCAGGTCGCAAAGATTCTGGGTGATCCGGAGGCAAGTGCAAATGACAAGTATGTGGCCCTGACATTCCTGCGCAATGCCGAGGTCGCAGCCAAGGGTAAACTTCCTCTCTGCCAGGACACAGGAACAGCGATTGTCCATGGAGAAAAGGGACAGCAGGTGTGGACCGGATTTGAGGATGAAGAGGCGATTTCGCTTGGAGTCTACAAGACATACACTGAAGAGAACCTGCGCTATTCGCAGAATGCGCCTCTTGACATGTACAACGAGGTGAATACAAAGTGCAACCTCCCTGCACAGATTGACATTGAGGCGACACAGGGCGATGAATACCATTTCCTCTGTGTGACCAAGGGCGGCGGCTCAGCAAACAAGACCTATCTGTATCAGGAGACAAAGGCACGTATACAGAACCCTGGAACACTCATTCCTTTCCTCGTAGAAAAGATGAAGAGCCTGGGGACCGCAGCCTGCCCTCCATACCATATTGCATTTGTAATCGGAGGAACTTCAGCAGAAAAGAACCTGCTTACTGTCAAGCTGGCTTCAACACATTATTATGACAGCCTCCCGACCACCGGGGATGAGACCGGCCGCGCTTTCCGTGATGTTGAACTTGAGGAACGTCTTCTTGAAGAGACACATAAGATTGGACTTGGAGCACAGTTCGGCGGTAAATACATGGCACATGATGTACGTGTAATCCGTCTGCCGCGCCATGGTGCAAGCTGTCCTATCGGACTGGGGGTCAGCTGCTCTGCTGACCGTAATATCAAGGCGAAGATCAATTTTGACGGAATCTGGATTGAGAAGATGGATGACAAGCCATATGAACTGATTCCGGAGGAGCTTCGCCAGGCCGGGGAGGGTGATGCAGTGAAGATAGACCTTGACCGTCCAATGTCAGAAGTCTGCCAGGAACTGTCTAAATATCCGGTTTCCACCCGTCTGAGCCTTAACGGGACAATCATCGTAGGCCGTGATATCGCACATGCCAAGATCAAGGCACGTCTTGATGCAGGAGAGGAGATGCCTCAGTACCTCAAGGATCATCCTGTCTATTATGCAGGTCCTGCGAAGACTCCTGCAGGAATGCCTTGCGGTTCAATGGGCCCGACTACAGCAGGACGTATGGACCCTTATGTGGATGAATTCCAGGATCATGGCGGAAGTATGATCATGCTCGCAAAAGGTAACCGTTCACAGGCTGTCACTGATGCCTGCAAGAAGCATGGCGGATTCTATCTCGGTTCTATCGGAGGCCCGGCTGCTATCCTTGCACAGAACAATATCAAGAGCATCGAGTGTGTGGAATACCCGGAGCTTGGAATGGAGGCTATCTGGAAAATCCGTGTCGAGGACTTCCCTGCTTTCATACTTGTTGACGACAAGGGCAACGATTTCTTCAAGCAGATCTGAAAGTAAGACTTTTTTGTCATGATTTGCGACAATGCCGCTCCTTACGGAGTGGCATTTGTTGTAAAAAAGATTTAAATTTGATGCCTTTAAAACCTGCTGCCGGATTTTTCAGATGAAAGACTGGAACCGTAGGCAGGATTCTGTATGGAATGTAACACATAAATAATAATGTAATGAGAAACTATCTAAAAATGATTGCCGCAGGTACATCTGCTGTGCTGATGGCTGCATGTTCTGGCAAGACGGAAGTCAAACTTATTCCTGAAGATAATTTTTCCGTAAGCCTTGACGGGAAAGACATCGGTCTGTATACCTTGAAAGCTGGAAAGCTTACCATGCAGGTGACAAATTACGGTGCGCGCGTCGTGAGCCTTTGGACACCAGACAGAAAAGGTAACCTTGATGATATCGTACTTGGATATGACAACATTGACAAATATCTGGATAATCCGGGTGAACGTTTCCTCGGGGCGGTTGTCGGACCTTATGCAAACAGGATTGCAGGAGGTACAATGGAGATAGACGGAGAGATATACACAATGCCGCAGAATGACAATGGACAGACTTTGCATGGAGGTCTGAAGGGACTTGACAAGGTAATCTGGGATGTAGTGGCTGTGGATGACAGTACGATTGTATTCAACTATATGCACCCAGACGGACAGGACGGGTATCCTGGCAATATAGATATAGTGATGGTGTATGAACTTAATTCGGACAATGAATTCAAGGTGAGCTATCTGGCGGAGACTGACAAGAAGACATTTGTGAATATCTCACATCATTCATTCTTTAATCTTAAAGGTGAAGGCAAGGGGGATGTGCTGGACAATGTCATGGTCATAAACGCCAGCCATACGACTCCTGTGGACAATTTCCTCATTCCGACAGGTCAGATTGCAGATGTCACCGGGACCCCGTTTGACTTCCGTGAACCGCATACAATCGGGGAACGTATCGGAGTTGAGAACGACCAGCTGGCAAATGGACGCGGATACGACCATAACTGGGTGCTGGACAGGAAATCTGACAATGGTGTAGAGTTTGCTGCATCTGTCTATGAACCGGGATGCGGACGTTTCCTTGAAGTCTTTACAGATCAGCCTGCCCTCCAGTTCTACAGCGGGAATTTCTTTGATGGCAAGACTCAGGGAAAATATGGGGATGACCTGAGATACAGGGAGTCCATAGCGTTGGAGACTCAGAAGTACCCGGACTCTCCGCATCATTCAAATTTCCCTTCGACTTCACTTGCTCCAGGTGAAACCTATACACATACATGTGTCTATAGATTCAGTGTGAAATAGCTTTTTGCGTAGTCATCACACTTTATTAAAAAATAGAATGAGACTGGCATTAAAGTCATGTGGACTTTGATAGCCAGTCTCATTCTATTTTCATTGGCAGGTAAGAAACCTTGTCTTAGATTCCCGCAATATCCTCTCTTGAAAGTCCTGTAATCTCTGTAATCTCGTCGTCAGACATACCTCTGGCCTTCAATGTCCTGGCTATCTCAAGCTTTGCTTGGGACTCTCCGATCCTGATTCCCGTGGCCTCGCCTTCCGCAAGTGCATGCCTCTTTGCGGTGTTGATGATTGAGT
>CAMXAU010000018.1 GCA_947179325.1 uncultured Bacteroidales bacterium | reverse complement strand
TGAGGGGCGGTGGGGAGTACACCCCACCGGGGTCGGACGCAAGTCCGGGGGGTAAGCGGAGTCATTATTCAAGTCCCAGTAAAACCAGACGGACTAGAATAAATGGCCCAAGAAGAGAGATTTGAATTGATGTAATTCCCCTTGGAGGCCCATATGGCCGACGGGCCCCAGTGAGGGGCGGTGGGGAGTACACCCCACCGGGGTCGGACGCAAGTCCGGGGGGTAAACGGAGTCATTATTCAAGTCCCAGGAACCAGACAGACCTGAATAAAGGCTCAGAAGATTAGAATAAGGTAAATGTTGAATAAATTAAAAGACTTGAATAATGATCTATCAAGGCAAACAAAAGATATGGAGTGACTATCAGAAAGAAATCCCTGATGACCACTGGTTCTATGTACGGAGCTGCATAAGGCAGAACTTCTTTCCGGCATCAGAGAAAATGTTCCTTGAGATCTGCAAGAACGTACTCAAAAAAGATTTCTACGAGACAGAGCACCACACGACATGCGGAGGCATAGCCTACCACTGCGACACAATACCCCAGGAGACCGTAATGACCATTGTGGCAAGGCAGTTCGCCCTGATGACAGAAGCCGGATACGAGAACTATGTGGCATCATGCATCACATCTTTCGGCAACTATCTTGAAATCCTCGAGACATGGGAAGAATTCCCGGAACTTGAGACGAAGATCAGGGAACTTCTCTGGAAATCATGCAGGAGAGAATTCAACAAGCCGAAGCACATCGCACATGCAAGCGACATAATATACAAGTTCCGCAACGAAATAGCAGCAAGGGCCAGGTTCCGTCTTGTAGACAAAGAGACTGGAGAACCTCTGCGCGTCGTTGAGCATATCGGCTGCCATTATGCAAAGATGTTCCCGTCCAAGGGAATCGGAGGTGCAGAATATCCATACGTGCTCTGCGGCATGGTTGAAAGCTGGGGCGGAAATGTTGTGGACTATCCGGAACGCAGGCACTGCTGCGGATACGGATTCCGCCAGTACCACATCAAGGCAAACAGAGGATATTCCATCTCGAACACCCACAAGAAATTCGAGTCCATGGAGCCATACCGTCCAGACATGATAATCACAAACTGCCCAGGATGTCCATATTTCCTTGACAGATGGCAATATGCAATCTCGGAAATGGAAGGAAAGACATACGGGAGAGACGGATACGGGATACCTGTGTTCACATACGAGGAAATCGCCGGGCTGGTACTTGGATACAATCCATGGGACCTTGGACTGCAGCTGCACCAGGTAGCGGTGGAGCCTCTTCTGGACAAGATAGGGATAGAATATGACCCGGCAGACAAATTCAAGGGCGTTGACAAGAAGGACCTCATGAAGCCAGAGTTGCCGAATGTACTGAAATGCTGTTAAACCAATAACAATATAGACTGTGAAACCTAAAGAGAACATAGTAGTGATCGGGGGGGGCATCGCTGGACTTGAAGCTGCAGGCCAGCTCCTCAAGCTTGGATACAATCCTATAGTAATCGAGAAGCAGGACCATCTTGGAGGCCATGTGGCCGAATGGAACAGGCTGTTCCCGGACATGACCCCGGCTTCCGAGGTCGTCAAAAGGCTCATAGACCAGTCTTCCGAAGCCAATATATTCCTCAATACTGAAATACTTTTCATCAACCGCCTAAAGGATAGGTATAATGTGATGCTGTCAAACGGAATATCCATCATAGCACGTATACTTCTCTTCACGACCGGTTTCAGGCTGTTCGATGCCAGCAAGAAGGAAGAATATGGCTATGGCGTATATGACCAGGTAATTACGAACCGTGACCTCGAGCATTGGTTCAATAATGGAAACGACAAGAGGATTGATGCGTCCGGCATGAAGGCAGTCGGGTTCGTGCATTGCGTAGGCTCCAGGGATGAAAAGGCACGTAATCCGCAATGCTCAAAGGTATGCTGCATTACAGCCATCAAGCAGGCTATAGAGGTAAAGCAGAAATTTCCTGAGGCAATGGTATATTGCTTCTACATGGACCTCAGGATGTTCGGAAAGAAATATGAGGATTTCTACATCAGTGCACAGCGTGACTATGGCATACGCTTCATACGCGGACGTGTCTCTGAGGTAAGCGAAAATATTGATGGTAAGGTCATTGTCAAAGCAGAGGATACACTTGCCGGAAAACCGGTCAAGGTCACTCTTGACCTGCTTGTCCTGATGTCAGGAATCGTATGCAACCCTGACAGTGCAAAGATTACAGGAATGATTGAGCTACCGCTGGATACGGACGGGTTCCTGAAAAGCAGGGACAATGTTGCAGACATAACCGCATCACCTAAGGAAGGCGTATTCTATGCCGGTAGCTGTACAGGTCCGAAGACTGTTCCGGAAACATTGGCCGAGGCGCGGTCTGCAGCATTGGAGATCCACTCTTACCTAAAAGAAAAATAATATGGACTTCGGATTTGGAATAGCACCGAGTTCAGCTGTAAACCTGGACAGCGTGGACCTCGAGAAATTTGAGCGGCTGCATACTGCTGAACCTGATGTATACAAATGCATGGCCTGCGGCTCATGCAGCGCGACATGCATCGCAGGGAGATTCAGCGGCATGAGCGTGCGCAAGGTCCTGCACTGCCTGCAGAGAGGCAAGGAAAAGGAAGCGGTTTCAATGGTCAAGGGATGCATGCTGTGCGGTAAATGCTCCATGGTCTGTCCACGCGGGATAAACACAAGGCATGTCATATTGAGCATCTGCAGAATATACGGGGAGGAAACAAAATGAGAGAAAGATTCCTGACAGGATACAATGACTTCGTCCTGCCATTCCTCATAGGAATGGTGTTCATACTCACCTATTGCGCCATCGGGCTGATAAAGATTATACTCCAGCTTCCAAAGGAAGACAGGAAAAGGTTCTTCATATCCCTTGTGAACCCTAAGATGATATGGAAAAACATCAAGGACATCTTCTGCAAATGTCTCCTGCATGTCGACATCTGGAAACGCAACAAACTTCTTGGCTATATGCACTCCAGCATAGCATTCGGATGGTTCATGCTGATAGTCATCGGGCATATTGAAGTGTTCCTCTATGTCCCGCACAGGGCCAAACTGCTCTACTTCCCTATTTTCTTCAGGTATTTCGTGGCAGAGACAGACAGCACGCTTGGCGGAAACTTCCTGTTTTTCATGATGGATTTCTTCCTGCTCGTGATTCTCAGCGGAATCCTTCTGGCCATGGTCAAGAGGCTGCGCTCACGCTTCTTCGGCATGAGAAGGACTACAAACCTTAGCTTTCTTGACTATATCGGGCTGTATTCACTCTGGTGCATATTCCCGCTGCGTCTTCTCGCGGAGGGCTTCACAGCTGACATCAGCGGAGGTTCGTTCTTGACAAAGTCGCTGAACCATGTCTTCACGGCCTTCCTCGGGAACCACACCAACATGCTCCCGACATGGTGGGCCTATTCAATCGCCCTGGGAGTCTTCTTCATTGTCCTGCCGTTCACCAGATATATGCATATACCTGCAGAAATCCTGCTCATTCCGCTCCGTAATGCAGGGATCAGGATAACCAACGCCAGGAAAGGGCTTGCCAAGGCACAGGTATATTCGTGCCCGAGCTGCGGCCTCTGCATAGATGCCTGCCCGATGGGAGTCATGAAGACGCACATCAAGGACACCACGGTCTATCTCAACCGCCAGATAAGGAGAAACAACGAAAGGCGTATCGAGGAGATCAGCGACAAGTGCCTGCTTTGCGGGAAATGCTCGGCGATATGCCCGGTGGGAGTAGAAGGCGACAAGCTCCGCATTGCCCAGAGGTCAATACGGAAATACGGGATAAGCCCGGACTATTCATCTGTCAACACTGATGCGCTGATTGCAGAAAATTCATTCAGTGCACCTTCCGGCAGCAAAGTGCTGTATTTTGCTGGATGCATGACGGCTCTGACCCCGAAGATAAGGAAATCCATGGAGAAGGTCTTCGTGAGTGCAGGTGTAGAATACGAAATGATGGACAAGGACGGAGGCATCTGCTGCGGAAGGCCTATGCTGATGGCCGGCAGGGTACATGAGGCAGATGAGATGATAGCAAAGAACATGGAGATAATCAAGGCAAGCGGTGCCGGGACACTCGTGCTCAGCTGCCCTATCTGCTATAAGATCTTCAAGGAGAAGTACCACCTTGAAATGGAGGTCCTGCACCACACGGAATATCTTGACAGACTGCTCAAAAGCGGGAAGATCAAGGTTGCGCATTGCGGAAAGAGATTTGCCTACCATGACCCTTGCGAGCTTGGCAGAGGGTGCGGGATATATGATGAGCCTCGCGCAGTCATAAGCTTTGCCGGTGAACTGGTCGAGGCGGAGAAGCACCACAAGGAAAGCATCTGCTGCGGCGGAAGCCTTGGAAGCCTTACACTTGGATTCGAAAAGCGTGAGGCCATGGTGAGAAATGCCCTCGGCAACCTTTCCACCGGATCTCCAGATGTGATTGTAACGGCGTGCCCTCTGTGCAAAAGCACATTTGACAGATACTCGGACAAGCCTGTGGAGGACATAGCGGAGACTATTGCAAATAACCTGACAACAAGTACTAAAACTTTATAATTATGACTTTTATACCGACTAAATACTCGCTGATGGACTGCGGTACAGGACGGATCCTCGAAGATGAGGGATGGACATTGGCAGACCCGCAGAGTACAAGACCGGCCCTCGTAAGGGCTGTCTATGAAAAAAAGACATTCAATCCAAGGACTGAGCTTGACGGGTTCTACAGATATGCGGACTGGCTTCCCATAAGCCGTACGCTCGCTGGTTCATGTGCCCCTGTAACCTACAGGAGCAAAGGCCTGGCAGAATACCTCGGGCTGGAGAACCTCTACATTACATTCTCCGGATATTTTCCTGAAATAGGTGCTCGTATGGAGACATGCGCATTCAAGGAGACTGAAGCATACTCAGTATGCGCAAGGCTGCCAAAGGACAACGCCAGGGTGCTTACTGTCGCTTCTGCCGGAAATACAGCAAGGGCATTCTCAAAGGTCTGCTCCGACAACAGGATACCTCTCCTCGTGTCCATACCCTATGACAATATCAATGCGCTCTGGTTCAAGAAGCCATTGGACCCTTGTGTAAAGATTATAGCTTCTCCTGCAGGCTCGGACTACTTTGACGCTATCGCATTGGCAGACAAGGCCTGCAAATCCCCGATGTTCCTTGCAGAAGGCGGTGCCAAGAATATTGCACGCAGGGACGGCATGGGTACAACCCTGCTGAGCGCAGTCGAGAAGATAGGAAGAATACCGGATGCCTATTTCCAGGCAATCGGAAGCGGAACAGGTACAATTGCAGTGTGGGAAAATAACCTCAGGCTCATTGAAGACGGACGCTACGGCACACACAAGATGCGCCTTTATCCGTCACAGAATGACCCTTTCACCATAATGTATGACTCATGGAAGGCAAATTCACGTGAACTTGTGCCGATGACGCCGGAACATGCCAGATACTGCTCAAGCGTAATAGAGGCCAAGGTCCTTTCAAACAGGAAACCGCCATATTCCCTTGCAGGAGGCCTGTTTGATGCAATGTGCGATGCAGGCGGAGACATATATAAGGTTACAAACGAAGAACTTGAGACATGGAAAAAACGTTTCAGGGAACTTGAGGGCGTTGACATCTACTCTGCTGCCGCTGTTGCTGCCGCAAGCCTTGAAATGGCTGTGAAGGACGGCTCTGTAAAGAAAGATGAGGTTATCATGCTGAACATAACCGGAGGCGGAGAAGAACTCTGCAAATCCCAGGGTGAAGTCATATATGCACAGCCAGACCTTGTACTTGACCCTGCACTTGACGAAGCAGAGATCATAGCAAAGGTAGAGGCTCTTTTTGCATAGGACGGCACGGCACTTGTCTTCACGTCAGGCGGCAGTGACCAGTCTGCATGACTTTTCACTGTGATATTGAAAGATCCGGTTATAAACAGAAAAACAGAGTATGCTGAATTTACTACAGACAGTTCCGATTGTCCCGCAGCTTGACTCCATTGACATCAAGGGAAAAGTCGGGGAAGTTGCGGAAATAATACAGACTACCCCGACAAGCGAGCTCATTGTGGACCTTGGGGAAAAGGCACTTGGATTCGGGCTTAAAGTCCTGGCAGCCCTTGCAATATATTTCATTGGGGCGTGGCTGATCAAATGGATAAAGAAGCTCCTTGACAACATGTTTGTCAGACGCAATACTGACCTTGCCATAGCATCATTCACGAAAAGCCTTGTCAGCATATCTCTTACAGTGCTGCTGATAATCACGACTGTAGGTACACTCGGTATCAACACGACATCATTGGCAGCTATACTTGCCGCTGGAGGTATGGCAATCGGTATGGCTTTGAGCGGGACAGTCCAGAACTTTGCCGGAGGAATCATGCTCCTTGTATTCAAGCCATTCAAGGCCGGTGACTTCATAACTGCACAGGGATTCTCCGGGACCGTGTCTGAAGTCAATATCGTGAGCACAAAGCTGACTACAACCGACAACAGGGTCATTGTGATACCCAACGGAGCATTGTCAAACGGGACAATAGACAACTATTCCCAGAAACAGATGCGCAGACTTGAATGGCTCATTGATGTGGAGTACGGCTCATCTTCAGAGACAACCAGGACTGTGCTGAAATCAATTATTGAATCTGATGAAAGGGTCCTGGACATCTCGAAAGGTGCTCCAGCGGACCCTCTGATTGAACTTCACGCATTGAAAGACAGCAGTGTCCAGTTCATAATGAGGGGATGGGTGCTTTCCGGTGACTATTGGGCTGTATTCTGGGCAATAAACGACAAAATCTATAACGAGTTGCCGAAGAACGGAATCCAGTTCCCTTTCCCGCAGCTGGATGTCCATATAAACAATTGATTGATGTAAAATACAACAGTCTGTCTGGCTGTGCTTTACGCAAAGACGGGTGCCAAATCCATGGCACCCGTCTTTGCGTAAATATTTGTATGCCTTAAAGTTACATTTTGCGCCGCATCAGAACATCCTCACTGCGCGCACACCCTGCAGGGTACCTTTTTTCTCGGTATCAGCACTCTTGCCGCCTATAGGGAAATTATAGGCTTCCTTTTTGTCCTGTTCATTGCTTACCCAGTAGTACCTCTGCTGGAAAGGCTCGCCACCGGCTGCTGTAATCGCCTGGTTGATAGGCCCATTCCTGCCTTTGTACTTATTTGCTGCAACAAGCTGCAGAAATTCCCCTGCAGTAGGAAGGTACCATCCATTGCCATGGCCCTTGCACCATGCTGCGGCAGGAGCGTTTGCAGATACCTGTGCAAGAATCCTGTCCGTATTCAAGGCACCCATTCCGGGATTGCACATAAGGCTGCATTTGCCCTTTTCATTCAGAAGACCTGCTATATCGAGAGATTTCTTGGAACTGTCCCACTTCAGGTACGCCTCATCAAGTGAAACAGCAAGACCTCCTTCTCCATACGGATTCAGATAGAATATGATCCCGGCAGTGCCATCCTCAAAGCGGATCACTGAACCGATTGTACCAGCCTCTGTCACCGGGGCTGCAGGTGTGTCTGTCCCCTGCCCTCCTGAAAAAATCCGTGTGAAGAAATTTCCTGAATTGGATGAGTTGTCATCAGTATCAGTTGCAGTCTGGCTTTCTGGCTGCTGCGGCTGCTTTGCCGTTCCTGTACCAGAGGTTATCTTTACACCGAAGAGATTACCGGCAAGCTCCTCACATCCTCTCTGTATATCTACAGGAGAAATGCCCATCAGGGCATTGTCTGTCTTCTCCGTCCTTGCAGACTCCACATTCAGGATCTTTGCAGTGATAAACATATTGCTATCTCCGGCAACCACAGCCTCAGCCACAAGGATATAGTCAGCACCTGTCATTTCACCGAGTCTCTTGATCTGGTCATCGCTGACCATACCTGTGCGCTGAAAATTCTGCTCACCCATTATGGCATCTACATCTGTCCTGTCATACGCCTCATAGCCGGCTGTGTTTGTAATGGCCTTGGCAAGATTGCTCCTGAGCATCAGCTTTACGGAATAGTCAAGATCCCCTTTCTTGTCAACAGTCTCAAGTATGGCGACTTTCTTCACTTGTCCTGACATTATAGACGCCAGCGAAAGCAAAATGGCAGCCATCAAAAATCGTAATTTCATATTCTCTTAATTTTATAGCAGGTTTTCTTTTATTATCGTCATAAGTTTTTCCAAAATCTCCCTATATCCATCTTTGGCAGCTTCTCCATATCCGCAGGTATGGCCTCCTTTCTGTGAGACACGCCCTTCATAGAGGCGCACTCCCTTTGCCGCATTTTCAAGCATAAGGTCAACATTGACATAGCAGAAATAGTTCTTGAGTCCATATAGTTCAGAATTGCTGTGCTCCACAGCCAAGGCCTTGATTTCAATTACCCTCTCAGCCTCTTCGCGCGATTCCACGAAATGGCATTGCATTCCGGACATTGCCGCCTTCAGCTCTTTTTCAAAGTCACTGTAGGCATTGCCGAATATCTCTGCAGAACATATGAGGCAGACGGCAACACCGTCTTTCAGGCTGTCACAGATAGCAGAGAGCTGCCTTTTAAGTTCACTGAACTTCTGTATCTGCAAATCCTCATCAGAGTACTGTCCATCAATTGATATCAAGAGCTTCTGGTCATCCTCGATGTCAGCCAGGAGCACAGACAGGGCATTGACTGCATCCGAAGCCTCTTTTGGACGGCTCGCCCCAGCAAGTTTCTGTGCCTCTTCCACAGCAAGCTCCAGTTTTGTCATGTTTACTGTAAGCCTGCGGTCGATTTTACGTAGAAGTTCTGATTTGCCTACATATGCAAAAGCGGCTATTGTCCTTTTCTTCGGGTCCGGCCAGACTTCCGATACAAGCCCGGGAATATCCTTTATCCCCGTCTGTATGGTGGTAGAAGAACTGAAATCCTCTATTGAGATTTCGGAGATGCCATCATGCCCGGTAATCATCGAGCTGCTTGCCATGCTGCTCATCACCTTGCTGACAGTCATCCTTATGCTTGAGACAGCCTCGATTTTCGCCTCATCCGATATTCTTCTCAAGGCAGCCTCGTCTGATTCGCCAGGATTCTTTTCCCCTATCGCGAAACCGGTGAAATACATATCCCTGGGGTATTTCAGCTCTCTCAGAGATGAATCATACCAGACAGGAGGTCCCTGGCAGAATGCATTGGATGAAAGGAAAATAAAAAACAGATATGACAATAATCTTCTCATCTGATGCTAAAACCCCTCTTTGATGAATTCTGAAACCATGTCTGCATATTTCTGTGCGACTGCAGACTCCCTCGCTGCATTCTGGAATGCGCGTATCCTTGCCCTGGATGCCTCGTTCTCGTCAACTATGTAATAAGTCTGGAATTCAAATGCCTCCTTGCCCTGGATCGTAACAGGCCTGTAGACAGAATATGAACTCCTCAGTTCGCCTTTGATTTCTGCCTTTACATTGTTTTCATAAGCCTCGTAGAAATGCTCGAATTCAGCAAGTTCCTCAGTTGAAACAATCGAGCCCATGTCCTCTATAATACGGCCCTTTATACTGCTTCCCACCTTCTGTGCATATGTGACACATGCGCTCATCAGCATCTTGTCCTTACCTATATTCTTGTTTGAAGACACAGCAGTACCCATTACCTCTGTAACGCCATCCTGTGAAAGTTTGTCGTAATGTGTAAGCAACGCAACATCCAGTGTGTGCGATGTGCCGAAAACCTTCCATCCTTCACTGGCGTATTCCTTCATCTTGAGCTTGTACTCTTTCTTCATGGCTTTCTGCAAAGCCTTGTTCTGCGCACCTGCCGGGACGCTTGCAGCACCCATAAACATCGACATTATAATGCCGAATACCAGTAATCTTTTCATGATCTATAAAATTTGTGTTAATAATGTACATGGTGTCTAATCCTCTTTCAGATAGCTCATTGGCTGGACCCACCATATAAAGAACGTGGGCTTGCTTATTGGTAAAAGAGGTACGACCAAGCACCATTGCCCCAAATAAGTATGCCCACGTGAGACGTGAGCGTACAACTTATTGTTCCTTGGGGCTAAAATTAAATTGGTCGTTTTCTTTTACCCAAAACAATAGCGTGCGCTATCAAATATTTCCGCAAAGATATAAATTAATTTTATATCAGGCAGCAATGCCTGACAAAATATAGTCAAGTGAGCAGCCTGATCTGACATCAACATCTGGCGGAACGTGGCTGATCAGTGCATTCCAAGGCAACAGAATCCAGACATCAGGAAGCGGAGCATTGTCCAGCTGTACATCTGCACCAGGATGTGGCAATACTCTCCAGAAAAAAAATATAAAAAAGTTTATTTCAATAATAAAAATAATTGCTTATTATTAATTTAATATAGATATCTTTGCACTTCTTTACGAACTTAAAAACCAATGATATGCATCACAAACAACCAATGGCTGCACTGGCAGCTTCCTTGCTTGTGTCCATTGGCATTTCTTCGGTCATGTCCTGTACGGATGACCGATATGATCTGACCAAGGACATGTCAGTTGACATCAATGTGGACGTCAGCCTTCCGGTAGGAAACTCGGAATTCATAGCTATCGGTGATTTTCTGGAGATAGGGACATCGGGAGGAAATACAGTCACAACAGATGAAAACGGAAATTACGTTATCCGTTTTGACGGAGGGAATCCTGTAAGTATCAATGTACCTGTCCCCTCTTTCGAATTTGAGGGCCAGACACTTGAAAAAATAGAGTCTGGATTCACTGTGCCTTCAAGGTTTGTAGGCATGGATCCATCACAGATACAGGGAGATACAAATCTTGAATTCCAGATTCTTGCAAACGGCAATGAGGTTCCAAGCATGGAGATGATAATCGATGCAGAACTTCCGGCCGAGGTCATTGACCTCAGATGTGCGGATGTGACATCAACTATAGATTTCACATTTGCCATTGAGTCCGGCTCGCTTACGCTGCAGAAAGGACTTGTCATCACCTTTCCCGACTTCCTGACACTTGAACCGGGTGCGCAGTCCAACGAGATCATTGTTAATGACGGCCATGTTGTGACATTGCTGGAGGATGTCGCTATACGTAAGGAAGCAAAGAGCGCTTCTTTCGAAATGTACATCACACATATTGACCTTGAAAAGGTTCCTGACCACGGCATTGTCCAGGATGGGGCTGTCCGCAGGCTTGTCCTGAATGACCATGTAACGATAGAGGGAGCTGTAGAGATTGACCTTAAGGACTTCAATCCGGTGCCTTCCATGGTAAAGATGAGCATGTATATCGAGATGAGGACAGCTGATGTCAAGCGTATCGAGGCAAAGCTCAATATATCAGAGGAGTTTGCAAGCCAGTCAATTGCCTTCACCGATATTCCGGATTTCCTGTCCGGGGACAATGTCAGGCTTGACCTGTGGAATCCTGTCATATGGCTTGACATCGACAACAATACCCAGTTTGAGGCAGAATTGAATGCAGAACTGAGGGCAGTTTCGGGCAACACGCAGAAAGCTGAGATACATATCGGAGCTGATGGCCCGGCAGACAACAGGACTGCACCGGTAGTCATTCCGCAGGGAAAAGGAATGATATACATATCACGGCAGGGATATTCTTCCGGAGTTTCCGGGGTTACGGATATTGTGGCTCCAGGGCTCAGTGCACTCTTTGAGACAATCCCGGATACAGTATTGATAGAGAACATGGGAGTCACAACTGATCCGGACAGTTTTGTAAGCGTAGAAACAGGAGTGGCGGGCGACCTTAATGCAGTGTCTGCAAAATATGGCCTTGATGCCCCGCTCGCTTTCGGGCGCGAGATGTCGCTTCTCTACTCAACAGATATCAAAGGATGGAACAGCGCATTTACAGAAGAAGGAGATGTTACAATAGGGATTGAGCGGATTGACATTGATTTCACTCTCAAGAATACAATCCCGCTGAATGTAGAGCTGGATGCAGTTCCGGTAGACATCAACGGGGATGAAATCATGTCCGGCATAGAGGTCAGTATGGATGGTGCAGCTGAGGCAGGTACAGAAGAGTTACCGGCATATACTCCTGTAAAGATTACCCTTACTGCAAGTGCCGCTGCCATAAAGGCACTGGACGGAATCAGGCTTTCAATTTATCTTACAGGTTCGGACAAGGACGGAATAGAGGGCCAGGTACTCAATGAGAGGCATGGGATACAGATGCTTGGAATGTCTGCAAAGGTTGCAGGTACAGTATCGGCAACCCTGTCGTCAGCTGGAAATGATGAAGAAAATGACTAAGGCTATGAAAAAGACATTCAGCATATTTATATTGGCAGTGGCCTGCTTTGCGGCATACGCGCAGGAGCCGATGCGTACAGCATATTTCCTTGACGCATATAATTTCAGGCATCAGATGAACCCCGCATTTGCGAGTGCAAGGAGCTATTTCGCGCTTCCTGCGTTAGGCTACACTTCTGTCGGGGTACAGTCCAACCTTGGAGTCAAGACTTTCCTCTATCCATCTGCCAACGGACAGCTTGCCACATTTATGGACAACAGTGTCAGCAGGGACACATTCCTCGGACAGCTTCACCGCAACAATATCATTGCCGCGGACGTCTCTACATCGCTGCTCTCCATTGGAGCATGGGGAAAGAGGAACGGTTTTACGACTGTCGAGCTTAACCTCAAGTCTAATGTGTCAGTCAATCTCCCGAGGGACCTGTTTGCATTCATGAAGAACCCCGGGGCTGACCAGCATTATGACATAAGCCATATGGGTGCAAGGGCAAAGGCCTATCTTGAATTTTCGCTTGGGCATAGCCAGAGGATAAATGAAAGGATATCTGTAGGCGCTAAGCTGAAATTCCTTATGGGAGCGGCGAATGCAAGGGCAGATATCAACAGCATGACGGTCGATATGACTGCGCAGGAATGGCGCGTCAATGCAAACGGTTCGCTCTATGCTTCATGCGGTGCATTGATGAATATCCCTACATATGCGGAAGCAGGTGAGGTGCCTGAGGGAAAGCAGCCTGACATGCTCGACTTCAACAGCATAACGTTCGATGTGGAACGTGCTTTCAGCGAAAGAGGCATATCTGCTTTCCTTGGAGGATATGGTGCTGCAATAGACCTGGGGGCGTCATGGGAGATAATCAAGGGTTTGACAGTATCTGCTGCCGTCCTTGACCTTGGCTTCATTTGCTGGAATAATGCGACTTATGCAGAGACGGACAACACGCCGTGGACATTTACAGGTTTTGAGGAGTTTTCTTTTGACGAAGAGAGCGACAACAGTATAGGAAACCAGTTCGGGCACGTGTTTGACGGGATGGAAGACTTTATTGCTTTCCAGAAAAAGGGCAGCAGAGGATATACGGAAATGCTTGCTGCGACTGTCAATGCCGGTGTTCAGTACAAGATGCCTTTCTGGGACAGCATGTCAGTCGGTGCCCTGCTGACTTCAAGGATACAGGGGGAACACAGCTGGACAGAAGGACGTCTGTCAGTCAATTTCGCATTCGGGAATGTATTTGCCCTGTCCGGAAGCTATGCCTACTCTAATTTTGGCTCCACTTTCGGTGCCGCGATGAATCTGCATTGCCGTGCCATTAGCTTCTATCTCGGCACTGATACAATCCCGACACATTTTACTGCTCCCCTCGTCGAAAACGGACCAGTGAAGATCGGTCTGCCACTCAATAAGATGAACATAGGGCTGAACTTCGGTCTTGTCTTCAATGTAAGCAAGCGCAAGGACAAGCTATACCGCTGATTGACCTGAACCAATAAATGATGCCCCTGCTTTACCGGAAGTACCGGACGGCAGGGGCATCGTTTATTTTGGGATTCTCAACCTGGACTCAGAGCTTTTCGGTAATTGCTTCCAATGTCTCTGCCTCACGGCTGCCGTCAAAAGCCTGTGGAAATGACATTCCGTCACACAGAAGCTCAAAACCGAGCTTCGATGCGGTCTCGTTAAGGAGCCGTACGCTGGTGCCGGCCCATGTATACGAGCCGAAAGCGGCAAATCTGCGATTCTTCAGCCCACGTGAGACAAGGCCTCTCATGAATGTCTCCACAGGAGGGAATACTTCTGCGTTGTATGTCGGTGAGCCTGCGATAATGGTGTCGAACTTGAATGCATCACGGTATGCGAATGAAAGGTTCTCGTGGCAGAGATCGTGTGTGGCGTACCTGATCCCCTTTTCTATGAGCTTGGCCTCAATGGCCTTAGCCGCCTTTGCTGTGTTACCGTACATGCTTCCGTATACAAGGCACACTCCCCTTTCGCCTTCATATCTGCTCAGCCTGTCGTACAGTCCTGTGACTTCTGCAATTTCACTTTCCCATACCGGGCCGTGGGTGCTGCATATACGGTTTATCTCCATGCCGCCGAGCTTTTTCATGGCGTTCTGTACAGGTACTCCGTATTTGCCCACGATGTTAGAGTAATAGCGGATCATCTCGCTCCTGAATTCTGCTGCGCAGCCCTTGTATGTATCAAGCCATCCGCACAGTCTCGCTCCCGAAGTGTCTGTGATACCTCCGTCTACTGCACCGAAAGTTCCGAATGCGTCACCGCTGAACAAGGTCCTGCTCTCTACCGCATATGTCATCATTGTCTCCGGCCAGTGCACCATCGGTGTCATGTAGAATGCAAGGGTTGTCTTTCCCAATGAAAGTACATCCCCGTCCGCTACAGCCATGATGTTGTCTGACAGCTTATGGTATCCGGCTATCATCGGCAGTGCCTTCCTGGAGGCAACAATCCTGATGTCCGGATATGTCTCATGAATCTTTGACATCTGCGAAGAATGGTCCGGCTCCATATGGTTGACGATGAGATAGTCAATCTTCCTGTCTCCGATCACCTCCCTGATCTTTCCGAGGAATTCATCTGCAAAGTCAGCATCGACAGTGTCTATCAGGGCGACTTTCTCGTCAACTACAAGATAGGAGTTGTAGCTCACGCCAAACGGAAGCGGCCACAGGCCTTCAAATATTACCTTCGTGTGGTCGTTCACTCCCACGTAGTGGATATTGTCAACAATATTACTCATATTACTATAGCTTATTGGTGTCTAATTAATATAACAAAATAGTTTTAAGTTATAACTTTTTTGTTATGGACCATTGTCCCCTATTTACACATATTTGAATTCCATATATGTCGCTCCAAGCTCATCATTGAAGCTGCCGCCGATGAAGCCTATGAGGTCACCGTCCGCTATCTTCCCGTCCTCCTTGAGGATGTTGATGGAGTTGTTCACGAAGTCCTCCTTGCTCTTCTGGATGTCGAACTTGTAGGAGAATATGTCATATGTCAATGCAAGTTCCCGCATGGTGTAGGCGTTGTAGCACATTGCATAGATAGGGACTTTCGGCCTGAACTCTGCAAGATAGCGTCCTGTCCTGCCTGTCCATGTGTCAAAGATGATGGCCTTTACCGGAATCTTCTGGGTGGAGGCCACCAGTGAACGCGCAAGGACTGCGGCGATAGGTTTTGTGACTTTCTCGAGGTTAAGGTCAAGGGATGTATCTACGCTTTTCTCTGCCTCCTTGGCGATTTTGCACATGGTGTTGACCGCCTCTACAGGATATTTCCCGCTTGCAGTCTCACCGCTCAGCATTATGGCGTCGGTTCTCTGGAAGATCGCGTTTGCGACATCAGTCACCTCCGCCCTGGTAGGTCTCGGGTTCTCGATCATGCTGTGCAGCATCTGTGTGGCTATGATCACAGGCTTTTTCCTTGCACGGCATTTCTGTATGATATTCTTCTGTATGATAGGAATCTTCTCGGCAGGGATCTCCACTCCGAGGTCGCCCCTTGCCACCATGACGCCATAGCAGTATGTGAGGATGTCATCAAGATTGTCTATTCCCTGCTGGTTCTCAATCTTTGATATGATCTTCAGGTGGCTGCTGTGTGCATTGAGGATCTCCTGTATCTCAAGCAGGTCGTCCTTTGTCCTTACAAACGAGTGGGCTATGAAGTCAATGTCTGCCTGTATGGCCCATTCCACAAAGACCCTGTCCTTGGGTGTCAATGCTGGCAATGAGATGTGCACATTTGGCACATTCACGCTTTTCTTTCCTTTGATGACTCCGTTGTTGCATACAAGGCAAGTCAGCTTCTCTTCATCCTTTCCCGTGACAAGAAGGTCGACGGACCCGTCATCTATAAGGACATGCGCACCTTCCGGCACGTCATTGACAAAGCTCTGGCAGGTTGTGTATAGAGCCTGGGCTGAACATGCCTTGCCCGGGCCGTTCTTTATATATAAGGTATCTCCCTCTTTTACTACGAATCCTACTGCAGACTCCATTGCTGTAAGCCTGACTTCCGGGCCTTTGGTGTCCACGAGTATACCTATCTTGTCCGACACAGCCCTGATATTGTCTACAATTTTCTGCGCGCCTTCTATTGAAGCATGTGCAGAGTTGATGCGGGCTACGTTCATCCCGCTTTCATAAAGTTGTCTGATAAAGTCGATTTCACAGTTTATGTCTGAAATCGTACATATGATCTTCGTCTTTTTCTTGAACATAATAATGCTTATAACTCCGTTTCGGGGCGCGAATTTAGTATTTATTTTGCTAACTTTGCACAAATTTGGCCATGGATTACGAAGAAAACATAGGGATGAGCAGGATGCTCCCGCCGCTTCCGGAAAGAATGCGGCCGCATAGCCTTGGGCAGTACGTTGGACAGAAGCACCTTATAGGTGAAGGCTGTGTCCTGTCCAATATGATCAAGGCCGGGAACCTCAGCTCGTTCATACTCTGGGGGCCTCCAGGCGTAGGAAAGACAACGCTCGCAAGGATTGTCGCGACTTCGCTCGGACGTGAATTCTTCACCCTTTCAGCAGTCAGCGCGGGAGTCAAGGATGTACGTGATGTGATTGACAAGGCAAAAGGAAACTCGCTGTTTTCAGGTGGCCTGTCACCTATCCTTTTCATAGATGAGATCCACCGTTTCAGCAAGTCTCAGCAGGATGCGCTTCTCGGGGCTGTAGAGGACGGTACCATAGTGCTTATCGGGGCGACCACGGAGAATCCTTCGTTTGAGGTTATAACTCCGCTTCTGTCCCGTTGCCAGGTCTTCGTGCTGAAGTCCCTTGAGCCATCAGACCTGCAGGAGCTTCTTGACAGGGCGCTCAGGACTGACGAGATATTGAGGCACAGGAATATCGAGGTCCTGGAGACCGGTGCGCTTTTCCGCCATAGCGGAGGTGACGCAAGGAAACTCCTGAACATACTTGAGATTGTTGTCGGCTCTTTCGGCGCGAATGACAGGATTGCCATTGACAACAGCGTGGTCGCGTCATGCCTGCAGGAGAATATCGCTGTGTACGACAAGGGCGGCGAGATGCACTATGACATCATCTCGGCGTTTATAAAGAGCGTGCGCGGCTCAGACCCTAATGCTGCGGTATTCTACCTTGCGCGTATGCTGAACGGAGGCGAGGACCCGCTTTTCATCGCCCGCAGGCTATGCATCCTTGCAGCGGAGGATATCGGGCTGGCAAACCCCAATGCCCTTCTGCTTGCGAATTCATGTTTCCAGATAGTCCATACCATAGGCATGCCGGAAGCAAGGATTCCGCTGTCTGAGACAGCAATCTACCTGGCCACCTCTCCAAAGAGCAATTCTGCGTATATGGCAATCAATAAGGCCATGGAGCTCGCTAAGGAGAATCCTGATGCGCCCGTGCCTCTTTACTTGCGCAATGCTCCAACCAAGCTTATGGATGAACTTGGGTATGGCGATGGCTACAGATATGCCCATGATTATCCGGGGCATTGGGCTGACCTGGAATTTATGCCGTCAAACCTTGCTGGAACAGTTCTGTATGAGCCTGCCGACAACAGGAAAGAGGAGGAGATACGATCCCGTATGGCTGCATTCTGGCCTAAGTATTACGTGAAATAGTCTTGAAGGCCTTGAGAAGGCTGCCGTGGGCTCTCCAACGGTGTCCCGCGGAATCAGAACGGGTATCCGACACCGAAATGGATGGCAAAGCCGTCGCGCTTGAACCATTGTGAAGGGTGCACCCAGCGCTGCTCACGGGACGGGTCGTGCAGCTTAATGCCCATATCTACACGGACAACAAGGAAATCAAGGTCAAGACGGATTCCGGCTCCCCAGTTCATTGCGATTGACTTTCCGAAATTCGAGGCAGTAAGGAGTGAGGACCTGCTGCTTTCCGTATCTGCAGATTCCCTGAATGTCCATACGTTGCCGGCATCCACGAATGCGGCCCCGTCTATTTTCCAGAACATCTTGAAACGGTATTCCAGATTGGCCTCCAGCCTGATGTCTCCGGTCTGGTTCGGGATTACGAATGAAGAGTCTTTTGGGGATGTTCCAGGACCGACTGACCTTGCCTGCCAGCCGCGGAGGCTGCTTGCCCCTCCTACATAGAAATGTTTCTCGAAAGGCAGCGCGGTGCTGTTGCCATATGCATATCCAACTCCTCCGACAACCCTTGTGGCTATGGCTTGGCCGTTATTGCGCCCGAACCTCCATGTCTTGCCGACAGTCAGCTCTGTCCTGACATATTGCGAGTACGGTGTGTTCCATATTATTCCGGCCCCGTCACCGTCTTTGTGCATCAAAGGCTTGAATGCGCTGAGGAGGTTTCCGGAAAGGTCAAACTGAAGCCTGGTGTAGAAGAAGGATGTCTTCGGGCTGACATCGGTATTGGTCGTGTAGTACAGGCTGGTTCCAAGGCCGAGGTCAAAGTGGTTCTGATATGCATTCTTCATGAACGGGTCATTGGACAGGGATTCACTGAATGCATTATCAAGGTTGAACAGATGTATGACGCTCAGCTGTACCGGATAGGCCTGATAGAACAGGCGGCCCCTGTAGCTGCCGCTGTATCCGTATGACACGGAGATGATGTTGCGGGTATATTCAGGGCGGTTCTGGTAGTTGTATGACAGGTTCACGTCCGTACGCGGAATGGACGGGCCGTTGAAGATGCGGTATGGCAGCCCAAGGAATTTCGGGAAGCTCAGTCCTCCGGAGACACCGAACTCAGTCGAGCGCGCCGGGTCGTTGAACTTGAACTGGAAGTTCCCCATGAAACTCAGGCTGAGCCATTCTCCGCCATGGAATATGTTCTTGTGGTAGTACGAGACCTGCGGTGAGACTCCCATGAGCCCGGTGGAGTTGACAGATGTCTCAAGGTTTACCTTGAATCCCTGCAGCCTTGTCTGCGCAAGCTTGATGGAACAGTCAACGAGGTTTGTGTCCACCTGGTTCATCTCTATGTTGATGCTGCTGAATATACGGAGTGCGGAGAGCCTGGAATATGTGTTGTTTATATTGGTCTCGCTGTATATGTCACCTGGTATTATCGTATTGAGGTTGCGTATGGCGCTTTCCCTGACTTTAAGGCTTTTGGGATATGTCACATCAACATTGTTCACCTTGAATTTCCTGAAAGGCACCGCGTCCTTTTCCGTCTCGTTCCTTGTGTATTCGTTTATTGTAAGTTCAAGTAGCGCGCTGTCCCTGACGGAGGTGGTGTCGGCCTCAAAGAAAAAGTAGTTCTTGTTGAAGCTGTAGTATCCCTTGTTTCTGAGATATTCGCTTGACCTTGCGGTCTCCTTCTCCAGCGCGGCCTCCGAGAGGTAGTCCCCTTTGCGTATTGTGACAGAAGAAGTGTCCGCAAAATAGTCAGAACCGAATTCACCGCCTGGTGTCGAATAGCTGATATCGCTGATTACAAAACGTTTTCCAAGCTCTATGTCGTATTTTACAGTGACCTTCTTCTTATGGACCTCCACCTTGCTGCTTACTTTGGAACCATAATATCCAAGGTATTCAAGCCTGTTCTTCACATTGGTAATCGAGCTTTCAACCATGTCCGGGTCATAGACAACAGGGGCCACACCTATTTTCTGGATGAACTTGTCCCAGCCCTTCCCCTTCCCGTTCTGCCAGTTATATACATTGAGGAAAGGATTCCAGCCCAATACTATATATGAGTTCGGCTTCTGCTTGAGATACGGCTCTATCTGGCTGATGGCAAATTTCTTGTCGTTGCTGACCTCGATCTTGTTCTTGGCAAGACGGTATTCCCCGTCCTGCAGGACCTTCGTCGTGCTGCAGGAAAAGGATACAGCCAATAATGATAGAATGGATATGGTGTATGCAAATCTTTTCATGTTGTATAAAGCCACGCAAATTTATCGCAATCTGACGTAAAGTCAAAAAAATTGCCACAAATATTTAGGAATAACAAATATATATGATAAATTTGCCACCGCTTTTGACAATCCGGAAGAGACGGATTGCACCTGAAACAGTAAAACCAACTTAATTACATTACCAGAAATGAAGGATAAGTACATTGATCTGATTGAGCAGACTTTCGAGTTCCCGCAGGACGAGTTCAGGGTGGAGAACGGTCAGCTGTATTTCCATGACATCAATATGATGGATATAATCAATCAGTATGGTACGCCATTGAAGATTTCATATCTTCCCAAGATCTCCTCGCAGATACAGAGGGCAAAGAGAATGTTCAACGTGGCTATGGCAAAAGTGGACTACAAGGGTTCATACCATTATTGCTATTGCACGAAAAGCTCGCATTTCGAATTTGTCATGCGCGAGGCAATGAAGAACGACATACATCTTGAGACCTCTTCCGCATTTGACCTCAATCTCATCGAGGCGCTTGAGGCGGAAGGCGTGGTGGACAAGAACCTCTTCATAATCTGCAACGGCTTCAAGAAGCCTGCATATGTCGACGGGATTGCGAATTTCGTGAATGACGGATGGCACAATATTATCCCGGTGCTTGACAACCTGAATGAATTCTACCAGCTGAACGAGCTTGTGGACCTGCCGATCAACCTCGGCATCAGGATTGCCTCGGAGGAGGAGCCAAACTTCGACTTCTATACCTCAAGGCTCGGGATCCGCTACAGCGACATCGTTCCTTTCTATGAGAATGTCATAAGCAAGAGCAGCAAGTTCCATCTGAAGATGCTGCACTTCTTCATAAACACAGGAATCAGGGATACTGCCTATTACTGGAATGAGCTTGCGAAGTGCGTGAGCGTGTACTGCGACCTGAAGACGATCTGCCCGGAACTGGATTCCCTCAATATCGGCGGAGGCTTCCCTATCAAGAATTCGCTTGCAATGGACTTTGAATATGAGTACATGGCCGAGGAGATAATCAGCCAGATCAAGACAATGTGCAACGCGCGTGGAGTCGATGAGCCAAACATATTCACAGAGTTCGGCAGCTTCACTGTCGGAGAGTCCGGTGCGACCATCTTCCAGATACTTGATGTGAAGCAGCAGAATGACCGTGAAAGATGGTACATGATTGACAATTCATTCATGACGACACTCCCTGACACATGGGGAATCAAGCAGCGCTTCATCCTCCTGCCGATAAATAAATGGAACGAGAAGTACCAGAGAGTCTTCCTTGGAGGCCTTACGTGCGACAGCCAGGACTATTACAATGCAGATGCACATGCCAATGCTGTCTTCATGCCTTGCATGGACAACCGCGAGGACCCGCTCTATATCGGCTTTTTCCATACAGGCGCATACCAGGAGTCGATTTCAGGATATGGCGGAATCAAGCACTGCCTGCAGCCGGCTCCAAAGCATATCATAATTGACCGCGACGAGAACGGGGAATACACAACCAAGCTGTTCAGCAAGGAGCAGACCTACAAGTCAATGCTGAAGATTCTCGGCTATTAGTGCAGCAATATGGCGTCATCTATATCCAATAATGAGATCAAGCGCATAAAGGCCTTGTCACAGAAGAAATTCCGTGACGAGACCGGCCTTTTTATTGCTGAGGGGGAAAAGATTGTAGAGGAGGCTGTACGGTCCGGCTATGGCATAGAGAAGATTTATCGCAGGGAAGATATCGGTGAGGAGGCAATGTCAAGGATAAGCCAGCTTTCATCCCCCTCTCCAGTGCTTGCAGTAATCAGGAAACCGGATGAGGGAAGCCTGCTGCACATCCCTTCGGGCGGGCTTTATCTCGGCCTTGACAGCATACGTGACCCGGGGAATCTCGGGACGATCATCAGGATTGCTGACTGGTTTGGCATTGACGGTATCTATGCGGCTCCGGACACGGTGGATGTCTATAACCCCAAGGTTGTGCAGGCTACAATGGGGGCGATTTTCAGGGTAAGATTCAGATACTGCAATCTTGTGGAGACGGCTGAGCGTTTCCTGGAGCGCGGAGGCAAGGTATACGGGACTTTCCTTGACGGGAACAATATCTACAGCAGCACATTAGATACGGGTGCCCACTCCCCTGTCATGATAGTCATCGGGAATGAGTCAGAGGGCATATCGGATGCAATGTCAGAGCATGTATCCGACAGGCTTTTCATACCTCCTTATCCTGTGGACGAGCCTGGGTCGGAGTCACTGAATGCAGCCGTCGCCACGGCTGTGACTGTTGCGGAATTCAGGCGCAGGGCGCTGGAGTAGATGCCGGGTTGGCAGCCGGCGGACATGATGGAGAACTAATCATTATTCAGAATATATGAATGCGGTAGAACCGGTCAGCCTCAGGGAGCTGAAGAAGACAGACTATGTGTCACTTATAAAGTTCAGGATACGCAAGATCCTGATGATATGCAGCAACTATGACGCATTCATCCTGGAGGAGGACGGGCAGATCGAGGCGCAGATCTACAGGGAATATATTGACCTGAACCTGAGCAATCCGCCGCAGTTCATCTGGGCGACCGATTCAAACAGGGCGCAGGAGATAATCAGCAGGCATGATGACATTGACCTTGTTATCTGCATGTACAACATAGGAGACAGGGAGGTATTCAATTTCTCCGGATGGCTAAAGTCCCAGGAAAGGCATATCCCGTTTGTGCTGCTCACGCATTTCTCAAAGGAGATATACCGCAGCATAGCTATGCAGGACACCACAAACATCGACTACGTGTTCAGCTGGCATGGGAACGCAGAGCTTATAGTGGCCATAATCAAGCTTTTTGAGGACAGGGAGAATGCGGACAATGACATCCTGAGAATCGGAGTGCAGGCAATTCTGCTTGTGGAGGACTCCATAAGGTACTATTCAACTTATCTTCCAGAGCTTTACAAGCTTGTGTTGAAGCAAAGTGCGGAATTCCTTAAAGATACGTTCAGCGAGCAGGAGCGAAAGCTGCGCAAGAGGTCGCGGCCGAAGATATTGCTTGCCACTAACTACGAGGATGCCATCGGGCTGTACGAGAAATACAAGACCAACTTGCTTGGAGTAATCTCCGATGTCGGTTTTGTGCTCCACAAGAACGATCCCCCTGAAATGGAGAAAAGAGATGCCGGAATAGACCTCGTGAAGACAATCAAGGCGGATGACCCTCTCATGCCAGTGCTCCTCCAGTCATCCCAGGCAAGTGTGGCAGAGGTAGCCGGGAGCATCGGGGTGGGCTTTCTGAGAAAATACTCCAAGACGCTTATTCTCCAGCTTACAGAATATATCAGGGAGGAGTTCGGCTTCGGTGACTTTGTGTTCCGCGACAAGAACCGCATGGAATACGGCAGGGCAGCCGACCTGAAGGAGCTTGAGAATATAATTAAGGTAATACCGGATGACGTCCTTCTGTACAATACTTCCAGGAACATGCTCTCGAAATGGCTGTATTCAAGGGGGCTTTTCACCCTTGCCGGACAGTTCCGCACTGTAAGGGAAAGCAATTTTGCAAGCATGAAGGAGCACAGGGAGTATATCGTGCAGATGATACACGACTACCATGTGCTTACAGGAAGAGGAATCATAGCGCGCTTCGAATCTTCAAGCTACGAGAAATATATCTGGTTCGCGAGAATGGGCGAAGGCTCGCTCGGTGGCAAGGCACGCGGTCTCGGTTTTCTCAATACATTGATACAGAAATACCAGCTTGCAAACAAATATCCCGATGTCAGGATCTCGATACCGAGGACAGTCGTTGTCGCGACTGACTATTTCGACCAGTTCATCATTGAGAATGACTTGCAGTATGTCATTGACTCCGAGGTCTCAGATGATGAAATCCTCTCTGAATTCGTGGCGTCAAGGCTTCCGCGTGAGCTGATGGAGGACCTCAAGACGTTCATCAGCACTGTAAGCTCCCCTCTTGCTGTCAGGTCAAGCTCTAAGCTGGAAGACAGCAACTACCAGCCTTTTGCCGGTGTGTATTCCACATACATGGTGCCTCTTACCGAGAACAGGGACCAGATGCTGCGTCTTCTCGGGAAGGCAATAAAAAGTGTCTATGCCTCTGTCTTCTTCACGGGCAGCAGGGCCTATATACATACCACAGGCAACCTTTTGAGCGAAGAGAAGATGGCTGTTGTCATCCAGAGCATCTGCGGAACCGGGCATGACGGCCTGTACTACCCTATGCTTTCAGGTGTGGCTCGTTCTGTTAATTTCTATCCCATAGGAAACGAGAAGGCGCAGGACGGCATTGTGAACCTTGCGTTCGGACTTGGGAAGACAGTTGTGGACGGAGGCAGTTCGCTTCGCTTCTCCCCTAAGTTCCCTAAGAAGATCCTGCAGCTATCTGAACCAAAGCTGGCGCTCAGGGATACGCAGAAGAAGATTTACGCCCTTGATTTGCGGCCAGGGGCATTCAAGATATCAAGGAACGACAGCGTGAACCTTGTCCATGTCCCTGTATCCGAGGTTCTTGACAAATATGATTATCCGGAAATCGTGGCTTCTACATACAGCGTGGCCGATTGCAGGATTCTTCCTGGAGTGTATGATGACGGGCCACGTATAATCACATTTGACGCTATCCTTAAATATGGCAAGTTCCCTCTGGCCAGGATCATTTCAGACCTGATGGAGATATGCCGTAAAGAGCTGATGTGCGACATTGAGATGGAATTTGCAGCAGACATGGTGCATGGGGCCGGCGGGAAGGAATGCGTGCTGAAGCTTCTGCAGATAAGGCCGGTAAGCGAATTCATGGATGATGTGGATTCTTCTCTTGAGAATGTCCGCGAACAGGTCGGAGTCCAGCTTGTCCATTCATCCATGGCCCTTGGCAACGGCAGGATCCATGGCCTTAAACACATTGTATATGTCCCGTCCTCCAGCTTTGACAGTGCATATACCAAGCAGATTGCCGGTGAGATTGCAGCAATAAACGCCAGGATGAAGGCAGATGGCAGACAGTATATGCTCATCGGCCCTGGCAGATGGGGGTCTTCCGACCCATGGCTCGGCATCCCGGTCCTCTGGAGTGATATTTCAGAGGCCAAGCTGATAGTGGAATGCGCTATTCCGGGCTACCGTATTGAGCCAAGCCAGGGAACACATTTCTTCCAGAATATAACCTCCCTCGGGGTCGGCTACCTGACGGTAGATGCCGCCATGAATCCGCAGGACCTCAATGAGGAGGTGCTCAGCTCCATGCCAATCATGGAAGAGACGTCCTTTGTCAAGGTGATTGAACTTCAGGAAGAGCTGATTGCCTTCATAGACAGGAATACATCGCAGGCTATTGCCGGTTTGTAAGAGTGGGTTTTCTTGATTTCTCTGATTCTTTCTATAAATTTGCATAGGTTTATATGAGAATTTTGAGAAAAGATGAATAGAAATCGCCTATCAAAGCTGTTTTTGGCCTCGGCAGTAATGATGTCTGCCGGATATGCCTCTGATGCAGCCGGGCCTATAGTCGCCAGGGAATCAGGCACCGGGCTGCAAACTTCTGTGCAGCAGTCGCAAGACCGGGTAAAAGGAACTGTAAAGGCAGACAATGGAGAGCCGCTGGCCGGTGCATTGGTCTACATCAAAGGTACTTCAACCGGAGTACAGACCGATCTTGACGGTAATTATTCAATTGAGGCACCAAGAGATTCTGACAAGGGATACACCCTGGTCTTCCAGTATCTCGGCATGGCCACCAAGGAAATCCCTATAAAGAAGACCAGGATTCTCAATGTCATCCTGGAGCAGGACAATGAACTTGAAAGTTCCGTGGTAATTGGAGCATACGGGAGCAAGCAGCGCCGTGAGGACCTCGTCGGTTCTGCATTCCAGGTAAACTCAGAACAGCTCAGGGATAAGCCTAAGTCAAGGATTGACAATATCCTTGATGGGCTTGTACCGGGAATGAGCGTACAGCCGAACGCCGACTACGCCGGGACCACCAGGACAAGATATGAGACAAGGGTCCGCGGCACAGGCTCTCTGTCCGCATCAAGCGAGCCGATATGGATTGTTGACGGTGTAAGGATGTATACGGGAGAAAAGACCAACCTTATGCCAGGGATGTCATATACGGTATCTCCCCTGTCTTTCCTGGACATTGATGACATAGAGTCAATAACCGTCCTGAAAGATGCAGACCAGACTACAATCTATGGTGCGGATGGTGCAAACGGGGTTATCCTTGTCACCACAAACAGGGGTAAAAAGAATACCCCTCTCAAGGTGAATGCCTCTTTCCGTTTCGGTGTATCAGCACCGGACTACAGCACTATGTTCAAGACGATGGATGCGTCCCAGTACATGGAAGTGGCAAAGGAAGCCTGGACAAATGCCGGATACAGCATCGATACTTTCCCATATCAGGATAACGACTATAATTCATATAGCACAACAGATACGGACTGGGCAAGGCAATATCTCGGAATCGGGACCGACATGTCTGCAAGAATCGGGCTTTCAAACGGGACTGGCAGGGTCGCGAACAGCTTGTCCGTATCCTATTACAGGAATACAAATATAGTCCAGAAAGACAACCAGCAGCGTTTCAACGTCACTGCAACAGAAGATTTCACCCTGTGGAAAGGTGCATTTCTCAATACGGGCTTTACAGGCAGCTACAATGTCAACAATCTGTTTCCTTTGAGCAAATACTATATTTCATGCCTGCCGATCTTTTCCCCCTACATGGAGGACGGTATGACCTACAGGCTATACAACAAGATATTTGATGACACCAGGAATGACTTCTATATGAAGAAGTTCTATGGCAATGAACTTCCGGAGCGTGACTTCAACGACAATCAGCAGCGCACCCTGTACACTTCAGCCAATTTTAATTTCGGCTGGGAAATCATAGAGGGGCTTTCTGTAAATTCAAGATTCGGAATCAATTATCAGCATTCGCATTCAGATGAATACAGTTCCATGAACACTCTTGACGGACTGGATTCAGAAGGAAACAGGACAGGGACATCAAGAAGGGCCGATGCCTCATATGTATACTGGACAAATACAAATACAGTAAACTACAGCAACAGATTCGGGAAGCATCGTGTCGGCGGGATGGCCGGGCTTGAGCTTCATCACAGGAAAAACCGCTATCTGTCGATGAGCGGAACCGGTTTCACCAATGACAATATCAAAGAGCTGGCATATGCGACATCTATCAGCCAGAGCTCTTACAGCAATGTAAATGTTTCAAGGGAGCTTTCCTATTTCCTGAGAGCCGAATATTCCTATGACTCAAGATACTACATCGCTGCCAATTTCAGGAATGACGGCAATTCCGTCTTCGGTGAATATTCAAGATGGGCTTCATTCGGGTCCGTGGGTGTCTCCTGGAATATCCACAATGAGAAATTTTTCGAAAGCAGGAGGATCTCAATGCTGAAGATGAAAGCGTCTTTCGGCTCTGCTGGAAACTCCAGGATAGACGCTGATGCCGAGGGGACATACCAATATGGCTCAAGCTATTCCTACAACCAGGTTGCAGGTGCGGTAATCGGATCTGTGCCCAATCCATCATTGACATGGGAGACGTCATATATACTTAACGTCGGCGCCAGGATTGAGCTTAAGGACATACTTGACCTTGAAATCGAGGGCTATACAAAGCGTACCGTTGACATATTGGCCAAAACTTATGTCTCAAGGACCATTACGGATGAAAGGGTGCAGGCTAATATCGGAAAAATGAGAAATGCCGGAATAGACATGAATCTCACAACCTATAATTTCAGCCGCAGGGATTTCCAGTGGAGCACTACCTTGAATCTCTCCCATTCAAGCAACAGGATCCTTTCACTGAACAGCGGCATCCCTACCAGCTTCGGCACTTCCGTGTGGATGGAGGGATATGACCAGAGTACATTCTATCTTGTCCGCTGGGCAGGAGTCGACCCTTCTGACGGAATGCCCATGTGGTATGACAAGAATGGCAATATCACGAAGAGCTATAGCCAGGATGACCGTATAGCGGATAAAAACGCCACGCCTATAGTCATGGGGGCGCTTATGAATAACTTCACGTACAGGAACTGGTCGCTTTCATTCCAGATAAATTACAATGTCGGCGGCTATGCCCTTGCAAGCTATGCCATAAACTATTTCAACGACGGCTATGACATCACTGACGGCAACCAGGCTGTGGAGACGTACTATTACCGCTGGAAGACTCCCGGACAGGCCGCAACTTTCCCGAAAGTATCACAAGTCTCGACAAAGTCAGGAATGTCATCAACGAGGTTCCTCTACAACAAGACATATTTCACCCTGCAGAACCTGGCCTTGACCTACAGGCTTCCAGACAGCATCTCATCAAGACTGAAGATGCGTGGAGTGTCTGTGTCATTGATTGGTGACAACCTCTATCTGCTTACCCCTGACCAGAAAAAGGGTATGAACTCATACAAGACTATGAAGAATGGCTATCCGATCACAAGGACTTTCTCGCTGAACCTGACCGCAAATTTCTAAAAAGGACAGAATATGAAGAAGATACACATATCGTTTTGCATGGCGGTGATGATGCTTGCGGCCACATCATGCGATTTCCTGACAACAGAGAACATCGGGAAGAGCACGACAAAGACGTTCTTTTCAGACATAACATCACTTGAACCAGCCATGAACGGAGTCTACCACTACACGAATTCATTCTATAATGCCTATTTCATTCCCTATTCTGAAATCGCTGCTGACGAATGGATACTCTCTACCGCCAATGCCGGCATCTGGATGGATTATCAGGACTATATCTCCACATCTGACTATGAGACGTCAGCTGTCGGTTACATATGGAAAAACGGCTATAGCATCATCAACAACACCAATGAGATCATCCATTATGCCCCGAAGCTCAAGGACCAGTACCCGGGACACGCAGACCTCATTGACAACGTGACTGCATCCGCATATTTCATCAGGGCGCTGATCCATCATGACCTGTGCCTGGCATATGGGCAGAACTATACATTCACACCTGATGCCTCACATCCTGGAATTGCAATAAGGAATACTGTCCCAGGACTGAATGACATCGTGAAGAGAAGTCCGGTAAAGGATGTATACTCACAGATTATCTCTGACCTGAAGACTGCTGAAAGGCTCTTCTCAAACTGCAGCAATACGGCCGAATATGCCACTCCCCTTGCATGCAAGGCCTTGCTGGCCCGAATATATCTATATATGAACGACTGGGAGAATGCGGCCGCATACGCCTCAGAAGTGATAGAGGAGAAGCCTCTGGCAAGCCGAGATAATTATGCAAGGATGTTCTGCGAGCCTAAATATCTTGACGGAGAAATAATTTTCCGCCTAAACGGTTTCGGCCAGTCCAGCAACCTTTATTCAATGGCGTATTTCGAGTCTCCGAAAATACGCCCTGCTGAAAAGATACGGTCATTGCTTTCTGGCCAGGATGATATCCGCAGCAGCATGTTCAGCATGTCTGCAGGAGGAAAAGTCTATGATGGGCTTGTGCTTAAATACTGCGTGACAGCAGATGTCGCTTCTGATGAGGAACGCTACATCAGCCCGATAGTCCTCCGCAATTCAGAAATGTACCTGATAAGGGCGGAAGCCAGGTGCAACCTTGGGAAGCTTGCTGAGGCCGCAGACGACATAAAGGTGCTTGAGGCTCGCGCCTGCGGAACCGTCAAAGAAGATATCGCCCTGGATTATTCCGGCAAGGATGAGCTATATGCAATCATCAATGAGGAAAGACAGAAGGAATTGTGCTTCGAGGGGATGCGCCTTTTTGACATCACCCGCCGCCATGAAGACCTTGTAAGGGACGCTTCATCCACGTCATCAGTGAAGACAATTGCATATCCTGACCCGAGATTTGTGCTCCAGATTCCGTACATAGAAATCGATGTGAACGGGGATATGGTGCAAAACCCTTTATAAATATATGACCATGAATAAGATAATAAGACTTTTATATCTATCGGCGCTTTTGGCAATCCTTGCGGGCTGCAATAAATACGTGACTTTTCAGGATTATTATGTGGCATTCGATACAGACATATCATCCGCTACGGCAATAAATGAACTCGGGGAATTCCAGGGGGCATATTATGTACATTACTGCGGTGTGCTGCTCACGGAGACCTTTGAGGTGCAGTACAGTGTCATCCTTGGCGACGGATTGAAGGAAGGGCTTGATTATGAGATTGTGAACGGAAGCGGCAAATTGTCCTTTCTGCCTGGCATATACAATATTCCGATAAGGATCAACTGGCTGTCTCATGAAATTGACGACTCAAAGGACAATACCATAGTGATCAGGCTGGAGGGCTGCAGCAACGGCGACATACAGATAGGATGTCCTGGGCCAGACAGGAAGGGGGCAGAATTGAATATACGAAAATATAAGAACTAATCAATTATAGTATTATGAAAAAAATTATGTTATTGACGGCTCTTGCAGCCACATGCTTGTGCCTTGCAAGCTGCGAAGATGAAAAAGAGAAGATAGAGGTCACTCCGGCCTCCCTCCTGTCTTTTTCTTTTACACAAGAAAACAACCCTGACGTTTTGACAAAAGATGTAACAATCTCCAATCCACAGTCAGGCATACTTAAGGTGGAGTTTCCGGTAGGAACCTCAAAGGACTTGATGAAGGCCCTTGTGCCATCTTTTGAAACCAGTGAAGAAGAAGCTATAGTCACTATTGATGGCACGGAAGTCATTTCCGGCACTTCTGTCTGCGATTTTTCATATGATGTGGACTTGTACGTCACCTATAGGGGCATAACGACAAATTACGTGATTTCCGTATTTGCCAAAGAAGAATTGTCATGGAGGCTGATTGCTGAAAACACCGACAGTACCTATAACAACAGGCCGGAAATGGTTGTTAACCCTGTAGACAATAAAGTCTATATAATCACATCCATGCCGAATGCCGGAGAACAGAAGCAGTTCCCGTTAGGATATGTAGCTGACAATAGCGGACTGAGGCCGGTTGCAGGAAACTCCCCGATCCTGAACAATGTGCCTGTCACCAACTTTTCAATAGCAGTTTCAGATGACGGCAGTGTCTATGCCTCATTTCAGGAAAATGCCACAAAAATGTCTGTTGCGTCGCTGTCCGGTGGCTTTTCATATGTAGGTGAAGCAGCCGCTCTTCCTAAGAGCAATTCTTCTGCTGCGCTTATTCCTGTATCTTCCAATGATATCTGGATTGCATATCCTTTGAATGCAGCAACCAATGGACTTGCCAAGAGGACTCTTGAGCTTGCACATTACACAGCTGGATGGGAGACAGAGATTGCCATTACTCCGGAACGCCCGTCAAGTGCATACGCCTATATCTGCAGGACTGTCTATGCCGGTGGTCAGAGATATCTGTTCATATTCAACCAGAACCAGCATGATGTGTCGCTATATAGGCTAAATGGCCAGTCATGGGAGACTGTCTTTGAATCACTTAAGATTAAAAATGCCGAGGGTGAGGACCTTGGGGTCCTGTATGCGTCAATAGCAGATTTCGACATTGCCTCAAATGGGGATGTATACATGCTGCTTGCCTCGACATTCGATGACCCGTCGAAATACAATGCCGCCATCATAAGATACAGGCAGAGTACTGGGCAGCAGACAATAATCGGCGGCACAATATCCGATGCTGTGCCAAGCACTTCAAGCGTATGGGGAATGGCGCTGGATGAATTTGACACTCCGTATTTCATTTACCCTAAAGACAACACCTTGTATATTACACATATAGACAACAAGAGCAAGCAATGGACCGAGCCTGCTGCTGTAGCCCCTTCAATCGCCAAGGCGGGAATCGCATTTGGAGAGGATGGAACCGCATACATCTGCGGACGCAATTCAACGAACGGCCATGTGGAATTATACTCATCTGTAAATTAGCAGGGTACAATAAGACTTGTTGACAGTAGCAATTAAAGCCGGGAGACTGCTGGATAAAGGTTTCCCGGCTTTTCATAAGAGAGATATGATAAGAAAAAAACGCATCATCAAGGCTGTCTTGCCTTTTTTGCTTTCAGCTGCTTTTCTGGCTTCTTCCGAGGCGCGCGGAATACGCGTGGCATTTGTCGGTGACCCCCAGGTTGACAATGAGCAGGAACTGGAATATGCCCGCAGGAGCGTCTATGGCGAACTTATGGAGCGCAAGGACCTTGACATGGTGGTGTTCCTCGGTGATCTTGTAAATGACAATGTCAGCCTGCTTGAGCCGACAAGACAGATTCTTGATTCTCTGCCCATGCCATGGTTCAATGTGCCAGGCAACCATGACCGTGACCTGTATGTGAAATCCGCGGACGGGACAAGGCGCATACGTGACCTCAAGAGCTATAGACGCGTAATCGGAGCACCGGACACCACTTTTGTACGTGGAAGGATAAGGTTTATCCTGATGAACAATGTGCGTCACGCAGAGAAAGGAGAATACGAGGGAGGCCTGACAGAAAAGCAAAGGCATTATCTGGATTCTGCAGTAGCATCCTCTTCTGAAAAGATGGTGGTCTTTGCCTCGCATATCCCGCTTTCGCACTCAAAGGGCACAGATTCTCTCCTGGCGATACTTTCACGTTGTCCAGAACTGCTTGTTGTGTGCGGGCATACCCACAATGTAGCGCGCCGGCCCATGCTGCTTCCTGACGGGAGGCGGATAGAGGAATTAGTTGCCGGGGCCTCATGCGGGTCCTGGTGGCGTGGTGTAAAGGATGGGGACGGTATTCCATATGCTTTGCAGAACTGCGGGGCGCCGAGAGGATATTTCATAGCAGACATCACAGCCAGGGGCAGGTGCCGTCTGAAATATAAATGTGTCGGAAGGTGTGATTCCGATGTTGTCTCAGCACATTGGCAATCATCCCGCAATGATACAGGAGCGGATACTTCAGGCTCAGATGCACATGGGACCTTGACAATAAATGTGTATGGCGGAAGCGTTGACGGGGTTGTGGAGGTTAAAGGCATCAGTGGAAACAGCTGGACAAGACTTGAACATGTTGACGATATAGCTCCAGAGGTACTTGAAGTAATCAACGACAATAAGGTGAAGACCAAAGAGGAAAGGCGCGCGCATCCTGAGGAATTCATACCCTTGAGACGCTTCAGGTCTCCTCATATCTGGGCAGTTTCAGCAGATTGCCCGGCAGGCACCATAAAGGTCCGCTACCGGGATTCTGCAATGTCTTTCTGCTCCAGGACCGTTGTCCGTCTATGAATGGAGCGCCTATTTCTGTTCTGAAAGCTTGAAAATCGCCCCGTCCATGGCCGGGACATTGACACGGATCCTTGTACCTGGATTCAGCATGTCCGTGACAGGCAGCTCCAGCCATTCAAATGCATGCTGAGGGATAGTAAGCTCCATTGCGGCGTCCCTTGGCGAGAAATTGGCGACAATCAGCAATGTCTCGTCCTGCCAGTCGCGCAGAAATGCATAGTGTCGGCATTTGTCGAAGCCGTCTGAAGCAGAATTGCAGTAGCACAGGTCATATGTCATTCCTGCCTTTATCGCAGGATTCTCTGCGGCAAACCTTATCGCCTCGGAGAAACGTCCGAAGACATGCGCTTCCTCCTGTGTCAGCCCTGTGGCCTCAAGCGCAGAGAGATACTCTTCCGATTTCCTTTCCGATGCATTTGAGAACACTGAATTTGCACTTGATATAATCTTGTATAGTCCACTATGTATCAGGATATTCAGTTTGCGTAACGAGCTGACGCTCCACCAGTCGAATATTGTAGTTCTTCCATCTTTCCCGCTGAATCCCTCTTCGTTCATTCCCCTTTCGCCAAGTTCTTCACCCATATATATCATGAAAGGCGCACGGTTCATGAACAGTGAAGTATAGAGCGCAGCCAATGTGTTTCTTCCGTCTTTCCCGAAAAAGTCGGATGCGAACCTCTGCTCATCATGATTTTCAAGGAAGTTGAGCATATATGGCTGAAGGTCTCCGAGATATTGCCAGTTCCTGGTTATCCCCTCAGCAGACTGCCATAGCTCTACCGGAAAACCGTTGTCGTTGACATTTTTCTCGACTATCGTCCTAAGCGTATCATACAGTCCGGACTTGTCGTACAGAAAATCAAATCCCACTTCTCGTATGTATTTGCGGTACAGGTCTTTCTGGTAGACTTCAGCGATGAATATGACACCAGGGAACTCCCCTTTTATCTTTGCTGTTAGCCATCTGAAGAATTCGGGCGGAACGAGTTCAACCATGTCGCACCTGAACCCGTCAACCCCTTTGCCTGCCCAATACCGCACTATATCATACATCTTGTCCCATGTGCCTGTATGGCTGTCGCAATAATTTATCTTTATTGTCTCATACCAGTCGTTTATGCCTGGCTCTGGGCTGTAGCAGTTGTTGCCGGTTGCCATCGCCGGTTTTTCGCAATATGCCTCATGTCCTTCGGCAGGTGGTACAGGAAGCCTCAGCTCCTGTCCTGGATAGTAGAAGAAATCATTATCCGGACTCCAGTGCACTGTCTTGTCATCGTCCGAGCCGAGCACCGGATGTCCGGGAAGCGGTGATACCTTGCCGTAATCCCTTGACACATGGTTGGGTACAAAGTCTATTATTGCTTTCAGCCCTGCATTGTGGGTCCTTCTCAATAATTCCTCGAATTCGGACATTCTTTCTGACGGATTGTCAGCAAGATACGGGTTTACATCATAGTAGTCAGTTATCGCGTACGGCGAGCCTGCCTTCCCCTTGACAAACTGAGGGTTCGAGGGGATACACCCCATGCTGTCTTCTGATGTGGCGTGCCGGATGATGCCGGTGTACCAGATATGCGAGCACCCTGTCCATTTAAGGTATTCAAGGCTGGCGTTGTCAATGTCTGAGAATTTCCCTGTCCCGTTTTCTGCAAGGGAACCATTCCTGTGTGTATCTGTTGTCTTGTTTCCCCATAGCCGGGGCAGCATCTGGTATATTATCGGCTTGTTCATATATGCTTGTTTTGCGGGCGGCATTGTAAGCAAAAATCAGACCTGCTTTCACATCATGCCTTGACCGGCTGCAAATTTAGCGATTATCCTTGAATAAGCGTAATTATTCCTGCCTGGCCTTCAGCGTTCAGCGGCAAATCTGTAAAAATGTCGCGGCCGTTTTGATTTTCTTTAATAATTATGATATATTCGCATCCGGAGGCCCTGGCAATATTCCCGGACTTCATATTGCAATCATGGAAATAATACGTTTGGACGGCATAGACAAGAAACTGTATGAACTCGTGGCACCGCTTGCCATGAATCCTGCTGTTCTCAGGCAGAACAACAACTACCCTTTCAAGACATCCTTCAAATATGTCTGGTACATTGCCCTTGAAGGCACAGAAGTGATAGGCTTCATGCCGCTCAAGCCTTCATCGGGAGGAAAATGCATAGACAATTACTATATCCAGGATGACAGCGGGAATACCATAGATAAGCTGCTGGAGCATGTCATTGACGACCATGGGGATTCTGGCCTCCTTTCCGCACTGGTGCACAGGCGCCATGTACAGGATTTCCACAGGAACGGCTTCCGGACATTCATCGAATGGACGAAATATGAAAAGATGGACTACATATTCGCAGGAAGACGATGATAAGGCAGCTTAATGTATATGATGCCGCAATGAGGCGTATCAAGGCTGTCTTCGACTACTTTGACTATGTATATGTGTCGTTCTCCGGAGGAAAGGACAGCGGAGTCCTGCTGAACCTTTGCATTGAATATATCCGCCGGTCAGCACCGGACAGGAAACTCGGGGTCTTCCATATGGACTATGAGGCGCAGTACAGGCAGACGACAGAATATGTGCAGAGGACATTGGAACGCAACAGTGATATCCTGGAGGTGTTCCATTGCTGTGTCCCGTTCAAGGTCGTCACATGCACATCCATGCATCAGTCATATTGGAGGCCATGGGAGGAGGACAAGCGCAGCCTGTGGGTACGGGAGCGTCCGGAAGGATGCTATACTGCTGATGACTTTGACTTTTTCTCGGATGAACTTTGGGACTATGATTTCCAGCTGCTGTTCGCCCCATGGCTCCGCAAGAAAAAGGGATGCCGCAGAGTATGCTGCCTTGTCGGCATACGCACCCAGGAGAGCTTCAACAGGTGGCGTGCCATCCACAGTGACAAGAATTACAAGCGTCTCGGCAGCTACAGATGGACTCACAGGATCGGGAATGACATATTCAATGCCTATCCGCTGTATGACTGGAAGACATCTGACATATGGACGGCGAACGGGAAATTCGGATGGGACTACAATCACCTGTACGACCTTTTCCACCAGGCCGGAGTGCCGGTAGCGCGGCAGCGCGTGGCAAGTCCGTTCATATCGGAGGCAATGTCCTCATTGAAGGTCTACCGTGCCATAGACCCGGACACATGGGGACGGATGGTGGGACGTGTGAACGGCGTCAATTTCTCAAGCATATACGGCGGCAGCACAGCCATGGGGTGGAAATCAATCAAATGCCCGGAGGGATTCTCGTGGAAGGATTACATGTATTTCCTGCTTGATACACTTCCAGGTCCTGTGAGGCAGAATTACATGGACAAGCTTGAAGTCAGCATGCGCTTCTGGAGGAACCGTGGCGGATGTCTCAGCAGCGAGGTCATAGAGAAGCTCCGCAAAGCCGGGGTCGAATTCACCATAGGCGCGGAGACTGCCTACAGGACCGAGAAGACACCTGTAAAGATGGAATACATTGACGATATAGACATCGCGGAATTCCGTGAGATACCTACATACAAGCGGATGTGCATCTGCATATTGAAGAATGACCATGTCTGCAAGTACATGGGTTTTGCACTTACGAAGAGCGAGAAGGAGAGGAAGGATAAGGTAATGGAAAAATATAAATTGCTGAACAATGGAAAAATATAAAAGCCCTGTGTATAATGTACAGGCTGTGCCTGTTGAGAAAGTCGTCGCCAACAACTATAATCCCAACGTCGTGGCTCCTCCTGAGATGAAACTCCTCGAACTGTCCATATGGGAAGACGGATACACCATGCCATGCGTATGCTATTACATGGATGAACGGGATGAATATGAAATTGTTGACGGTTTTCACAGGTATATGGTGATGAAAACCTCGGAGCGTATATATGAGCGTGAAAAAGGTCTCTTGCCTGTCACTGTGATAGACAAGGATGTAGCAGGCCGTATGGCCTCGACAATACGCCACAACAGGGCACGCGGGACACATTCCGTCGAGCTGATGAGCAATATTGTCTCCGAACTGACAAAATCAGGGATGTCCGATGCATGGATCATCAGGAACATAGGTATGTCGCGTGATGAGCTGCTGCGTCTCAAGCAGATCTCGGGACTTGCCGAGCTGTTTGCAGATAAAGAATTCAGCAAGTCAGATGACTGGGTGGAGGATTAGCCTGCCCCAGGTCTGACCTGCTGTCAAAAACATATCTCTCAATAGAGATTCCTATCTTCTGCGTGAGCCTCTGTTCCCGCGCCCGTATTTTCCTGAAGATGAACGTCCTCCCCTGCTGTCGCGGCTTCCGCGTCCTGACCTGCTGCCATTTCCGCCTTTGCCGCCAGATTTGCCGGAGCGTGATTTCCTGTATTCTCCCATTGACATCCATTCGTCATCCTCAGAAGGCCTGCCTTCTTTTCCGGAAGATGTGTCCGCCACCTCTACAGATATCGGGCGGTCATTCCATGTCAGCCCGTCAAATGCCCTCAAGACGTTTTCCGTCTGCTTCTCGTCAACCTCAAAGAAAGAGAATTTCTTCATCAGGTCAACACGGCCGACATCGACGCGCTTCTTTGTGTTGTCATTAAGGATGTTCATCAGGCCGCGCAGATTGAATCCGTCCATTTTGCCGAGGTTGATGAAAAGGCGCGAATAGCCCTGCTCGGCCTGGCGTGGACCTTTACCGTCCTTGCTGCGCTTCTTCTCCTTGCTTCCCTCTACAGCAATCTGTATGTCATCCCTGTCACGGTAATATTCATAGAAGCGGTTGAACTCATGCGACACAACCCTCTTGATGAGGTCTTCCTTGGCCAGCCAGTCCAGCTTGCGGTAGATCTCCTGCATGAAATCGTTGATTTCATCCTCATTGACCTTTACCTTCTCAAGGTCGTCTATCACTTTGAAAAGCTGCTTCTTGCATATATCCTTTGCTGTAGGTATCTCTCCCGGGGCGAACTCCTTCCCGATAGCCTTCTCGATAGCACGTACCTTGCCTTTCTCTTTCATGTTTATGATGGCTATGGACGTACCCGTCTTGCCGGCGCGTCCTGTACGTCCGCTGCGGTGGGTATAGTTTTCCGTGTCGTCAGGAAGACCGTAGTTTATGACATGGGTAAGGTCATCGACATCCAGTCCGCGTGCTGCCACATCCGTAGCCACCAGGATCTGTAGATTGCGGATGCGGAATTTCTGCATGACGAGGTCGCGCTGGGCCTGTGAGAGGTCGCCATGGAGCGAATCCGCATTATAGCCCTCATGCATGAGCTTGTCGGCAATCTCCTGTGTCTCTATCTTTGTGCGGCAGAATATTATTCCGTATATCTGCGGATAATAGTCTACAATGCGTTTCAGCGTCTCATATTTGTCCTTGGCATGCACGACATATACGACATGCTTGACATTGGCCGTACCCTCGTTTTTGCGTCCGATTGTAATTTCCTTTGCATCGCGCAGGTAATTCTTTGCAATCCTGCTGATTTCCTTGCTCATCGTCGCGGAGAACAGAAGAGTGTTCCTTTCCTGCGGGACATCTGCCAGTATGGCATTGATGCTTTCCGTAAATCCCATGTTGAGCATTTCGTCTGCCTCGTCAAGGACAACGTTCTTCACAGTGGCAAGCGACACTGTCTTGCGCTCCATGAGGTCGATCAGACGGCCAGGGGTCGCCACAATGATGTGCACACCGCGCTTCAGGGCACGTATCTGGCTCTCAATGGATGAACCTCCATAGACAGGCAGAACTTTCAGCCCGTCCACATATTTGCAATAGTCATTCAGGTCTCCGGCAATCTGCAGGCAAAGTTCCCTGGTCGGGCACAGCACAAGGGACTGCGGATAGTTTTCCTCTACATTGATTTTCTGTATCAGCGGCAGGCCGAATGCTGCCGTCTTTCCTGTTCCAGTCTGGGCAAGCGCAACAACATCATTGTTCTCGCCCAAGAGATATGGTATTACTTCTTCCTGTACCGGCATTGGATAGGCATACCCCATTTCCTCAATGGCACGCCTGATTTCGGGAGACACCCCGAGTTCTTCAAATGTTTTCACTATATATTTTTTACTATTCGCCAGCAAAGGTAGTCTTTTTATTTACAATACCTATAAAAATTCACTCAATGCAGGAGTAGCCTGAGACCCTCAGCCACGCCGCATGAGCAGAAAAAGTCATATTTCTCCATAAATCCGGCATCATTGCGCAGTTCAAGCCCTTCAAAAGGAGAAAGCCCGGGAAACATATGGAAATCCCCGGACGCAATCACTCCGCGGTCGGCATCCGTCAGATGCGGCTCGTGGATCTCTATGTCTTCGCCAGCCTCGGTCTTGCATGACATAAGGTATTTCGCATAACTCGCAATCAGGAATGCCAGGCGTGAGGTGTCCTTTCCGTCGCGTAGCATCTTTCTCAATGTAGGCACAATATACACCTCGAACTTGGCTGCACCGTCACCGCACAGGCGCGCCACCTGGTCGCTTATGGCTGAATTTGAGAAACGCCTGAGTAGAGTCTTTTTATAGTCCTCTATGTCTATGCCGGACGGAGCCGGGACATAGGGGGTCACGTCGATATCCATGAATGCCTTTATCAGAGAGCGGTATCTGCTGTCTGCAAGAACTGCGTCCACTTTCCTGTACCCTTCCAGATACGCAGGATAGCAAAGCAGGGAATGCGAAGCATTGAGAAGGCTCAGCTTCATGTTCTCATAAGGGGTGACGTCATCCGTAAACTGGACTCCGACCTTCTCCCATGAAGGCCTGCCTGCTGCGAACCTGTCCTCAATTACCCACTGTATGAAATCCTCGCAGCATACATCAGTGATATTCCCTGATTTTGTGGCAGGAGTTATCCTGTCAACCATGGAATTAGGGTATGTGACATTCTCTTCGGCCCACCTGGCAAGCTCCGGATACCTTGCCTTGAAATATGCCGAGAACGCAGCCGATGCCGTATCACCGTTATGCTGCAGATTGTCACACGACAATATGGTGACAGGAAGCCCGGCCTCCATCCTCTTCAGAAGCCCCTCTGCGACGTACCAGAAGACGCTCCCCTTCTGCTCCGGATCAAATCTGTAGCCGCCCTCCGTGATTGTAAGTGTGATAATCTTTGTATCTGGAGAAGCAATCCTGTCTATTATTGCCCCAGGCTCTTCACTGCCAAGGGCAAGCCCTACAAGCGAACCGATCCTGTAGGTCTCCTTCTCACCGGAAGGGCTGCATGCGGTCAGGTCATATATCCCCGAATTCTCTTTGAGGGCATTGTACAGCTTTACGTCCGAAGGCATTATCATGGCCCCGAATACACCCCAGCCATGCTGCGAACTGTCTTCAAGCAGAAGATTTGTATAATATTGAAGATGTGCCCTATGGAAATTCCCGACACCGAAATGAACTATGCCGGCTTTTATATTTTCACGGTCGTATTTGTATGTAATCATGACATTCAGAATTTTAAAGGTTCATGTCGGAACAATTAATCCAAGTATCCTTCGGGAAGAGGGTTGATTGCCCCGTTCTTTGTGCATACAAAAGCCGCCACCTTGGCAGCGAGCCTGTGGGCTTCCATTGGAGATTTCCCGCCCAATGCGGAAGTCACATAGGTGGCAGTAAAGGAATCCCCGGCGCCAACTGTATCGGCGACCTTCACGGATGGTGTCGGCAGCGAAGACACAATGCCTTCCTTACCATAGATGATGCTGCGGACAGCCCCTTGGGTGTAGATTATGTTTTTGAGCGAAAACCTTTCAATCACTTTTCCTGCGATTTCATCCGGCTCGCCTTCAATGCCGAACATGGAGGCCACTAAAGGCAGTTCGTCCTCATTGAGCTTAAGTATATCGGCCCTGAGGAGAGACTGCTCTATGATCTCAGCAGAATAGAAATCCTGGCGGATATTTATGTCGAATACCTTGAGGCAGGATCCGGGAGCCATGTCAACCATATCCAATATACTCTTGCGCGATATGCCGCTCCTTTGCGCCAATGAACCCCAGCAGACTACATCTGCACTCTTCATCAGCTCCAGTGCTTCCTCCGTGCATTCGATTTCATCCCAGGCTACGCCTCCCACTATCTCATATTGAGGTACGCCTTCAGAATCTGCCGTAACAAGCACGCGGCTTGTCGGCAGACTGTTCCTCTGTATATATGACGTGTCAATTCCTGCTCCCTCAAGAATTTCAAGAGCTTCATCCCCGAGGGAATCCATGCCCACGGCTGAGACAGGATATGCCTGCGCTCCAAGTTCGTGTGCGAAATAACTGAAATTCACCGGTGCGCCTCCAAGCTGTCTTCCTGCAGGAAGCATGTCCCATACGATTTCACCGATGCCTACTATTGTCTTTTTCATTTCATTGAAGTTATAAGTCTATCTTGACAGGTATGGTCCCGACACCGACTTGACGGTCATCTTGCCGTCCGAATCCGTTATCGTCATGATCCGGTACCTGCTTCCGCCGTCAGTCACCCTGACCACGATATGGCCGTCGTAGCCCTTTACCCTTGCCGCTTCCTCCGGTGTAACCTGGTCATCGACTCCGTCAGGCCTTGCTCCAAGCCAGAAATTAGTTATGAAGAAATCCGTCTCAGGAAGTGCTGCCTCCATGGAATTGAGTACCGAGGTACGCGGCTGGCAGTCCACCCATGAGCACACGACAATTGCCTGCGGGTCAAGCAGCTTCAGTGACTTGGGGTCATTGGTGTTTGTGGAGCCGTGATGGTCCGCCTTCATAAGTTCAACCTTTCCGCATGCAGCAGCGCAAGGGTATTCCGCATCTTTCCACGCGAAAGTCGAGCGTCCGTTGTATTGCAGGTCTGCGCCTGCAAAATAGTCGAATTTACCGAATGAGAGCCTGAGCACACAGCTGCATATGTTCTCGGGAGGGCAGTTGTCTGCAGAAACTATGCCGGCGGGGTTGTTCACCTGGATGTCAGGCAGCTCAGGGAATGTCTTTGTGACAGTCTCCCCTGTGCCGGTCCATATCTCACCGTTTACTGCGATATTCCGGACCTTGACATCATATTTGTCAGTCTTCGGTACAATCTGGCTCACGCTGCCCGCCTTGAAGCGTTCAACCCTGAGTCCCTTGTTTTCTGCGTGCCACCTTACGGCCTTGACATAGTTCTGGATGCAGTCTTTGTTGCTCGGCAGGGAAAGCATGTCAAACGGGTAGCCATAGTCCGGCCAGCCTCTGTCCATGAACAGGCCTGTCTCGAATTCATCCAGCAGCTCGGTGGCGCCGTTCAGCCGATAGGACGATGAATTTGACGAAACCGGAAGAGCGGAACTGTATCCGCCTATATGGTCATTGTGGAAATGCGTGTACATTACATAGTCCAGCACATTGTTGCCTGTCCACTCCATGCATCTGCGGATATGGTCTCCTATAATCTCAGAACCGCGCGTCCCTGTCTTTGTCGGGTCCCATCTGCTGCGGATGCCGGTATTGGCAGTGCTGCCGCTGCTGTTTGTTGCCACGGTAGAACTTGCGGCATCTATCAGAAGCTGTGTCCCGTCAGGCATGATGATGAATGTGCATTCCCCTGTTGTCGTGTTTATGAAATGAATATCCATCTCACCCTCGCTCCAGGCCGGAAGCGTCTCTCCTGCCTTGATTTCCCCGGAAGGCTCACCCGTTCCGGTCTGCTGTCCTCCTCCCGGCCTAATGCCGGGCGCAGCAGGCGAATCTGTCGAGCATGCAGCCAGGCATAGCATTGCCACTGCTGCATATATTGTCTTTTCTATCCTTTGCATGCGATGTGAAGATTTAGGAACATCCTGCCGCCGGTAATATTGACTGCAAGACGTATATAGTTGCCGAAATTAGGTTCAACCTTGATTATATGCAGCCCTGTGCCGCTGAATACATGAGGCCTGCTCCCGTCATCAGCCCAGTGCACCCCGTCCTGCGAGAGCTGGACCTGCGCTTCAAGCACAGGAGAATCCTCAATCTTTTCTGTCATTATGAAAAAGATTGCCTCGTCAGCCCAGCCAACCTCATAGGGATGTGTCTCGAAAGTACCTGAAAAATATTTTTTCACTTCCAGGTGGGAGTCATTGAACATTTTCATTGCGTAAAAATCTTTATTCCTGTGAAACAACTACTGAATCTATATATAGGAACACCCTTCTGTCCGTGTCCGTCCCGACCCAGAAAAGAGGATTTATGAGATTGTCGATGCGGTTGTATCCGTCTATGGCGTCCGCCTTGATTCCGCGCATGTCCCATATCTTGTCCTGGCATTGGAATTCTACATATTCACGCAGCTGCGTGTCCAGCTTCAGCCGCATATACTGCCAGTTCAGCTTGCAGTCGGTCTCGTTGTATATCAGTTTCTGGTGCCCGTCCGGCAGATCCTTGAAACCGTCATGGTCTCCATTTGGGAAACGTCTTCCGAACCACCACGGGTCTACGCCTTTCTTGCACCAGTCACCGTCAAGCCCGAAAGCCCATTCCCTGTCAGTTATCTCCTCGCTGGATTGCTCGAACTGCCACTTCTGCATCAGCTTGCCGTCAACTGAATTGAGATAGCGCATGCCCACATGGTAGCGTTTCCCTCCTTCCTGGACGTCGAAGCCCATACCGAAGTCACGTATGGAGGTTTCATGCAGTCCGGGCTGCGGACGGTCTCCCCCGTCGACTATATCCTGCTCTGCCGTATATGAGAACCAGCATTCAATCTGGAGATACCTTGAGCCGGGACGGTAGAAAGACATCCTTTTTATGGCATGTCCAAGGCATCCCTCTGCAGGAATCTCTGTGTAGGGTGCGGCCACCGGCCTGGTGGAAAGCTTAAGGCTATAGGTCCCGGACATTGCACCGTGGGTGCCCGGATAGCGGTACGTCGCCGAACTCAGCATGACAGGAGGCCACTGGTCCTTGCAGACCAGGGTCTTTGGCACATCAAAGTCCGGATATTCCGTAAAATTAGGCATCAATGTCATCCAGCCGTTAAGGCCGGTATTGAAGATGTCGTAGCTGAGCACGCGTTTCAGGGGACTGAAGCGGCTCCTAAGCAAAATCTCGTCTATACTCATGTCTGTTAAATATTAATATCCTGGATTCTGTGTCAGTTTACCATTCATTATCTGCACATCTGCACTTGGCAATGGCCACAGATAGACCTTTTCGTCAAAGTGCCTTTCACCGTGCTGCACTATGAATTTACCGTCAACCATGGATTCAAAGCACGGGAAGCCTTCCTCGTCAAAGGACGGAGTCTCCGGCCAGAACCAGTTGCCTGCATTGAAATTCTCTATATTGACTGAGGCTGTCCGCGAGAAACCGTACATGTTATGTGAAAATGCATTCTCGAAATAGCCCCATCTCTGCAGGTCATAATAGCGGAGGTTCTCCCATGCGAACTCCACTCTGCGCTCCCTGCGCAGAATCTTGCGCAGCTCAGCCTGGTCTGTCGTGGTCAGTGCCGGATATGCGGAGATATTACTGCGGCTTACGCCATAGGCCCTTGCACGCACATCATTCATATATGCAAGGACTGACGCATCGATTTCCCCAAGCTCTATCTTTGCCTCTGCATACATGAGCAGCACGTCTGCATAACGCATCAGCACGACCGGATTGTCATTGTACAGGCGTGTCCTCCATTCAGGCTGCGCCCCTTTGCGCAGGCAGCATCCGTTGTAAGAGGCATTCGTTGCATCGGAACCTCCTTTGCTGTCCTTGTTCGTTACCATCTTGCCGCTTGACCAGTCCATTGTCTGCGGCTTGTCCGGGGACGGGTTCCATTCGATGTCATAAATCCTGGTGCCAGGGGCCGCGAAAGTCTCGCAGCATCGCGGGTCGCGGTTCAGGAATGGGTTGTGCGGATCGAATCCGCTGCCGGGTTCATCTATGGTCTTCCCGTTTGTCATTTCATAGACTGCCAGAAGTTCCCATGACGGCTGGGCATTATGCGTGCCTCCTGCAGAGCGGGCAATAAAAGAGCCTATGGACTGCGTCTGCGGGGTACCGCTTGAATTCACCTCCAGGTCCGTGGACCTCACTATGCTGTAGATTATCTCGCAGTTTTTGGTCTTGTCCCGGAAAAGCTCCCCGTAGTCGGGATAGAGAGAGTATTTCCCGAGGGATATGCAGTCGGACGCGGCCTGTGCGGCGATCTCATAGTCTTTCTGGTAAAGTGCTATACGCGCCTTGAATGCGTAGGCGGCACCTTTCTCCACTCGTGTCACCTGCGATGAATTGTTGGATACAGGCAGGTGCTGGGCCGCATAGTCATAGTCGCTGTAGATCTGCTCCAGCACGATTCTCTTGTCTGTGCGCCCCATCTCGAATGCCTGCTCGGGAGTGATTGCATCAAGGTAGAACGGTACATCTCCATACAATGTGATGAGGCGTGCATATGCATATGCACGGAAGAAGCGTGCCTCTGCCCTCAGAACATTCAGTTCATCCGATGGATATCTGCCTTCAAGGTTGTCTATTGCCTCTATGATCCGGTTTGCACGGCTTATATTCTTGTATGAATAGTTCCATGTCGTGGCAACGTAGATGTTGCCCTTGGCTGTGGATGCGTCTATTGAGCCTGCGGCGACAGGATATATATTGGTCCTCTGCGCCCAGTCATCCGTCTGGCGGTCCAGCGACCACTCCTGTTCAACCACGTAGAATGTTTCCCTGTAGAAGTCATTCAGTGAAATGCGCACCTCGTCCGCCGAGGAGAACCAGTTGCCGCTTGATGCAGCAGACAGAGGGCTGAGATTAAGGTCTGCGCATGAGGCAGACGACATGATGCATATTGCGGCTGCTGCCAGATAATATAGATGTTTCATGTTCTGTCTTATTAGAATTTGATGTCGATTCCTATTGTGCAGGTTCTTGAGACATAGCTTGACGGGCCGGCCTCAGGGTCCCAGCCCTTAAGGTAGCTGTCAAAGCAGACAGGGTCGTCAAGGTTGACATACAGCTTGAGGCCCTTCAGGCTGATTCTGCTTATCAGCTTCTTCGGGAAAGTGTAGCTGAGATTGATGTTTTTGATGCGCATGAAAGAACTGTCCACGAGCCACCAGTCAGACATCTTGTAGTTGTTGTATTCTCCGCTGTTGTGGCTGAGCCTCGGATAGCGGGCTGCCATATTCTGTTCGTCCGTATTGTAGACGCTCCAGTAGTTGCGTGTGCCGTCACTGTTCATCAGCACTGCAGGGGCGGACAGCCACTGGCTCTGGAGCGGCCGTACCATATTCTCAGTAAGGCGTGAAGTCTGCTTGCCAACACCGTTCAGAAGCACAGAGAGGGACAGCCCTTTCCAGCCTAAGCTGATGCTTGCGCCATAGATGAGATGCGGAAGGGAACTTCCGAGTATCACCCGGTCATACGTCTCGCTTATAATTCCGTCAGGCGTGCCGTCAGCACCGCTTACGTCCACATATCTTATGTCTCCCGGCTTCACGGATGCAACGAGGAGAGGACTTCCGGAAATCTCCGCTTCATTCTGGAAAAGCCCGTCGGCCCTGTAGCCGTACCATGAATTATATTCCTCGCCCTCAGTTATTATAGTTCCGTCTGAATTGAATACCTGCTTGCCTGAGAGATTGCCCATTACGGACTTGTAGTCTGACAGGTTCGCGCTTACCGAATATGTGAAATCCCCGATGCTGTCGTGCCATCCGAGTTTCAGTTCCCATCCTTTAGTGTACATCGTACCGGCATTTCTTTCCGGTGCAGAATATCCTGTGAATGAAGGAATCGCCACAGAAAGGAGCATGTCGCTCGTCTGTTTGTAGAAGTAATCTCCCGTAAAGTCAAGCCTGTTCCCGAAAAATGCCGCATCAACCCCGGCATCCCAGCTCCATGTCTTTTCCCAGTGTATGTCTTCGTAGGCATAGTCCTGCTGCGCTCCGGTCATGGTCTGTACCGGAGACGTTCCGTTGCTGTCATACATGATTGCATTGTTGAACGATATATATGTCTGGTACGGATAGTTCCCGATTCTCTCGTTGCCTAAGGAACCTATGGATGCGCGCAGCTTGATATAGTCCACGTTGCGCACATTTTTCATGAACTTTTCATTTGTCGCCACCCATCCCGCAGATGCGCTCGGGAAAAATCCCCATCTGTGGTTCTTGTGGAAACGGGATGATGCGTCTCCCCTGGCATTGAACTGGATATAGTATCTGCTGTCGTAATTGTACATGAGCCTTCCGAAGAAAGAGCGGTATGCATTCTGCCATGAGCTGCCTCCCGCACTGAGCGAATTGCTGTTTGCAAGGTCAAGATACGGGAACTGTGACAGCTCCATGTCATTGGTGACTGCATTCATGCTCTCGTATGTGTAGATATAGTCTTCATATCCGGCCATGGCATTGAGGTTGTGCTTTCCGGCGAAAGCCTTGTCATAGTTCGCGACAACCTGTGTCTCATATGTCGTGGCATGGCGACGCTCCTCGCTCAGTGAATTGCTGTTGTATCCCTGTATATATCCTATCTGGAGGGATGTGTCGTATGCATCGTAGACCGGAACTGCCCTGGACATTTTCTTAAGGCGTGTAAACGAGAATGTCGGGGTAAAGTTTGCTGTGACTGAGAAGCCTTCAAACGGATTGCATCCCAGCGAAATCTTTGCCGTCACGATATCACTGACAGTCTTGCTGCTGCCTCCTTCGAGAAGTGCTCCAAGGGTGTTTGACAGCGAGCCTTCCTTTCCCGGACCGACACGGCCGTCCGGATAAAGCCCGAGATATATTGACGGATACATATATGCTGCACGCAGAGGGCTTCCTGACGCCGGATCGTCTTTTTCTGCATGGCGGAATGAAAAGTCAAGTGAACCGCTAAGCCACCTGGAGATATTCAGGGTATTTCTTGAACGTACGGAAAATCTTTCATGGCCCGAGCCTCTGTACATTGCATCAGTGCTTTCGTATGATGCAGAGATACGGCTCTTTATGCTCTTGTTTCCGTATGCCATGGTCAGATTGTGCTTGTGCCTGAGCGCGGCCTTCTTCAGAGTGGCGCTTTTCCAGTCAAAATCCGGGAAAGTGATCGGGTCGTATGAACTGTTAAGCATATAGTTTTCAATATACTCCCTGGAATATCCGGCATACTCCCCTCCAGCCGGGTTTCCAGCATCGTTCCAGGCCCATTCATTGTAGATGTTCATATAGTCTATGCAGCCTGTGAGATATTCCGGCAGTTCTGTCGGGGTGATTACTGAGAACTCACCGCTATAGCCTATCTGCAATGAGCCGTCGCTGGCTTCCTTCGTTGTGATAAGAATCACTCCGGCTGCTGCCCTTGACCCGTAGATGGAGGCAGAGGCGGCATCCTTGAGGACTGTTATCTGGCGCACGTCTTCAGGGGCCACGTTGTCAAGGCTGCTCACAGACATTCCGTCGACAAGGATCAATGGACTTGAATCAGACATTGTCGTGATTCCGCGCACCTGTACCGTGGCGCTTGAGCCTGGCATGCTCCCGGTGCGTGTCACAGTAAGGCCGGGCACCAGTCCCTGCAGTGTCTGGGAAAGCTGTGAGGTGCTCTGCTGTCCGATCAGCTTGTCATTCACGACTCCGACTGCACCTGTCAGGTCTTTCTTCTTGACTGCGCCATAGCCGATGACCACGGTCTCGTCAAGCTCTATGGCGTCTGCCGCCATCATTATCTCCACCGGGGAATTCCCGTCCCAGGTGATGCTTCTTGTGATGTATCCCATCAGTGTAACTTCTACCGTCTGGCCCTTCGCGGCATCAGGAAGAATAAAGTTTCCGTCCAGATCCGTTGAAGTATAGGAACCGTCGTCTTTGTTGAGCACGACAGCACCGGCAAGCGGACCGTCTGCGTCCTTTACAGTTCCCCTGAGTATGTCCTGTGCCCATGACGGGAGCGGCAGGAGCAGGATGGCCGCTACAAGGCCTGTGAATATTTTTCTGTCCATGGTTATTCTGCAAATTCAATTGTTACATGCTGGTCGTATGTCTTGACTGCCGTCCCGTCCTCTTTGCTCGGGCGTTGTGCAGAAAAGCGTGACTGCCCTCCCGACTGTGTCTGGTCAATATACAGGCCGTCATTCTTTGAGCCGTCAAGGCAGAGATGCCCGGCCTGACCGAACCTGAGGACAATGCTGTCCATATCAGCAGCGGTAGTAAATGTGCCTTCCACGGCCATATAGGCTCCATTTCTCGAACTGTCAAGGAGAAGTCCGGCAAAATTGTATCTGATTTCCTGTGAATAAGAGACCGCTGCACCGGAAATGGCCTTTGTGGCTGACTCGGACCTGCTGCTTACAGGCAATGCCGGCTTCCATTCCTCTCCTTCCAGATATTCAAGCATCCAGTATCCGGAAGTTGCCGTCCCGAACTTGGTCACAAAATAGAACTTCACCTTTGTGCCTGCCGGTATAGTGAGCTTCCTGTAGTCTGCAGTGATATACCACCAGTCCCCGGGTACTGATCCTGAGACATAAGGGTCACCGTTGGCCCCTACCGACCTCATGCAGACAAACTTGTTCTTTGAATATCCTTCCCTGCTGCATGCATAGTATTCTATTTTTCCGCTTCCCGAAGAGGCGTTCAGGTATTTCCCGTTCGTCCCCGGGAATTCTGTCTGGTCGCTGCCGTCAATGAATGTCGCCGTGATTTCACCTACCATATTGTTAAGGTCCCAGTCCGCGACTATGCCGGCATATCTTCCCTGCGAGATGACATGCCTGTAAGTCCTGTCCCCTTCTATGGCGACATCAACATTTATTGTCCTGTCCGTCAGGTCCGCATTTTCAGGGAAAGTAACTCTGATTTCAGATTCTCCGAGTCCTGAGGACGGCATGACGGTTACATCCGGGTCATTGCATGCTGCGGTCCAGGCACCGTCTCCATATACCCTGAATACAGACTCTGTCACTGAGTATCCTGCCGACATGGATATAGGGTCAATGCCCTTTGGCACAACCCTGTCCTGTGTGAGCGTCAACTTAAGCGGAGTCACTCCGTCTCCAATAAAGCGCACTGTGCCTGTACGCACCTCAGAAGAAGAATTCCCGTCGACTTCAAATGTAAACCATGTCACGTCACCCTCGGACTTGCTGTCGGTTATGCGTGCCCAATAATTTCCATTTGAGTCGTGGCAGTCATTATTGACTCTGTAGTAGACGTTGGAAGACATGGAGACGACGGCAGTCCCTCCAGCCTGCTCCAGCGCAAGTGTTTTGGTCTCAAGCGTCATGTAAGGTTCCGGCGCTTTCTGACACGCGGCAAGCACAAGCGCTGCAAGGCCTGCCGGCAATAGCTTGGTCAGATTCATCTTATGTATTGGTTATTATAATGTTAAGCCTGCTGTTTCTGCGAGCGATCTTTCCGTTTCATCGCAATGCCTGAGATAATGCTGTCTCACGTCATCCCACCTGTAGAAATACCCTTCCACAGGATTCAGAGGCAGCGGGATATCCGTCTCATTAAGCATCATCTTGACAATGATGTCATCTCCTTCATCTTTCCTGTAGAACACCATCTGGAGATTGGCCCCCATCGGAATATTCCAGTACTGCCATAGATTTATGGCTTCCTCAGGGCGGTCAGTTGCTGTGGCCCATGTGCCGGACTGAAGGTTGGCCATAATCGCCATGAGAGTGCCGTCATGGCCGAAATTGAGGTCAACCCCGTGCCGTCCTGCATTAATGTCTGCATCGGATTCTTCAATGAGGTGGCGCAATGTGCGCGAGCCAAGTCCCCATCCGCGCCCATAGTTTACGGGTTCCGGACCTTTCTGTGCATAATATCTGTAGTTCTCTACTTCTGCCCATGCCAATATCTCTTCTTCTGTAAAGAGGTCCCACAGCGGGACTTGCCTGTCAAGGCATTGCATCACAGAGGCCATTAGCCAGAACCTTCTTGCAAGGTCATATTTGTCATCGATGTCTTCCGTGTGCCTGAATATCCTTTTAAGGAAGGCTTCTGCATCAATCCTTGAATTGCGGAAACCGCAATATTTTCTGTACCATGGACCATTGTGCCCGTGCATGGCGGCGTCAATCGCGAGCTTTCCAGGACATACTGTGCCATAGGGATTGAGCTCCGGAAGAAAAGATCGTGAATTGTCTATTTCGCTCCATTCAAGGCCCGGACGGAGTGACACTATTCCCTGTATCAAAGAATGCATTGTAGCACACACCCGCAGCACATTTGTGGAGTTGGCCTTAAGGAAGGGACTGCCGTCAAAGACTTCCGGATAATTCTCCACCATCCTTTTTCCCATTTCTATGGCAGCAGTGCGCCCGATTTGCGTAAGGTCGCCTTCGCGGTACATCACATTTTTCTTGAACGGGGCGAGCCTCTGAAAGACAGCCTCTCCGAAATCAGTGAGTCTGCCTTCCGAATGTGCCGTCTCCAGTGATCCATACACCCTTGCATATGTCTCGGCATCATCCATATGGCGTGCTCCGTGCCTGAAGAAGCCATTTATATAGAACGGCTTATATCCTTGTGGAACAGATGGAACGCTCTGCGGAGAAAGGTCACGCACATAATATACGCCTCCTGCTTTTTCCGGGCACTGCATAATTTCCTCTGCCGGTGTGGAAGGCGTTTTTCTTTGCCGCGGCATGGATACCTTGAAAACAGCCGGCAGCCTGCCTCCCGGACGGGTATTTGTATTCACATACAGCCATCCGTCTGCAATCGCGATGTCTTCAAGTTCATATGGAATCTGTTCCTGAAGCTCGTACCGCGCAGATATTGTACGGGTATCCGTGTCATAAACCCTTATTCTTGACGGACGGTTCTCCGGGTCAACATGTCCTGCCCCGAATGCATAGTATATTTTCCCGTCATGGACACATCCGGCCTGCGTAAACCATGCATCAAATGGAAATACGGCCTGTCCCAGTATGTCATCAGCGGAAAGCCTGACTTCCCGGCCCTCGGAAAGTGACGGAAGGCGGAACTTTGTAGCGACATATTGGTTCTCCCAGGCATTCTTTGTGATTTTCAGTGTTGTACGCTTCCTTGCCGAGAACACCCACAGTTCACCTCTCTCCCGGTCAGCCATCCAGCTTGGCGCCCCGTAAATGGATACATAGCCTTTTTCATCCCATCCCGAACTGTCCAGTACGATGGTCTGGGCAAGTTCAGAAGTGAATTTCCTTCCGCGTCTGCTTATGCTTTCCACAAAGCAGGTCCATTCAATTTCACTTCCGACCTTTCCATTGCTGATGTACAGCAGCGGGAAACTTGCCCCCTTTGGAGTCTCCAGCCCGAAACTGGCATTATTGGCGTGGTTGTCCGGACACGAAGAGGCCAGGTCAAACTCCCCGACAGGAACAGGTGAGGCTGTCTTGTAGTCATAGACATTTACATGCCCGCCGTCCTCAAGGCAGAATACATATCCGCCATATATCTCAATGCCCTGCTGAGTCCCTGTCTTCCTGTCCTTCGGTATGAATACAGAACACTCCACATTATCCTCCGGCATGACGTGGATCTGTGCCCGTGAAACCGCAGGCATCAGAGCCATTACGGCAATCGCCATGAGCCTTCCCGTTTTCCGGCTGTCCCTGTATCTGTACATGAGATATGCGGCAATTACGGCAAGGATGGCCATTATGAATCCCCACACAATGTTCTTGACGGCAAGGGTCTTGGGATCTCCGCATATTATAAGGACAAGCAGCATTGCCGCAATGGCTCCTATTGTGATGCAGAAGCAGTTGACGGCCATAAGGGAATAGCTTTTTGTCGCGGCCTTCATGCTGGCACCAGGCTCCGTGTCTGCCTCCGGATCAGCACAGGAAAGCATCTTTCCGTATCCACTGTCCTCTCTTCCAAGGAATTTTGACCGGATTTCCATTGCTGTCAGTATAAGCACAGGCAGCACGCATCCGGATATGGACTCTATCATGCTCTGGCTCAGCACAGAGGACGGGACCGTTAGCTTGGCGGCTATTCCGGCCGCCCATGTCAGCAGCATGGACCATACCAGCTGCCTGCCGTTGAGCCTTCTGGAGAACAGCCCCCATATTGACGGTATGTACAGCGGGCACATTATCATTGTAAGAAGTGTAACCACAACTTTTTCCGCCCCTCCTGCAAAAGGGACAAGCATAGACAGTCCTATGATTGTCAGCCCGAACACGAGAGTGAACAGCCTTCCGACCTTTATGCGTTTCTTCTCATCGGCATTCCTGTTCTTTTCCGAATGCCCCCATATTTCGTAGGTATAGACATTTGCGTACACATTCAATATGCCGGAGACATTGCTCAGGGTGGCCGAGAGCATGGCGGCCAGCATCATCCCGAGCATTCCGCCCATAAGTACCAGCTTGCTCATGTTCACATAGGCATGCTCACCGTTGTATGTCATTGCTGCCGCATCGGCATCAAGTGCCAGCCCCGGCTCCATAACCCTGTAGACCATGGCCGGCAGATACCATATAAACGGAGTGACGAAATACAATATACCTATCAGCCATGTGCTTTTCCTGGCATCCTTTGCCGTCGGGACACTTATGTATCTCTGGACAAACGGCCAGTCGCCGCCGATCATGGCGACATTGAGGAAAATCCACAGAATGAGCCATATCCATGAATATGTTTCCGATGTACCGGAGAAGAATCCGGGAATTTCCGAGGCTCTTTCCATGAATTCCGCTCCACCGCCCACGGCATGGAAAGAAAGCGGAATCATGAATATCACTACGCTGATAAGGACTCCGAACTGGATTACATCGGTCATCAGCACGGCGAGAAATCCTCCTGCAATTGTATATGCAAGAGCTATGGCCCCGAGGATCAGCAATGCCCACCATATGCTCATATACCCGGCCGCAGCGTCTCCAGGATGTCCTGTGGAGGCAAGTACGCTGCCGTCAGGAACTTTGACCAGAGCGCACATCACAACAGCCACGGCATAAAGTGCGACAGCTGTGTGCACTGCCCGGGATATTATTCCTGATATCGTATAGAAACTCACTGTCCGGTGTCCGAAACGGATTGTCAGAAATTCTCCGGGAGACTTGATTTTCAGGCGTCTCCATCTTGCCGATATCCATTTGCCGACAATAAGCGATGCAATTCCGAGACAGACCGCCACCACTATTGCGACAAGCCCGGACTTGTAGGCTACCCCTCCCCATACGACAAATGTGCTTGCTGAGAATATTGTCATGTAGGACGAGACACCGGAAAGCCACCATGACGAGTTGCGCCCTGCAATGAACATGTCCTCGGAACTTTTGATTTTCCGTGACATTATTACGCTTACGGCAATCAGTCCGAGGAAATACAGCAATATGACGATATAGTCCAATGTTTCCATAAATGAGGTCGTTAGCTTCTTGATTGTTAATAATTATCTTCGGTTTTTTGCGCAAATTTCGATTTGAAACGATTCAAATACATGGCAAAGGTATAATATTTTTGAAACGATTCAAATATTTTGTCGGATATTTTTGCTATTTTTGTTTCGGCAAATTTTTAATTGTTTACACAGGACGGCAGATTTATGTTGGAGCGACGGTGTCCGGAAGGCACTGCGTCCTCCTCCGGGCCTGCAGTGGCGATTATTTTATATGATAAAGGTATGGCAGGAAAAATACCGGTAAAGAAGTACACCATCAAAGAAGTAGCGGAAGAGGCCGGAGTATCGGTAGGCCTTGTATCAATGGTGCTCAATAACAAGAAAGGTGTAAACAAAGAGACGGCTGACAGGATAATGAAAGTCGTCAAGAAGATGAATTATACCCCAAATAAGGCGGCATCCGCCCTGCGGATCGGGTATAACAAGACTATCGGGGTGATTACTCCTGATCTTGCCAACCATTATTTCTCGGATGTAGCGCGGCGCATCGAGAACATTGCCTTTGACAATGGATATACTGTCCTGTTCGGCAGTTCGGATGACAGGAGCGACAAAATAGGGAGACTTATAGAGATTTTCCATGCCGACGGGGTCAAGGGCATACTGCTTACTCCGTGCGATGACTGCATTCCAGAAATCAGGATGGCTCAGGAACTTGGAATGTCCGTGGTGCTGATGAACCGTGCACCGGAAGGAATAGATAATGTCGGGATGGTGCTTGTTGACAATGACAAGGCCATAAGGATGGGGCTGCAGCATCTTGTGGAAAACGGCTGCAGACACATAGAGATGATCTCCAACAACGAGATGCTCTCGACCCTTAAGATGAGGGAGCACAGCTATATCAAGGCAATGGAGGATTTCGGAATGGCAGGCATTGCCAGGGTAAATTATGTGGACGAGAAGAATCCGGGGGAACTGGATGCCGTCATACACGAAGCCTACAGGCGTGGTGCGGATGCATTCATGATTCCCCGCGGATATCTTGCCCTGCATGTGAACAAGGCGTTGAAACGGAACGGGCTGCGTATCCCGGAAGATATTGCGCTGATAGGTTTTGACGGAGGCGAGACCTACACGGTCGTGAC
>CAMXAU010000017.1 GCA_947179325.1 uncultured Bacteroidales bacterium | reverse complement strand
GGTATTTTCTATAAAATAAATTTTACAGTCCCCGTAAAATTATAAAAAAGAGAAAAATCCGACACTGGACATATGCCGGTACAACCAACTTTAGAATATTTTTCCATTACTTTGCCCTGTCCCGCAGTGCGCACATAAGAAGTGGGAGGAATCAGAAAACAACTAATGGATAAATCTTATGGAACAACACTTGAACAAAATTGAATTGAGGGGAAACATCGGCACTGTCCGCATGTCCGACACATCTGCCGGAAAAGTCGCAAGATTCTCCGTGGCGACAAACCATATAGGAAAAGACAACATGGTAGAGACCACATGGCACTCTGTAGTGGCATGGGAGGGGAAAAACATACGGGACCTGGAACGTATCGTGAAAGGGGAAAAGGTATATGTCTGCGGAAGGATGCGCCAGGCCAGGTTCACTGGCAATGACGGAGTTGAGAAGCAGGTATATGAAGTCCTTGCCAACAGGATTATAGTCGGGGACGAGGAACAGAAAGCCTGACACGCCCGTATAGTCCATAATACGCAGACCGGACGCAGTCATGGTGCTGTGCAATACACCGCATGAACTATGGCCATGGATGCGTCCGGTATAGCGAAGAATGGCACAAAGGGCTTCTGACATGTAATATATGCAATTATATCAGTAATATATATAATTACATATAGACGAGAATGTGTACCTTTGCGCAAAACTACTATATTATGCTAAGGAAAATCCGCATTGTCCTCGCGACAATATTTTTCTTCTTCATCACACTGCTGTTCCTTGACTTTACCGGGAGCATACAGGCGTGGATGGGCTGGATGGCCAAGATACAGTTTCTTCCTGCCGTGCTGGCCGCAAATGCAGCTGTCGTGATTGCACTTATCCTGCTCACGTTGATTTTCGGACGGGTCTATTGCTCTGTCATATGCCCGATGGGAGTCATGCAGGACATCATATCATGGATTCACGGCAGGACCAGGAAGAAGAACAGGTTCAGATTCTCATGGTCTCCGGAAAAGAGAGTGCTGCGGATTGCCATACTCTGCACCTTTATAGTACTGATGATTCTCGGGCTGAACTCGATTGCTGCACTTGTCGCCCCATACAGCGCATATGGCAGAATTGCCGGCAGCATATTCGCACCTGTATATGCAGCCGGAAACAACATTCTTGCATATTTTGCAGAAAGGCTTGACAGCTACGCGTTCTACACAACTGACATTTGGATCAGAAGTACCCCGGTGCTCATCATTGCAGTCCTGACTTTCGCCATTGTAGGATATCTTGCGTGGAAAGGAGGAAGGACATACTGCAACACAATATGCCCCGTCGGGACTGTACTCGGGTTCGTGTCACGGTTCTCGTTTTTCAGGATTGTGATAGACAGCGGAAAATGCAGGAACTGCGGGCTATGCGGCAGGCAGTGCAAGGCTTCATGCATAGACATGAAGGGGCACAAGGTAGACCTCAGCAGGTGCGTTGCCTGCATGGACTGCATCGGGACATGCCACGAGGGAGCACTGGAATACAGGTTCTGTCCGCCATGGAAGACATCCGGGACAGGAGGAGACAAGAAGGAGAAGAGCATAGACAGCAATGCAGCTGCGGGGGCCGCCCATAAGGCAGGCGGCAAAGAAAGCGGGAATGTGCAGGACAATGGCAGGAGGACATTCATCACATCATCTGCAATTGTTCTCGGCAGCGCTGCATTAAAGGCACAGGATATAAAGACAGACGGAGGGCTTGCACCGATAATAAAGAAGAAGGCCCCAAAGCGTGGGACCGCCCTGACCCCGGCTGGTTCTATAGGGCATGCCCATTTCTATCGCCATTGCACCGCATGCCAGCTTTGTGTGGCGGAATGCCCGAACAATGTCCTGAGACCGTCATCATCGCTGGAGCACCTCATGCAGCCGGAGATGTCATACGAACGCGGCTACTGCAGACCGGAATGCAACAGATGTTCACAGGTATGTCCGGCCGGGGCATTTCATCCGGTGACAATAGAAGAAAAGTCATCAATCCAGATCGGCCGCGCTGTCGTAGACCTTGAGCTATGCGTGGTAAACAGGGACAATGTAAGCTGCGGCAACTGTGCAAGGCACTGCCCTGCCGGCGCGATAAGACTTGTGCGCAAGGACCCGGAAGACCCTGATTCACTAAGGATTCCGGCCGTAAACCCGGAACGTTGTATCGGATGCGGGGCATGTGAGCATCTCTGCCCTGCAAGACCGCTGAGCGCAATACACGTGGAGGGCAACATGGTGCACCATGAAATATGATGCAACACGGCTGTAAAAACCATGCATATCAAGTAAGTACGTACAATGAAACAGGCGACAAGATGAAGAATATAGACAGGAGGGAATTCCTCAAGATAGCAGGGGCAGGCATCGGGGCTGCCGGATTAGGGACAATACCGGGATGTTCCGGGAACAGGAGCGGCAATGGATCAGCCAAAGCAACGGACGGCCAGATGACATACCGCACCAATCCGACAACCGGTGACAATGTGTCACTCCTGGGATACGGATGCATGAGATGGCCTACAATCGGTGGCGGAAGCGCACGGGACAGCGACAATGACATTGACCAGGAGATGGTAAACAGCCTTGTTGACTATGCGATCGAGCATGGTGTCAACTATTTTGACACATCACCGGTCTATTGCAAGGGATACTCGGAAAAGGCTACAGGCATAGCCCTGAGCAGGCATCCGAGGGAGAAATACTATATTGCTACCAAGCTGTCCAATTTCTCAAAGGCGGCATGGGGCCTGGAAGAGTCCGTGGCCATGTACCGCAAATCGATGGAAAACCTCCAGGTTGACTATATAGACTATATGCTTCTCCATGGTGTCGGCATGGGCAGCGGCATGGACGAACTCAAGGAAAGGTTCCTTGACAACGGCCTGCTGGAGTTCCTTATGGAAGAGAGGGCGGCAGGACGCATACGCAACCTCGGATTCTCATACCACGGAGACATAAAGGTGTTTGACTGGCTGCTTGAGAACCACGGGACGTACCATTGGGATTTTGTGCAGATCCAGCTCAACTATCTTGACTGGGAGCATGCCAAGCAGATAAACCCGAGGAACACAAATGCTGAATATCTATACGGGGAACTGGAGAAAAGAGGGATTCCTGCAGTCATAATGGAGCCGCTACTTGGAGGGCGCCTGGCCAATGTCCCGGAGAACATCGCAGACAGGCTGCTTGACAGGGAGCCGTCACAGAGCATAGCCTCATGGGCATTCAGGTTCGCCGGGTCGCATCCAGGAGTCCTGACGGTATTGAGCGGAATGACATACATGGAGCACCTGCAGGACAACCTGAAGACATTTTCACCGCTGAAGCCGCTCAGTGAAGAGGAGAACAAGTTCCTTTTCGAGACAGCAGACCTCATGATGAACTATCCTACCATACCTTGCAATGACTGCAAATACTGCATGCCATGTCCATATGGGATAGATATACCGTCAATCCTCCTCCACTACAACAAATGCGTGAATGACGGGAATATCGCGGTAAAAGGCTCTGACAGCTACAGGAAAGCAAGGCGGGCATACCTTATAGGCTATGGCAGGGCGGTCGACAAGGACAGGCAGGCGGACCGCTGCATCGGATGCAACCAATGCGTACCGCATTGTCCACAGGGAATCAGGATTCCGCATGAGCTTAGAAAGATAGACATGTATATTGACAGCCTGAAAAAGGGAGGCATATAGACCACAGACAAGACCAGGCCTGCCGCAGGCAGAAAAAAGAAATCCGGACAGCAGCAATGCTATTCGGATTTCATTGTAAAGTTATATTCCAGTCCTCCGCCATTATGGCGGCTGGCAGATATCGTCCCGCCATGGAACGCAATCGCATTCCTTACAATCGAAAGGCCAAGGCCTGAGCCGCCTGCATCCCTTGTACGCCCCTCTGAAATGCGGTAGAAACGTTCAAATATACGTTCCCGGTGCTCCTTATGGACACCTATGCCGGTATCATAATATATGAAGTCACAGGTCCCGTCCCGTTTTACAGTGCATTCAATGTGGATAGTGATATGCTTACCGCCATATTTTATGCTGTTCTCAACAAGATTGCGGAAGATTGCATATATGAGCGTCTGGTTACCTTTCAGGGTAAGGTCTGCGGGAAGGGTGTTCTCGATGACGTCACCCTTTTCAATTATTGAATCCCTCAGTTCGTCAAAGACCTCCTCCGCTATCCTTCTTACGTTAAGCCTCTCCTTCACAAGCTGGTCAGAAGCCTCCTCTATCTTTGTAATCAAGGCTATGTCACGTATGAGATCCGACAGCCTTATGCTCTGCAGATAGGCTCTGTCAATGAAATTCTTCTTACGCTCCGGGTCAATGTTACTGCATGTCGACAACGTCTCCAGATATCCCCTTATGCTGCTGACAGGCGTACGCAGTTCATGTGCGACATTATTGGACATCTGCTGCTTCATCTCCCTGTACTTCTCCCGTTCCTGGTTGATCCTGTCATGGAGCCTGGAAATGCCGTTGTCAAAATATTTCGAGATGATGAATATAGAGATCAGGGCCGCGACACACAGCACTGCGACTATGACAAAAAACAGGAGATAAGACGGGAATTCGCCGGAATAGAAAGTATCAATGCAGTACTGGGCCGCAATGACAAGAACCGCAAATGCTGCGAATACGGCCGAGAACGACAGCAGGATTCTCTTGAAAGACTGCTCTTCAAAGCTGACTATTTTTGCAACAGGCTTTCTCACAAGCCCGAGACGTGACCTTAATGACATGCTACTCAACTGGATTGAAACTATACCCGTATCCCGAACGGTTGACAATATAATTCTTGTAGTCGCCAAGTTTCCCCCTTATCCTGGCAATATGCACATCTACGGTGCGTCCAAGCACATAAGGAGCATCTTTCCAAAGCTCATCTATGATTGCATCCCTGGAGAAGATCTCCCCCCTATGGCTTGCCAGCAGATAGAGGATCTCGAACTCTTTCTTTGAAAGCACGACAGGCTTACCGTCCGCATAGACCATCTTGGAGGCTACGTCTATGCTGACCTTGCCGGCAACCAGCATGTCCTGCCCTCCTGGCTCCGCCTGGGGCATTGTGCTTCTGCGCAGGACAGCATTGACCCTTGCGATTACCTCATTTATCGAGAATGGCTTGCTGATATAGTCGTCCCCGCCGGCAGAAAAGCCGGCAAGCATGTCCTTTTCAGCATTCTTTGCAGTAAGGAAGACAATCGGGATATTGTTGTTCTTTTCCTTACGGAGGATTTCCGCCATCTTGAATCCGGACATGCCCTCCATCATCACATCCAGGAGAATCATGTCATGGGACGGAGATAAAAACCTCAAGGCCTCTTCCGCAGAAGAAGCCTCATCTACTTCATAGCCGGCATTTTCAAGATTGAACTGCAGGATTTCCCTTATATCAGCCTCGTCATCCACAATAAGGATATTACCTTTCGTCATATCAGAAAACAAGTATAGCCTTTACCGGATAGTGGTCAGAAATAAGCGGAACACCTGCATAGCCCTGTGTAACCGTCTGGAATTCCGGGCATGCGGAAAATCCGGAATAATAGATATAGTCTATCGCATTATCGGCATCGTTCCCGTCTTTGAGATGCCTTCCGAGGGCTGCTGTCTCAAGAGGCTGCTTCCAGCCGTTGAAAGAGGCGATGTCATCAGTCTTCTCTGCAGTCTTCCTTGCGCTGAGCATAACCTTGTCAAGGTCGCAGAGGACCGGGTCAGTCGACCTTACATTGAAATCACCTGTAAGTATCATCGGATATCCTTCCGGATTCATGCCGGCAATATTGTCCACGATAAGCGCCAGCCCATTCTTCTGTGCCTCACGTCCTACATGGTCAAGGTGAGTATTCACATAATAGAACTTCCTCCCGCTGTCCTTGCACTGCATAAATGCCCATGTGGCAGTCCTGTAGCAGGCGGCATCCCAACCCATTGAAGGGACATCCGGAGTCTCCGACAGCCAGTATGTGCCCCAGTCAAGAAGCTCTATGCGCCCGGTCCTGTAAAAGATAGACATATGCTCCCCCGCAGAAACGCCATCCTCACGCCCTACTCCTATGCTGGCATATTCAGGGCAGTTCTCCTCGATATATGCGACCTGGAAATCATACGCTTCCTGTACACCGAAAATATCCGGGGACTGGTCCTCGATCATAGCCTTTGTCGCAGGGCAGCGGTACTGCCATGAGTTTTCCCCGTCCTTGGCAACACCCATACGGATATTGTATGACATTACTGTGATTGTCTCTTTCTGGCAGCCGCACGCCAAGAGGGCGAGAGCCAGCAGCGCGTAAAGAAAGTTTCTGGTTTTCATAGTCTTTTGAAATTGTTTGTTTGAGTCCGCAAAGTTATACAATTCATTTTAAATTTCAGAATGAAAATTCCCTTGCCGTCCACAAGTCGCGGACAGCAAGGGAAGCCATTCAAAACCAGATTGTCTACTGACTAATTCTTGGTGTATACTGCTCCTGCATAAAGGTCTTCCGGCTCTCCATTGGATAAAGTATAGAATGCGTATGGCCTTACAAGGGCATCTGCATCCGGGGTGAGATACAGGATTCCGTCTGCATAGGCTGTGGCAGAATCATCATCTGCGGCATTCAGTCCAAGGAATGTCCTTCCGCCGAGATTCAATGAAGATCCATTCGGTATGATGATGCACGCATTTTCATTATCAATCTGAGCCTCTACGAAATTGTAGCCTTCATCCATGGTGTTTCCCTCAGAATAAAAATAAGGTTCAAGATTGCCCACAATGCATTTGTTCTCAGGGTCATTCTCATCCAGGATAACGGTAATGACACTCACATATTCATCACCGTATGCAAGAGAGACAACAGTACCGGTGTATGTTCCCGAAACCTTCGCCCAGAAAGGCACATCAGGCACGTCTATCTCCATGACATCGGAATAAGACACTCCGTCTGCACATGATATGCTCACAGTAACATAGTTCTTTCTTCCTGCAGAGACAGGGACATCTGCCGTCACAGTTCCGTTGGCAGCTGCCACCTCAACAGGACGCGCATTGGAGAACTCGACATTTGTAGACGACAGGAAGCAGAGCGACAGTCCCTCCATCTGGTCTGTAATCCCTGAGACTTCTGCTGTCACAGTAACATAGCCATCCAGAGCGGATATCTTGTCCGGAGCATTTCCTATCCCGACAGAAGGAACCGGACCTGCAGGGCTGAACCCGGCTTCCACCTCAGCCTTTGAAGGTGCTTTCTGGCAAGATATTGCAGCAATGCCGAAAGCCACAAGCACAAGAATATATGTTGATATCTTTTTCATTGTATCGCAAATTGAATTATAGTTCATTCTGTTCGTCTTCGCTTATAAACATATTGTTCTGGATCTCCCTGAGCGGAATCTGGAATATCCAGTTTTTCGCATGTGCAGGATAGTCTATACGCGCCCACTGAGGATGATTTGAATCCTCATATACCCTGACGGCACCGGTTCCGGTCCTGCGGAGATCGAAATACTCGAATCCCTCTCCCCACAGCTCGATCCTCCTCTGGAGCAGTATCTCCTCGACAGATGCGGTCTTTGAATATGCAGGGTCACGCTGTGCCATAAGCACATCCAGTACAGACTGTGCATCAGTCTGCTGACCAAGCCTTGCATACGCCTCAGCCTCAATGAGCATCATCTCTGCCGCCCTCATGAAGATATAGTCCTGAAGCCACTGCGCCATATATCCGAATTTCCTTGACGCATAAGGATACTGCCCTCCGACAAGAGGAGCGCCCTCATCACCTGAGGCTGAGTTAAAGAGCCCCTTCCTATAGTCAGAGGCAGGAATCTGTCCATAAAGCTCAGACGAGATGCACTTGATCATCTGACCTATACCCGAATATCCGCTGCACTCGTTGCTCATCATCGAGAAGAACGAAGCATATGCAGTCATTGTCTCGGTTGTATGGTTGAATCCCCAGAGCACCTCATTGTCATCGCAGTCCATGAATCCGGAATAAAGCCTTTCCTTGTTCATGAGCGAATATCCCTGATAAGCCTTGTTCGCAGCATCAGCCGCCTTTGCCCACTGCTGGGTAAAGAGGTAATACCTTGCAGCTATTCCCTGTGCCACAGAATAGTCAATCTCATTCTTGGACGCCCTCTGGTATCCGTTGAGAAGAGGCAAGGCAAGCGCAAGGTTCTCCTCAATATGCTCCATGATGTCTGCATAGGTATTCCTTCCGCCCTTGGCCTCAGTCTCTTCAAGAGAGCGCGAATCCCTTGATGCAAAGATTATAGGAACTGCAGGGGCATCTGTACGGAGAGCACCGCTTGCGTCTACCGGATCCTGGAAATAGAGCATCAGATACAGATATGACATAGCCCTGATGGCATAAGCCTGTCCAAGGTATCCTTTCAGGGTTGCATTCGAAGGCTCCTCGTCCGGCTGGAAGAAATCAATGACTTCATTCGCCTTTCCGATCCATGTGTAGAAGAAGTTCCACAGCATGAACGGACGGGAATAGTTCTCCTGTCCATAGTCATGTATATAGTCGTAAAGTCCCCAGTTCTGGGTTCCGTTCATCGCGATGTCCTGTCCCATGAAATCTGATATCATGGTAATGCTCAGGAAACCGAAATCATCATGCTGTGTACTTGCACTGCCCTGAGTATTGTACTGGATCATATAGGAATAGAATCCAGACACATAAGAGGACAGGAATGACGGGTCCTGCTCAACCTTTTCTGCTGCCTGCTCTCCGGTGATGCGGTAAGTGTAGTCCACATCAAAGTTCTTGTCGCAGGAAGCGGCAACAAGGAGGATTGCCGAAATCAGAAATATCTTAAATTTATTCATAGCTTTCACTCTCCTTTAATTAAAATGTTACTGTAACTCCAAAAGAAACCGTCCTGATAGGTGAATATTTGAAACCTGTATCACCCTTGAACGACTGACGCACATCAAGACCTCTTCTGTGTGAGATATACCACAGGTTATCTCCTGTTATATAGAGCCTCAATCCTTCCATCTTTGCCTTTGCAATCATCTTTTCCGGGAAAGTATAGCCGATTGTCGCATTTCTCAGGCTGAGGTATGAGGCTTTGGTCAGGAACCTTGTAGACGTGGAGTTAGCCTGCTGGTCTCCGTTCTGGACACGCGGAACATCTGTATCCCTGTTCTGCGGAGTCCACCTGTTATATATGTCCTTATGCCAGTTGCTGCCAAAGTTTCCGGCACTCATCAGGGACTCGTAGTTGGAATCATATACCCATCCGCCGATCTGGTAGGCAAAAGAAGCACTGATGTCAAAGCCATAGAGGCTGAGTCCTGTCGAGAATCCTCCGTAAAGCGCAGGGATAGGGCTTTTACCTGTCTGCACATAGCTGGCCTGGCTTGTCTCGTTGACAGTTGTGACGGTACCGTCATCATTGTACCTGTTGAACATAGGGAGTCCGTTCTCCGGATCCACACCGGCATATTCATACATATAGTAATCATAGAGCGAACCTCCAAGCTTTCTCCAGTAGAGACCTGTCTGGTATCCGTCATCAGACTTGTCCGCAGGCATCTTTGTGATCTCGTTCCTGTAGTGAGTACCGTTGACAGAGAAATCCCACACGACATCCTTAGTCCTGATAAGGTCAGCTGAGATCTCAAACTCCACACCCCTGTTCATCATGTCCATGTCGTTGACAAGCTGTCCTGAAGGAAGACCCATAGATGGAGCCAGAGGCCTGAGGTAGATCATGTCCTTCGTCTCCTTGATGAAATACTCTACGTTCACATTGAGCCTGTCGAAGAACTTTGACTCGAAGCCGACATTGAAATTACGTGATTTCTCCCATGTAACATCCGGAGCTTTCCTGAATGTCTTTGTGATTGCAGCCTCTCCGTCCACACGGTCAATCCTGTACAGGTCTTCGTAGACAATGCTATAGCCGATATTGTCATTTCCCTGCGTACCATAGCTGGCCTTTACCTTAAGGAAATTCACTTCATTGACATCCCTCAGGAAAGATTCATTCTTGGCGTTCCATGACGCTCCGACAGCCCAGAAACTTCCCCATCTCTTGTCCGGTGCAAACCTCGAAGAGCCGTCCATACGGTAAGAGGCACTGAGGAAATATCTGCCGGCATAGCTGTACTCTGCCCTTGCAAAAGCACCCTGGAGGAAATATTCCTCTGTATATGAATTCAGGTCCTGGTATACTACCGCATTGCTGAAATCAGTGACACCAGAGACAACAAAGTTAGTCATATGCCCCATGAGGGTATAGTCCGAATCCTTCTTTATCTCATGTCCGAGAGTTATGTCAAGAGAATGCTCACCGAATGTCGGGGTATACTGGATCAGCTGGTTGGTATTCAACGCCGAATAGCGTCTCATATACTGATATCCGCGTCCGTTTACAACCTTGGCATCACCTCCGACCGGAGAATAGAAATAGTTCTCCTTGCTGTTGAACACGTCATAGGCAACGTTGGCTGTAGCCTTAAGGTCCTTAAGTATATCAACTGTAATATACCCCCTTGAAGACACATTATCAGTGGTAACACCTATGTCGGAGGTCATCAGCTGGCCATACGCATTGGAAGACGCCATAGCGGCACGCCCGGTCTCGCCCCAGTCATAGAGCACCCCGCCCTTCTCGTCATACTGCCTGTTGCCGTCATTGTCATACAGATAGATAGGATATATGCACGGCATCGCCTGGCTTGCCCACGACATGTTTGCGTAGTTGCTATCCTCGCTGTCATTGTACACTTTCTGTACAGTATTGGAATATGAGAGATTGACTCCTGCCTTGATGTATTTTCCGATCTGCTGGTCAACCTTTCCCCTGACTGAGACACGCGAGAATCCAGACTGCGGGATAATACCCTGGTCATCAAGATATGACGCAGAGAAATATGCCCTGGTCTTGTCCGAGCCTCCGGCAACAGTCACATCGTACTCCTGGCGCACGCCGGCCCTGAACACGTCCTTGAGCCAGCTGTCATTCCATTTAAGTTCAGTTGCGGCCGGGTTTATCTTCCCGGTTGCAGGATCAATAAGCCTTGCATTCTCTACACCCCTATAGGCATTGTAAAGTCCATATTCAGAGATCATTGAAGACGATGCATAGAGACCTGCCTGTCCATAGTTCATGCCTGAAGCATAATATGCAGAGTTCCTGATTGACTCCCATGCCATTTCATAATATTCCGCAGGATTGTCTATGACATCATATGAAGGCACGCCACGGCTGTTGACACCGACTTTTGCATTGAATGAAATCTTGACCTTGCCGGCCTGTCCGCCCTTTGTTGTGACAATGATTACACCGTTAGATCCCCTGGCTCCATACATTGAGTTCGCCGCAGCATCCTTAAGTACGGTAATCGACTCTATGTCATGAGACGAGATGGAGTTCAGGCTTCCTTCATATGGGACACCGTCAACAACAAGCAATGGAGACTGCTCTGCGGTAACGGAACCGAATCCCCTGATAATGAGAGATGCACTTGATCCCGGAGTTCCTGTCGAGCTTGAGGTCTGGAGACCAGCGACAGCTCCTTCAAGGGATTTCGAGACATTTGTAGCCTGCATCTTCTCAAGCTTCTTGCCGCTCAGCTGGGTTGCAGAACCGACAAATGACGACTTCTTCTGCACACCATATGCGACAACAAGAGTTTCATCTATGAACTGAGTGTCCTGCTCAAGCATTACATCATGCACAGACTTTCCATTCACGCTGACTTCTGCCGTCTTATAGCCGACAGATGAAAAAACAAGTACACCATCTGCAGGGACTGTAACCGAATAATGCCCCTCGCCATCAGAGACTCCTCCAGTCATTGTACCCTTAAGCTGGATTGCGGCAAATGCAACAGGCTCATTGTTAGATGAGTCTATGACAGTTCCTGTCACAGTGATATTCTGCGCAAAAGCCACAGAAGACACAAGAGCCAGCATAGCCGTGAAAAAAATCTTAACTTTTTTCATAACCACATAAATTAATTAAACTATAAATATTTGAGAATTATCATCTCTTACAACACACTACTACTGCCGGGCATATAAAAAACGTCCGCATCAAAAAAGGGACGTTTTATGCATCATTGAATCGACAAAGAAATTAAATAATTTCAATAAAAACAAACGCCCATAATTTGCTGTCTATAAGGCCTCACGCGGCATTGACCAAAAAACGGAGCCAAATTACAGAAAAACGATTACAATTCATAAGCGCCACAACAGCCACATGCATAAACAATAAAAAATCAGAAAAATATCACTTTTTTGAATCCAACCCAATAACACATTAATAATCAACCGGTTTCGAAATCACTATTTCTTCCGAACACGTTCTTAGTTTTTCAATACAATTACATACTATAAGCACAAAGCCAAGGTAGCCAGTCCCATTTCAGGACTGGCTTTCTGCAATATTTCGCACACACAACATATTGTCCTGTCGCTTCTGTTTCAATCTGTAACCTGACGGCCTTTCCGGGCCTTCTGCAGGCATGCCTGCAAAAACGTCCCTTTTTTGCCGCCTCAAATCAGAAAGTATAGCTGAGACCTACGCTGAAAGCATTCTTCAGGACCTCCGAAGCAAACAGATAGGATGCATCCAGGTGAACTCCAAAGAATTTCACACCAAGGCCAGCAGACGCATATGACGGGATAACGGACTTTCCGCCATAGCGGTAGCCTGCACGTACAAAGACCATGTCGTTGAATCCGTATTGCGCTCCGAGCGCCATGGCAAACCTGCCGCTGAAATAGCAGTCCGCATCTATCTCTGCCTCAACATAATGCTTTGCAGCCACATCCTGAGCATAATTCACAGCGACATGTCCGGAAGAAGGCAGGCTGAATTTATTTCCGCCCAGGTCCCTGACATCAGTACCTAAATTGGAGACCCCGGCACTGACCCCAAGCACATTCCATTTGAACATCGCATATACATCTGCCGCAAACGCGCCCGGATTATCATCAGGCTGAAGCCTTTCTACAGCATATTTAAAGTTCGCCCCAACGCTCAGCATATCTATGATCTTTATACCAAGACCGGCTGAAAACAGCATTGAAGATGTCTTGAAAGAGCCGTTTCTATTGCCGTATTCATCAAAGACATCATATTCTGCCCCCATATTATAGTTCCCGGCGACAGTCAGCCCGACGCGCTTCCCAACCTTGAACCCGGCACCTGCACCGACAAGGCCGGAACCGTTCCCTGTCATTGAATAAGAAGCCCCGGCTCCAAGCCTGTCCGGAGCAAAAGGGATTGCTGCCGGATTATGGAATGCAGAATACACGATGTTTGAAGACGATGCAAGCGATGCACCTGCCATGGCACTGGCCACAGGATCATTTTCCTGGCACATCCATCCGAAAGCCTCATTCTGCGCACCTGCAGAAACCGCAGCAGACATGACTGCTATAGCTATTGTCACAATTCTTTTCTTCATGGCTTATCTCTTAACTATCATGTTACTGTATTCTTTACCCTGCAGATTGACCTTCAGGGTATATTGTCCCGGTGCATAATTGGTCATATCTATTCTTCCCGGCTCAAATGCACTGCAGGAAACCACCCCATCAAACATCGCTGACCCATTGACTGGAGATATCCTGACCTGCACTTCCTCCGGCTGCATGCCGGAAGTCCGTATGTTGAGAAAATCCTTGACCGGATTCGGATAATAGTCGAACGGACTGCTCTCATCACGTGACAGGACCTTAAAGCTTGCAGATGCCTTTGCGCCCATATAATCCTTTGCTGTGACAGTGACCGTAGCAAGGCCGTCCTGCTGCTTCTGGATCTTTACGGTATTTCCATCAACCGACACCTTTACAATTCCTGACGGCGAGACTGTGGCCGTATAGGACAGAGGCTCATCATCAGGGTCTTCAAAGACACCGTCTGCACTGACATTGAGTTCACCGGAAGCAGGCATCACCGCGTCCATGAAAAAGCCGCTTGCAAACGGAGCCTGGTTCTCAACCACCTGATAGGTGAATTCCTTTTCGCATATTCCGCCATACATGTCCGTTGCGGTTATCTTTGCTTTCTTTGGAGTAAAGTCAGTGACAAGCTCACACATCAGGGTAAAGACATATGTATCTGCGGCTGTACCAGGGGCAATCTTCGCACGCCCCTCAACTTCCGAAGTAACTTCAACCCTGTCACCGTCAGGGTCAGAGACAGTAAACTCAATAGAGACATTTTCCCACTGGCGGAACCTGAAGTCACCGTCATATGAAGTTTCTATCACCGGGGCATTGTTGTCAGCCCTCTTATATTTCTCTATTCCATATTCCAGGGAGCCGAGCAGATCCAGATACGGCCCCATAGACTTTCCAGAACAGTTGATGATGTCCGGATTGGCACCTGACAGCAGGATATCAGTCAGGTCTTCATTGGTAAACCCTTCTTTACCGAACATGGCAAGAAGAAGCGCAAGTCCTCCCGAGACATGGGGACAGGCCATGGAAGTTCCATTCATCTGAGCATACTGGCCCGAAGGGACACAGCTGCATATCACCTCACCAGGAGCGCAGATATCTGCCCAGTCCCCGTAATTCGAGAAAGTGGAAAGGCGTCCTGTCCTGCCGGTCGAGCCGACAGCGATGACCGGCTCATAATGCGCAGGGACCCCATTGGCAAGTCCGTCATTTCCTGCTGCAAAGACAACCACTCCTCCCTTCATCGGGGAATCCGGTTTCTGCTCGCCATTCTTGTCGCAGCCGGCATACTGGATAAAATAGTCGATTGCAGCCGCCATTGATGCGGATATCTTATCATTAAGGGCATAATTCTTCTCATATTCAGAAAGCTGCCCGTCATTGTCAAAATCGTAGCTGTTGCCCCAGCTGTTCTGGCTGATGACAGCGCCGTTGTCTGCGCCCCACTTGATCGCATTCTGGAAACTGTAGGCAGAGCTATTGCCCTGGAAGACCTGTGAACTGATGATGGTAGTCCCTTTTCTACCCCTGGCATAATCACCTCCGGCAATTCCTGCTATACCCTTTCCGTTGTTTCCCACGGCAGCAATTGTCCCGGCGACATGCGTTCCATGGTCACCGGCAACTATAGTAGAATTATTTGCGACAAAATTATAGTGTACACTTCCGCAGTTCCATGCAAGGTCCTCATGGTCAAGCTGTACACCCTCATCCACGACACAGACAACCACAGAAGGGTCCCCCGTCGTATATTCCCACGCCTCTTCCACATGTATGCTGTAAGTTCCGCTATACTCCCATAGATACGAATAATAGGCATCGTTGGTCGCATCAGCAAGACATATGACATTACGTTTTTCGAAAGACTCAACGCCACTGACGGATTCAAGCAAGGACTGAGCCTTTGCCAGCGGCACTGACGTATCGAAATCCACGATATAGTACTGGTGAAGCCCCATTGCACGGCTCCTCTCCTCGAATTCGCCGGCATCAGGGAAAAGACGCTCCATATGCCTCAGTCCAAGGTCCTCCGAGACAGGCTCAAGAGGGCTGTCATTTCTTTTCTCTATGGCATCAGCTGTCTCTGCAGTGAATTTGACAATCACAGAGCCTGGGATATAGATTGCCCGGTCTATTTCATCCTGTGTATACGGTGTCTGCGTCTGCAGACCCGGATTCCTGTTCCCGTCTTTAGCCGAGAATACCTGTTCTGATTTAGAACAGGAAGAAAAGATTGCAGCCGTGCCCACCAGCAGGGTCAACGGCAATGCGCATATTTTAGCGTTCATATAGATTGATTAAAAGGGACCCGGCACAATTACCGGATCCCTTGACAACAAACTTATTAATTTATTTCGAAAGTTTTACCACAGAAGCTTTTCCTGATTTTGCGACACGCGCATCAAGGGTCTTCTGCACAGGTACTTTCACTGTCTTGGCAACAGCATCGCCATTGTATACAGACATTGAATTAGCCTTAGGCGTATTCACCTTTGAAGAATGGACAGCACTCTTGACTGCATGGGTAGAAGAAGTGCCTGTACCCTCTTTATTAAACTCGAGAGGAGCCTCAAATCCGGAGAATGCACCTGAAGTGTTGCACGCCATAAAGCCATCAACAGCAAGACTCAATATTCCATTATTCAAATCAGCTGTGAATACTATATTACTATAATAGTCACCGACAAATCCCCTCCAGTTAATTGAGTCTCCGTTTGAAGCAATTCCTGTAGGAGTGTTATCCTGAACAGTAAGAGTCTGCGCATCAGGATCCCAGCTTGCAACAGGGTAAACCAGAGTCAGACCATTTTGCCGGCAAACATCATCCATACCGGCATCAAATCCTTTCATTGCAACACCTGTCCCGGACTTCTCAATAGTTATTGTCCAGTCAGTATAGGTGTCTTCACCCCACATATCTGCTTTTTCTTTACAAACCCATTTACCAAGAAGCTCTGCAGGAATGCTGTCAACATATTTAGTCATCTGGCTAACGATAGCAGTTCCAGGAGTAAAGCTATTTCCTTTGCCTGCATTTTCTCCTGAAGGGATTACCCAAGAAAAGACAATGTCCATAAAAGGGCCGAAAGAGCAAGAGCCTGGTTCAACCGTAACAATACCGCTGTCATCAAACATATATCCTGTAAAGATCACACTTTTCTCCTTTACATTTACTGGATATGCTCCATACTCATTGCCGCCATAGATAAATCCTCCACTAAGGCAAACATTACATGTACCGTAGTTTACATTCTGATAAGTAGCCTCTGTATCCTGCTCTTTAAGGATAAATTTACCGTCTACAAACTCTGCCTCAACCGGTGCCACCCCCAGACTCTCCTGTTTAGCAATTCCAGTTACATTGTATGTCTTGCCATTGACTTTCTCTGTCACAACAAGTATGTCACTGCCCATCGTCCATTCTCCGATGAAGTCCTCATAAGTTGCAATAGACTTAGGCTCAGTCTTCTCGAACGCCTGCACCTTATAGTCACCTGTAGCTGTTCCATCAGGGTTGATTCCGACTGCAACGGCATAGTATCTACCATACTCGATCTCCTTGAATGCGTCATGTCCAGTTGCCCCGTCAACATGGACGAAGATTGAATACAGGTCTGACTGAGAATAGCCAAAGAGAAGTCCATAATACCAATAGTAATACTGGAGATCATCACATAATGCCAATGCGAGAGTCTCTGCACCGCCGATCTCATTATACGCTTCTTCTGAGATAAGAGTGAGCTGATAAGGTACAGAAGAGCCGGATACAGTGTTGGTAATGATTTCCGGATAGCCAGCCTCTACTGTAGGGTCATTCTTGTAAGAAAGTTCCCATGAGGCATTTTCCTTGAACTCGACTACAGAGACATTGTTGATAATGATTGTATATGTCTCCTCTGCGCTGACTTCCTCTATCGCAGTGATATAGCCATAGACAGTCACGGTCTTGCCGACATTTGATGCAAGCTCATAGCCAGCAGCCGGAGCCTCGACAACCACTTTCTGTCCTTCGTATGCTGTCACAGAATATGAACTGCCATCATTTGCAAGAGGTCCTGTCACTGATGTGTAAAGAGGAAGTTCATCCCCTGTCGCCAGTCCATAGTAAGTGGTTTCCGGGTTCGACACAGCAGAAGTCTCCGCTGCAACTTCAAATGAAGTAAGCTCGACATAGACAGTACCATCTGCATCTGACTTCTTGACACCGCTGATAACAATCTCGTTACCCAGAGTGAGGGCTTCTTCAAGACCTCTTACTGAAAGGAAGCTTGTGCCGTCTGAAACAACTGCTGAAATCTCCGAAGATGCGAGCACTGTCTCATTATAAAGTACAACAGGAGTGTTGTCAGCCACATTTGCAAGAGAAGCAATGCTTGTTGTAACAGTCTCCGACGGATACTGGAGAACAACATACACACTTACAACCTCAGCTGTCTGGGTATTGATTACATCAACTTCTGCAGAACGGAAGTCGCCTGTCTCATTTTTAGCGCATGCAAGAGTATACACATCTGTATGTGTAGCCTTGGTTGCAGGGAGAACTGAAATCCACCCCTGGGTCTTGTCGACATAAAGTTCATAGCTCATGTTGGTTGTAACGGAAACTGTTACCTCTCCACCTGCAGCAGGAACAGGCTTTACATCAGCCTCTGCTGTGAGCACACCATCCTCGAAAAGGAGAGACTTGATGTCTGTCTTGCCACGTCCGTTAGACGCATAGACAAACACTTTTCCTGAGTTGTTCTCAATATTAGTCACAGCAAGGACACCTGGAGTATCTCCAGAAGGGATTGAAACGATTTCCGCCTCCCATCCTGCAGTGCAGCTGAGGACGTCTACCTCAACCTCATCACCGGCATTTATGCCCTGGATTGTATATGTGAAGTTATATTTCTCACCAACAGGGACACCTATATCTTTGCGGCTGTCGAATATGAGATAGAAAGGAAGCTCTTTCTGGATAGTGTAGGCCTCTCCGTTGATGTAGAAAGTAACCGTTGTGTCACCATCCTCAATTGATATTGTAGAGCCTGTGGCAGCACCTGTTGTCTCAACGTCTTTCCAGGTCTTTCCCTCGTCGTATGAAACCTGCCATTTGCCCTCGAATATGCGGAGCTGAGGAAGAGTATAGTAGACAGAGACCATATTGCCATTCTCATTGAGAAGCGGCTCCCCGTCGATTGCCCAGTAGAATTCACCGTCAATCTCTACCACACTGATGACAGGAGTCTCCCCCTTGTCACCTTTTTCACCGTCAACACCGTCTTTTCCATCCTGGCCATCAGTACCGTTCTTGATGACAGCAGTTGTAGAATTAGAGAAAGTTATCAGATAACCATCCGCAGTAGTAGTGACAGATGTCACGTAGATGTTGCCCTGAATCGCAGCAACGATAGACTGCATACCAGGTATGGTAACCTGGTTGAGTTCCTTCACTGTCTCTTCAAGAGCCGACACTCTATTCCCAAGATCATCAACCTTGTCATAGAGTTCCTGGTCCTTTACACATCCGCAAAGGAACAGAACTGTGGCAGCGACTGCCCAAAAGATTTTGTTTTTCATAATGAATATTGATTAGTTTAGTTCGTTTTCACGTGTTTTCTGTAGCGTACAGGAACTTCAGGCACAGCCAGATAAGGAGTGCAAATCATTTCATTCCCCATTCCGGACAATTTAGCTCCAGAAGATTTCCGGAGATCACTCCTGGTCCATTTTCCTGCCGCAGGAGCACCCATCGCCTTGACTGATGACGTTCCGGCCTTAACTGCCGTCAGAGGGAATTCATTCGGACTTTCGAACGTATACACACCTCCGTCAGGATCTGATATCGGAACAGCAATCAGCTCATATCTTATAAATACGAAATCGCCTTCCCCTCTGAGCGTAAACTGATTTCCTGCAAAGACAGCCGAGCCGTCTGACTGTATAGACGCTGTTGCAACATCATATGGTTCAGCAGAAAGGAGATAATACTCATCATTACCATCCAGGAAGAAGCCGGCATAATACAAGTCACACGGCCCCTCAGGAACTCCGATATTGACATTACCTGCAACAGGAGTAGAAGTGTCACCATAGATAGTTATAGCTCCATTTTCGTATGTAACGAGTGACGAATCGAAGAATGTCTCCTCAAACTGCCAGCCTCTCATCCACATTGACTTATCAGCGGCATTCTGTGTAAGGGTAATGTTAAATGCCCCGGAATCAACGCTCCATGAGCCAAGCCAGCTGTTGTACTTGTCTGAACCGGTCCCATCTCCGCCTCCTGGATTGTCGCCACCGCTGCCCTTCCTGGTAATGGTGACAGGAAGAGGTGTCTTGTCCTGTGAGATGGTCAGATAGCGCCCGTCAGATGTTGTCGCTATAAACTGCACACGCTCAATGAGATTTGAAGAGCCGTCAGAGAACCTCACTGTTTCCGGGGTAAGTTCAGCCTTATTTCCGGAAATCTTGCCTGTAAAGATCGCATATGTTCCTGTAGCGAAGCTTGATGCGCCCCATCCTCCGAAGAGCCCGATAGTGCACTCTCCATAATTTGAAGAGCTGTAGACACCTATCTCATCCTGCGCACGGACTTCAATCTGCCCTGTAGAAGAATAGGAAGCAGAAACCGGATAATCTTTGCCTTCTATGCCGGTAATTGTGTATGTCGAGCCTTGCTCATCTGCCACAATCGTCCAGATATCGGTAGTGCTGCCACGCTTAACCTCCCACTCGCCGAGCCATGCATCATAGCCGGTTGCCGAGCTACCTGAAGACTTGACTGTAAAGTCCTTATACGCATAATGGCCGGTAGTCTCCCCGTCATCTGTAAATCCTAATGCAAAAGCGATATAGTCACCGTCATCAAATGGATTGAATATCTCATAGTCTGTCTCTTCATAAATGAAATCAGCAAATGAGTAATTCCTTCCCTGAGCGGCATAATAGTCAATGAAATACAGGATTTCATCACGGAAAGCGTCTGAGACAAGCAATGCATAGTCATTCATATCCAGGCCACTCGCCGTAAATTCTGATTTCGCGACGGCATATATGCCATATTTACCTGACGCAGACGGGTCGGCAACATCATTGGTAATGATTGCCACCTCCTGGCCCTGCCATGTCTGTACTCCATCATAGTGCACATTCCAGTTGCTGTCAACCTTCATGAAAGAAAGGTTGTTCTGGATGACATTTATGACACCGTGGTCATATCCAAGAGACCAGCTGATTTCAGCATAGCGCGCAGGGTTCTCAGGCGTGCCTGCCATGGTATTCTCTGCAAGATTGACTATAAGGCGGTCTGCCGTTGTCGTGACCGTGATCCAGTCTGCATCAGAGCCAGCGACAATCTCCTCGTCATATTCATACTTGAACTCAAAAGTTGCGGCATCTGATGAAGCCCTGATATCAGAAGGCTCAAATCCGCTTGTATAGAAGCCGAACTGCTGTATAGTCAACTCCCTGGTCTCGTCTCCAGCCTTTATAACAGCCTTTGCATACCTTGACTCCAGGCTTTCGTTTGCAGCTGCTGTAAATGTCGCCACAGTCTCATCCACAGAGACATCGCACCAGTCCTTGTCCACTGTTACTGTGAACGGGGCCTCAGAAATGAATTCAATGGTAGCAGCCCCACCTTTTGCAGGTATTGTCAGATCACTTGCCAAGATAGTGATCACCGGACCTTGCGGCTCCTCCTCCTGCTTATTGCAGGAAGAGGCAGCAAGGAATGCAAGGCCCAGGCATATTATTGTATAAATCTTTCTCATAATATCCACCGCTTTTATTTACGTTTAAGAGTACTGAAGTAAGGATATCTGTATTCTCCCCATCCGGTCCACGAGTCAATGCTTGAGCCATCCGAAGTGAACTCATACAGGATGAACGAATCACAGCGATAGTCACCCCATACACCATTGTCCTCGAACAGGAACGTAGAGCCTGTAGGGTCAGTTATGTCCCGGTACACTTCCATACCTATCCCCTCAGCCCATGTTAAATATCCGGAGTCTGCCGACCAAGGACACCACATGACATAGTTTGAACCTGTGCTGGCACCAAGGGTCTGGCCCAAGATGACAAGCCGTCCTTTAGCCTTGTTGTAGCCGACATTCAAGGTGAAGTGATTGCTGATACCTGACAGTATGAATCCATCCGATGTCTCATTCGGCGTAAGAGTGATATTGTAAGGGCCGAAACCAACAGCACCTGTTGTTATCGCGAATTCACCGATGAAGTCCTCAAATGCGGTGTAATCTTCAGGAAGCCTGCCCTGGAACGTTACCGAACCTGTGGTCATGATATTGTTTTCCGAATGGTAATAGATCACGTTTATAGTATAGCCGGCAACCTTCACTGGCTCATATGTCTTAAGGCCTGTGTCCGTGTACATATAAGGAGCTGTGACTACGACTTCTTCAATCTCCTTTACAGGCTCCTGCCCATCAGGGACAGGTACAGATGTCTCTACAATGTAGCTGAAAGTAATCCTGCGGCTGTTGAAATCCACTGTTCCGGAAACTTCCGTCTCGCCAATCATTCCCTCAATGATTGAAGCACGAATGCTTTCAGACATCTCCGCAACTTTGGACATGTACTGTTTTGGAGTAAAGCTGCTCCTATATGGATAGAGGTCATAATGGTTGCCCGAACGTTTGCCGACAAGACCTATCTTCTCAGGAGAGACACTGGTGACAGTAAACTCAAAGTCACCGCCCTTTGCCTGGTACTCTGTAGAAGACGGAGTAGCAAAATAGTGCAGTACAGGATTATATGCATCAAAAGAAAGAACTGCACCATTGTCTGTCGTCAGCTTATATATGCTCTTGTAAGTGTTTTCCGGATCAATCTCGGAAGTTGCCTCCACTTCTGTCTCAGTGAAAGAAAGATGATAGGAATATCCTCCCCGTGACTGGTTTGACCCCGGATAGTATTCCATGATCCAGCCATCCTCAGCAGCTATCAAAGTCTCACTGAGATTTTCGAGATATGCCTGGAGACGTTCTGAAGAAGATTCTTCAAAGACATCCCTCTGGTCCTTAAGGCACGACTGTACAGAAGACAGCGAGACCACCGCTGCAATAGCCAATATAATTTTATTCAGTTTCATACATCTCCTCCCTTATTTGATCGTTATATCCTCAAGGTCAATCTTGCCATTTGCCACATCACTCTGGCGACGGAGGACTGTGCTTCGAAGCTGGTCAATGTCAATGGACCACGAAGTCTTCATATAGTCACGCACAATGTCAAGCTTTGCTGATATCGACGCCGCTGCAGCTGTTCCTGCCGCCTTCAGCTGTGCATCCCAATACTCCTGCGGATTGGTCACATATATTGACAGCATTTCAGCAAAGTCCTCACCGTCCGAATGCTGGGAATATGCACTGATAAAGCCATTCTGGAGATACTCTTCATTAAAAGGCGACTCACTCCAGCTGTCAGCCACATATCCGGAACCTGTAATCTGGGCAAAGTCCGTAGGATAGTTCTTTGTCTGGTTCAGGATGTGGGTGAACTCATGGTGGATTGTCTTGATATAATAGTAGTTCAGTGCATCAGGGCCCATTTCAAGGACACTGTAGATGTAGTTGATTCCTGAAAGCAGGATTTTCTTTCCACCCTCTGCAGTACCAAGGATAAATGTTCCATTGTTCCTGTATTCCCACTCCCCGATAAGGAAGAACATCTTAGGGAAATATGCACGTGTGAAGTCAATCCCGGCAACCTCGTCATAAGTATCTACGCAGAGATATTTCACAAGGTGCGCCATGACAATCGATTCTTCATAGCCTGCAGGGACCGTATAGTAGTTCAGGTCCGACTCATTCATTTCAAAGCGGTATTTGAAATCAATATTGTACGGATTGACATAGTTGTCAACAAGCCATCTGTCAAAATCATTCTGCGGGGCAACCTCAACCTTGATAACGCTATTTTCGCTCAGCACATCTTTCTGGCAAGCAGAAAATGAGACAGCGGCAAGGAGAGCAACAGAAAAATATATAAAGTATTTTTTCATAATATCATCAATTTAGCCTGATTAGTTCCTCGGGTTAGGAGTATAGCCAGCGTCAATTACTTTCCTTGGGATCTGTATTGCACGCCTCTCATCGTCAACTTTAAGGATGTCACCTGCAGAGAGAGGTTCTCCGTCTGCACCCATCACCCTGCGCTGTATCTCGATGCCATATCGCTTGACATCAAACCATCTCAGTCCCTGAGCGTAGGAATCAACCCTCTTGAGCAGCAGGCAGAACTGGATCAGATTCTCCTGAAGAGCTGTAGGGTTCTCAAGGAATGGCGCATTGAGCTTCTTCTTTACAGTAGCATTCATCGGATCTGAATATTCAATACCAGCAAGGAGAGCGTTGATATCTTCTGGTCCAAGATTCCAGTCTGTCCTTGAGATATTTGAAAGCCAGAGATTCATGTCAGCAGCCGCTCCATCATAATCTCTTGTGAGAATCTTGGCCTCCGCCCTTTCAAGAAGGACCTGGTCGCCCGTAAACGCAGGATAGACAGTCCTGTAATATCCGATCTGCGCAACAGGGTCAGTATATTCAAAGAGATAAGGCAATTTCCAGAAAGTGGTCTTGTCATGGTTGTTGCCCTGATATATCTTCATCGGCACAGCAAAGAAGGAGTTATTGTTCCGGCCAAGAAGGGTGGCAAGGGCGATACCGGTCTCTGTTGTTGCAAGATAATTCCCTGCAGCATATTTTGCATATGTCGAATATGGACCGGTAAAGCACAGCCCCATTTTCGAGTATGCAGTCATCAACAGGATATTGGCAGACAAAGACGCATCAATGAAATGATTAGTAAGGACGTCGACATTCTGCGTCATCGATGCCTGCTCCCTCCAGTCCCTGAGCATCGTTGCAGGAGCGCTTCCAAGACACAGGTCCGCATACCGTATAGCCTCCTCTGGCTGCTCATAATAAAGATAGAAACGGGTGGCAAAAGCATATGCAGCCTTCTGGTTGAAGTGATATTTCGGAACAGTGTAATAGCTGTCGCTGATCATAGGAAGAGCTTTCTTGATGTCGGCATCGATTTTTGCATAGATCTCGGCGACTGTCTCCCTTTCATATTTAGGGTCAAGTCCCTGCTCCGGACGGCTCATATACGTCACACCCAGTTTCTGGTCTGCCGTCGCTGCTGTATAGGCATGAGAGAAGACATTCACAAGTATAAAGTGGCTGTATGCACGGCAGAGAAGAGCCTCGGCCATTTCTGCCTCATACCCGGTTGCTTCCGGTCCTGCTTCTTCCTCCATAGCCTCTATCGCCTGGTTGGCTGCTGCAATAGCGGCATATGAAGCCTGCCATACGTGCTCAGGATCCTCATTGTCCACATCAGAGACATCCTGCCAAGCAAAGATTTCATCAATGAAACGGTCCGTATTCGGGTTCTCTGCTCCGAAGTCATCCACGTTGTCTGAAGAGAACTCTGTCACAAGAAGATAGTCAGTTTCCGGATATGCAGACACCAGCAAGGCCCTGATTTTTTCCGAGGAATCAAGCTCAGTCCTGTTGTCTGGCATCACGTCCAGGAATTTATCGCATGAGACAAGCCCCAGGACCGCAGCAGACAATGCTAAAATTGTATATTTTAATTTCATATAAAGTATCCTCCCTGATTAAAGACCTATTTTCAAAGTAAATGTGAACTGTTTAGGGACAGGCACTGCCACACCTCCGGTATTGAAGAACTCAGGGTCCTGACCATTGAGCTTGCTGTCCGCGTAGATAAGGAACAAGTTAGTGGCCTGAACCTTAAGAGACAACGAGTTGAGCTTTATCCTATCAATCCATTTCTTAGGAAAATCGTATGACAATGAAATCTCTTTCATACGGATGAAGTCACCTTTGGCGATACGCGCTGTAGAGTAGTTGTAGGCATTATATGCATACTTGAGGTTTGTATCCGCCTTGTTCTGCCATGTACTTGCGATAACAGGAACATTGGTCACATTCTCGTCACCGGCGATAGTCCAGCGGTTCCTGAACTCCTTAGGCATTGAGTCAAGATCATTGTACTCATTGCTGAATACAGGATCCATACGTATTACATTTCCGAATGAATAGGTCATGAACACATTTAGACGGAAGCCCTTGTACTCGAAGATGTTTCCAAACGAACCTACGTCAGTAGGATCTGCATTTCCGGAATACTGAAGCCATCTTGAAAGCCCTTCGGAATCCGAATACTGGAATTCGATATCACTGACAGTCTTGACACCGTCCTGATTGATGAATGTAGGAAGTCCCTCGCTGTTCAATCCCTCGAAAGGAATAGAGAAGATTCCACGTACCGGATATCCTTCCTGCGCAAATCCGCTGCCTGTTATAAGGTCAATGGCACGCATTGTAGTCTTCAGGTTTGTCACCACATTATGCGAGTGGGAATAAATCAGGTTGGTTGTCCACGTAAACCCTTTGGTCCTGATATTGGTTGTTGTCAGTGAGACCTCGACTCCATCGGACTTCATGGAAGCGATGTTACCAAGTTTTTCAACCTGCCCTCCCAATCCCTGGGTATTGACAACACCGATAAGGTCGTAGTTGTCACGAGTATACCAGTCAAGTCCGAAATTGATGCGGTTGTCCACAAAACCAGCCTCCAGACCGAGGTTGAGCTCTTTCTTCTTCTCATATGTCAGGTCTGTATTGGCAAGGTCTGCGATATAGAGCATCGACTCCCTGACAGAAGTGAACGGACGCCAAGGGTTTGCAGCAGAGATCACAACGGCAGAGTTCGTCACTGTTGACGGTCCCCTGTCCGCAGTAAGGGAATAAGACGCCTTGAGACTGAGATGCGAGATGGCATAGCTGACAGGCCTCATCCAGTTCTCCTCATGTATATTCCATGCTGCAGACACGTTCCATGTAGGAAGCCAGCGGGCCTGACGGCTTTTTCCAAGCTTGTTGGTACCCTCGTAACGGATTGTTCCATTGACAATGTAGCGTCCATCATATGAATATGTTGCATTTGCAAAGAATGCGGCTGAACGGACATGGGTATTCGTCATGGAATAATAGTCGCTGTTCTCCTCGTTTCCTCTCTTGAAGACATTGTAGTCATAGTTCGGGGTCTCACCCATTCCATACTGGATTCCCCATGCGCGGAACCATGTACCATGCCTTTCTGTGCTGTTGATCTCTGTACCTCCGAAGACATTGAGGATATGCTTGCCTGCAAATGTCTGGCTATAGTTAGCCGTTGCACGGAAATCCCATCCAAGCATATTGTTGTCTGTCCTTTCATAGATACCTCCCACCGGCATGACAGAGATAGGCAGTGAATAAGGGTTATCTGGGTCTGTATACAGATAAGGGTTCCTGTCGCGGATAGTTGCCGTGCTCATCTCCCGGTAAGCCCTGGACTGGTTGGAATTGTCAAGAATATAGTGCTCCTGCGAAGAGGCAGTATATTTCACCGCGCCGAGTGCACTAAGCTCCAGCTGCTTGATTGGCTTGATCTTAAGTTCACCATGTACACGGACATCTGTCACACTGACATCTATATAGTTGTTGTCAAGTTCATAAAGGATGTTGAACGGAGCATAGTTCCTTGTGTAGAACTCCTCGGAATCAAGCGCACGCGATGTATTGAGCGCATAGGAATAAGGGTTGATGTCGAAATCCCTCTTTACTTCACCTGATACGATATCAGTGGTCTGTCCCAGCGTTCCAGGAGCGCGCTGCTTACGGAAAGATGCATTGCTGATAAGGTTGAATGTAACACAGTCAAACCATTTGAAAGTGGTATTCAAGTTACCGGTATAACGCTGTACAGAACTCTGCTTTGTCCAGCCCGGATCCTGCATCACAGACAAGGAGGCATAATAGGTTGCCTTCTCGGAACCTCCAGAAGCACTCAGGGAGTGGTTCTGCTGCATTCCGTTACTGAAGAGTATATCGAACCAGTCTGTATTCCTGTATTCGGCAGAACGCAGATAATCAGCCCTTGCCTGGTCTGTATTCGCAAGTCCAAACTGTCCTGAGGTTGCATCATACTGCCCGATCAACTGGTACATCTTACCGTAGACACCACTGTCTGAAGCGTTTGCCAGTGCAGCATAGTTGAGATATCCCTTCTGCTGAAGCTCCTGATAGATTCCCATCTGGTCCTGCGAGTTCATTATATTGAACGTACGGTACGACGGCTTGAGCCTTGTAGTAAACTCGCCCGTGTAGTTGAGCCTGAATGCTCCCGCACGTCCTTTCTTCGTTGTGACGACAATCACACCCGCCATGGCGCGTGCACCATAGATTGAAGTTGCTGAACCGTCCTTGAGGATATCGAATGATTCGATGTCATCAGAGTTCAGTCCCGCAATTGCCGAAGAAATCAGAGTGTTTGCATCTCCCGAAGAGAGCTGGTCAGCACTGACATCGACAACATCCTCCATGATTACACCGTCCACAACCCATAGAGGTTTTGAAGATCCATAGATTGAAGTCGCTCCGCGGACACGGATCTTAGGTGCAGTACCGAATGTACCGGAAACGTTCTGCACAGACACTCCAGCCACACGTCCCTCAAGAGAGCGGCTGACATCTGCCATACCATCGATTTTCGCATTGGCCGCATCAATCTTTGCTGTTGATCCGGTAAATAGGCGGCGGTCCATCTGTTGCATACCTGTTACAACAACACCCTCCAGGACTTCCGCATCTGGCTTCAAGGAGACATTCACGATTGCCTTTCCGCCAACAGATACCTCGGAAGCCACATACCCGATAGACGAGAAAATGAGTGTTCCATTTGCAGGCACTGAGATTGAATAGTGTCCATCCGCATCGCTGCTTCCTCCTGTAGTCGTACCTTTAAGCTGTATAGCGGCAAAAGGTATCGGCTCACCGGTAGAAGCATCGGTGACATCTCCGGTCACTGTAATGTTCTGGGCAGAGGCCAGAACTGCAACGAGGACCGACAACACCGTAAGAAAAACTTTAATTTTCTTCATAAGTTGAACCGTTAATTAAACATAAAATATTGAATAGTATTATTTTCTCCCTTGCGTGGTTCCCTTCCGTGCACGTGTGTACAGGCCTGCGGTGCACCATTAAACGAGCGTTTTTTGCGCCATTCAGCTAGCAAAGTAATAAAATAATTTCTAAAAAACAAAATGGCAGAAAAATGCGGTCTATTTACGTTATACAATTGATTCTATCCTGCCATTCCGGAAATATATCGACAAACTGTGGAATTTGGTTACAAACTGAAAGTCCAGCTGTAAAATTTACATGTAAACAATAAGATTGATATTTTTTTGCCTTTTTGAGAATTCTATATTGTAAAGCGTTCATTTGTGGGCTTTTTCAGATATCTGCGCAGGGTGTTGCGATGGATTCCGAACGTCTGGGCAATCTGCGACAAAGGAACATTATTATCAATCATTTCCAATATCTTGTCCATATCCTTACAAACTGTAAGTCTTTTCGCAGACCTGCCTGGAGGACGCCCGAGCTTCACTCCGTTCATCTTTTTTACAGCCAGTGCTTCCTTTGTCCTCTGGGAAATCAGATTCCTCTCTATTTCAGCAGCTAGCGCGAAAGCGAATGCTATTATCTTTGAGTTGATGTTGTCGGACAGGTCAAAATTATCTTTAATGGTGTGAATTGAAATTCCTTTGCTTGAGCATAGATTGAGGATGGACATTATCATAAGCATTTTTCTCCCTAACCTTGAAATCTCAGTGCAGATCAGCAGGTCGCCCTTCCCCATTTTCCTTATTGCTTTTCCGAGAGTTCGTCTGTCTAATGGGACTGTCCCGGAGACTGATTCACTTATCCATCTGTCTATGACAATATTATGACTGTCACAGTATTTTCTGATCTCGAATTCTTGACTTGAGTAGGTCTGCATGTCTGTACTGACTCTGATGTAAGCATAAATCATCATGTAAAAATTTAATTGTTGGTATTATGTGTGATTTTTCAAGATGCCGAATGCTTCCAATCTGTAAGCACATGGCCCCAAATGCCACTTTTTAGCCATGCTCAATTAAACGCTCGTTAAGCGGTGCACCGCTACGCACATAACGGCTGTACGCAAAGAAAAGATACTATTCAATATTTATGTTAAACTAATTTATGTGCTTATGAAAAATGTTAAAATCTTTTTCATGGTGCTGATGCTATTGGCGTCATCTCTGGCCTACGGCCAGACTCTGACGGTGAAAGGTGTCGTTTCCGATGCAGGAAACGGTGAGCCTGTTCCATTTGCATCTATCCAGGTCAAAGGGACCATGGTCGGCTCAATGACAGATGCTGACGGAAACTACAGCATCAAGGTCGACAAGGATGCGGTCCTCATTTTCAGCTTCCTCGGTTATGCTGACGCTGAAGTTCCCGTCAAGGGACAGGCCGTCATCAATGTCAGCATGTTTCCTGACAACACCGTGCTTGACGAGGTGGTTGTAACCGGTATGATGGTCCAGGACAAGCGTCTCTTCACCGGTTCCGTGACAAAAGTCAATGCGTCCGAGTCGAAGATTGACGGCATGGCCGACATTTCACGCTCCCTTGAAGGACGTGCGGCCGGAGTCAGCGTCCAGAACGTTTCCGGAACATTCGGTACAGCCCCTAAGATCCGTGTGCGCGGTGCAACCTCAATCTACGGTTCATCCAAGCCGCTCTGGGTTGTGGACGGTGTCATCATGGAGGACGTTACGGAAGTGGATGCGGATGCGCTCTCATCAGGAGATGCCGCCACCCTCATCTCGTCCGCAATCGCAGGGCTCAACTCAGATGACATAGAGAGTTTCGAAATCCTCAAGGACGGTTCGGCAACCTCAATATATGGTGCACGTGCCATGGCGGGTGTGATTGTCGTCACAACCAAGAGAGGACAGGCAGGAACATCCCGCATCAACTATACGGGTGAATTCACTACACGCCTCAAGCCGAGCTACAGCCAGTTCAACATCATGAACTCGCAGGAGCAGATGGGCATATATAAGGAGATGGAGAAAGACGGCCTCATCTCATTCGGAAGGACATACAGGGCAGCCAGCAGCGGAGTGTATGGAAAGATGTACCAGCTGATGAACCAGTATGACGAGACATCCGGAGCATTCGGCCTTGCAAACACTCCAGAGGCAAGGAACAGATACCTCAGCGCGGCAGAGTTCAGGAACACAGACTGGTTCGACGAGCTCTTCAGCAACAGCATATCGATGAACCACTCTCTCAGCGTATCCGGAGGTTCTGACAAGGCCCAGTACTATGCTTCATTCTCAGTGATGGACGATCCGGGCTGGACTGAGCAGAGCAGCGTGAAGCGTTACACTGCAAGCGTGAACACTCTCTTCAACATAAGCAAAAAGCTTTCTGTGAACCTCATCAGCAATGCGGCATACCGTAAGCAGAGGGCTCCGGGAACACTCGGGCAGAGCGTGAATGCAGTTACAGGTGAGGTATCAAGGGACTTCGACATCAACCCTTATTCATACGCCCTCAACACGTCAAGGACACTTGACCCTGATGAGTCCTACACACGCAACTATGCAGCCTTCAATATCCACAACGAGCTTGCAAACAACTTCATCGACTTCGATGTCGTTGACCTCAAGTTCCAGGGAGAGCTGAAATACAAGCCTATCAAGCAGGTCACCATCTCTGCCCTCGGAGCATACAAGTACTCTACCACCACACAGGCAAACCAGATCCGCGAGAACTCCAACATGGCACTCTCGTTCAGGGCAATGGATGACTCCACAATACGTGACAACAACCCATGGCTCTATACGGACCCGGACCAGCCTAACTCACTTCCATTCTCAGTGCTTCCTGACGGAGGTTTCTACCGTGAGACCAAATACAAGATGAACAGCTGGGACTTCCGTGCAACCGCCGCATACAACGACGTCTACAACGGAAATCATATCCTGAACATCTTCGGAGGTATGGAAATCAACAACACCGTCCGCAACAGGAGCTACTTCAACGGTGTCGGCATGCAGTATGACATGGGATATCTCGGAGCCTACAACTATAATTACTTCAAGCAGGCAAGCGAGCAGAACGATGTCTACTACAACCTCACTAACGCATACAACCGCGACGTGGCATTCTTCGGGACAGCGACATATTCATACAAGCACCGCTATACGCTCAACGGAACAATCCGCTATGAGGGAAGCAACCGCCTCGGAAAAGTAAGGACAGCACGCTGGCTCCCTACCTGGAACGTGTCAGGCGCATGGAACATACATGAAGAGACATGGTTCAACGATGCATTCAAGAATGTCCTCTCACACGCCACTATCAAGGCTTCATACTCACTTACCGGAGACAAGCCAGCAGTGACCAACTCGTCTGTGATTATCCAGAGCTACAATCCTTGGAGACCTTTTGCATCAGACAAAGAGTCTGGACTGGAGATCTACGATTTCGCAAACCCTGAGCTGACCTACGAGAAGAAGCATGAGGTCAATGTCGGAGCCGACTTAGGATTCTTTGACAACAGGCTCAACATCACATTCGACTGGTACAAGCGAAACAACTACGACCTCATCGGCCCAAGGACAACCAACGGAACAAAGGGTACAATCACCGAGTACGCCAATGTCGCCTCTATGGCATCAAGCGGAGAAGAGCTGTCAATCTCTACGAAGAACATCAAGACCAAGGATTTCACATGGAGCACTGACCTCATATTCTCGCACGTGACCACCAAAGTCACCTCGCTCGAGTCAAATACGAGAATCATCGACATGATCACAGGAACAGGATTCACAATGGAAGGCTACCCTTACCGTTCACTGTTCTCAGTAGATTTCCAGGGACTTAACGAGAATGGTATCCCTACCATCATCAACGAGGCTGGAGAGCTTACGACAAGCCAGATCAACTTCCAGTCGCGTACCCTCGACTACCTGAAATATGAAGGACCTACCGACCCTACAATCACAGGATCGTTCGGAAACGTCTTCACCTACAAGGGATGGCACCTTAACGTGTTCATGACCTATTCCTTCGGAAATGTAGTAAGGCTTGACCCTGCATTCTACGCAGTATACTCAGACCTCTCGGCAATGCCTAAGGAGTTCAAGAACCGCTGGACAGTAGCAGGGGACGAGGCATTCACCAATGTACCTGCGATAGCGGACCTACGCCAGCTCCAGGAAGACAGCAGACTGAGCTATGCATACAACGCATACAACCGCTCGACTGCAAGGATTGCAAAGGGTGATTTCATCCGTCTTAAAGAGGTCAGCCTTGCATACGACTTCCCTAAGAAGTGGATCAACAAGGCAAAGATGAGTGCCCTTTCTCTCAAGTTCCAGGCAACCAACATCTGCCTGCTCTACTCGGACAAGGCACTGGGCGGACAGGACCCTGAGTTCTACAATGCCGGAGGTGTGGCAACCCCTCTGCCAAGGCAGTTTACTTTCACTGTAAGAATCGGTTTCTGACAATTAAAATGAAGAAAGATGAAAAAGTATAATTACATATTTCTTACCCTCTGCGGAATCGCGGCACTCAGCTCCTGCGACAAATTCCTTGATGAATTGCCTGACGACAGGGCCGAGCTTAATTCCATAGAGAAGGTCAAGAGTTTCCTCGTTTCGGCGTATCCGACGAAGCTGCCTGACTATATACTTGAATTCAGCTCTGACAATGTCATGAGCAACGGAAAGTCCTACAACACATATACCGACCAGGAGAAGCTCTATCTCTGGGAGGACGTGGAGGACGTAAACTACAATGACACCCCGAAACAGGTGTGGAACGGCCATTACACTGCGATAGCAACCGCCAACCAGGCGCTTGAGGCCCTCGATGAACTTGAGGCCGGTGCAGAAGGCAATGCACTGAGGGCAGAGGCTCTGCTATGCCGCGCATACGGAATGTTCAACCTTGCCAACACATTCTGCATGGCATGGAATCCTGACAAGGCAAACGAATACCCGGGACTTCCTTATCCTAAGCAGGCAGGACTCTCAGTAGACGAGAGAGGCACCCTCGCCGAGCTGTATGCAAACATCAATGCCGACATTGAGGCTGCCCTTCCGATGCTGAATGACAGCTACCTTGCAATTCCGAAATACCATTTCAACAACAAGGCGGCATATGCTTTTGCTGCAAGGTTCAACCTCTACTACCTCAACGACGACAAGGCTATCGAATATGCGTCAAAGGTCCTCGGAGAGAATCCTGAGAATCTGATCAGGAACGTGTCTGCCTACACCCTGCTTGCAGGTTCATCGGACATCAACAACTCCTACATGCGTGACGATGCAAACCTCATGATGGTGACATCATATTCTTTGCTTGGCCGTGCATTCCAGGGTTCAAGTTCATTCCTGAGATATGCCCACAACCAGGAAATCACGACATACGAGACTTTCTGGGCCACAATGCCTTGGGGAAGCGGTTCCTCAAACAACACTCTCTACGAGGCAAGGATGCTTTACGGAAACACAAACGTGGTAATGTATCCGAAGATGTTCGAACAGTTCGAGGTTACTGACAAAGTTGCACAGACCGGTTTAGCCCATGTCGTTGACCCTGTCTTCACTGCAGACGAGACCCTGCTTGTACGCGCTGAAGCCTACACCAGGAAAAAGGAATATGCCAAAGCCCTTGCGGACATGAACTCATGGGTCAAGGTACATTGCCGCCCAAGCCTCGGCACTGCAACACGTCCGGTTCTTACCGAGGAATCTGTCAATTCATTCGTGAACGGCCTCAACGAGGTTCCTGAGGTCATAACTGCCACAAGGCAGAGGGGAATCAAGAAGACTCTCCATCCTCAGGGCTTCAAGGTGGATGAGGGCACAATGACCAACATGCTTCATATCATCCTCCAGATGCGCAGGCTTGAGACATATTGGCAGGGACTCCGCTTCATTGACATCAAGAGATACGGAATCGCATTCAGCCACAATCTTGACGGCCAGGACCCTATAGTATTCAAGGCAGGAGACCTCCGCGGAGCCATACAGCTGCCTGCAGACGTTCTCGCGGCAGGACTTGAAGCCAATCCGAGATAAATGATGAACAATTAAATTTGACAATATGAAACAAATTAAATATTTGATGCTTATTGCCGCTGCTCTTATGGCCCTGTCTTCATGCTACAAAGACGAGCCGGACAGAAGCCAGAGCATCTACGATGATGCAGACATTCCTGAGCGCGGCGAATTCGACATGTGGCTGATGAAGAATTTCACCTTCCCTTACAATATCGAATTCAACTGGCTCTACAATGATAAGCTGTCCAACAACAGCTACAATGTCATTCCTGCAGGAATAGACAATTCCAAGGCGATAGCCATCCTCATAAAACATGTATGGCTTGATGCGTATGTGGAAGACGCAGGGACGGACTTCATCAGAAAGAATACTTTCCGTGTGTTCCAGCTCATCGGCTCCCCTCAGTACAACAGCCAGGGTTCAATAGTCCTCGGTACCGCCGAGGGAGGTGTACAGGTTACATTGTTCCGTATCAACGAGCTTGATACAGAAAACATCTATGTAAACCAGGATGACCCTTACCGCAATCACTTTGATCTACCTCTGGACCTGAACTACTGGTATTTCCACACGATGCACCACGAGTTCTGCCATATCCTGACACAGAAGAAGAACTACACCACCGACTTCCAGGCCATCTCCGCAGGTAAATACCATGCAGCCGACTGGGTCAATGTGAAGGATGTCGATGCTGCAAAAGAAGGATTCGTGACAAACTATGCCAGCGGTGAATACAACGAGGACTTCGCAGAGGTTTATTCGACATACGTAACGTCATCTGACACAGCATGGCAGGCAATTCTCGCGAACGGAGTTGACGGTGACGACACAAGCGGAAGAGATGCAATCGTGGCTAAGCTGAACATTGTCAGGACCTACCTGAGCGATTCATGGGGAATTGACCTCGAGTCTCTGAGAGAAGTTGTGCTCCGCCGCTCCGCTGAAGCCGCTTCACTTGATCTTAAAACACTTAAATAAGACGCGCAATGAAAAAGTTCAATATATTTCTGATGCTGGCCATGCTGTTTGCTGCCTGTACGCCACGCATCGAGGATGTGTTCGACCAGTCTTCCGCTATACGTATCCGCGAGGAGATAGCACGTACGGCAGAGGTTCTCACAGGTGCTCCTAACGGCTGGGTAATGGAATACTATGCCGCAACCAAATACGGCGGATACAATGTCATCTGCAAATTCTCCGATGACAATACAGTCACAGTGCAGAACGAGCTGTTCGGTGAACAGACTGCCACATCACACTACAAGATTGACCAGAGCCAGGGAGTCGTGCTCTCTTTCGATGAGTACAACGAGTTATTCCACTATTTCTCGACTCCTTCGAACCCTGACGGCGTCGGAACCAACGGCGACGGCATGCTCGGTGACTTCGAGTTCCGTGTACTCTCCGCGAATGCAGACGAGATTCTGCTCGAAGGCAAGAAACACGGCGCAAGAATCACAATGAAGCCTCTTGCAAAAGATGTGGAGTGGAATGTCTATCTTGCAGACGTCACTGAGATGGAGGCCAATATGGCTGCCAGCTTCTACAATCTGCACATCGGGGACATAACAGTCACAGCTGCAGCAAGCTATAGAATGCTCAGCTTCACAGATGCAGAAAGTGGGAATGCCGTCAACATTCCGTTCATCTACACTCCTGAAGGCTACAAGTTCTATGAGGAACTTGAGTATGCCGGAAAAAAGGTAAGCGAACTGAAGTATTCTGCCGAAGACGGCAACTGCTATGCAGATGACAAGTCTGTATACATTGAAATCAGGCCTGTACCTCTCAGCGAGGCCATTACATCAAGCCTGTGGTTCTTCTCCGGTGCAGACGGCAGCATGTCAGCTTCCGCTCTGGAGAAATTCCTTGAGTGCAAAACAGGAAGTGCAGGAGAAAAGGAGAACATCGGATTCATGTATCTCGGCACAGGACTTACTTCTGCGACACAGAGCAAATGGGGCGTAGGCTTCACTTCAGGCAATTATTACGGCATGCTCTACTTCTCTGCAACCGCAGTGGACGACAACACTGTGACAATCAAATATACCGGAAATGACGGCGGAAACGGAAAGTGGTATATGGAGAATGCAGGCTACAGCGCACTTACCACTGTACTTGCAAGCACATTCAAGCTCAGCACAGACAATCCGAGGAACCCGTCATATATCAAGATGGAAGACGCATCGGATGCAGGCAAATGGATGATAGTGTATGCAGCCGAGATCAATCTGCCTTTCGGTGAATATGACAAATAGGAAGCCGTTTTAAAATTTTGGGAAATATGAAAAAAATATATTTGCTTGGCGCGATATGCGCATTGGCCGCAGCAGTCTCATGCCAAAACGAGACAGAGCTGCCGGAGGTGACTCTGGATTATGCCAAGGGACAGTCAGCAGAGATAATCGCCCCTCCTCAGGGAGGGGAGGTATCTCTCGGCTTCAAGTCTTCAGATGTCTGGGACGTCACTACCGTGGTTAATTGGCTTGAGTTTGACAAATTGTCCGGCAAGGCCGGAGACAACACCCTGACCGTGACTGTAGACGAGAATGCGGACCTTGAAGGCGACCGCAGCGGCGAGGTAAGGATACACTGCGACAACAAGGAACTGATTTTCACCATCAGCCAGCTTCTGAGCGACAAGCTGGAGGCTGCAGGCGAAACTTCTTATGTCCTTGATGCCAAAGGAGGAAGCGCAGAGCTGAAATTCTCTGCAACGAAAGAATGGACTGCAAAGACTGATGCCGCATGGCTTACCCTGTCGAAGACTTCGGGGGGGGCAGCATATGACAATGTCATCAGCATTGAGGCTCCTGTCAACATATCTGCTCCGCGTACGGCACAGATTGAGATTGTATGCGGCGAAGCCAAACTCGAATATACAGTATCCCAGGACTTCATTGACGGCGTGGCCGTAATAGGAAGCGACAGCGTAAACCTGCCGGAGCTTGGCGGTGAGGCTGTAGTCAAATTCTCGGCTGTAGCAGAATGGACAGCAGTCACTGAAGCTTCATGGCTTACACTTTCAGCAGCCAAAGGAGCGGCTTCAGCAGAAGTTTCCCTTACTGTTTCTGCCGGTGTCAACGTTGATGCAGACCGCACTGCACAAGTGAAGGTCAGCGGAGGAAACAAGGAGATTGTGTTCACAGTCAGCCAGAAGATGGCGACAAGCACCCTGGCATACACCTCTGATGCGGAAGACGCAGGAGAACTTTATGTAATGGCCAAAAACGGTGCAGGAAGCCTTGATTTCATCGCCGTTGAGAACTGGACAGCAGCGACTGATGCGGATTGGATTACAATCGGCAAGGCTGAGGGAGAGACCGGCACATTCTCGATAGAAGTTACTGCAGAAGACAATGCTGCCCTGGCATACCGTGAAGCTGTCGTGACTATAACTTCCGCATCCGGAAAGTCAACGCTTGATTTCACAATATACCAGAACTCTGTATTCGGAGACTATTGCGGAATATGGACTGCAACCGGAGTCCTCACGACAAACTCCGGAAACGCTGCGCACAGTGAGCCTTGGCTCTTCGCGGACTCTGAAGAAGAACCAGGAAACGGTGGAATGAAAGGTCTGCTCGGAGAAACCAAGTACTGGGGCAGCTTCATGTGGGATGCAGCAATAAAAGGAGCCAAGATTGCGACTGGAGCCGACAACGTTGTAAATATGTACAATTTCACCAATATAGGAGTAGCAGCCATTGCGCCTATGTACCGCTGTACATTCCAGACTGAAGATGGAGAGAAGAGCCTGGTATTCGAGACTTATATCAACAACGCCGGTGCTGTTGTGGAGAGACCTGTATATTGTCTGATGAATTCAGACAACAACAGCATGAGTCTCGCAGTATTTACATACGACCAGTATCCTAATCCGACGAAGATGGTGGCGACCAGCGATTTCGAGCTCACCTACGGATTGTATCAAATCATTACTGACGATGAGGGCAATCCGACAGGAGAAATCGGCGATTTTATGGGCTACACATTCGGAGGAACCTTCAAGGTGACTTCTGTAACAAGAGGTGCTGCTGCAACAGCTGCAATAAATGCAGCTGTCTGCAAGGTAAACGGCCAGCCGGCACAGCAGAAAGCAAGACGTTTCAGCACAGGCGGAAACATCCGCACAATCAGTGCTGACCAGCTTGTCAAATGTGAGAGAGCAGACTTGTTTATTGAATAAGCAATGTAACATATGAGACAGACCCTAAAAGTCCTGCATGGGACTTTTGGGGTCTGTGCCTTGTATATATATGCAACCTTATTATTATGACCATCAGCAATACAACCAAAGCAATCGCGTCCGCCATGCTGGCACTTGCCGCTGCCGGATGCTCTGTTATTTCAGATCAGGGGACACCGTCAGACGGACACTCTGGGTACACTGCTGAGCAGAAGATAATCTGCCGCAGCGCACAGGCCGCCCCAGGAAGGCTTGTCATCTACGTCAGCAACGAAATGGCAGAATCTCTCGAAGACCGGACTGAAGATTTCCCAGGAAGCATTTTCAGCGAAATCGGTGCGACACAGGTGCACAGGGTCTTCCCCGCTGTTGAAAAGACGGAGAAACGCACAAGGGAATACGGACTCCACAGATGGTATGAGGTAGAATTTCCTGAAGACTCAGACCTGGAGAACGCGGCAACATCGCTTGCCTCATCTTCAGACATCGTCAAGGTACAGTTCTGCACTCCGGTCAAAAAGGCCTCTGACGGAATCGTATATCCATATTCAGGTCCGCGTGCCACACCTTCGGCCACCGGAACGGCCCCGTTCAACGACCCTTCTCTCGGTGACCAGTGGCACTACATAAATTCCGGCAGCAAGACAATCTCCCCCACTGCAGTGGCCGGTGCGGACATCAACGTGGCCGACGCATGGAGACTGACAGCAGGTGATCCGTCAATAATCGTGGCAGTCGTGGATGAGGGCGTATGCTTCAACCATCCTGACCTTGCGGCCAACATGTGGAGGAATGAAGGCGAGAGAGGCAATGACGAGGACGGCAACGGCTATGCCGGAGATTACTACGGCTACAATTTCGTGAGTGGAGGAGCAATTTCCCCTGGCAGCCACGGGACCCATGTAGCAGGCACTATAGCTGCGGTTAACGGCAACAGGACGGGCGTATGCGGCATAGCCGGCGGAAGCGGAAGCGGAAGCGGAAACGGAGACGGCGTGAAAATCATGTCGTGCCAGATATTCGACGGAGAGGCAAGTGCAACTCCTGCTGTCTGTGCGCGTGCAATCAAATATGCAGCCGACAACGGGGCCTGCATACTGCAGTGCTCCTATGGCTATCCTGCCGGTGCCTTCATGTCGGACAAGGATTACCTCCAGCAAAAATACTACAGCGTAGAGTATGATGCCCTCAGATATTTCATGGAGGCGGACAATCTGCCTGAGGTAATGGACGGAGGTCTTGTGATATTCGCTGCGGGCAATGACGGGGCAAATGTCTCGGCCTATCCCGGAGCAAGCGGCGACATCATATCGGTGACGTCCATAGCATCAGACAACCTGCCGACATATTATACCAACTATGGCCCGGGATGCAATATCGCTGCCCCCGGAGGCGAATATTATACCGGAGGCGAGGCGCGCGAAACAGCAGCAGTGCTGTCTACCGTACCTCCGGCAGACGGAAGCTACGCATGGATGCAGGGCACATCGATGGCGTGTCCGCACATGTCCGGAGTCGCTGCCCTCGGACTGTCATACGCCAAGAAGCTCGGGCAGCATTTCACACATGAGGAAATGGTGTCACTGCTGCTGACATCCGTAGATGCGATTGACCACCGTCTTTCGGGCACCAAGAGGACCAATGTAGGAAAAGGCGAATACCTTGTCTGGGGCGACCTTGACCTCAAGCCTTACAAGGGCAAGATGGGCACCGGGACAATCAACGCATGGAAACTGCTCATGCAGATTGAAGGTGTCCCATGCCACATGATACCTGCAGGGGAAGAGTCATCAATCAGCCTTACAGGTTATTTCGGATCTGATGCCAAGAATCTGACCTACACCTCCGTCTCTGTGTCAGGAGACGGGCTCGGGCTTGAGACTGCCCCTGTCATTTCCTCAGGACGCCTGACGCTGTTCCCGACAAAAACCGGAGCTGCCAAGATTACAGTCAAGGCCATAGCCGGAGGCAGCAACCTCGGAGGCAACGCAATGGGCGGGATGGAGATTTCCCGGGAGATTTCCGTCATGGCCCGTCCTTATGTAAGTATTACAGACGGATGGCTATAAGTCCGGACATTTAGACAGACAGATATATGAGACTGAACATCACAATATTATATGCAGCCGCAATTGCCGTGCTGCTGTGGCTGCCGTCATGCAGCAAGCCGTCTATAGATGAAATTCTTCCTCCCGACATCACCGGGGAATGGAAACTTGAATCTGCGGGGGACCTGGACGGAAGTGTCATCGTGAAAAGCGGAGAACGCGTTGAAATAAGCGTCTATATTTCCTTTGCCGAAGACGGGAATTTTGAATTGTACCAAAGACTTGACGAGCTGCATTTCAGACGCTATGCAGGAACATGGCAGCTTGACGGCAACATCCTGAGCGGACTTTATGACGGCAAGAAATCAAGTCCATGGGCCTGTTCATATGCCGTTTCACTTGCCGACAACGGGCAGACTCTTGTCATGGACATGATTGACGTTTCAATGCAGACAGGAACATCCGGTGGGCAGACCGGTGAGCCGGCACAAAAGGAGGAGAGTCTCCGCTACAGCAGGACGCCTATACCGGAATCTGTCCGCAGTGAATCAGAGTCCCTTTGACTCGTATATGTCCAGGGCCTCTGCCATCAGTTCCCTTCCTGCCTCTGAAATCTCCCTCGCCTTTGCGTAGTCCGCGATTTCACCGTATGCATCAAACGGCATCTTGACAAGTACATCAGGCCTGAAACGCTCTGCAGCCACCTTCGCCAGAGAATGGTTCATCAGCGAGAATGTCCTTGACAGGATGCTGTAATAGCTTCCGTCAATGCCTTCAAGCAATGATTCATGCGTATTTGTCATGCGCTGGATGGCATTTGCAAGAATCTTGTGCCCATGCTGGCCCGCCAGTTTTATCTTCTCCATCATGCCTATCCCGTCATCATGGCGTACAGACTCGATGATAGCCCGTGTCCTGTCTGAAAGTTCCCTGCCGGCAGCAATCCTTTCTTCCTCTTCCCTGGCTTCCTGCTGCAATTCCCTCGTTATCCCCTCAACATCCACATCGTTCACGTCAAACGCCACAAGGATGTCGTGCCCGTTCCTGTCCACACGGTCAAGAGGCATAGTGTTGACGATGCCGCCATCAACCAGCGTGCGGTAGCCATATTTTACAGGACGGAAAAGGGACGGGATGGAGATGGACGCCCTTATCGCCTGGAAAAGGTCACCTTCGCTGAACACGACCTCTTCTCCAGTGAACAGGTCCGTCGCAACAGCCTTGTAGGGAATCCCAAGGTCTTCTATGTTTACAGACGGTACAATCTCCTTTATTGCATCTATGACCTTGTCCCCCTTGACGATATGGTTCATGCTCAAGGAAATGTCCATCAGGGAGAAAACTTTCCACGCATCAAGCGTAAAGAGCCATTCCTTTACCTCTGGCAATTTCCCCGCGGCATATATGCCTCCTATGAGAGAACCTATGGATGTACCTGCCACGGATGTAATCCTGTAGCACCTCCTCTCCAGTTCTTCAATCGCGCCGATATAGGCGAATCCTCTCGGCCCCCCGCTTGAAAGCACAAGAGCGACATCTTTTGTATTGCTTGCTTCCATAATGATTATTTAGAGATACAAAAATACAAATATGTTTTTCAGTTCGGAATAATCTTGACGTATCTCCGATTTTTATGTATGTTTGCGTTTCTGCCGCGAAAGACATCGCGAGCAGCGGAACAACTAAAACAATACAATATGTTTAACAGGGAAGTATATCAGAACAGGCGCAGGATCCTGCTTGAGAAGATGGCGGACAAGGCCCAGGAAGGCAAGCGCGGCATAGCAATATTTACAGGCAATGTGGAAGCTCCGCAGAACTACAGGGGGAATGACTACAAGTTCCGCCAGGAAAGCTCATTCCTCTATTACTGGGGAATAGACGAGCCTGGTTTCGCTGCAATCCTTGACCTTGACAATGGAGAGGAGGCAATCTACGGAAACGATGTGGACATAGACGACATCATATGGATGGGACCACAGCCAAGCGTGCAGTCAAAGGCGGAGAAAGCCGGGGTCCACAGGAGCGCACCGGCGGCGGATTTCGACAATGAAGTCAGGAAAGCGGTATCACAGGGAAGGCCAGTACACTTTCTCCCCACATCAAGGTACTACAACACGATGAAGGTTTCCTCGCTGCTCGGCATACCGGCGGAAGATGTACGCAAAGTCGCCCCTGTCTCATGCGGCAAGGCCTCTGAGGAGCTTGTCAGGGCAATAATTTCAATGCGCCTTATAAAGGAGCCATGCGAAATCTCCGAGATAGACAAAGCCTGTGAAATCGGCTATCTGATGCACACGGCAGCAAGGCAGGGGTGCAAGCCAGGCACTCCGGAGCAGGAGATTGTGGGAAGAATGGAGGGAGTAACCATTTCCAGGGGCTGGGGAGTCTCTTTCACCACAATACTCTCACAGCACGGAGAGACCCTGCACAACCATTCACACAATATGACCATAACCCCGGGCAACCTGCTTCTTGTGGATGCCGGGGCTGAAAGCAACACCCATTATGCCTCCGACTTTACAAGGACATATCCATGCAGCGGAAGATTCACGCAGAGGCAGCGCGACATCTATGATATTGTAGAGAACTGCAATGAACTTGCCTTCAAGCTATGCAGACCTGGCACGACATACCGCGACATCCACATTGCAGTGGCGAAGAACATGCTTGAGGGGCTGAAAAGCCTTGACATTGTACGCGGAGATGTGGACAGCATGGCGGCAGAAGGCATCGCAGGCCTGTTCATGCCGCATGGCCTTGGGCATAACATGGGAATTGATGTGCACGACATGGAAGACCTCGGCGAGAACCTTGTCGGATATGACGATGACCAGAAACGCTCCAGCCAGCTTGGCCTTGGCAGCCTCCGCATGGCACGCAGGCTGCATCCGGGACATGTAATTACGGATGAACCTGGAATATACTTCATACCTGCACTCATCGCCAAATGGAAAGAGGACGGCACTGACAAAGGCTTCGTAAACTACCAGAAGCTGGAAGCATACAATGACTTCGGCGGAATCAGGCTTGAAGACGACATCCTGATCACAGAAGACGGAGCACGCCATCTCGGGCCTCACCGCCTGCCGATCAAGGCAGACGATGTGGAAAACGCAATGGCCGGCGAATAGGAATTACCTTCTAAGACGCACAAAGACACTCAAAGGCAGATTCTTCCCGTATGAATCCCTCAAGACCAGCTCTCCGCAGTCAAGCGACCTATAGCCGGTCTTGAGGCAAAATGCCTCTTTCACAAGCGTCTCGCCAAGAACAGCGGAATAGCCGTTAGAATAAAGGTTCAGCACCATGAAACTGTCCATCGGGGCAAGGATTGCACTGACGCATTTCAGCATGTCATAAAGACATTCATCAAGTTTCCATTTCTCCCCGTCCGGTCCATGGCCGTATGCCGGCGGGTCAAGGATTATACCCTGGTAGACATTTGCCCTCCTGGCTTCACGGCGGGCAAATTTCAAAGCATCCTCGACAACCCACCTCACATTGTCAAGAGAGCTCAGCTCCATATTGTTCCTGGCCCATGTCACGACCTGGCGCACAGAATCCAGGTGTGTCACATCTGCTCCTGCCGCCTTCGCAGCCAGCGATGCTGCACCGGTATATGCGAAAAGATTAAGGACCTTAGGCTTCGGAGCACCGGAAGCCTTTGCCTTCTCCACCAGTTCTGAAGTCTGCCTGTAGATATATTCCCAATTGGAAGACTGCTCAGGGAAGACCCCGACATGCTTGAACGAGGTCAGTCCGAGGCGCAGCGAGAAGTCCAGTCCAGCCTGCCCGCCATTATACCGTATAACCCACTGGTCGTCCATCTTCCTCATACGCTCCCATGTGCCGCTGTCTTCTTTCCCCGCCTTGCCGAACCCGGCTCCCGGCCTGAAATTGACATGCGTCAGCTTTCTCCACTCCGCGTCGGAAAGAGTCTTGTCCCAAAGGGCCTTCGGCTCGGGACGTGACAGATAATAGCGTCCGAAACGCTCCAGTTTCTCAAAATTTCCGGAATCTACAAGTTCATAGTCTTTCCAGAATGCTCCAGGTGACTCTATTGTCATTGGCAAAAAACTTTTTTATCTGCAGCCGCTGAAGATTTACTTCGCTACAGATATACAATTATATAATACATCATCACACCGGCCGTGACCAGCTTGAGCCCGGTACCGGCCAGGAAGCCCAGGAAAGAGCCAAAGGCAGATTTCAATGCTCCCCCGGCTGTCTTGCTGGCGAATATCAGCTCTGCAAGGAAAGCTCCGGCAAAAGAACCGGCAATCATGCCAACAGGAGGGAAAACAAGACCTATGACAAGCCCGGCCAAAGCCCCTCTTGAGGCATACCGGCTTCCTCCTGTAAGCTTTGTGAAATACATCGGTATAAGGTAGTCCACCGCACATACCACAATTACAATCCCGAGCCAGACAAGAAGCAAGGTCAAGGACATCCTCTCCCCTGCACCGTCAGTCCCGCCCCAGAAATAGAGCAGAAGAAGCCCCAGCCAGCTCAGCGGCGGCCCCGGTATCGCAGGAAGCACACTCCCGGCAATACCAGCGATACCGGCCAGCACAGCCAATATTGAAACTACGGCATCCATCGGCAGTACTATTCAGACATGATCTTCACCATATCCTCGAGAGTCTTCTCCATTGCCTGCCCCTTGTCGTCATACCCGTTCTGCCTGAGAATGTCAGCGAGATAATACACATATTTGCAGGTCTCGCTGAACTCAGTTTTCGCATAATCGTAGAATTCAAGATAGAACACAGCTGATTCAAGCAGTTCATCCCTGAACCTGTCTGCAAGGTCCAGGGCCTTTTCTGGAGCCCCGGCGATGAAATAGACAGAAATGATATCGAAGACATTGTGCTCATTTATGAATCCGAGATATGACATGTTGAGAGGGAAGTTCTCGACAGGAACACATTCCTGGCACTTGTCAAGCAGCTCAACTGCCCTGTCAGGCCTGCCGGCCTTGAGCATCTCCTTGGCCGCGTTGACAAATAGCCCCCTCTGCGACATCACTCCGCAGAATGTATAGAGGTTCTGATAGTCCACAAAATAGTCAGTCCTCTTCAGTGCATCCCATGAATAGACCTCTGTCATCTTGTAATACAGGTCCTCCGGATCCGCAAAGCCGACCTCGGTCTGCCTTGTCCTGTTCTTGATCGGGACGAATTTGTATGAGAATCCCTCATACATCAGATAATCCTTTATTCCGATATTGAGGTCACCTCCCATATTAAGCATATTTATAGGCCTGTCCCACTGATAGTTGGAAAGCAGGTCAAGCATAAACAGCTCTGGCTTTGTGACATAATATTTTTCTTGAGGCATAGTAAGGATAATCTCATCCGGGATCAGGTCTGCGTATTTCTCGTCAAGTATCCCGTACTTTATGACATTCTCCTTATTCACAGGGAGGCTTATCCTCCTGGAGATTATGTAGTCTGCTTTCCTTCCGCTGGACAGCGTGACTTTTGCCCTTGAATCCTTGAAGACCTTCATCACATCAGATATCGATATTACAGTCTCCCTGGTATCATACAGGTACACAGCCTCGTTGGTGCCATACAGGTACTGGTCAAGCCCGACGGTCAAGTCAAGAGGCGCGGACTCGTTGCAGGCATATTTCATCTGGTCGATATGCCAGTCTGTGCCGAGAAGCGAAGTGTTGCAGATACGCACATCCGTACGCACTCCCTCTACCTCCTGGGCATACCACAGAGGGAATGTATCGTTGTCACCATGGGTTATCAGGATGCCGTTCGGCCCGACGGAATTCAGATAGTTCCTTGCCATCTCCACAGAGGTATACCTGTTGCTCCTGTCATGGTCATCCCAGTTCTGCTGCGCCATAAGCACAGGGACACCGAGGAAGAGCACAGAAACGGCGGAAGCCACTGCAGCAGAGGCACCGGATGACATTTTCTTCCCTGATTTCCCGATGGCATCGGATATCCATGAATATGCAGCCACCACAGCAAGCCCTATCCATATGCTGAAGGCATAGAAAGAACCGGCATACGCATAGTCTCTCTCACGCACCTGGTACGGCGGCTGGTTAAGATAGAGCACAACGGCAATGCCCGTCATGAAGAAGAGCAGGAAAGTCACCCAGCATCCCCTCTTGTCCTTGCCGAACTGGAAGAAGATGCCGATTATCCCAAGCAGGAGAGGAAGCATATAATAGTGGTTCTTACCCTTGTTCTCCTTAAGGTACGCAGGCGCATCGCCCTGGTCCCCGAGACGGATATCATCAATGAAAGGTATCCCGCATTCCCAGTTTCCGGTAAATATCTCACCCGGCGTAGGGCTATGGATATCATTCTGCCGCCCGGCAAAATTCCACATGAAATACCTCCAGTACATCCAGTTGAGCTGGTAGTCAAAGAAGAATGCAAGATTATCTATAAATCTCGGTTTCTTGTAGTCCGTGCCCTTCACAGATTTGCCTCGGCCGTTCATATAGCTCTCATAGAACTCTTCATAGCGTCCGTCCGGACTGCTCGCCCACATCCTCGGGAAAAGCATCTTTCCATCCGGCTTGAACTTATATGTCATCTGCCCGTCAGCCTTTATATACCTGCCGTTCATCGGAGCCCAGTATTCAGGGACATCGACATCGTACGGAGCACCGAAATACTGACCGTATATAAGCGGATTGCTTCCGTACTGCTCACGCCCGAGATAGCGTACCAGGGTGAAAGGGTTGTCCGGCTGATACTCATTGGTAGGTGTCTTCACCGATGAGCGTATGATGACAATCGAGAAAATAGAGAAACCTATTATTATTGCCGTGAAGCAGAGCAGGGCTGTATTCAAGAACACCTTGCCTTTCTTCATTGTCGTGAACATCCCCCAGAAGCAGAGCGCAAGCAGCACAGCCATGAAGAATGCCGCACCCGAATTGAACGGCAGCCCGAGGACATTCACAAAGAACAGGTCAAAATACGCGGCCGTCTTCGGAAGATATGGTATTATGACAAACAGGACAATCGCAAGGATCACGCATGAGACAGCAAAGATCTTGAGATAGTCACGGAATGAATAGCTGCCGTCTTCTCTCTTCCTGTAATAGTAAAGGAACACCAGGGCAGGAATTGCGAGCAGATTGAGCAGATGGACACCTATGGAGAGGCCCATCAGAAAAGAGATGAGGACAATCCACCTGTTTGAATACGGCTCGTCAGCCTGCTCATACCATTTGATCATCGCCCAGAACACGAGTGCCGTAAAGAGAGAGGACATAGCATAGACCTCACCCTCGACAGCCGAGAACCAGAACGTATCGGAGAAGCAGTATGCAAGGGAGCCTACAATCCCGGCCCCGTATATGGCGATGGCTTTCCCGACTGTATAGGTCCCGTCCTCAGACTGCTTTACAAGCCTCTTGGCAAGGAAGGCGACCGTCAGATAGAGGAAAAGTATCGTCAAGGATGAGCAGATGGCATTCATTGCATTGATTGCAATGGCTGCATGCATATTGTCCGCAAACATTGAAAAGAACCTTGCAATAAGCTGGAAGACAGGGTTTCCCGGAGGATGTCCCACCTCAAGCTTATATGAAGAGGCGATAAATTCCCCGCAATCCCAGAATGATGCAGTCGGTTCAATAGTCATCAGATATGTCACAGAAGCCACGACAAAGACAGCCGCTGCAGACAACCTGTTCCATAAATTGAATTTCTTTTTATCCATAGCAAATTTAATGTCAATGAATTATCATAAAGCCAGGCCGCACTGGGCACCAAAGGCCACGTGACCGGCATTTCCGCACCGGCGATGGAAGAAAAGCCGCCATGCAGATGCAACAAACTTACAAATATACAAACAGAATAACTATATTTGCAAAAATTAAAATCTGTTTCATCAAAATGGCTGACAACGACTGGAAAAAGCGGCTCGGAGTTGTTTACTCCACCAATCCCGACTTCAATTTCACACAGGAGGAGGAAGAGCAGGAAGAGACACTGCCTCCTTCATCCCAGAAGCTCATCGTATCCATTGACCGCAGAAACAGGGGCGGCAAGCAGGTTACGCTCATAAGCGGGTTCAGGGGCAAGGAAGAAGACTTGTCAGACCTCGGCAGGACACTCAAGGTCAAATGCGGGGTCGGAGGTTCTGCAAAAGACGGGGAAATCACGATACAGGGCGACTTCAGGGACAAGGCCGTGCAGATTCTGTGCAGCATGGGATACAAGGCTAAACGCGGGAATTAGGGGATGGAGGACATAATGCCGGTAGACAGTGCCTTCACCGGAGGCACACTTGAAATCAGCCGCGAGCCACTCGGCCCCGCAAGCACCAATGACGGAAGCTGGAACATGCTTACCGATGCGCTTATCATTGCATCAGTCTTTGCCGCTATACTTTTCATAAGGAGACTCATAGACATCATCCCGTCACTCATAGGCTGCGCAATGAGATGGAAAGAGGCATTCAACCTGGAGTACAGCACGAGGCTGAGCAGAAGCAGGGACATAATCTTCGGCATCCTGATAATCCCGTTCTGCCTCATGCTATCAAGGTACAGCATCTATTCCCCGGGCTTCCTTGAAGGGCTTGAAACTTCCTCAAGGGTCCTGGCCATCATAGGGATAGTTGCAGGATATATACTGCTGCGCGCATTGCTGTCATACTCATTCAGGGGCAAAAAGACTGACAGGACGACATACGCTGCGGCAGACAAAGCGTTCCGTACATTTTTCTGTACCTGCACTCTGGTCCTGCTCCCGACGGCCGGCATCCTGTCACTCACCGGTTTGCCGGACTGTACAGTCAAGACTGTGCTCATATATGTGCTCTGCGCGCTCTATCTGCTTTTCGTATTACGTAAATTTCAAATTTTTAACCACTCGTGCAATGTTTTTACAACAATTTTGTACCTTTGCACCCTTGAATTTTTACCTACGGGACTTTTAGTCGCCCCGGCATTAGTTTTTTAAGAAATGATCAAGAATATCCTGGTATCTCAACAGCCTCCGAAGGTAACAGCCGCATATGACGCGGTATCAGCGAAATATGGAGTGAAATTCGACTTCATTCCGTTCTTCCTGATTGAGCCTGTTTCATCGCGTGAATTCAGGGCCCAGAGAATAAACATTCTCGACTATACGGCCATTGTATTCTCCGCAAGATCCACTATCGACGCCTTTTTCCATCTCTGCGAAGAGCTTCGCGTCAAGATTCCCGAGACCATGAAATACTTCTGCACGACAGAAGCCGTGGCAATGTATCTCCAGAAGCACATCGTCTACAGAAAGCGGAAGATATTCTTCGGCGACGGGACGAAAGAGTCCGTGCTTTCCCTGATAGGGACAAAGCACAAGGGAGAGAAATTCCTCATTGCGACATCTGATTCAGCAGACAATGACATAACTGCGGATTTTGAGAAGCGTGGGCTTGACCACACTTCTGCTATTTTCGTGAAGTCAGTTTCACAGGACCTCAAGAGCATAGACATCAGCTCCTACGACATGTTTGTACTTTACAACAAGGCGGATGTCAAGTCCCTTTTCGAGAATTTTCCGGAATTCAGGCAGGAGGACAAGAAATTTGTCTCATACGGCAAATCCGTAATAAAGGCAATGGAGACCGCCGGCCTTGAGATAGCCATTTCCGCACCGTCTGTGGAAGCACCGTCTGTGGCAAAGGCTGTCGAGCTATATCTGGAAAAGAACAAATAGATGGACTCCCGTCAAGAGACTCTACCGAAAGAAGAAAGGCTGCACGGCAAGAATGACATTTCAGGACTTCTTGCCAGGGGCCGTTTCGGAGATGTGCCGGGCGGGATACGCTATTGCTTCCTGGAAACCGGGAACGGAATCAACAGGATGATGGTGTCTGTCCCCAAGAAGAATTTCAAGAGGGCAGTAAAGAGGAATCTTCTTAAACGCCGCATCCGCGAGAGCTACCGCAGGCAGAAACGGGACCTTGAAGGTCCAGGAACGGACATCCTGTTCATATACAGCACCAAAGAAGCCCTTACATACCAGGAGATATTCACGGCTGTAGGAAAGGTTATAGACAAAATCAACGGCTATGGACACAGAAAGGCTGAAAAGGTCCATCCATAATGCAGCAATATTCCCGTTCATAGTCCTGATCCGGTTCTACAGGGCTTGTATATCACCGCTGAAGCCCGCCTGCTGCAGATTTACACCGACATGCTCGCAATATGCCCTGGAGGCTTTCCGCAAGCACGGACCTTTCAAAGGACTATATCTTACAACAAGGAGAATCCTCCGCTGCCACCCCTGGGGCGGAAGCGGATATGACCCTGTCCCATAAAAGACTACAACATGCCAAATAAAGAAGGTATAAGAAACCTGTTTGACAATATCGCACCGGAATATGACCGGCTTAACCATGTACTCTCGCTTGACATAGACAAGACCTGGAGGCGGCGTGCCGTAAGGCGGATCGTAAGCAGGTATGAGCCGCTGAACATCCTTGACATTGCATCCGGGACTGGAGACTTCGCAATTGCAATAGCGAAAAAGGCAGCAAAAGGGAGCAGAGTGACGGGGCTTGACATCTCGGAAGGGATGCTGGCCATCGGAAGGGAAAAGGTAGCCAAATGCGGACTGTCTGGCATTATCGGGCTGGAAACGGGAGACAGTGAAAAGATTCCATATGCAGAAGGTACCTTTGACCGTGTGTCAGTGGCTTTCGGTGTCCGCAACTTCGAGCACATCGGCATCGGTCTGTCTGAAATGCGGCGCGTCCTCAGAAAAGGGGGGACAGTGACAATCCTTGAACTGTCAGAACCGCAGAACAGAATCATCAAATGGCTCTACAGACTATATTTCCTGAATGTGCTTCCAATGATAGGCGGCAAGGTATCCGGAAACCGTGGAGCATACGAATATCTTCCGGCGTCAGTACAGAATTTCCCGAAGCCGGCAAGGTTCATGGAGATGATGTCCGAAGCCGGCTTCAGCAACATAAGGCACAATTCGTTTACTTTTGGCATTTGCCGTATGTATACGGCAGAGAAACAATAATGTTTCAGAAAAGATAGACAAGGAAACCAAGGCCGGCAAGAAGCGCGAATGCAAACGATGACATCACAAGCATCGGCAGCATAGGGTCCAGGTCTTTTCCGGTACGCTTCCATACGCCACTCACATGGGCGACAAAAAGAGGCAGAGTCAGGACAAAGAGATAATGCCAGGGGTCGAATATCCTCAATGACACATATATGACCATAACAGCCCATCCAAGCACGATAAGGCACGTGTGGTAGATTTTGGCGTTCCTCTCCCCCAGTTTCAGCGGTACCGTAACCCTTGTGGCGGCATCTGTCTTCATGTCCCTTATATTATTGACATTCAACACACCTATACTGAACGCCCCCATGCTGATTGCGGGCAGGAGCATTCTCCAGTGCATTGTATGCGAACCGACAAAATACGCCCCCATCACGGCAACCAGTCCAAAGAAAAGGAAGACATAGATATCTCCAAGCCCCCTGTATCCATACGGATTCCTTCCCAGCGTATATCTCATCGCACCTGAGATGGCTGCCGCTCCAAGAAGCATCAGCAGAACAGGCTCCAGGTCAAGAAGTGTCCCGAAAGAGAAATAGATCATTGCAAGTCCGGACAGGATGCACAGGACGACATACACGGCAACCATAACCTTGAAATCCCCGACAGACAGATAGCCTTTCGAGAGAGTATAGGCAGGTCCCTGCCGGTCCGCCCCGTCAGTTCCGTGCATGGCATCCCCAAGTTCATTCGAGACATTGCTGAGAATCTGGAGAAAAACCGTTGTCAGGAGAGTGAACACAAAAACAGTCCAATGGACATGGTAATCGGCAGCGGCAAGCATCAGTCCGAGCAGCACTCCTGCGAGTGAAAGCGGCAGTGTCCTGAGACGCATCGCCACTATATAAAATTTGATCTTTTCCATGCCACAGGGTCTACAACTGGTGAAACAACACATAAAACAACAAAATCTACAACTGCAAAAGAAGTTTTCATTACGATCTTTGCATCGGTTAAGAATCTTATTCGTCTCTTAATGCTCAAGCATGGATGATGTGTGCAATTAATCGCCATGCATAAAAGCATAAGAAATTACTTCTGAAAAGAAGTTTTAGAGAGGTTGCCTGTGAAGGTGACCTCTTTATTTTTGCCCTCCCGGAATCCTTCTTCGGCTACACATCCAAGTGCTCACCTGGTCCTCTTGGGGAATATCACCTTTATATTGATGGAAAGGAAATGGAAGAGGGCAAACAATATCCCGGATTTCCTGACATCATACAGGAACTGCTCCCCGAATGGGCGGCCTTTGGGAGACATGAGGGCATGATACCTCTTTCCGAGAGGCAATGAAGCATCCCTCCATGCAGGAATCCCCGGATTACGGTCGCATGTCGCAAGAATCCCCGGAGCGACAACAACTGTAATGTCATCCTTCATTGCACGTACCCCATAGTCAAAATCGCCAAAGCCATGGGTATACTTCGGCTCCATGGTCCCGAGGACTTCATACACGCTCTTCGGCACAAGGACCATATTCCCGTTGAATATGTCGCATGGGACAGGTATCTCCGGATCCGGCTTGACAAGGCGTCCCTTTCCGGTACGACCTCCATAGCTCAGATTCCCCTCAGAGTCAACAGCAGTGCCGACGACTATCGCCCTATGTCCAAGATAGAACGAGTTTTCAAGGAGAGCTGCGAAAGAGCCATTGACAGGCATCGTATCGTTATTCATCCACAGATAGAAATCGAAATCCTTCTCCGCTGCCGCCTTCCAGGCTGCAATCATGCCCCTGTTCCAGAACAGCGTCCCGTCTCCATTTATTATATGCACATCAGGAAACTGGCCCTGGACGGCCTCTGAAAGGCCATCTGTGCTTCCATCGTCGGTCAGGTATATGGAAAAAGAATATCTCGCTTCAGCCTTGACTGCCTCTATCTCCGCATAGCAGAGCCTGAGACAGTCAAGTGTCATTTCCTTACGGTTGAATACAGTAAACAATAAGGCTACAGTCTGCATCCTAATCAAGTTTAAGGACAGCCATGAATGCACTCTGAGGGACATCCACAGTTCCTATCTGGCGCATCCTCTTCTTTCCCTGCTTCTGCTTTTCAAGGAGTTTCCTCTTTCTTGAGATGTCACCGCCATAACATTTTGCAGTCACATCCTTGCGTACTGCCTTAACGGTCTCACGCGCAATGATCTTCGCACCAATAGCCGCCTGGATGGCGATGTCGAACTGCTGTCTCGGGATAAGTTCCTTGAGCTTCTCGCATATCTTGCGCCCGAAATCATATGCATGGTCGATATGTATAAGTGAAGAAAGCGCATCTGCAGGCTCTCCGTTCAGAAGGATGTCAAGCTTGACAAGCTTTGCATCCCTGAAGCCGATCACATGGTAGTCGAATGAGGCATATCCCTTTGAAATCGACTTGAGCTTGTCATAGAAATCAAATACAATCTCAGACAGAGGCATCTCATATGTCAGCTCAAGACGGTCCGCAGTAAGGTAATGCTGGTTTATCAGCGTCCCCCTCTTGTCAAGGCAGAGCTTCATTATCGGGCCATAGAATTCAGACTTCGAGATGACCTGGGCCTTGATGTAAGGCTCCTCGATCTTGTCAATAAGCGTCGGTGCCGGAAGACCTGACGGATTATGCACATCTATGACATCCCCCTGCGTAGTATATACCTTATATGAAACGTTAGGCACAGTGGTAATCACATCCATGCCGAATTCCCTGTAAAGTCTCTCCTGTACAATCTCAAGATGGAGAAGTCCAAGGAAACCGCAGCGGAAACCGAAGCCCAGCGCAAGGGATGCCTCAGGCTCAAAGACAAGCGAAGCGTCGTTCAGCTGGAACTTCTCGAGCGAGGACCTCAGCTCCTCATACTGGTCTGTCTCCACAGGATACATTCCGGCAAAAAGCATCGGCTTGACCTCCTCGAATCCGGCGATGGATTCTTCGCACGGACTCTCAACATGGGTGATCGTGTCACCGACCTTGACCTCAGCCGCCGTCTTTATCCCCGATATTATATATCCCACACTGCCGCATGGAATCTCGTTCTTCGGGCACATCTTCATCTTCAGCACTCCGACCTCATCCGCGACATACTCCTTCCCGGTATTGAAGAATTTCACCTTGTCCCCTTTCTTTATCGAGCCGTTCTTCACCTTGAAATATGCGATGATCCCCCTGAATGAATTGAATACAGAGTCAAAGATCAAAGCCTGGAGCGGAGCCTGGGGGTCGCCTTTAGGGGCCGGCACCCTCTCCACGATTGCATCCAGTATTGCCGGGACGCCCTCGCCTGTCTTTCCTGAAGCGCAAAGTACATCCTCCGGACTGCATCCGAGAAGGTCAACGACCTGGTCCGTCACGACATCAACCATTGCGGCATCCATGTCAATCTTGTTCAGCACCGGTATTATCTCCAGGTCATGCTCTATCGCAAGGTACAGGTTGGAGATTGTCTGTGCCTGTATCCCTTGCGTCGCATCCACGACGAGAAGCGCGCCCTCGCATGATGCAATTGCCCTTGACACCTCGTATGAGAAGTCCACATGGCCCGGAGTGTCAATCAGGTTCAGGATATATTTCTCTCCCTTGTAGGCATACTCCATCTGTATCGCATGGCTCTTGATTGTAATGCCTTTTTCCTTCTCCAGGTCCATGGAATCCAGCACCTGTGCCTCCATATCCCTGCTGCTCAAAGTATTCGTAATTTCGAGCATCCTGTCGGCCAACGTACTCTTACCGTGGTCGATGTGCGCTATAATGCAAAAGTTCCTTGTGTTCTTCATTAGAATTTCCGTAATCAGTGCAAAGATAATCCAAATAATGAAAATTTTGCGTACATTTGTCAAGATGTACTAATTCATAAACATATATCTTATCTGATTATGACAAGAATTGAAGAACTCAGACAGGTTGCCTCCCAGGTAAGGAGAGACATTGTCAGAATGGTCACAGAGGCCAAGTCCGGCCATCCGGGCGGTTCAATGAGCAGTGCAGATTTCCTCACTGCCCTTTATTTTGATGTAATGAAGCATGATCCCGCCACATGGACAAGAGACGGCAAAGGCTCGGATGTGTTTATCCTTTCCGCCGGCCATCTGACCCCGGTCTACTACTCTCTGCTGGCACGTTGTGGCTATTTCCCTGTCAAGGAGCTTGGTACATTCCGAAGATTCGGTTCACGTCTCCAGGGACATCCATCCGTGGAGCATGGGCTTCCGGGCATATTCCAGACATCCGGTTCGCTCGGCCAGGGACTTTCCGCCGCATGCGGATTTGCAATCAGCAAGAAAATGGACAAGGAAGAGAATACAGTCTACGTTATGATGGGAGACGGCGAATGCGAAGAGGGGCAGATCTGGGAAGCGGCCATGTTCGCGGCACACCAGGGACTTGACAACCTCATTGCCATGGTTGACTGGAACGGCCAGCAGATTGACGGAAAGGTGGACGAAGTAGGAGGAGTCGGTGACCTTGAGGCAAAATGGAAGGCGTTCGGCTGGACAGTTATCTCCTGTGACGGACACGATTTCCAGCAGATTCTCGATGCATTTGCAAATGCAAAGGGCGAAAAAGGCAACGGCAAGCCTGTTGTAATCCTCATGAAAAGCGACATGGGACATGGTGTCGACTTCATGGCAGGGACACACAAATGGCACGGGAAAGCCCCATCACAGGAGCAGTGCGATGAAGCGCTTGCACAGCTTGAAGAAACACTCGGAGATTATTAACAGCAAAATCTGGACATCATGAAACAATATACAAATTCCGGAAACAAGGATACCCGAAGCGGATTTGGAGCAGGACTCTTCGAAGCCGGGAAAGAGAACGGGAATGTGGTTGCAATGACAGCGGACCTCATCGGCTCGCTGAAGATGGAGGCCTTCGTAGAGGCTTTCCCGGAAAGGTTTGTACAATGCGGCATCGCCGAAGCCAATATGGTAGGGGCGGCAGCAGGACTCGCAATCAGCGGCAAGATACCTTTCATAGGTTCATTCGCTGAATTTGTGACTGGCCGCGTATATGACCAGATCCGTCAGGAGGTAGCATACGGCAATGCCAATGTCAAGATATGCGCGTCACACGCCGGTATCACGCTCGGAGAAGACGGTGCGACTCACCAGACAATGGAGGACATCGCCCTTATGAGGGCCCTTCCGGGAATGGTTGTCATAAATCCTTGCGACTACAACCAGACAAAGGCTGCGACCATGGCGATAGCAGGATATGAAGGCCCTGTATACCTGAGGTTCGGACGCCCTGGGGTCCCTAACTTCACTTCGCCTGACCAGAAGTTTGAAATCGGGAAGGCAATCATGATGAATGAGGGCAATGACGTAACAATCTTTGCGACCGGACATCTCGTATGGGAGGCACTGCAGGCCTGCCAGATGCTTGAGGAAGAAGGGATATCTGCTGAAATAATTGACATTGCCACCATCAAGCCCCTTGACGAGGAAGCCGTTGTCGCATCTGCCCGCAAGACAGGAGCCGTTGTCTGTGCTGAAGAGCACAATATGTACGGAGGCCTCGGTGAGCTTATCGCCGGTGTACTTGCCCTGAGCTGCCCGACACCGGTTGAGTACATCAACGGAGGTGACAGGTTCGGACAGAGCGGGACACCTGCAGAACTGATGAAGGCATATGGGCTTGACGCAGCACATATCGCAGAAGCAGCCAAGAAAGCCATAAGCAGGAAATAGAGTTTTCAAAGATCTTCCGGTGAACAATCTTACAGACAAGGAAATAATGGCCTTGTACCGCGCAGGGGAGCAGGAAAAAGCTTTCTCTGCGCTGGTACAGTCATATAAGGAGCGGATGTATTGGCACATCCGCAGATTTGTCTGTTCGCATGAAGACACAGATGACCTGCTGCAGGATACATTCATCAAGATCTGGAATGCCATGGACGGTTTCCGGGAGGACTCACGCCTTTTCACCTGGATATACAGGATTGCCACCAACGAAGCATTGAATTTCATAAGAAAGAAGAAGATCAGGGGACTGCTGACAATGGAGCCTCTTGACAATGTATTGTACAGGCAGATTGATGAGGATGTGTATTTCAACGGCAACGAACTTCAGCGAGAACTTCACAAAGCCATCCAGAAACTGCCTCAGAAACAAAAGCTTGTATTCAACCTGAGGTATTTCGATGAACTCAGCTACAATGAGATTTCAGAAATCCTGGATACTTCTCCCGGGTCTTTGAAAGCCTCATATCATCATGCCTATATAAAAATCAAGGCAGAACTTGAAAAAAAGTTTTAACTTTTTAATTTTCCTGTGTCTAATTAATGATTTGCCTTTAAGGAACTATGATGGAAAATTCAGGAAAAGACATTCTGGCGAACGCCAAGGAACTGAAGCAGATGCCATACAGCACACCTGCCGGGTATTTCGAGAACTTCGCTGTAGACCTCCGCAAGACAGAGCGGCAAAAGCATGGCAGCAAGGTATGCCTTGAAATGCCGGTTTTCAGGAAACTGTCTCCATATCTGGCCATGGCTGCAATGTTTGCAGTCATAGCGGCTGCCGGCACCGCACTCATGAGATCCATATTGCCGCAGGACGACCTGCAGGAGTATGGTTCAATGGCATATATCGACCTGATTCCAGTCACAGAGCCTGACGCACTGTACTATTCATACAACTATGAATTCGATGAGATATCGGATGACGATCTCATTGAATACCTGATCTATGACGGAACAGACCTTGAATTGTTTAACAACGAATAAAATCAACAGCCCTATGAAACGTTTCATTATATTTATGGCAATCACGCTTTTCTATGCACCAGCCATGCTTTCACAGGAGAAGAACGACTGGAAAGAAAAGATGAGAACAGAAAAGATAGCGTTCCTGACGGCAGAAATAGGACTGACTCCAGAAGAAGCCCAAGTTTTCTGGCCCGTATATAATGCGAAATGGGACGAAAAGGACAAGGCCCAGAGATCTGTAATGGCTGCATATAAGTCAATGAGCGAAGCGATACGCTCCGGCAAGCCAGAAAAGGAAATCTCCGAAAAGCTTGACGCATATCTTGCCGCCCTTGACAAGCAGTCAGGAATGGCACAGCGTGACGGAGCTGACTACAGGAGAGTACTTCCGGCAGAAAAAGTGGCAAAGCTCTTCCTCGCGGAAGAGAAGTTCCGCCGCGAACAGATCCACAAGCTCCACCATGGCAGCAACGACCAGCGCAAGCCCCAGGGAAGCAGATAGCTTTGGAGCAAGCCCGTTATTCCGGGCACTCTGCATCTTCTATCCCTGCTTCTGCCGCTAATTTCAACAGTGTCTCTTTCAAACTTTTGGGAGAGACATTTTTCTTGATGACAGTAAGATAGGAGTGGTTTATCTCTCTGCGGACAATGTTGTCATCAAGCATCTCAATGCTGATGTCATTCCAATGCTTCTTGTTGAAATGCCATGCAGGTGTGACTGATGGAAACCTGTCACGCAGCAGGACAGCTCTGTCCGGATTGCATTTCAGGGCTATTATCCCCGGACGTTCAAATGCTGTGCATGCAAACATCTTTCCGCCTGTCTTATATACAGCAAACTCCTCCCCGAATGGCTGGCTTTCCTCACATGACGGCAATGATAAGAGATAATCTCTTACTTCTACAATATCCATAGTTCATCACTATATTAATCTATATGAATATTCTCTGAAGAAGCCTGCAAGGCCATGACCTCTTCGAGGGACAAGCCTGTGCATTTAGAGACCGTCTCTGCAGGAATGCCTTCCATGAGAAAGCGCGAGGCGGTCTCGCGTGCACCCCTCGCCTCACCCTCAGCAAGACCACGCCTGTAGTGCTGGTCTATCGCATA